>NZ_FWFJ01000144.1 GCF_900172365.1 Roseovarius gaetbuli
GTGACAAAAAATCGTTTTCCACCGCGAGCTTGCCGATCTTGGCGTGAAGCTCTTTGATCTCGCCATCCTTGTTCTCAGCCTTCTTGACCTTGTCTGAGAAAACGCCTGCCATGCCTTCAATCGCTTGCCGTTTCCATGTGCTCACCTGCGTCGGATGCAATTGCCGCTTGGCCGCGATCTCCTGCACCTTCTTGTCACCGCGCAGCGCCTCAAGCGCCACAGCAGCTTTAAACTTGTCTGAAAAGTTCCGTCGCCTTGTCATTCTCGTATCCATTCCTGCGCGGTGGATACATCTTAGCACGCTGTCCAAATTTGCCCGACCACTTCAGGTGGGATGGTCAGGGCGCATGCCTGTTCAGCAAACGCCTGGAGAAAGGTCGGTTCGTGTGGCCATCGGCGAAAGAGGGCAAGATTGCCCTGACCGCAGCGCAGTTGGCGATGCTGCTCGAAGGGATTGATTGGCGTTTGCCGCAGCGCAGTTGGACACCGCTCAAGGCGGGATAAATGCGCGTGTGGGATTCCCCTCGCGCCGTCGTTTTGCTATGGTTTGACC
>NZ_FWFJ01000143.1 GCF_900172365.1 Roseovarius gaetbuli
ACTTGGCGATGTCGATCCCGAGTGTTGTAATAGTCATGTGGATGGCTCCTTCTCTCTGTTGGTTGCAAACAGCACCAGCATGGCACATTGAGATGCCGTTCGGGTGGAGCCGTCCACACCATCAGACGAATTCGAACCAGTCTCCACAAGGACAGTGACGCTGCCTCTTATTTTGCGCAGAGGCCGCGCCACTCGGCAAGAGCGGCGGCGCGGTTGAGTTTGAAATTGTGTCGAGTTGAGAGGCTGCGTTCCTGATTAAAGTGATTATAGACGGAAGCGTGGACTGCGGCGAATTTCCGTAAACTTCGCATCCGCCTGAAACGCATCATCGCCCTCTCCCGTCGTCGAAACGGCAGATGTGAATTCTCCGCCCGATTGTTCAGCCAGCGGCCCGTTTCCTGCCTGTTTGCGGCGCCGATCTCTTTCAGCGCGGCGCGGTACGAGCGCAGCCGGTCCGTGACGATCACCTCGGGTCGACCGTGCTTACGCATTGCTTTCTTTAAAAATTTCAATGCGGCCTGCTTATCGCGCGTCTTTGTCACAAAGCTTTCCAGGACTTCGCCTTCATGATCGACCGCGCGCCATAGGTAGTGTCGCTCACCGTTAATTTTTACA
>NZ_FWFJ01000142.1 GCF_900172365.1 Roseovarius gaetbuli
AATTTCACCGACAAGGTGCTGATCGTTGATCTTCCCGGAGCCACTAGTCGCGATATTACTCTTTTCGAGCACACTCAGTTGAAGGAGCCCATCTACCCTCTCGACGAAAACACAACGTTTACTATTGGGAATTAGTGAAAAATCTACAAAGGCACGCTTCCGTAGGATACTGGTTCGTAATGCTTCGAACCGGCGTTCGTTTTCAATGAAGTCCGGGAATAACGCAATGGCGAGAAGAGACATGGTGCCTGCTACTGATGAAAGTTGGAATTGCGATCTAAAAGAGCGGGTATTGTTGTCTTTGTCATCCGCGGGTCGCTCTAGCTGCTCGATGCATGTGGTTGGATTTTGGGCCACTGGACAAAACGAGCTGTGTCAAGATAGCCGAGGGCAGTGTATCGAATGACGGCATTGCACGTCCAAAACCTGACTTTCAATTGGCCGGGGTCGGAAAATGCGACCCTGCGTATACCAAACCTGTCGCTTGCTCAGGGTGAGCGGATATTCTTGTTTGGCCCCAGCGGAAGCGGAAAATCCACACTGCTATCGGCCATCGCAGGCGTAGTGGACGTCGCACCGGGAGCAATCCAGATAGCCGAGAAGGATGTAGGGGCCGTAAAGGGCGGTGCCCGGGATCGGTTCCGGGTCGATC
>NZ_FWFJ01000138.1 GCF_900172365.1 Roseovarius gaetbuli
TTCAGTTATTCCGACAACTACCTGATCGATACGGATCATGGCGTCATTGTTGATGTCGAGGCGACAAGGTCGATCCGGCAAGCAGAGGTTGGGTCGACAAAGACGATGCTGAAGCGGGTCAAAGAGACGTTCGAGCTGCACCCCGAGCGCCTGATCGCAGACACCGCCTACGGCACTGGTCCGATGTTGGGTTGGCTGGTGGAACGCAAGATTGCACCGCATATCCCGGTGATCGACAAGGCCAAGAGGGCGGAAGGCATATGGTCCCGTGATGATTTCGAATGGGATCCGGAGAATGACCGATACATCTGCCCTGAAGGCCACGACCTCAAGCAATTCCGCCGTAACTATTCTGACCCAAACCGGGGCCCGACTGGCAAGGGCACAATGCGATACCGCGCCCTTAAACTGACGTGTCAGGCTTGTCCCTCGAAAGCAAAATGCTGCCCGGATACGGACACCAGAACGATCAGCCGTGAACAAGACGAAGACGCCCGCCAGGTCGCACGAGACATTGCCAAGACCCGCCAATACGACATCTCGATGAAGCTCCGAAAGAAGGTTTAGATGCTCTTTGCGCATCTCAAACGCATCCTCGGGCTCGGACGGCTCCGATTGCGCGGCCCATGCGGCGCAAAAGACGAATTCCTCCTCGCCGCAACCGCCCAAAACCTTCGCAAACCAGCCAAGATCTTTCCTGCACCGCAGCAAACGCCCAAAGCCTGATAAGAAAGGCACTCGCGCCCACATTTGGATGCTACTTTCTGCACCAGAAACACGGTGCTT
>NZ_FWFJ01000136.1 GCF_900172365.1 Roseovarius gaetbuli
CTATGTTTTTCAGCCCATTCCATGAGCTTGCCACTGACATATTCGGGCCCATTATCAATACGAATGGCCTGCGGCTTTCCGCGCCACTCGATGATCTGATTCAGGCTGCGCACGACGCGCTCCGCAGGCAGCGAAAAGTCCACCTCGATGCACAGGCCCTCGCGATTGAAGTCATCCAGGACGTTCAGTGTCCGGATCGAACGACCGTCGGCCAACTGATCCGCCATAAAATCCATCGACCACGTCTCATTGGGCCTGTCAGGCACTGCCAACGGCTCCGGCTTGTCCCGCTTCAGCCGTTTCTTGGGTTTGATCCGTAGTTTCAGCTCCAGCGCGCAGTAAATCCGGTAGACGCGTTTGTGGTTGCAGCCATAGCCTTGAACGTTGCGCAGGTACAGAAAGCACAGGCCAAAGCCCCAATTGCGCTTGTTTGCCGTTAGACGTTCCAGCCAGTCAGCAATCTCCTCGATCTCGTCACTCAGCACTGGGCTATAGCGATAGCAGGTCTCACTGATCTGGAACGTACGGCATGCCAACGCGACACTGACCCCACGCACCGCCACCACCGTCATGGCCACCTCACGTCGTTGAGACGGCCTTAAGACTTTTTTCCGAGGGCTTCCTTGAGCAACTCATTCTGCATGCTCATCTCGGCATACATCTTTTTGAGCCTGCGGTTCTGCTCGGCCATGTCCTTCATCTCGGCAATCAAAGACGCATCCATCCCGCCAAATTTGGCCCGCCATTTGTAAAAGCTGGCGCTGCTCATCCCATGCTCCCGACACAGCTCAGAGACCGGCACACCACCCTCCGCCTGCTTCAGGATCGTCATGATCTGAGCG
>NZ_FWFJ01000135.1 GCF_900172365.1 Roseovarius gaetbuli
CTCGGGACGCGAGGCAAAAAATGGTGAGCGGAAACCATAAGCTAAGCGTTCGCCGCCAATGTGCGTTGCTGACATTGGCGCGGTCAAATCTGTACTATGAGCCGAAGGGCGAGAGCGCCGAGAACCTGCGGTTTATGGCGATCATCGACAAGCAGTTCTTGGAGACGCCGTGGTACGGATCGCGCCAAATAGCACGTCATATGAAGCGCAACACCCACGCATGCGGGCGGCATCGTGTCCGCCGTTTGATGCGCCTCATGCGGTTGGTGCCGATCTACCAAGAGCCCAACACCAGCAAAAAACACCCGCAGCATAAGATCTGGCCATACTTGCTACGGAACGTGGCGATTGACCGTCCAAACCAGGTCTGGTGCGCAGATATCACTTATATTCCGATGCGGCGTGGCTTCCTGTATCTCGTGGCGATCATGGACTGGTTTAGCCGCAAGGTTTTGGCCTGGCGGCTCTCCAACAGCATGGACGCTGCGTTCTGCATCGAAGCACTGAAAGAGGCATTGGCAAAACATGGCACGCCGGAGATCTGCAACACCGACCAAGGATCACAGTTCACCAGCGGAGATTGGATCGACGTGCTGACCGAAGCTAAGATCAAGATCAGCATGGATGGCAAAGGGCGGTGGATTGATAACCGAATGATCGAACGGCTGTGGAGGTCCCTCAAGTACGAATGTGTCTATTTGCACGCGTTTGAGAAAGGGTCAGAGGCGAAAACCGGCATCGGAAAATGGCTGGCCTATTACAACGCCGAACGGCCGCACTCCACCCACGGCATCTTGACCCCGAATGAGGCCTATGCAAGCAAAACAGAACCAACGAGATTAGCAGCCTGACATGAAACCCTGATCCACC
>NZ_FWFJ01000128.1 GCF_900172365.1 Roseovarius gaetbuli
CCGTCAGACTCTGGGGGCGTAATATTTCCGTTCCATGCTTTCTATCTATAGCGAACTCCTTTGGATCGTGGTGGTGCTTTAGACGCCAGCCATGATCTCATCTCTGGGCGCATCAAACGCCGTTTTATGTCTCAATATGCTCCACGCCATCCGGGCCAATTTATTCGCCAAAGCGACCGGCAGCTTGTTGCGATGCATGCGCTCTGATGCGCGTATGAGCCATGCGCCGAAGCTGAAGTCCGGCCATCGGTGGGATCGCATCAGGATAACCTTAGCCGCCTGAACGAACAACATGCGCAAATACCTGCTTCCACGTTTGGTGATCCGTCCCAATATAGTTCGGCCGCCCGTGCTGTATTGTCGAGGGACCAACCCCACCCAAGCTGCAAAGTCACGACCACGATCGAAGGCCTCGCCTTCACCGATAGCAGCCACCATCGCCGTCGAGATCATCGGTCCAATCCCAGGCACCGTCATCACGTTGACGCAGTTCTCTTCCGTTCGGCTGATGACCTCGATCTCTTTTGAGACTGTATCGATCCGACCATCCATCCACATCCAATCACCATAGAGCCCGATGAGTATCTTCCGCATCCGCGGTGATATCTCATCTTTGCGGTCTTCAAGGATGGTCTCGAAGGAATTTTTCAACGCACGCAAACCTTTGCGGACAGTGATGCCCTGTTCAATTAAAAACGCCCGGATCTGATTGATCGTTGCCGTCCGTCGCGACACCAAGCGCGACCTGACACGGTGCAACGCTTGCAAATCGAGCTGGTCTTGGCTCTTCTCAGAGACTGCATTCAAGTTCGGACGCAGCGCCGCTTCAGCGATGGCTTCCGCGTCATTGTAGTCGTTCTTCTGGCCCTTATTGAATGGCTTTACGTAGATCGCTGGAATAATCCGAGGCTCTAAACCCATCTTGCGCAGCGTGCCACTGACAAAGTGGGCACTCAGACACGCCTCCATTCCGACAATACAACGCGGCAACTTTTCGAACGTCGTGACCAATGCAAGGCGTTTGATCTGCTTACGCA
>NZ_FWFJ01000127.1 GCF_900172365.1 Roseovarius gaetbuli
GTGTTGAGCTTCATCGCGCTCCGCCAGAGCGGTGTCTTGAACACGTGATGGACGTGCTTGCCCTCGCGCTCCTCGCGGGTCTCGACAAGCAGTCCTGCCCATTCAAGTGGGCGCAGGACGCAGGACGAGAACGCCGCCATTTCGCGCCATCCAGAGTTGTCCCAGTCGTGTTCCTCGCCGTACAAAGCCGCGTACAGCGCCCGCTCGGTGGTGCCATGGTCAGCCTCGACGTTGATGACGTTCATCCACACATCCCATTTGCCGAAGGGCCGTTCCTCGAAACGCGCGTAGGAGGAGTGGTCGATCCTTAGAACGAAGAAAGGGATGAGTTCGGCAAACAGCCGCGCTGGCGCGTCTGCCAGTTCTGCCCCACGCCTGGTCAGCCGGAATTCCCCTTTCAAGTGCCGACCCAAGCGCATGCTGATCAGAAGATAGTGCAGCACCTCGAGCGGCGGGAATTCATATTCATTGATGACCTTGTTGTAGCGGAACATTTCCTCGGCGCTTTTGCCGGGCCACTCAAAATGCTCGACGGTCCAATGCACAAAGACGCGCTTGAAGGCCATGGTTTTGGTCAGACCGATGGCCCCGTGCTCCTGTGCGTACTGGAGCGTCAGCAGTGCCGCGCGCAACAGCGGCGAACATGCTAGGTCAGGATGGTCATCGGGAAGGGAGCGGAACTCGATCATGGCGCGATGCTGCCACAAGGATTTCGGCCGGGCCAGACTCAAATGGTCGATGACCGCAAAATTAGGATTTATGGTAGGCGATTGATTTCCCGACACTTTTTCAACGCGACTCGTCAAACGTTGACGTGGCGTTGACATGGAATGCGGACAAGCAAAAAGCCCCGCGTTATGCGAGGCCTAAGGCTTTGGTATTGTTTTGTTTTTTTGGTTGCGGGAGTAGGATTTGAACCTACGACCTTCAGGTTATGAGCCTGACGAGCTACCGGGCTGCTCCATCCCGCGACAGTTGGTTTAGCGTATGTATTGTGCCTTGCTGGCAACCGCAAGTCGGTTCCGTTAAAAGTGGCAAAAATATTC
>NZ_FWFJ01000124.1 GCF_900172365.1 Roseovarius gaetbuli
CTGCGCGATGCGTTTGATGGCCTCGTCGGCGATAGCCGAGCCTTGGGCGCGGTGGACATCTACGAACTTACGCCTGACATGCGCCATGCAGGCGACCTCTTTGATATCGCCGGAGCGGTAGATATCTTCGAACCCAGCATAGCCGTCTGCGTGCATCCAGCCCTGATACTTTGCGAGATGGTCCTTGGGATGCTGCCCTTTGCGATCTGGGGAGAACTGATACCAACTGGCGGGTGGCGCGTCGCTGCCCCATGGCCTCTCGTCACGCCCATAGGCCCAAAGGCGTGCGATCGCTGTCTTGCCGGTGCCGGGGGCCAGCATCTTAACGGGCGTATCGTCTGCAAAGATAGCTTGTCCCGCCAGAACATGGCGACCGATTGCATCGGCGAGAGGTTCCAGCAACGCCGTGGATTTGCCGACCCAATCCGCCAGCGTGGAGCGATCAATATCAATCCCGTCGCGCTCGAAGATGCCGCTTTGGCGGTACAGCGGCAGGTGATCCGCGTATTTATTGACCAACACATGCGCCAGCAGCCCAGGGCCGGGGCGGCCCCGTTCGATGGGACGCGATGGTAGCGGCGCTTGCGTGAAGCTCTCGCAGCCAGAACAAGTAAAGCGGGGCCGCACGATACGGTTCACGATGAACCGACCAGGCACATATTCCAGCTCTTCGGTCACATCCTCGCCCAGACGACGTAGCGCCCCGCCACACTGGGCGCAGTCGTCGTCACCAGTGGTTAGCTCGACTTCCATGCGCGGGATGTGATCGGGGATTGGCCGACGCTTTGGCTTGTTCTTCGGCTCCTCGTCGGGAAGGCGCAGCTTTGCCGTCATCTTGGCGACCGCGATCTCGCTCGTTTCCAAGGCCAGTTGCAGTTGCTCGATGCTTTCCGATGATGACCCAAACCGGTGATTGCGATGACCTGCCAACTGGTGGCGCAGCTTCTCGATCAGAACGGCCTGCGACTTCACCTCAGCCAGCAACAGCGATGTGAACTGCCTCAGCTCATCGGGGTCTTCCGGCAAGGATTTGGACACGTCCAGCATGGTCAAACCATAGCAAAACGACGGCGCGAGGGGAATCCCACACGCGCATTTATCCCGCCTTGAGCGGTGTCCAACTGCGCTGCGGCAAACGCCAATCAATCCCTTCGAGCAGCATCGCCAACTGCGC
>NZ_FWFJ01000123.1 GCF_900172365.1 Roseovarius gaetbuli
ATGGCTAAGGCAAAGTTTGACCGCTCAAAACCGCACGTAAACATCGGCACCATTGGTCACGTTGACCACGGCAAGACGACGTTGACGGCTGCGATCACGAAATACTTCGGCGATTTCAAAGCCTATGATCAGATCGACGGCGCGCCGGAAGAAAAGGCACGCGGGATCACGATTTCGACCGCCCACGTTGAATATGAGACCGAGAGCCGTCACTATGCGCACGTCGACTGCCCCGGCCACGCTGACTATGTGAAGAACATGATCACCGGTGCGGCGCAGATGGACGGCGCGATCCTGGTTGTGAACGCGGCCGACGGCCCGATGCCCCAGACCCGCGAGCACATCCTGCTGGGTCGCCAGGTGGGTATCCCCTACATGGTCGTCTACATGAACAAGGTTGACCAGGTTGACGACGAAGAGCTGCTGGAACTGGTGGAAATGGAAATCCGCGAGCTTCTGTCTTCGTATGACTACCCCGGCGACGACATCCCGGTCATTCCGGGCTCGGCTCTGCATGCGATGAACGGCACCCAGCCGGAAATCGGCGAAGAATCGATCCGCAAGCTGATGGCGGCCGTGGATGAGTACATCCCGACCCCGGCACGTGCCGTTGACCTGCCGTTCCTGATGCCGATCGAAGACGTGTTCTCGATCTCTGGCCGTGGCACGGTTGTGACCGGTCGTATCGAGCGTGGCGTTGTCAACGTTGGCGACGAACTTGAGATCGTGGGCATCCGCGACACCAAGAAAACCACCTGTACCGGCGTTGAAATGTTCCGCAAGCTGCTGGATCGTGGTGAGGCTGGCGATAACGTTGGTGTTCTGCTGCGCGGTATCGACCGTGAGGGAGTTGAGCGTGGTCAGGTTCTGTGTAAGCCGAAGTCGGTTAACCCGCACACCAAGTTCGAAGCCGAAGCCTATATCCTGACCAAGGATGAAGGTGGCCGTCACACGCCGTTCTTCGCGAACTATCGCCCGCAGTTCTACTTCCGGACCACGGATGTGACCGGCACCGTCGAGCTGCCCGAGGGCACCGAGATGGTCATGCCCGGTGACAACCTGAAGTTCACCGTCGAACTGATCGCCCCGATCGCCATGGAAGACGGCCTCCGCTTCGCCATCCGCGAAGGCGGCCGTACCGTCGGCGCCGGCGTCGTCTCCAAAATCATCGAGT
>NZ_FWFJ01000122.1 GCF_900172365.1 Roseovarius gaetbuli
CGCATCCATCCCGCCAAATTTGGCCCGCCATTTGTAAAAGCTGGCGCTGCTCATCCCATGCTCCCGACACAGCTCAGAGACCGGCACACCACCCTCCGCCTGCTTCAGGATCGTCATGATCTGAGCGCCGCTAAATCGTCCGTTCTTCATCGTAAATTTCCTCAGATATCTTGCCGAGAAAATTCTACTTGTGAACACCACTAATTTTTGGGGGGATTACCAACGGTCTTGTCGAGGCTGCGCGTGACGCAGTAGATGGAAAAGGTGTGCCAAGACCTCCACGTTTGGAATGACCGCGCCGGGCCTGTTGGGCACAGCCCCAGCAACCGGGTTTCGTTTGCGCGCCAAGCTTGTGATGATGACGCTCTGCATGACCTTGGCGATGGCGGTAATTTTCGCCGCCATGGCCTACTCCCAGGCGCGTGCAACCGTCCGGCATGCCGCCACAGACCGGTTAGGTGACATTGCACGGCACCATGCAGAACAGATTGCCGATGTGCTTGAACAGACGGCCATTGATGCCACGGTCTTTGCGGGGCTGCTGCCGGTCAGGGAAATTGTTCAAAGCGATCAGATGCCCGCGGGCGATGATCTGCAGCCGAACCCGCTCAAGGCGCAGCGTAAACACCGGCTTCAGGAGATTTTCAGATCCATCCTGACAACGCGCCCGCATTACATGCAGCTCAGGTTTATCGGCCAAGCGGATAACTGGCGCGCACGTGTTCGCGTCGACCGTCATGAGGATCATATAAATGACGTCGACACTGCGGATCTTCAAGCCAAAGGCGGTGAGCCGTACTTGAAAGACCTCGCAAGGCTGGCCGCAGGCCATGGCTATTTTTCGACGGTGACCTACAACCGCGAGCATGGAATCGAAGTTGGCCCGCCAACCATTCGCTACGTGCAGCCGGTGTTGGATGAGGAAGGTGCCTTATATGGCGTCATCGTCGTAAATGCGGATTTTCAGGCTCTGATTACCGCAGCGAGGCCAAGCGTTTCGCTGGGCTTCCGGCTTGGTGTGGTGACGGGCATGGGGGACCACATGACCTTTAGTATCCACGCCGTGGAGCAAACCCTCCGACTTCCAGTCGGACCCGCTTCAGCGTGAAAGAATCGCTTTATGATCGTACCCTCAGAAAAATGAGCCGCAGCCGGGTCGGAGGCTCATTTTTCTGAGG
>NZ_FWFJ01000121.1 GCF_900172365.1 Roseovarius gaetbuli
GGTAATCCCCCCATTTTCAATGGGGTCCAGCCGTAGAAATCACGCAGCTGTTTTCAGTTTCATAGCGGGTGTTATGCCGCCGATGCCCATGTTGGGGCGCTCATTGTTGTAAGTCCAGAGCCATTGCGTTGCCTGATCCTGTGCCTCCTCGATGGTTTCAAAGATATATTGGCTCAGCCATTCGCCGCGAACCGTGCGGTTGTAGCGCTCGATATAAGCGTTTTGCTGGGGCTTCCCGGGTTGGATGTATTCGAGCCTAACGCTATGTTTTTCAGCCCATTCCATGAGCTTGCCACTGACATATTCGGGCCCATTGTCGATCCGAATGGCCTGCGGCTTTCCGCGCCACTCGATGATCTGGTTCAGGCTGCGCACGACGCGCTCAGCGGGCAGTGAGAAGTCCACTTCAATGCACAAACCCTCGCGGTTGAAGTCATCCAGGACGTTCAGTGTCCGGATCGAACGACCGTCGGCCAACTGATCCGCCATAAAATCCATCGACCACGTCTCATTGGGCCTGTCAGGCACGGCTAACGGCTCCGGCTTGTCCCGCTTCAGCCGTTTCTTGGGTTTGATCCGTAGATTCAGCTCCAGCGCGCAGTAAATCCGGTAGACGCGTTTGTGGTTCCAGCCATAGCCTTGAACGTTGCGCAGATACAGAAAACACAGACCAAAGCCCCAGGTGCGTTTGTTTGTCGTCAGACGTTCCAGCCAATCAGCAATCTCCTCGTTCTCGTCACTCAGCGTTGGGCTGTACCGGTAACACGTCTCACTGATCTGGAACGTCCTGCATGCCAGCGCGACACTGACCCCACGCACCGCCACCACCGTCATGGCCATCTCACGTCGTTGAGACGGCCTTAAGACTTTTTTCCGAGGGCTTCCTTGAGCAACTCATTCTGCATGCTCATCTCGGCATACATCTTCTTGAGCCTGCGGTTCTGCTCGGCCATGTCCTTCATCTCGGCAATCAAAGACGCATCCATCCCGCCAAATTTGGCCCGCCATTTGTAAAAGCTGGCGCTGCTCATCCCATGCTCCCGACACAGCTCAGAGACCGGCACACCACCCTCCGCCTGCTTCAGGATCGTCATGATCTGAGCGTCGCTAAATCGTCCGTTCTTCATCGTAAATCTCCTCAGATATCTTGCCGAGAAAATTCTACTTTTGAACACCACTAATTTTGGGGGGGATTACC
>NZ_FWFJ01000118.1 GCF_900172365.1 Roseovarius gaetbuli
AAAATGAAGGATACAATGATTGGTGTAGATCTGGCGAAGAGTATTTTCCAGGTTCACGGGGCATTGCTGTCGGGGAAGGAACAATTCCGCAAAAAACTGACACGGCCCCAGTTCTGGAAATTCATGTCAGGGCATTCACCGGCTGTGGTGGTGATGGAAGCTTGCGGCAGCGCCCATTTTTGGGCGCGGGAAATGATCAAGCTCGGTCATGAGGTGAAGCTGATCGCGCCGCAATACGTGAAACCTTTCGTGAAGCGCCAGAAGAACGATGCGGCTGATGCTGAAGCAATCGTGATTGCGGCGCAGCGGCCAGAGATGCGCTTCGTCGAACCGAAAACCGAAGGGCAGCAAGCAAGGGCCGTCCTGTTTCGGGGCCGAGAGCGCCTTGTTCGTCAGCGCACCGAGTTGGTGAATGCGCTGCGCGCAGTGCTCTATGAGTTTGGGCATACCGCACCGATAGGGATCCGCCAACTCAAGCGTATTGAGGCCATCGTCGAGGAGCCGAACAGTGATCTGCCCACACTTGTGCGCGAGGAATGTCACGATCTCATCCAGCAGATTGCCGAGAAGACCGTCCGGATTGATGCCAAAACAAAAAGAACCGTGAAATTGGCTGCACAAACAGATACCGCGCGACGGCTGCAGACCATGCCTGGTGTTGGCCCGCTGACTGCGCTGGCCATTGAGGCTTTTGCCCCAGAGATGGAAAGTTTCAGGTGTGGTCGCGATTTTGCAGCCTGGTTAGGTCTGGTCCCGCGACAACACTCTTCAGGTGGCAAGGAACGACTTGGTCGTGTCTCAAAGGCAGGTCAGGCCGACATTCGCCGATTACTGATCATAGGAGCAATGTCACGATTGAACTGGATGGGGCGTCAATCGATCCATGAGGGTTCGTGGCTCGCCCGTTTGTCAGCGCGAAAACCGAAGATGCTCGTAGCAATCGCATTGGCCAACAAGATGGCGCGCGCGATCTGGGCGATGTTGACGAAACGGGAAGATTATCGGGATCCGATGTCGGCCGTGGCTGCATGACACACATGCGGCGGCAAACAAATCGACATCGGTAACAGGGGGAGTGAGAAGGCATAGGCTAGAATGGGCGTAAAGATCGAACAGATCTGGAACAGGAGAACCAGTTCGTACTTCCGGGCATAGTAGTCCGCACTGAAGATATGGACCTGATCCGCAGATCACCATACCGGCCAGCGGCGCGTGGAAAAGCCGCACATAAAGGCCTGACACAAGACCGCACTCGATCAAACAACCACGAAGTCAAAAACCTCTTG
>NZ_FWFJ01000117.1 GCF_900172365.1 Roseovarius gaetbuli
AGTAAGGATGATGGTTATGACGAAAAGCAAAATGGCAAATCGCTACTCGCCAGAGGTCCGCGCACGAGCGGTCAGGATGGTGTTTGAGCATCAAGGCTCATACGAAACGCAGGCGGGCGCGATTGCGGCCATTGCACCGAAGATCGGCTGTATTCCCCAGACCCTGCGCGAATGGGTCAAGCAGGCCGAGAAAGACAGCGGTATGCGCGACGGTGTCACGACCGAGGAACGGGATCGGATCAAGGCCCTGAAACGTGAAGTCCGCGAGTTGCGCCAGGCGAATGAGATCCTGCGCAAGGCGTCAGCTTATTTTGCGCAGGCGGAACTCGACCGCCCACTGAAGCGATGATCGCCTTCATTGAAGATCAGCGCGTTGTTTACGGCGTCTGTGCGATCTGCAGAGTCCTGCCGATCGCGCCGTCAACATATTATCATCGCCTGGCGTGCGAAGCCGATCCCTCCAAAGCCTCCGCGCGGCATCAGCGTGACATGGAGTTGCGTCCGGAGGTCAAACGGATCTGGGATGAGACTTACCAGGTCTATGGGGTCCGCAAGGCGTGGCATCAGCTAAAGCGGGAAGGCTATACGCTGGCGCGCTGCACGGTGGAGCGCTTGATGAAACAGATCGGCATCCGTGGTGCCGTGCGCGGAAAGGTGGTCAAGACGACGGTCCCGGACACGTCAGCGCCCTGTCCGCGTGACAAGGTAAACCGCGTGTTCCGGGCGCCTGCACCGAACCTGCTCTGGGTCAGCGATTTTACCCATGTGTCCACGTGGCAAGGCTTTGTTTATGTCGCTTTCGTCATCGACACATTCGCTGATCGCATCGTCGGATGGCGGGTCTCACGATCGGCCAAAACTGACTTTGTTCTCGATGCGCTCGAACAGGCCCTGCATGATCGACGGCCGGTCCAAAAGAGCGGATTGGTTCATCACTCGGATCGCGGCGGGCAATATTTGTCCATTCGATACACCGAGCGTTTGGCCGAAGCAGGCATTGAGCCATCGGTCGGCAGCGTCGGGGACTCGTATGATAACGCCCTCGCTGAGACGATTAACGGTCTCTACAAAACCGAGCTGGTCCACCGCCAGGGTCCATGGCGCAACATGCAAGATCTGGAAATGGCCACCCTCGGATGGGTCGATTGGTTCAACCACAGACGCCTGCTTGGCCCCATCGGAAACATTCCGCCAGCAGAGGCTGAAGAGAACTTCTATGCACAGCGCGACGTGCTCGATATGGTCGCGTGAAATGAAGCTATAGGTCTCCGGTAAACCCGGGGCGATTCA
>NZ_FWFJ01000116.1 GCF_900172365.1 Roseovarius gaetbuli
GAGAGTGTCCGACCTTCTGTGTATGAGTAATTTGGCCCATGCTTCCAAAACGAAGGAGCATGATGACAATGACGATTTCCAAAGAACTACTGGATGAGCTGCTGAGCGGCGTTGAACGGCCAGAGGATTTGCTGGGTGACAAAGGCCTGATGAAGGAGCTCAAAGTCCGGCTGATGGAACGGATGCTGGGCGCTGAGTTGACCGAGCATCTGGGTTATGAACCGCATGGCGAGCCCGCGGCACAACAGGCCAACCGGCGCAATGGTTCAACGCGCAAAGTCTTGAAGGGCAATGACGGCGCGGTGCCCATCGACATTCCGCGTGATCGTGATGGCAGTTTCGAACCGGAGCTGATCCAGAAGGGCCAGACCCGGATTGACGGGATGGATGACAAGATTATTGGCCTTTATGCCGCCGGATTGTCGACCCGCGATATCCGCGCCCATCTTGAAGAAGTTTACGGCCTGAAGGTTTCCGCCGACCTTGTCAGTCGCGTCACTGATGCCGTTCTGGAGGAGGTGTCTGACTGGCAGAACCGCGCCCTGGAGCCGATGTATCCGATTGTTTTCCTCGATGCGCTTCGGGTCAAAATCCGCGATGCAGAAAGCCGTCAGGTCAAAAACAAGGCTGTCTATGTGGCCTTAGGCGTCACCCCTGAGGGTGAACGCGAGGTTCTTGGCTTGTGGATCGCGGGGAACGAGGGGGCCAAATTCTGGCTCTCGGTGATGAACAATCTGCGCAATCGCGGGGTCGAAGATATCCTGATCGCCGTCGTCGACGGCCTGAAGGGCTTCTCAGACGCCATCAACGCCGCGTTCCCCGAGGCCACAGTTCAAACTTGCATCGTGCATCTCGTGCGCCATTCTCTGAACTTCTGCGGATGGAAAGACCGCAAGGCCGTGGCCAAAGACCTGCGCCGGATTTATCAGGCCGTGGACGACAAGGAAGCCGCCAAAGCCCTTGATGATTTTGAAGCTGAGTGGGGTCAGAAATACCCTTCAATCGCGCCCTCATGGCGGCGGGCATGGCAGGAGGTCATCCCGTTCTTTGCCTTCCCGCCAGCCGTGCGCAAAATCATCTACACCACAAATGCGATAGAAAGCCTCAACAGGGTCATCCGCAAAACCACCAAAACGCGCGGCAGCTTCCCAACGGACGATGCCGCCAGCAAGCTGATCTATCTGGCGATCCGCAGCTTCGAGAAGGCTGGCCACTGCGTCAGGGAATGGGTTGCCGCCCGCAACCAGTTCGCTATCCTATACCCAGAACGGTTCAACAAATGATCCGTTTCAAACGCATGGGCTAAGCCTCATACACAGAGTTTCGGATACTCCC
>NZ_FWFJ01000114.1 GCF_900172365.1 Roseovarius gaetbuli
CCTCCGCAAACTGGCCAAGATCCTTCCTGCACCGCAGCAAACGCGCAAAGCCTGATAGAAAAGGCGCTCGCGCTCTGTTCAGAACCACACTTTCTGCAACAGCAACACGTTGTTTTTCCACAGAATCGGCGGATTCCGGACCTTCGCCGCAAGTGCGAGCCAACCATGCTGTAACATCAGAATCTGACATTAAAGCAAGCTTCAAACGGAGCATCACTCTGCGGTGCCGCATGACCGCTTTGAGCCCAGAGCCGCCGGATTGAAATCGCGCCCTTCGCTCATGCAGCAAAAAAGTTGCCTTGATTGATCCAAGCGCCACGCTGCAACGCTGCCTTAAAAGCGGCCATTCGTTGTGGGCGCAGCAAAGCTTGGAGGGTCTATGACCGAGTTGCCAGACTTAGCTGCATTTGAACTGGCATCGCCGACTTGCGGCTTTCCGAACGGTCACCAGATAGCCCATCTCAACTATTGCAGGCGCGTAAAAGCGTGCCTTTGCAGTGCATAATGTGCCTACGTGCCTTCGGCCTGCCGTCCATAATCCTCCGCATCAAACCACCCGCGTGAAGCCTTTACCTTGAGGTCGTCACCTACTTCCCATTCTTCCCAACCCCGAATGTTAAGCGGATTTCCACTGGTCGCATCGTGCCCTGTGAATGTCCAAACGAAAATCACATGATTTCCGGCACAACGCAGATCATCACAGGTAAGCGCTAAATCTGGGACATCCGCATAAAAGCCTGCCGCCATGTCCTGAACGCGAGACCGACCGCTCCATGGGTCGCCATTGTTTATAATGATTTCGCCATCTTCTGCATAGAATGAGGCTACCGCCTCTGCGGACTTAGAGTTCCAGGCTGCGGTGTAATCTGCCGCCATTTTAGCCACTGCTTGTGCGTCAATCATTGCCTTTCCTTTCCCCATTAAAATGCGTGCATCATGGCATGTCCCCATCTTTCGTCCAGTGCAATTTGCCGCGCTCCGTTGGACATTGCGTGAGATAGCCGCCATTCGAAACATAAAAGAAAGCAGGCACACTGGGCTCAGAGCTGACTTGCGGCGGTGCAGCGGGGCAAGCCTGGACTGCGCCCCGGAAGCAGCCATTCCCGAAACACAGAAAATTCAACGCTTTCAGCGGTGCGGCCCGAATCTCGGACTGAAGTGGTCGGGCAAATTTGGACAGCGTGCTAAGATGTATCCACCGCGCAGGAGTGGATACGAGAATGACAAGGCGACGGAACTTTTCAGACAAGTTTAAAGCTGCTGTGGCGCTTGAGGCGCTGCGCGGTGACAAGACGGTGCAGGAGATCGCGGCCAAGCGGCAATTGCATCCGACGCAGGTGAGCACATGGAAACGA
>NZ_FWFJ01000113.1 GCF_900172365.1 Roseovarius gaetbuli
GCGGATGGGGTGGATGGCTCCTGCATCACCCGGCGTCGCAATGCGCCATAGTGCAGTTGCTATGAACCGCTTACGAGAGGAGCCACCCAATGCAAGTTACAACGATCGGCTTAGATTTAGCCAAGAACATTTTTCAGATACACGGCATCGACGACCATGGCGAGGTTGCATTCAACCGCGCTTTGAGACGGGCTCAGGTGCTGGCATTCTTTGAACGTCTTGAGCCATGTTTGGTCGGCATCGAGGCATGCGGCACAAGCCATTATTGGGCGCGGGAACTGATCAAACTGGGGCATAATGTGAAGCTGATCCCACCGGCTTACGTGAAGCCCTACGTCAAACGCGGCAAATCAGACGCTGTTGATGCTGCGGCCATCTGTGAGGCGGTGACGCGTCCAACTATGCGCTTTGTTGAGGTGAAGACGCCGGAGCAACAGGCGATACTGGCGGTTCACCGGACGAGAGACCTGATCGTGAAGCAGCGCACGCAGACCATCAACATGCTGCGCGCACAGTTGGCTGAGTTTGGTATCATCCTACCGCAAGGCGTCTATCATGCGCTGAAATTTGCAAAGAACAGTGTAGATGGCGAACCATTGAATTTACCACAGGACGCTCAAGAGGTTGTCTTCGATCTGTGCGAGCAGTTGCTATTCCTACATGCGAAAATCCTGCGCCATACGCGGCATATGACCCAGATTGCCAAGCGGGAGAAACGCGTGGCGCTCTTGCGTACGATACCTGGCGTTGGTCCGATTACCGCATCAGCGATTGTCGCGACCGTCGGCAGCGGTAAGCAGTTCAAAAATTGCAGAGAGTTTGCCGCGTGGTTGGGGCTGACACCGCTCAACCGATCGAGTGGTGGAAAGGAACGGTTGGGCCATATCTCAAAAATGGGAGACCAATACATACGCCGCTTGCTAGTTCTGGGCATGACGTCTCGCATCAGGTCCATCAGGGCTGAGCCGGAAAGGTTCGATCCATGGTTTGCCGATATCCTGTCTCGCAAGCCAAGCAGGGTGGCCGCTGTCGCTATGGCAAACAAAACCGCCCGTATGATCTGGGCTGTCCTAACCCGAAATGAGCCATACAAAGTGAGAATAATTTAGAAGACCGACACAAACACAGAAGTTTGCAAGACCAATGAGGTGATGGAACTTTGTCAGCCCTAAAACCAAGACGTCCCTTGCTTTGTCCAGAACGCTTGCTGTTCGAGTTGCGGAATGGGACTTGGTTGGTGGAAACCATCAGGGCCAGCGGCCATGTGCGTCGCGCTAACAGGCCGAACACAAGACTGCTTCTGACAGGCTTTATCATCAAATCGGTACTTGCAAAAAGGGAGCCATCCACACAGGA
>NZ_FWFJ01000112.1 GCF_900172365.1 Roseovarius gaetbuli
GTCTGATGGTGTGGACGGCTCCACCCGAACGGCATCTCAATGTGCCATGCTGGTGCTGTTTGCAACCAACAGAGAGAAGGAGCCATCCACATGACTATTACAACACTCGGGATCGACATCGCCAAGTCCGTCTTTCAACTCCACGGGGTTGATGCTGATGGCACGGTTATTTTGCAAAAGAAGCTGCGGCGTGGCGCCGTGCTCAGCTTTCTCGATCAGTTGGATCCCTGCTTGATCGGCATTGAGGCCTGTGCCACATCGCATCATTGGGCGCGTGAGATTGCGGCGCTTGGTCACGAAGTCCGGCTGATCCCTCCGGCGTACGTGAAACCATATGTGAAGCGGCAGAAGAACGACGTGGCCGACGCTGAGGCGATCTGCGAGGCTGTCACCCGGCCGAACATGCGGTTTGTTCCAGTGAAGACCAAGGAACAGCAGAGTGTCCTGGTCCTGCACCGGTCGCGCGATCTTCTGATGCGGCAGCGCACGATGATCCTGAATGCGATCCGGGCACACTTCGCGGAGTTCGGGATCATTGCGCCGCAGGGGCCACGCAAAGTAATCGAACTTGTCGCTCGCCTTCGTGATGATGGCAATCTGGGACTGTCGGAGGTCGCCCAGTCGGCGCTCTTCGCCTTGGCGGAACAACTTGAGAGTCTGGCTACCAGGGTGCGGGCTATCGAACAGCAACTGCTGGCATGGCATCGGCAGAATGCTGCGAGCCAGCGGCTCGAAACGATCCCCGGTGTAGGCATCATCACCGCCACAGCGCTCACGGCCAGCGTGCCCGATCCAGCCGTGTTCAAATCCGGCCGACAGTTCGCGGCCTACCTGGGTCTTGTGCCGAGACAGAACTCATCAGGCGGCAAGGACCGTCTTGGGCATATATCGAAGATGGGCAACGGCTACCTGCGTCGGCTGCTGGTGGTTGGCGCAACTTCAGTGACCCGGCGAGCAGCTTCCAATAACACGCGAACGGGCGTCTGGGTCAGATCGCTTCTCGAGCGCAAGCCAACGCGGCTCGTCACCGTCGCCATCGCCAACAAGACCGCCCGAACCGCCTGGGCTTTGCTAGCAAAGGGAGAAAATTACAAAGCAAAATTGGCCATCTGAGCACAAGAGAAGATTACGGCGACTGACATCGCCGCAAAGAGATGCAAGGGCAGAAGTGAGTGATGATGATCAAACGGGACCGCTGCCGGGACACCCCGAGGTGCTGCCTGGGGTTCAAACCTCGTTAGTCTGATTGGGACCCGGCATGCGGACTTCATCAAGGCCAGCGGTCACATACACCGCGCAAACAGGCCGGACAAATGACCGCAACCTGCGACGATCAACATCAGCTCAAATTAACCCTTGCAAAACAGGAGCCGTCCACAAATGGCAGCACC
>NZ_FWFJ01000111.1 GCF_900172365.1 Roseovarius gaetbuli
TGTTCGTTGGATCACAGACCGGTGGTAAAGCTGCCGCCATTGCCTACACCTTGATCGAAACGGCCAAACTGAACGGTATCGATCCGCAAGCATGGCTCGCCGACACACTTGCCCGCATCCCAGACTACAAGATCAACCGCGTCGACGACCTGCTCCCATGGAAAACCGCGCCATAGGGGCGGTCAGACCGGACGCTTACGGTGCTTTTCCACAGAATCGGCTCGAAGCGGACTTGCGGCGGCGCAGCGGGGCAAGCCTGGACTGCGCTCCGGAAGCAGCCATTCCCGAAACACAGAAAATTCAACGCTTTCAGCGGTGCGGCCCGATGCTCGGACATTCGGCTGTTCGGAGCGGTCGTTGGACTACAGGGCCCGGTACGACCGCACTGAGCCTATTCCGTTGAAAAACTCGCCTGATCGCTCGAAAGGGCAAGATCAGCAGAATATTGTCCCGCTAAAACGCCATTCTGGAAGTACCGTTTGTCAATTGGCCTGTGACGAGAACAGTGTTCCAAGTTTCCGAGGCGATTTTGGCGTAGCGGAGTTTTTCAACAGAATAAGCCCAAAGCCGCCGGATTAAGGTTTCACGCTAAACTCCAGAATCGTAGGAAAACGCCCTCCACTTTCGTGGCGTAGCAAAAGCAATTCATTATTGCGAATGTAAAGGTCGCAGTCGTTGTTTTTGTTTGTGGAATCATCACAGACGATTCTGCTTTCGCGTAGTTGGAAAACGCCAAGTTCTGTCTCACTAGTTTCCGGAAACTCGTATATGTAATCTTCGTCGAGCGAACTTCTGGATTGGCTATAGTCTTTGAAAACTAATGAACGCACATCGAAGGGATTTTTCCAATCGCGAAAACGTTGGAGGGTTATATCTGATCGAAGTTCCAATTCTTGTGCATTACAGTAGGGTGCGATGCCGACGAATAGCAAAGTAAGCAAGGCACAAAACGCGCCCATACCCGACCGCCACAAGCCCCTTGCGAACTTGGCATCTGCAAACAATCTGTGCTCCTTGAACTCTCCAGCTTGACCTTTCATGCCTCAAACCGTCAGCTTGAAGTGAACAGTGAAAGCGTACCGAAGCTCAAAACCGAAATACCCGCTGGCCCAATCGTTCGAATATGCCGGTGTGGGGAGGAGTGTAGTTTCGGTTAAAGTTGCAAGGAATTTATTCATGTCTGCTTTAGCTTTCATATATGGACAGCCAAACGGTAATGCGCCTTTGAATCGATCATCGCCGCATTAAGTTTAATCATTCCTTTTGGTGTCTTCGTTGATCAATATCACACAGGTAATTGCAAAAAAATGACCGCTTTGTCCTGTGTGGATGGCTCCCTTTTTGCAAGTACCGATTTGATGATAAAGCCTGTCAGAAGCAGTCTTGTGTTCGGCCTGTTAGCGCGACGCACATGGCCGCTGGCCCTGATGGTTTCCACCAACCAAG
>NZ_FWFJ01000110.1 GCF_900172365.1 Roseovarius gaetbuli
TCCGAGACAGCGAAAAAGAAACGAAAGGAGACAGCAGCATTGACGCCATCATGACGCAAAGAACATAACAACTGGGTGGGTCAAGTCTCGGTGACAATCCCGGGTCAGTTCTCAGTGACAATCAACACCTCACATCGTTCATGAGTCCACGATCAACTATTCTCTTCTCGCCCATGACGACCCGCCCAGCCACAGCGGCAAATAAGTATGATGAAATCCTTTGGTGTGGTATTTCCCGTTGCCGCTCCCAATGCCAAAACTTCATGATTTCAATCGCCTGCTTATCTTCATCAACTCCCCGATCTTCAAGAAGGTGGCAAAGCTCTCGATACTCACGATATATCGGCCTGCCAGAACTCTCGAATAGTGCCAGCGGGTCACTTGGATCAGGATTAGAGACTTCCTCAAACCACTTCGCAAAGGCCTGCTTCTTTGTTGGGCCAATCGCTGAAAACTCACTTTCGAGAACACCCGCGAACGATACTTTCTTCTCAAGCCACGTGTCCGCGAGTTTTTTTAATGCATCATGCACATCGCCTCTCACGGTTCGAATGTGATCCGCGAATTGGCTATAGTCAGCCCGCACGCCAACGTGCATATCGGGCAGCCAATCATTTCTTTGACTGTCCGCAATCTCATCTATATCAAAAGAAACCTTAGGCTCTTTGCCATCAAAGTATGCCTTTGCAAACTGAATGTCCTGCAAAAGCTCCACATCGCGAGAATCCATTACGGAAACGTCGCCACCGAAGAACTTATACAAGCCGCGCAAGTCTATGGGACTGTGGAAGACCGTCGTCTCATCGTGGTGGATATCGGAGTGAGGCAAGAAAACCTGCTGTAGCAGAACGCACCGTCTCAGCAGGGCGTATACTTCTTTTGCAAAGGCTTCATGCCCCTTTGGCAGGTTTCCTTCGTTCTTGACGTTGTAGATCATGCTGAAAATGAACTGGTCCAGATAAATCGCCTTTTTGTCTAATTCGGGCAGAGGTAGCTGCACCGTCCTTCGGCAGTTGGTGCAGCGTTTGGTCAATAATCCCCCCCCGGCAGAGAGTATGCCCATTGTCGTTTGACCGCACTTGGCGCATCGTGTGAACGGCCCGCGTTCCCATGTAAATCCGCTCAATGTGAAACCTCCGCTTGCAAGTAGTGTATCTTGACCGCGTTCCCGAAAGTGGACCTTTGTGCATTTCGCAGCATCGGTCAATCTGGGCTTATTTTGTTGAAAAACTCTTCCTTGATCGAGGCGTGCATCACTGATTCAATTCCCATATTGATCGGGGGATTTTGCCATGTTGGGACCGAGGCAGGAAGCGCAACCGGCGCTGTTTTATGAGTTCTCGCTGGAGGATCACATCCCGCAAAATCACTTGCTTCGTTCGATTGACCGGTTTGTCGATCTGAGCGGCATCCGCCAGTATCTGGTTGAGTTTTATAGCCACACGGG
>NZ_FWFJ01000131.1 GCF_900172365.1 Roseovarius gaetbuli
CAAGCGATTGAAGGCATGGCAGGCGTTTTCTCAGACAAGGTCAAGAAGGCTGAGAACAAGGATGGCGAGATCAAAGAGCTTCACGCCAAGATCGGCAAGCTCGCGGTGGAAAACGATTTTTTGTCACAAGGGCTGAAGCGATGAGCCCGTCTGAACGCCGAAAGATGATCCGTAAAGAGAACACTGGCCTGAGCCTTGCGCGCCAGTGCAAGCTGCTCAAAATCAGCCGTTCCTCGATCTACTACACGCCGGTCGGCTTTGATCCGGCTACGATTGACCTGATGCATGAGATTGACCGGATATTCACCAGGTATCCGTTCTTTGGCAGCCGCCAGATCGCGGCGTATCTGCCCCAATCAGGGTTCTCGGCGGGACGTCACCGCGTGCGTCGTTTGATGGCCATCATGGGGTTGCAGGCCATCTGTAAGGGGCCGAACACCAGCAAGAAGCACCCTCAGCACAAGATCTGGCCATACTTGCTGAGGAAGTTGGCAATCACATGCCCCAATCAAGTTTGGTGCAGTGACATTACGTATATTCCGGTCAAGAACGGCTTTCTGTACCTGGTGGCGATCATGGATTGGGCGACGCGCAAGGTTTTGTCTTGGCGGTTGTCGAATACGCTGGACGCCAGTTTTTGCGTTGAGGCGCTGGAGGAAGCCATTGCCAAATACGGCACCCCCGAGATCATGAATGCAGACCAGGGAAGCCAATATACTGGAACCGATTGGATCACGACGCTGACCAAGGCCGAGATCAAAATCTCGATGGATGGCCGGGGCCGATACCTGGACAACATCTTCATCTAGCGGCTCTGGCGGTCCCTGAAGCAGGAGGCAGTCTATTTGCACGAGATCACAAACGGCTGCCAAGCCAAACGGATCATTGACGGCTGGATCGGCTTTTACAACACAGAGCGCCCCCACACCGCGCTCGACAAACGCACCCCAGACGCGGCATAC
>NZ_FWFJ01000106.1 GCF_900172365.1 Roseovarius gaetbuli
ACTTCATCAAGGCCAGCGGTCACATACACCGCGCAAACAGGCCGGACAAATGACCGCAACCTGCGACGATCAACATCAGCTCAAATTAACCCTTGCAAAACAGGAGCCGTCCACAAATGGCAGCACCCAGCGATATGCTGATCCTCCAGTTTATGGAACAAAACTATCCCAGATGGCGGACCACACAATGGGGCTATTCCAGCCAGTTGATCTGAAATTTCCTTGTGCTATCATAAAAGCGGCCAATTCGGCTGACAGGGGGCACTCATGTTCAATCCCACCGCAGTCGTGGCCGCTGAATTTGGAGACCACCTCGCCAGGACATATCTTCAGTATTTCTCAGGACGTAAGAGCGAATACGCCTCGTTTTTAAGTGGTAGTGCACGCATGTTGCTGGAACGGTTGGGCAACTCTGACGCTTTGTACCACAATGCTGAGCATACAATGATGGTCACGCTGGTGGGCCAGGAAATTATCCGTGGTCAGCTTGTTACCCGTGCCGTTAAGCCAGAGGATTGGCTGCACTACATCATGGCACTTTTGGTCCATGACATTGGATTTTCCCGTAACATCTGCGAGGGCGACACCGACACGGAAATCGTAATCAACGAGGCAGGAGACCGAATTTGCCCGCCTCGCGGCTCGTCGGATGCGTTTCTCGCGCCATATCATATTGATCGTGGCAAGATTTACGCCCGTCAACGCTTTGCCAAGTCCGGACTGATTGACGAAGAGCGGATCGCTCGGGCTATCGAGTACACACGTTTCCCAATGCCTGATGACCCGTTCTATGCCAGTACAGAGAGTGAAGAAGCCTTGGTGCGATCTGCAGACCTTATTGGCCAGATCGCCGACCCGTTCTACCATCGCAAGATCAGCGGGCTTTACCATGAGTTTGTGGAAACTGGCTATGCGCAAAAGTTAGGGTACAGCTCACCTATGGATCTTATGGAGCAATTTCCGAATTTCTTTTGGCAGCAGGTCCAACCGCTGATTGGCCCGGCGCTTAGGCATCTTGAGCGATCCATGGATGGCAAGCAATGGGTGGCGCAGCTCTATAATCATGTCTTTCAGGTCTCGCACCGTGCCAGTTGCCTTGGACCGTTCCCCGGTCCGGCAGATGCCCAATCATAAAACGAGGGGGATTAAGTTGTTCAGCGTAGTTTTGGCGCTGTCCGACGTCTGCGCTTGTCACCATAAAACGCAAGGCAAGGTCGAGCGCTGGCACCACGCCCTGAAGGACCGAATCCTGCTGTAAATTACTTCCTGCCCGGCGATCTCGAAGCCCAGATTGAGGCCTTCGTCGATCATTATAATCTGAGGCAGTCCCCATTTGTGGGACAGGGTCTGACGTAAATTACGCTACTTTTTGCACCTGCTGATCGGGGTTGGTTGCTTCAATTCTCTGCCAATAGACTACGGCGGGTGGTTGGCCGCCAAGGGCTGAGTGTGGTCGTTGGTAATTAAAGAACCCTATATGAGTCGCACGTCAGGATTGCGAGAACAGCTCGCCTTTCGCGCCGTCTTTCAACTCTTGGCCGACATTCCCCAAGTGGTCTGCCGGTTGGTGGAAAGGTCGCCTGATGTGGCCACCGGGTCAAGTGTCTTGCATGCCAAGTGTCGCCTGCGGTCTGTGAGCTGCTAAAGTGAGGGCCGATCAGGCCGCAAAACGGCCCCATCCAAGCCCGCCAGGTTCGGCTCAATCATCTGGCACCTCACGTGTCGTTCCAGGGTTTGAACCTTCTGGTCAGAAAAACATTGGCGACGGCCAGATCCCCAATCTCGGAATGGAAGTCTTTGACCTGCTCGTCGTCGACTGCCGGTGTCTTCCGATCGCCGCGCTCAAAGTAAGCGTCCGGCCTCGCTGCTCTGACATTTCATAGAGTGTGTTGATAAGTGTCCACTATTGATAGTGGACATCTTGAGGGCGGATATGGCGGGCAAGAAGGGTCAGAAGAAGCGTTTTTGGTCGGA
>NZ_FWFJ01000105.1 GCF_900172365.1 Roseovarius gaetbuli
CGCAATCGCGCCCGCCTGCGTTTCGTATGAGCCTTGATGCTCAAACACCATCCTGACCGCTCGTGCGCGGACCTCTGGCGAGTAGCGATTTGCCATTTTGCTTTTCGTCATAACCATCATCCTTACTGAAGTTGATGGTCTCCGACAAACTCGGGGCGATTCAAATGGCCAGGTCGAGCGGATGAACCGAACGATCAAGGACGCGACCGTGAAACGTTTCCACTACGACGACCACAATCAGCTCCGCACCCACCTGGCGGACTTCATGGCAGCCTACAACTTCGCACGCAGACTCAAGACCCTCAGCGGGCTCACGCCTTACGAATACATCTGCAAGATCTGGACATCTGAGCCAGACAGATTCATCTTAAATCCGATCCACCAGATGCCGGGACTGAACACCTAGTTAGCGAGTTTCTTTTGTACAGCAAAGGGACTGAGCCCAAGCCAAGTTTGAATGGTCGAAGATATTTCTCGCGAGCCTGAAAACTCAAATTTCTCTCGTTCTGCGGAAACATCGGTGACCCCCATCCATATGGCAGTCATCGTCCGCAAGTCCGTTGACACGAAAAGGTCAATCTCAAAACCGGGATCGGCCCAGCAAAGGTCAACCTCGCCAGCCGGTTCGATTACAAGCCACCAGTCACGTTTCGTTGTCGGTAAGTCGTGATACACAAACTGGACCACTATGCGTCTATCCGGCAGCGGCTTGGGGTTCAGGTTCCGCCTCATGTCCCACATCAGAAGCGATGGATCGAGGTTCTTGAGCGACAGTGACGATTCCACCCACTTCTGGCCCCACATACCCATAGCGATAACCACATCGCGTAAGTCGCGGCCCGCTTCAGTTAGGTGGTACTCGAAAATGCCACGTTCTGTCGGAACCGGTTTTCTTTCGACAATTCCGGATTCTTCTAAGGATTTTAGACGTTGGGATAGCAACGTCGGCGACATTTTGGGAACGCCGCGTCGGATGTCATTGAACCGTGTGGACCCCGCGATTAACTCGCGCATCAACACCATAGTCCAGCGGGTACAAAGGACCTCGGCTGCCATGGCGAGTGGGCAAAATTGCTTGTAACCGTGTTGCGACATATCATTAACTCCATTCCATCCGTTGGCAGTCTAACCGTCTTGGATCCGAGGCATAGTCCAGAAACTGTACTGCCCGATTCAGTTCTGTGACTGGAAGCGATTGGGACTTTCTTGGGAACTTGTTGGTAGTTGGCGCGGCCGGTCCGGCCCGCCACAAAACAGGAGAACAAACATGAGTGTTTATCTAATCGCCGATATCAAGATCACGAATGACGGATGGGTCGCAGAATACGCCTCGAACGTTCACAAGCTGGTTGAAAAGCACGGAGGCCGATACTTGTCGCGGAGCGGCAATATCGAAACTATCGAGGGTGCTGCGAAAGACAGCACTCTGATCGCAATCCTTGAGTTCCCGACCCGGGAAGCACTCGATAGCTTCGCAGCTGACCCTGACTACGCACCCTATGGCCAAGCTCGCCAGTCTGGAAGCGTCTCAAACTTCCATGTCATTGACGACACGGATATCGCCGGGGCGATCCCCTATCTGAAAGCAGGTTGAACAGAACCGAGTGGATCGGGAAACATACGGCCCGATCCACGACTAGCTTGCGTCTGCTTATGACCGACCGCAGTCAATTTCTCGGCTGCGGTCTATGGCAGCTTGGTCCCACAACTCGGTCATAGACCCTCCAAGCTTTGCTGCGCGATGCACGTATGGCCGGTCTCGTGACGTTGCAACGCAGCGATAGACGAACTGACCAAGGTCCGTTCTGGGCCGTTCATCTCAATTCTTGAATGCTTCCCAGCCGCGAAGTCTCGCATTGGCACGACGGCTAGTAGCGCAGACGTTTACCACTCTTCTTGGTGTGACTGGGTGTCAGCCGGTCGCCAGTGAAGTGGTCCTGCTTTTTAGGACAGTTTTGCGGCTTGTCTAAGATGCATCAGATTTATGTTCATGCCGCTTTTCGTATCTCTGCTTGCTCGAAGTATGCCGCGTCTGGGGTGCGTTTGTCGAGCGCGGTGTGGGGGCGCTCTGTGTTGTAAAAGCCGATCCAGCCGTCAATGATCCGTTTGGCTTGGCAGCCGTTTGTGATCTCGTGCAAATAGACTGCC
>NZ_FWFJ01000101.1 GCF_900172365.1 Roseovarius gaetbuli
AAATGGCTGGCCTATTACAACGCCGAACGGCCGCACTCCACCCACGGCATCTTGACCCCGAATGAGGCCTATGCAAGCAAAACAGAACCAACGAGATTAGCAGCCTGACATGAAACCCTGATCCACCTTAACAGGGCTGCAAACTGGTCGAAAAACTAGGACCACCTCTCAGACCTTTTATATGAGTTCATCATATCGCCACATTGCCAGAATATCCCACAGGACCAAATCACGTCCAAATGTTGAATGAAGGAAAAGTATCAGGTGCTGTACTGTGCAAAACAAACAGCAACTCGCCTGAGAGGGACTCTTTTCGGACTGGCAATCTGTTTGTTTGGTTGTCCGGGGACCATGGCGACTGCGCAGTCCTTTACAGAAAATAGCTATCTGGTGGACATCCGTGCGGGTAAAGGCCTGTCACAGTCAATCAGACAATTCAGGCGCGGCGGGTACGAACTTTCGAACGGGAGCTACGTCAGCTTTTCCCGCTGGTACAAAAGTAACTGGCGCAATCTTCGGGTCACAATGATGACGCAGATGTCGAAAGAGCTCGGCCTGTTATGGGGTTTTGGAACGGGTGAATTTGGCGAAAAATATACGATTGATCCCAGTATTAAACTTGGTTTCATCTGGCAGAGCGAAGTTAAGGAGAACTTTAGATTGTCTCTATCAGCCACAACTATCATCGGCGGAAAACTGCGGGAAAAGCCTTGTTTAGCGAATTATGGCGCGGTTGGCGGCATTCAGAAAGTGAACTGCCGTCTAGCGGCATCATTCATGGCGCCATCTGAAACACTTAATTATCTAATCAAAGAGCCTCCTGCCGACCAATTGGTCTTGAGGATGGGCGTTGTGTTCTCGTTCTGAGTGTCCGGTTTTCCCTTAATTGTTTCCAGTACAACCACAGTTTCCATAGGTAGGGCCGATAGTGTCCGGAATTTGATCTCTACAGGTCAATTCAATCTGAATGATAGGTAAATGACCATATTTCGGCCATTATTGGGTGGCTATTTTTAAGGCGAGCTATGCGTGCTGGGTGTCGTGTGTCGACCGTGAGAGTTGTTTAAAGCTTATTTCTAAGCGGTCTTATTTTAATATGAACTAAGGAGACCTGAAAATTGCGACTTAAAACCTTTCTGACCAGTGTATCGGCAGCCGCGCTGTTGATTGCGGCATCTGTAACGACCTCCGCTCTTGCTGACAGCTCTCATCCAACACTTCTTGCCAAAAAAGAGGGGGTGGGAAAACCCGTTGATAATGGTAGCGACCCTGTAGATCCGCAGCCAAACGATAGCTGGATGCACGACGATGTGCCGCTGGCCTGGGGTTACAATGGGGGATCTTATCTCGGTGCCAGAGCCCCGGATGCAGCTCCGGGTTTAAGAGGCGTGACCATGACCTTCGTCGATGATTTCTACAGTGGCGCAACGCGCGCCGGGAACCTCGGAGACGGAGACTACTCATTGACCCACGGGGAATGGACTTCAAAAGAAGGCCACATGATCGCGCCCTTGGCAGACATTGCGGTGCATGATTACTTGAGCGGAGAAGCGGTAACGCTGCCTTCGTATTCAGGCGTTTTCAACGTCCTGAACCTGAGTTACTCGGACAAGTATAATACATCGCAAGAGACGACCGATCTCTACACGGCTGGAAACCTTTTCACAGCGCAGGAAACATCAATCATCGACTTCGCTAAGAGCGGGGCTGCTTTTGTTGCGAAATCGGCGGGTAACGACGGCGGTACCGCAGTGGGAGACTCCGTAACCTCTGGTCGTGGAAGATTTACCCAGACAGTTCGTGACTACCTTTCCGTTGGCCTGATGGATGCAGCAGGTGACAACCCTAATACTTTTTCAGGTGTCTGGGTCGGCGCGCTAGATGGAAATTCGTCCGTAACTCACAACCCTGACGGCACCTCGACTGTTCAAACCAAGGTCAGCATTGCAGACTATTCAACACAAGCCGGTACAGATGAAAGAGTGAACGCGAACTATCTTATGGTGGGCGTTGACACGGCCTTGAACGGCGGTTTCGAAGGGACCTCGTTCGCCGCACCGATCGTAAGCGGATATGCTGCAATTCTCGCCAGCAAATTTAAAACGGCGACCCCTTTGCAGGTTAAAAACCAGCTGCTCAAGACCGCACGGCAGGACACAATTAACGACTACTCACTAAATGTCCACGGGCAGGGCGAAGCCAGTATCTATCGAGCTGTAGCGCCGGATAGTATTCAATAAAACTTTACGGACGGCCTTAGAAAGAAGGCTCGCGCAGTTATGCGGGCTTTCTTTTGAATGGCCTGCCCTTCACGAATTACCCTTTCAGTCAGCAGGATGCGGACCTTCGTCGCAACAAACCCTAGCGTTGCTGACCTGCTCCCCTGAAATGTCCTGCGTTTGAGGTTAGCCTGTTCTCCAACTGAGGGTAAGCGTCCGGTCTGGCCGCTTTACGGTGCGTTTTTCCACGGCAGCAGGTCATCGACGCGGTTGATTTTATAGTCTGGGATGCGGGCAAGTGTGTCGGCGAGCCATGCTTGCGGATCGATACCGTT
>NZ_FWFJ01000099.1 GCF_900172365.1 Roseovarius gaetbuli
TTTGAATTGAACGCTCTGCCGCAATTTCTCCCGATATCCAGACTGGCGTAAACAGACCATTGATTTCTATCCCTTCCGGATAAACAACATGGACAACCTGATTGGCAGGAGGTGGCGGCGTGTGGATACAAGCGCCGACCGTTGGCACCAACAGGAACTCAACAGCTTTTTTGCCCTCAAACGCCAGCGGCAGCACGTAGCCCGGCAGGCGAACCATCGTTCCCACAACGTCCTCGTTCACGGCCGTCGCGGCGGATTCGCGTCGGTCCATGATTTCAAGTCGCGCTCTGAACATGGCGTCGACATCGATACCCTCTTCGGCAAGTTTGCCACGCAATGCTTGAGCTTCGGCAGTGTCATTCTGATCTGCGCGCGCCTCAAACCTTAGGATATTTCGTAGCGCATCCATCTGGTCGTCCGTGAGGCTTTCAAACGGATTTTTGATCACAGCTGGCGGTGGCGCAAGTGCCCCCCAGGAAATGTCCTTCGGGTCTGATGCTTGTGCGAGCACCGGTAGTGTAGCGAGCAAGAGACTGAAACAAAGGCGGGCTATGATTGTCATGGCAAATTCCTTTTTTGGGTGATTCAAATCCTGATCGACAGGCCGTCAGCAAGCGTCATTCGATAAACGCGGATGGACGGGATCAGCGCTGCGACCAGACCGGCGCAGAAGATAACCGCAAGGATTGTCAGGTCCCACAAGCCGAAACCATTCAGTCCAATGGTCACTCCAAAGTGCACAGTCAGAATGGGACCACTCACAATTGCGGCCAACGTGAGCAGAAGGATGCCAAGTATCAAGCCCGCTGCGCTGAGAACGGCAGCTTCCGACAAAATCAGCCCAAAGATACGGTACGGCGTGGCCCCAACCGAGCGCAGGATAGCGAACTCACGGCGCCGCGTGTCGAGGGTTGCAGAAAGCATGACCATCATTCCTATCATTCCCGACACTGCCACCGCCCATGCCATCACGCGCATCACGTTCTCGGCAGTGCCGGTAATCCCCCACAATTCGGCCAGCGCAACCGCCGGCATCACGGCCGAGACCGGGTCAGTCCGCAATTCAGAAAGTGTCCGTTGAATGCCCAGCACCGCTGTCCGGTCAGACAGCCCTACAAAGACTGCGTTGATCGTCTCCGGCTCGTGATGGTGGTCGCCATGTGCCTCAGTATACCCCGGTTCGTCTGAACGGGTTTCATGCTCGTGAAGATCGGTGTCAACTGGCACAGCGCCTTCATTGAGATGAGCATCTTGGTCATTTTCATCCTGGTGAACGTGCTCCGCGGACTGGTTATGCCCGTGATCGGCGTGGTCTTTGTCGATATGGTCTTTGCCGACATGGTCTTTATCGACCTGATCATGATCGGCGTGATCATCTTCGTGGTGATCTTGCACACTGCCTGCTGTTGCGCTTGGATCAGCACCGCTCGCTCCTGCCCCTGTGTCAAAGGGGTCTTGCGGGGGTGGTGTTCGCGAGGCGTGGATGTCATCGAACCCCTGAAGCGTCACGAATACCATCCGGTCCACAGCGGTTCCGGTTGGGGCAAGGATGCCAGTGATAGTGAAGGGCGCATCATCATGCATGTCGAAAGAGACCGCACCCGCCCCATGTGCATTCACAATCACCACACCCGGTGCATATCCGAAGCGCTCCGCGACTTCGGCACCGACCACGGCCGCGTCCGGCGCATCGGTGTCAAAAGCATGTCCTGATGCGAACATCAGGGACTGGCCCCCGGAATGCCGGAAATGGTCGAAATACGCGGCTGTCGTGCCGATCACCGGATAGCCACGGTGATTGTCGCCCATCTGAACCGGCACGGCCCATGCGACCTGTGGCATATCCTCGACCTGCTGGTAGGTTGCCCATGATAGCCCCGTACCGGTCGATCCAACGCCGAACACGGTCGCCATCAGAATTTGCACTGAATTGCCGCGCGGAGCCACTATCAGATCAATCCCAGACGCAGAGTTGGTAAAACCCTCTCGCGCCCCTTCGCGCAGTCTTTCCACGCCGAGGATAAGAGCCACGCTCAGACCAATAGACAGAACCGTCAGCGTGGCAACGAAGCGGCGGTTCGAGAGACTCCTCAAGCTCAGCCAAAGCATCACGCAGCACTCCGGTTCAGGTCCTGAAAGTCGACGCTTCGATCGAAATGCTGCTCAAGGCTGCGGTCATGGCTCACGAAAAGCAGCGCAGTCCCGGACGCTTCACATTCTCGCACAAGCAGATCCACAAAACTCGCTTTGGCATCCTCATCAAGCGCTGACGTCGGTTCATCCGCCAGTATCAGGTCAGGTGCACCGATCAACGCCCGCGCGGCGGCCACCCGTTGCTGTTGGCCGACACTGAGTTCGTTGGCTTGTTTGGATGCCAGAGCAGAATCGGAAAGGCCCAGTTCGTCCAGCAGTCTTTGCGCTGTTTTTTCCGGACTCCCACCTGCGCGCTCGCGACGACGCGTCGAGAATGTGCAAGGCAGCAAGACATTCTCAAGAGCGGTAAGCCACGGAATGAGATTGAAAACCTGAAAAATCATCCCAATGTGATCGACCCGGAACCGATCCCGGGCACCGCCCTTTACGGCCCCTACATCCTTCTCGGCTATCTGGATTGCTCCCGGTGCGACGTCCACTACGCCTGCGATGGCCGATAGCAGTGTGGATTTTCCGCT
>NZ_FWFJ01000098.1 GCF_900172365.1 Roseovarius gaetbuli
TCCGAGACAGCGAAAAAGAAACGAAAGGAGACAGCAGCATTGACGCCATCATGACGCAAAGAACATAACAACTGGGTGGGTCAAGTCTCGGTGACAATCCCGGGTCAGTTCTCAGTGACAATCAACATACCAAGAGCCCAACACCAGCAAAAAACACCCGCAGCATAAGATCTGGCCATACTTGCTACGGAACGTGGCGATTGTCTGCGGCTGATCCGGACAGGCAGGCAAGAGGGCGCTCAGGGAGCGAAAAACCTTGCAACCTTCGCCCTCGAGATAGCTTGAATGACCGAGTTGAATAGCCTGAAAACAGAGGTTCCCGGCTTTTAATGAAACTCAGGCTAGGCGCCGCCATGGCCAAAAACAATGGGTGTGTTGAATTGGTCCTGCTTTTCTGGACAGGTTTGCGGCTCAGCCAGGATGCATCCGGGTTGGGTTTATATTCCGCTTGGGGCGGTGCACCGGATGGAAAATCCGGCAAGGTGCCGATGGTCCTGATCGAGGTGCAGACCGGGGCCTGTCTCGGCGAGGACGATATCATCCGCTATGAGGATATGTACGCCCGCTCATAAGGCGGGCGTTTGGGGCTGTTACCCCTGATGCTCGGCGCCGATGCCTTGGAACATGGCGCGCAGATCGACGGTGCTTTGGTTGCCAACCGCGTCATAATTGGTCTTGAGCCAGTCCTTGGCGGTGTCGCGCCCGATATCGCGCAGCCGGGTCAAAAAGGCCCATTCCACGTTCATTTTTGACGAGGCCCCCATCGGCTTTAGCGCGTCCTCGTTTTCCATGATATGCACGCGCACGGGGCGGTATTGATCGGTGCTTAGCTTGCCTTCGCGGATCAGGCGGTCAACAAAGTCGATGGCGCGCAATTCCTTGAGAAGGCTTGAATTAAAGCTGATTTCATTCAGGCGATTGTCGATTTCCTGTGGCGTGCGCGGCGCGCCCTTGCGTTCGATCGGGTTGATCTGGATGACCACGATATCGTCGGTGCCGGTCTCTTTGTAGAGCGGGAACAGCGAGGGATTGCCCATATAGCCACCATCCCAATAGGGCACGCCGTCAATCTCGACCGCCTGATAGATGCTGGGCAAACAGGCCGAGGCCATGACCATATCGGCGGTGAGTTCCTGACGCGGAAACACCTTGACCTTGCCGCTCTCGACATTGGTGGCCGAGATGAACAGCTTGAAGGCGGTACAGTTGCGCACCATCTCGAAATCAATGCTCTCTTCGACCAGATCGCGCAGCGGATTGATGTTCATCGGGTTGAGCTGATAGGGCGAGGCGACGCCCGAGAGGGCATTCATGAAATGATAGAACGGGTTGTTCTCCAGCCCCCAGTTGCCGGTCATGCGGTCAATTGGTGTGCGTTGCAGCGGGCTTTGCTGGGCGCTCTTGCTCATGCAGCGCCAGAATTTTTCCAGAGCGGCACGCGCGCCGTCGGGCCCGTCGCGGGTAAAGCCATCGGCCAGGGCGACGGCATTCATCGCCCCCGCCGAGGTACCGGAGACACCGGTAATCTGCAACCGGCCATCTTCCAGGATATGGTCAAGAATCCCCCAGGTGAACGCGCCATGCGCGCCGCCGCCCTGAAGGGCCAGATTGATCGGTTTGGTGGTCTTGCTCATCTGTTCAATGTCCTGCATTCAAAAGGGGGCTGTCAAAGGGGCGCATTTCACCCTCTGAGGATATCAGGCCAGATAGTCGTGCGCCACCCTGCCATAAGGCAGGGTGAGATCGGCGATGATATGCTGGCCCTCGATCACACGGCGCACCGGCAGGTCGGCCACCGGCGCATTGACATGCGGCACCAGGTGAAGCCGTGCCGGCCCGCGCCAAAAGCCCTTTACGGTAATATCGGTCATCGCGAAAGACACCAGCTCTGCGATCCGCGGCTTGCCGCTCACGCAGGGGATGATCTTGAGGTTGACGGCGGTCTTGGCAAGCTTTTTGGCACAGTCCTGCGGCGTGTCGCAGGCGGTATCGTGCTTGTAGACCATCGTGCCCATCGCAACCCGCTGACCGGCATAATTCAGCGTTCCGGTCAGGGTGTCTTTTTCGACCTTCATCTCCGGCTCGCCCCAGCGTTTGGGAAAGCCCCAGATTTCGCGCCCGGCGGTGATCGGCGGTTCGTCATTGAGAAACATCATCGTGGTGTAATTCACCGGCTCACCATTTAGGGTACAGGGAACGACGATGCCAGATTCCTGATAGGCGCCAAAGCCCGAACTATCCGGCATGTTGATCCATTCATAAACCACGGTGTTTGATCCATCGGGCACAAGCGGCTCCGTCACCATCGCGCGGATCGCCTCGGGGTCGCTTTCATAGATGATGTTCATGTATTCGCGGTCGACAAAGCGATAGGGGCCATGCGGATAATTCGGGTTGGCCGGGGGCATGCCCGCAAGGGCCAAAAGGCCGTCTCGGGTCATCTGCTGCTCTCCTCACGCGTACCACGTAACCGCGCCATTGATACCGCAGCTTAGGCGGCTTGACTGTTTTCAGCAGCGGCCAACGGTGCCCAATTGCCACGGCAACAATTCGTCGAGCCTGTTGATCTTTTGATCATGGATGCGGTCGAGGATATCGGCGAGATAGGCCTGCGGATCGAGGCCGTTGAGTTTGGCGGTCTCGATGATGGTCATGGCGCGGGCCAGGGTTTCCGCACCGGTATCGGCCCCTGCAAATA
>NZ_FWFJ01000046.1 GCF_900172365.1 Roseovarius gaetbuli
ACATGAATTTCCAGAACTGGGGCCGTGTCAGTTTTTTGCGGAATTGTTCCTTCCCCGACAGCAATGCCCCGTGAACCTGGAAAATACTCTTCGCCAGATCTACACCAATCATTGTATCCTTCATTTTGCCGTCCTCTCCGTTAGATGGTCTACAGACCACCATCTTGGCACATTGCGATGCCGTCAGGGGAGGGCGGCAACCACCCCATCTTCAGTACCTGGAACAGCACATCGCTGATCCTACCGGCGCCAGCCGGTAGTGGTTCAGTCTTCACGCCAGCGTAGCGCGACAGGGAATAGACCTCGCCGCGATAATCGACAGCAACAAAGCCGCGTCGATCACCTCGTGCCAGCCAAAAACCACGTTCCTTGAGAGCGCTCTGAAACGATGACCGATTGTCGGAAGTCGCCCAGCATTGCTGAAGGGGAGTTTTGATTTCTCGCGGATCGACACCCGCGCGTTTTGCTTGCTGCCATTCTTCGCGGCTGAAGTTGAGCGGATCACGCAAACGGCGATCTTGCAGACCACGCGGCATGTCCCAGCCATGTTCAAGATAGAGCTCACGCGAAACATCGCGCAGCTTGGTTTTGTAGTGAGGCATATTGATTGCGCGCATTTTCTCCGTATCAATGCGCGACCACACAACATGTGCATGGCGTCTGCCATCTTTTTCATGAAACACGATTGCACGCGGTTGGTTGTCTAGGCCGAGCTTCTTCCCGATCTGATCAGCTGCGCGCTCGAAAACTTCCGTTTCCAGATATGCCCCTTCAGGCGGGTTCAGACTCATGGAGAACAGGTGGTTCTTGCATCGCGTTCCTTTGGCGATGGCATCGGCCTCGTGGAAGGCTTCAAGTAATTCATCGCTGACGAACCCCGAGACCTCATGAAGCTCGACATGCTCGTTGTCACCCGTTGCCAACAAATATCGCGCCAGCTGACCACCATCACCGCGTTCCTTGGCCTTTAGGATCATGGCGCAGCACCCGGCGATTCACCTAGCGCTCGAAGGAGATCAAGGCGCAGTGCTTTGACCTCTTCGCAGGCGGCAACGAGATCAGCTTCAGTTTCCGGTGTGACCGGAAGCGACCCTGTGTTCACGGCCTTGGCCAGCTGGTTTAGATTTGATGATAATCGTGACCCACCCAAAGCCCCAAGAACGCTGCCCAAGGCTTCGGCATCTTTAATTGGGCTGTTTCCCGGCTTCTTGCGCGGCGTGGCACCGTCATCAAATAACCGTTCCCGAATATGGGCAGCAAGAGAAACGCGCCCGCGATCCGCATCAAGCCTCGCGCGTTCTTCGAACGTCAGACGGATGGAGAACGGTGGCGGATACTTTGACGTTTCCGCCCCAGGCTTTGCGGCGGATGCCGCTATTTCATTGAAATTATGGTCTAAAGTTCTCATCGACGCACCTCAGACTCTTCGAGTCTAATTGTGCGAGATGGCGTTCCCATTCCTCAAGGGAATCGAAGAGATTTTTCAGCTCTTCTGCTCTGAGGGCATTGAACTGGGAGGGGCAATCCTTTTCCCTCTTGGCGCACCATTCCACTTGGTCCGCAGCCTTTGGCTACTTGAGGCCGGTTTGGTTCGAGGGGGCTCCTCTCACCTGCACAATTTCGCCAATCAGACAAATATGACGCCAGACCGCTGATCATCGTGATCAGGCGCCTTTGAAATTGACCCGTCCCTCGATTTCCAGCATGTCGTCGACATCCATTTCTTTGGCCTGCGCGGCGCGGCGTTCGGCCTTTTGGCGGCGCAGGCGGCCGAATTGGCCAATGGCGATGCCAAGCAGGATGATCGCGCCTCCGGGGATCAGGCCGAGGCCGGCGTCTTCGCCGAGCATCAGCATGGCGATCACAAGCGCGGCAACCGGGGAAAACGACGTCGCCAGCGAGATATCGCCCGAGCGCGCGTACTTCAGGCCAAGCGTCCAGGAAAACTGACCGATGATGATCACGATCACTGCGTAAACCCAGACCCATTTCCAGACGATCGAGGCGAAAATATCCTGAAAATGCAGGGCGCCGTAAAGGTACATCGCCAGAAAATAATAGATGATCGTGCCGACAACGGTGCGGTAGATCGAGAAAATGCCAAGCGGAATGCCGCCAAGGCCGACCCGGCTGACGATGGTCGAGGCGATAAAGGACAGGGTGGCAAAGACGGTCGCGATCTCGCCACGGCCAAATTCAAACGACATGCCCTCGCTGTTCAGCACCAGCATCAAAAGCGCCCCGCAAAGCGCAATGAGCCCGGCGCCAAACGCCCAAGGGTCAAGCTTTTCTCCAAGGATGAAATAGGCCGTCAGCAAAAACAGCGGCGGTTCGATCCGACCGATCAGCACCACGTTGGTCACCGTCGTGTAATCGAGCGCGACAAAGAACAGCGCCGGTGTGATAGCCGAGGACAACAGCGCCGACAGGGACAACACGCCCCAATCCCTGCGCGTCAGCTTGCGCAGGTTTTCCAGCGTCCAATCCTTGTAGAACATGAACACCATCGGAATGAGCGACAAAAGCGAGCCGAGAAACAGCAGGTTGCAGAGCGTGATGGCATTGCGCCCCATGATTGGGTGCTCGCGTCCGATATCGGCCAGAAGCGAGACGATGGAATTCGCCGATGCATAGACGATCACCGCCAGCCAGACGAGCGCCGCCCCCATGACGGCTTTTGACATGTCTTTGGTCGGCTCGGTACTGGCTTGGCTCATGATCTCTGTCCTGATCGGGAAAAGGGTTTAGGGGAAAATTGACTTTGGGCGCGTCACAGACAAGCCAAGGGGGTCACACAATGGGTCACGATCACGTCGGCGATCTGAAACCTTTTGTCCATTGCTATGGCATAAACGGAAATTCTCCAAACGGATCATGGGGCATGACAGTTGGGAGAAGGGCTTGGCCCCGACCGGCCGCCCCTGTAGCTTTGTGCCTGACAACAGGAGGATGCCGATGCTCAACGTCAACCCCGAGAGATTTTTGGCCGACCTGCACCGACTGCGCGACTTTGGCGCGGCGGGGGTGGGCAAGGGCGTGGTGCGCCCGGCCTTTAGGGCGCCCGATATTGCCGCGCGTGAATGGCTGGCCGAACGGATGCAGGCCGCCGGGTTGGTGCCGCGATTTGATCCGGTGGGCAACCTCTTCGGGCTTGCGGCGGGGCCGTCCTTGTTGATCGGCTCGCACAGCGACAGCCAGCCCGAGGGCGGCTGGCTTGACGGTGCGCTTGGGGTGATTGCCGGGCTTGAAATCGCCCGCGCCGCGCAAGAGGCGGGCGGGCCTGCGATCTCGGTGGTGTCGTTTCAGGATGAAGAGGGCCGCTTTGGCGTCACCACCGGAAGCGCGATCTGGGGCGGCGCCCTTGCGCTTGAGGTGGCGGATCAACAGGCCGACGGGCAGGGCATCACCTTTGCAAGCGCCCGCGCCGCCATGGCCCATCTGGCGGGTGATTTCGTCGATCCCGGCCAGTTTACCGGCTTTCTTGAGATGCATATCGAGCAGGGGCCCTGGTTATTCGAGGCGCAAGAGGCGGTTGGCGTTGTGAGCGATATCGTCGGCATTCGCGATATGCGGATGACCTTTGAGGGCGAGCAGAACCATGCCGACACCACGCCGATGCACCGCCGTCGCGATGCGTTTCAGGCGCTTGGCCGCTTTAACGCGATGATCAACGACCGGTTTCGCAATGTTGTCACGCCCCAGACGGTCTGGACCATCGGGCACGTGCGCCTGCATCCGGATGCGCATTCGATCGTGCCGGGGCTGGCAGAGTTCTCGATGCAATGGCGCGATGGCGACAGGGATCGTTTGCGCCGGATGGAAGAGATCATCCACAGCACCGCTGCGCAGGTCGCCAAGGAAATGGAGATGACGGTTACGTTCGGGCCGATGCTTGGGCTTGAACCGGTGGCGATGGATGCGCGGCTTCAGGCGGCGTTGCGCGAAAGCGCCGAGGCCGAGGTGCCCGGTCGCTGGCGGTCGATGCAATCGGGGGCGCTGCATGATGCGACCAATGTGGCGCGGCTCATGCCTGCGGCGATGCTGTTCGTGCCCTCGATCAACGGCATCAGCCATGCCTTTGGCGAGGATACCGATGAGGCCGACCTCAGGGTTCTGGCGGGGGCGGCGATGCGGGCGGCCTAGACGCGCCGCTTGTCATCCGTGACCGGCGGGCGCGCAAAAAGAGCCGCCGACCTAGCCCAAAAGGATCGCATCCGAGCCCCCTGCGCCCCGGCGCAGCGCGTGCACATCCGCCAGCTCTGGATCGTTGATCCAGCCAAGCGCGGACTCGCGATCCGGAAAGGACAGGATCGCCGCCATGTCCGGCAGGCTTGGCGCGCCATCAAGGGCGGTCAGGTCCTTGCTGGCCGAAACGACGCTGCCGCCATAAAGGGCAAGCGCCGCGCCGGCCTTTTCGCGGTAGGCGGCAAGTGACTCGGGGTTGGTGATGGTCAAAGCAGCATAGGCATAAATCATTTTCGGGTCTCCGTGAGTGGTGTGAGCGCTAGATAAACGCGAACGCCACATGCGAAAACGCGTGTATTTGCATGTCGCACATGCGATAATGCATGTCATGGAGCTTGACTGGGAAGACATCAAAACCATCCTCGCCGTGGTCCGGGACGGCACGCTTGGCCGCGCCGCGCAAACGCTTGGGGTGAATTATACCACTCGTCGCGCGCCGGATCACGCGGGCCGAAACCGCGCTTGGCCAAAAGCTGTTCGAGCGTCTGACCGAAGGCTACCGCCCGACCGAGCTTGGCCTTTTGGCGGCGCGCCACGGCGAGCAGATGGAGCAACATCAGAACGCTCTGCTGCGTCAATTGCAGGGCAGCGATGAAACCCTGCGTGGCCCGCTTGTGATCACCGCGCCGCAGATTTTGCTAAGCCTGCATCTGGTGCATGTCATCGACCAATTCTGCACCCTACACCCCGAGGTCGAGCTGTCGGTCAATGCCGCCAATGACCTTGTTGATCTGGGGCGTCGCCGCGCCGATCTTGCGGTGCGGGTCAGTGACAGCCCCGGCGATACATTGACCGGCCTGCGGCTGAGCGATCAGCACACGGCCGCCTTTGCCAGCCCCGAGGTCGCACGTCGCATTGCCGCCGCCCCGGATGATCCGGTCGGCTGGATCGTCTATAGCCAGACCAAGGGCGTGCCCGCCGCCGCCCTTGCCCGCAACCCGCGCGGCTTTGTGCGGGCGCGGTTTGACGACATGATCGCGATGACCGGCGCGGCGCAGGCCGGGCTTGGCGTGGTGCGCATGCCGATGTTCATCGGGCGCGGCACGCCGGGGCTTGTGCAGGTGCCGGTGATGGAGCCAACCCCCTACGTGCCGATCTGGGCGGTGGCGCATGCCGATGTCTGGCCCGGCGCCAAGGTCAGCGCGTTTCGCGTCCTGCTCAAGGCGTATTTCCGCGAGCATGGTGCCGAATTTCTGGCCTAGCCCCAGACCACATCGCCAAGAAAGATATAGCCCGCACCGTAGATCGTCTTGATCAAACGCGGGTTCTTGGGGTCTTCGCGCAGCTTGGTGCGCAGCCGCGAAATGCGCACATCCATCGCCCTGTCAAAGCTCTCGCTGGCGGCGCCGCCAAGCGCCTCTTGCATGGTCTGGCGCGAAATAAGCCGCTTGGGCCGTTCCAGAAAGAGCCGGAGGACCTCGCCCTCGGCATGCGAAAACGGGGTTTCGGCGGCGGTTTCATCCTCAAGAATATAGCGATCGAAATGCGCCACCCAGCCGTTGAACCGCGCGGTCTCGCCGCTTTGCGGGCTTGGCGTGCCCCGGCGCAGGCGGGCGCGGATGCGCGCCACCACCTCGGCGGGATCGAAGGGTTTGATGATGTAATCGTCGGCCCCAAGCTCAAGCCCGGTCACCCGGTCCTGAACCTGCGCGCGCCCGGAAATGATGATAACCGTCGCGCCTTGTTCAAGCGCAAGGCGATGCACAAGCGTGAGGCCATCACGATCCGGCAGCGACAGATCGACAAGGCAGACATCCGGCGTTGTCGATCGCAGCGCCGCCTCGAATTCGGTCGCGCGGCCAAAGGCCATGGTGCGAAACCCGGCCTCGTTCAGGGCATCCGCCAGCATGGTGCGGATCGCGGGTTCGTCATCGAGAATGGTCACAAGCGGCGCGGTCATGGGCGAACTCCGGTGTTGAGGGCCGCGTCAAGCTGGGTCGCGGTGAAAGGTTTGCGCAGAACGGGGCCGACGCGCGTGGCCGCACGGTGCAGCGGATCGTCGGGCGGAAGCGATGTCATGAGAACAAGCGGGCAATCGGCCCGCCGGGGCAGGGCGGCAAGATCAAGCCCGGTCTTGTCCCCCTCTAGCACGATATCGGACAGCACTGCGGAAATCTCTTGCAGTTCGGCGATCAGCGCCTGTGCCTCGTCCACGCTTGTCGCCTCGATCACGCTATGCCCGGCGCTGCGCAGCATGTCGCGCAGGGTGCTGCGCAGATCGGGGCTGTCCTCGACCAAAAGCACAAGACCCGGCGGGCGGGTTGCCCCGGCCGGGCGCAACGGCAGGCTAAGTGCGACGCGCCCGCCCGTTTCAGTGTTGCCAAGCGTGATCCGCCCGCCCGCGAGCTTGGTCATGTCATAAACCATCGGAAGCCCAAGCCCCGAGCCTTCGCCGCCCTTGGTGGTAAAGAACGGATCAAGCGCATGCACAAGCGCCTCGGGGGTAAAGCCGGGGCCGGTATCGGTGACCGCGAATTCAAGCCAGGTGTCCTGTAGCGGGGCCGCCGTCAGGGTGATGGCGCCGCGTATGCCACAGGCATCGCGCGCGTTCAGCAACAGGTTCAACAGCGAATCTTGCAACATGCCGGCATCCAGAAGATAGCGGTCACCGGCGCCCTGATTGTCGATCCTGAGGGTGATGCCGGGGGGCAGCGCCGAGCGCGCAAGCGTTTCCAGATCGCCCAGAAAGGCCGCAAGATCGGTTGGCACCGGCTCATGCTCGCGCGGCCCGGTCATATCGGCGATCCGGTGCAAGAGACCGCCGCCGCGCCGCGCCGCCGCCAGCGTCGCATTGATTAGCTCGTCCGCCTGCGCCGGAAGCCCCATCCGCCCAAGCCGCGATTGCATGCCCAGAATGATCGTGAGCAGGTTCGAGAAATCATGCGCAAGCCCGCTGGTCAGCTGTGCTGCCATCTCGCGCCGCCGGGTCTGTTGCAGGGCGGCGCGAGTCTGGCTTTCTTCGGTGATATCCATCGACAGGATATAGACCCCCCCAGTGCTCTGATCCGGTGTCAGGGCGACGCGGATACGGCGCGAGCTTGGCTCGTGGGTGAATTCGAACACCGAGGGCGTGTCGGCATAGGCCTTGTCAAGCTGTGGGCCGATCACCGACCAGGGTTGGACCCCGAGCACTTCGGCGGCGTGCACGCCGATGATTTCGGGTTTTGATCCGGGCATCACCGAGGTCAGGCGGCGGTTGGAATAGGTGTAACAGCGGTCGGGCCCGACATGCGCGATATGGGCCGGCATCATCTCGGCGGTCAGGCGTGCGCGGGCCTCGGCCTCGGTGATCTGGCGCTTGGCCTCTTCGAGGGCGGTCACGGTCGCCTCTAGCTGGCGGTTGGTGGCGGCCAATTCCTCGGAATAGGTCAAAAGCTGATCCGAGAGTTCTTCGGAGCGGCCCCGCAACAGCGCCTCTTGCTGTTTGGCACGGCTGATATCGGTATAGACCGTCACCCATCCGCCCTGCGGCAGGGGCGAGCCTTCGACGCTGATGGTGCGGCCATTGGCGCGGGTGCGTTCCATGTAATGACGCTCGAACGCGCTGGCCTGTTCGACGCGGGTTTGCACAAAGCCGTCGAGATCGCCGACATCGCCATAATCGCCGCGCTCGGCCAGATAGCGGATCGTGTCAGAGAAATCGGCGCCCGGCGTCACAAGAACCTGCGGCAGGTCGAACATTTCCTGAAAGCGGCGGTTGCAGACCACCAGCCGCAGATCGTGGTCATAGATCGTCAGGGCCTGCTGAATGAGATTCAGCCCGGCACTTGTCATTTCCTGGGTCTGGCCGCTGTTTGGCTGCATCTAGCTGTCGCCCCGCTGTCTGGCGTTTGATCTAAGCATGCCGGGTGGTCCAGGCCAAGGCCTCTTCAAGCCGGTCATCGCCCCAGAAAAGCTCATCTCCGACGGTAAAACTCGGCGCGCCAAAGAGTCCGCGCGCCATGGCCTCTTCGGTGCTGCGGCGCAGGATCAGCCGGTTGTCATCCTGCCCGGCCCGGTCGATCAGATCACAGGGCAGGCCGGTGCTCTCAAGACAGTCCCTGATCACCGCCGCCTCGGCAATGTCGCGGCCCTGACCGAACTGGGCGGCAAACACCGAGCGACAGAATGCAACGCCCTGTGTGGTGCCAAGCGCAAGCTGCGCCACCCGTGCGGCCAGCACGCTATTTTGCGGCATGTTGTCGAGCTCTTTCAGCGGCAAGCCAAGCGCTTGTGTTCGACGCGCCATGTCGCGCCACATGTAGCGGCCCTTGGCGGGATAGATCCGGAACGGCGAGGTGGTCCAGCCCTGCGCGGCAAAGATCGGTCCCAACAAAAACGGTCGCCATGACACCTCGACACCCGCCGCGCGCGCCAGCGGGCCAAGACGCATCGCGCTGAGATAGGAATAGGTCGAGGCGAAATCGAACCAGAATTCTATGCGCGGTTGGGGCATGCGGCCTCTTGCAACGGGGGTGACATGTCACGTTTCCGGCGCAGGCTGCGGCATGTCAAGCGGATCGGACCGCTTGTTACAATTCGTAAGATTTGGGAAATGTTCAGGAAAAAGTTGACGGCGACCATGAAACAAGCACCCTTTGGGTGAGGAAAGAATCGCCCCAAGGCGGTCATCTGTTCGCATCGCGAACATATGGGAGGATAAAATTTGGCACAGCCGTCTCAGGCGACCGGCGGAATGGATTCCATTCCGGCGCTGTTGCAACGTAACGCGACCCAGTATGGCGACAAATCCGCCTATCGGGAAAAGGAATACGGAATCTGGCAGAGCTGGACGTGGTCCGAAACCGAGAAAGAGATCGAGGCGCTTGCGCTTGGGTTGATCAATCTTGGCGTCAACGAGGGCGATTTCATTGCCGTGATCGGCCGCAACCGCCCGCATTTCTATTGGGCGATGGTTGCCGCGCAATCGGTGGGTGCCATCCCCGTGCCGCTTTATCAGGACGCCGCCGCCGACGAGATGGCCTATGTGATGGAGCATTGCGGCGCGCGCTTTGCCATCGTTCAGGACCAAGAGCAGGTCGACAAGCTTATCGAGGTTCAGGGCGGGCTTAAGCAGCTTGAGCACATGATTTATGTCGATCCGCGTGGCTTGCGCAAATATGACCATCACAAACTACATCAGTTCAGCCATATTCAGGAGCAGGGCCGAGCTGCGCGCGAAGAATTCATCACCGATCTCAAGGCGCGGCGCGAAAAGCTGAAGTATGACAGCATCTGCGTGATGCTTTACACCTCGGGCACCACCGGCAAGCCCAAGGGCGTTGTTCTCAGCAACCGCAATATCATCGAGGCGTCCCGTTCGTCTTCGGATTTCGATCACCTTGGCGCGGGCGAAGAGGTTCTGGCCTATCTGCCGATGGCCTGGGTCGGCGATTTCATCTTTTCCATCGGTCAGGCCTATTGGTGCGCCTTCTGCGTCAATTGCCCCGAAAGCGCCGAAACGATGCAGACCGACCTGCGCGAAATCGGCCCGACCTATTACTTTGCCCCGCCGCGGGTGTTTGAAACCCAGCTCACCAACGTGATGATCCGCATGGAAGACGCCAGCCGCATGAAGAAGTGGCTGTTTGATACCTTCATGGCGCATGCCCGCAAGGTTGGCCCGGCCATTCTTGACGGCAAAGAGGTGGGCCTCTGGGACCGGATCAAGTACAAGCTTGGCAATCTGTTTGTCTATGGCCCCCTCAAGGACACGCTTGGCCTTGGCCGGGTGCGCGTCGGCTATACTGCGGGCGAGGCGATCGGCCCGGAAATCTTTGATTTCTATCGCTCTTTGGGCATCAACCTGAAACAGCTTTACGGCCAGACCGAAGCCTCGGTGTTTATCACCCTGCAACCCGATGGCGAGGTGCGCAGCGATACCGTGGGCGTGCCGGCACCCGGCGTCGAAATTCGCATCGCCGACAATGGCGAGGTGTTCTATCGCAGCCCCGGCACGTTTGAATATTACTACAAGAACGCCGAAAGCACCGCCGACACCAAAGACCCCGAAGGTTGGGTCGCGACCGGCGATGCCGGCTTTTTTGACAAGGACAACGGCCACCTGCGCATCATCGACCGCGCCAAGGATGTCGGCAAGATGGCCGACGGCCGCCTGTTCGCGCCGAAATACGTCGAAAACAAGCTCAAGTTCTACCCCAACATCCTTGAGGCGGTGGTCTTTGGCAACGAGCGCGAGGCCTGCACGGCCTTTATCAACATCGACCTGACGGCGGTCGGCAACTGGGCCGAGCGCAACAATATCGGCTATGCCTCCTATCAGGAATTGGCCGGGCATCCGATGGTGCTTGATGCCATTCAGGCGCATGTGGAAGAGGTCAACCGCTCTTTGGCGGATGACCCGATGCTGTCGCATTGTCAGGTCAACCGCTTCCTGATCCTGCACAAGGAACTTGATGCAGATGACGGCGAAATGACTCGCACCCGCAAGGTGCGCCGCCGGATTGTTGAGGATAAGTTCAAGGATCTGATCGACGCGCTTTATGACGGATCGAGCGAAATCTACACCGAAACCGAAGTGACCTATGAAGATGGGCGCAAGGGCTCGATCAGCGCGACGCTGACGATCCGCGACGCGGCGGTTGCAGATGTACCAGACGTAAAGGTGGCAGCAGAATGAATGATATGACACCAGAGGGTTACACCACCGCAGATGGCCGCAAGATCGGCGGCGTGGTGATGGAGATGAAGAACATCACCCTGCGTTTCGGTGGTGTGGTGGCGATCAAGGACATCAGCTTTGACATCCGTCAGGGCGAAATCCGCGCCATCATCGGCCCCAATGGCGCCGGCAAGTCGAGCATGCTCAACGTGATCTCGGGCTTTTACAATCCGCAAGAGGGCGAGGTCTGGTACAAGGGCGAACGCCGCCCGCCGATGAAACCCTTCGAGGTGGCCCAACAGGGCATCGCGCGGACCTTTCAGAACATCGCGCTGTTCGAGGGCATGACCGTTCTCGACAACGTCATGACCGGCCGTATCCGCGAGATGAAAGCCGGGCTTTTCTCACAGGCGATCTGGAAAGGCAAGGCCGAGCGCGAAGAGGTTGAAAACCGCGCCGTCGTGGAAAAGGTCATCGACTTTCTTGAAATTCAGCACATCCGCAAAACCCCGGTCGGGCGTCTGCCTTACGGGTTGAAAAAGCGGGTCGAGCTGGCGCGGGCGCTGGCGGCAGAACCGTCGATCCTTTTGCTCGACGAGCCAATGGCGGGCATGAACGTCGAGGAAAAAGAGGACATGAGCCGCTTTATTCTGGATGTGAACGACGAGTTTGGCACCACAATCGCGCTTATCGAGCACGACATGGGCGTCGTGATGGATCTGAGCGACCGCGTGGTCGTGATGGATTACGGCAAGAAGATCGGTGACGGCACACCCGACGAGGTGCGCAACAATCAGGATGTGATCGACGCCTATCTTGGGGTTGCCCATGATTGAGGTTCTGACAGAGGCCGGGATTTTCACCCGGCACGCCGCCCACCCACCCACCCCGGCGCGCCGGGTGAAAATTGCATTGAACGGAGACCGTAGCCATGCCTGAACAGCTGATATGGGGAATGGAGGTCTTTTTGAACGGCCTCATGGCGGGGGTGCTTTATGCGCTCGTCGCGCTTGGCTTTGTTCTGATCTTCAAGGCGAGCGGAATTTTCAACTATGCCCAGGGCGTCATGGCGCTTTTCGCGGCGCTGACGCTTGTCGGGATCATGGAAGGGCAGGTGCCCTTCAGCCACCTGATCAACGCGATCTTCGGCACCGAAGTGCATCATTTCGGATGGCATGTGCCGGCCTTGCTGGCGATTTTGTTAACCATGGTGGTGATGGTGGCGATGGCCTGGGTCGTCAACCAGTTGATCTTTCGCCATCTGGTCAATCAGGAACCGATCATCCTGTTCATGGCGACCATCGGTCTGGCCTATTTCCTTGAGGGATTTGGCGACATGATGTGGGGCAGCGACATCAAGAAGCTTGATGTCGGCCTGCCGCAGGGCCTTAACCCGTTCATCGACGAGGTGACCTATAACATCTTCGGATACGGCTTTTTCATCGACAACCTTGATGTTGTGGCCACGGTTGTGGCGGCGCTTCTGGTGATCGTGTTGGTGATCTTTGCGCAGTATTCCAAGCAGGGCCGCGCCATGCGCGCCGTGGCCGATGACCATCAGGCGGCGCTTAGCGTTGGCATCAGTCTCAACTTCATCTGGGTCATGGTCTGGTCGCTTGCGGGCTTTGTCGCCCTTGTTGCCGGGATCATGTGGGGCACCAAATCGGGGGTTCAGTTCTCGCTCTCGTTGATCGCGCTCAAGGCACTTCCGGTGCTGATGCTGGGCGGGTTTACCTCGATCCCCGGCGCCATCGTCGGCGGTCTGATCATCGGCGTCGGTGAAAAGGTGTTCGAATTCGCAATCGGCGCGCCCTATCTGGGCGGCGCGACCGAAATCTGGTTCGCCTATGTTCTGGCGCTCATCTTCCTCGTGTTCCGGCCTCAGGGTCTGTTCGGCGAGAAGATAATCGAGCGGGTGTGACGCCATGCAAAAGCTGATTGCTATCGTCAATGTCATCGCATGGGGTGGGTTCTGGGCCTTTGGCTATCTCGCGCTGTCTTCTGATATCAATGCCACCGGCCAGATGGTCACCGCCGCGATCCTCGCGGCCATGGGCGGCGGTTTGGGCATGCTCGCGTTTTTCTGGCTGGTGCGCCATTCCGAAGAGACCGGCTATGCCAAACGGCCCAACCGCGCAAACAAGCGCGACGACGAGATTGATACCTATGGGGAGGTGACCAGAAATGTTCTATCGTGAAGCAGGTGACTTCAAGACGTCCTATACCGAGGACAACCAGACCTTTCCGATCAAGTTTGACCGCTATCGCTATTACGCGGTTCTGGTATTCGCCTTTGCCGTGGTGCCGTTTGTCATCAACGACTATTGGGTCAACGCGGTTTTCCTGCCGTTCCTGATCTACGCGATTGCCGCCATCGGCCTGAATATCCTTGTGGGCTATTGCGGGCAGGTCAGCCTTGGCACCGGCGGTTTCATGGCCGTGGGCGCCTATGCGGTTTATAAGCTGATGACGTCCTTCCCGGATGTCAGCATGTTCATCCATGTCATTCTGGCGGGGGTGATCACGGCCGTGGTGGGGGTTCTGTTTGGCCTGCCATCGCTGCGCATCAAGGGCTTTTACCTTGCGGTGGCGACGTTGGCGGCACAGTTCTTTCTGGTCTGGCTGTTCAACCGTGTGCCGTGGTTTTACAACTATTCGGCCTCGGGCCAGATTTCCGCGCCCGAGCGCACCGTTCTCGGCGTGCCGATCACCGGTGCCGAAACCGCGCCCTGGGCGGCCTATCTGTTCTGCCTTGTCTTCGTGACGGTCTGTGCGATCATCGCCCGCAACCTGACGCGGGGCATGGCGGGGCGTAAATGGATGGCGATCCGCGACATGGATATCGCCGCCGAGATCATCGGGGTGAACCCGCTCAAGGCCAAGCTGACGGCCTTTGCCGTAAGCTCTTTCTTTGTCGGTATCTCGGGCGCGCTGTTCTTTTCGGTCTATCTTGGCGCGGTCGAAGTGGGTGAGGTGTTTGGCATCAACAAATCCTTCCTCGTGCTGTTCATGGTGATCATCGGCGGGCTTGGCTCGATCTTCGGAAGCTTTGCGGGCGCGGCATTCCTTGTGCTGTTGCCGGTGCTTCTCAAGAACACGCTTGTTGGCGGTCTTGGATGGCCGACCGACCTTGCGGCGCACCTTGAGTTCATCATCGTTGGCGCGCTGATCATCATCTTCTTGATCGCGGAACCACACGGGCTTGCCCAATTGTGGCGCGTGACCAAGGAAAAACTGAGACTTTGGCCTTTCCCACACTAGGGGCAGGTCTGGAACGTGTGGTGCGCCATAAAATACGCACCCTACGCAATATCGGAAAAATCCAAGGGAGGAACTAAACCGATGAAACTTAAACTGGCAACTGCCGCGATCGCGGCCGTGATGGCCGCAGGACCGGCGCTGGCGGACCTGACGTTCAGCGCGCTGAGCTATCGCACCGGGCCCTATGCGGCCAACGGCATTCCGTTTGCGGATGGCTATATTGATTACTTCACCCTGCTCAACGAGCGGGATGGCGGCATCAATGGCGAGAAGGTCAATATCGTTGAATGCGAGACCGGCTATAACACCGAAAAAGGTGTGGAATGCTACGAGTCGACCAAAGGCTCGGGCGCGCTTGTCTATCAGCCGCTGTCGACCGGCATCACCTATCAGCTGATCCCCAAGGTGACCTCGGACAACATTCCGCTGCACTCGATGGGCTATGGCCGGACCTCGGCCAAGAACGGCAAGGTGTTCACCAATATCTTCAACTATCCCGCCAACTATTGGGATGGGGCAAGCCACGCGGTCACGCATATTCTTGACATCAACGGTGGCGACATCAGCGGCAAGAAAATCGCGCTGGTCTATCACAACTCTGCCTATGGCAAAGAGCCGATCCGCACCTTGGAAGAGCTTGCCAAGAAGCACGGCTACGAGCTGACCCTTCTGCCCGTTGACCACCCCGGTCAGGAGCAGAAATCGCAATGGCTCCAGATCCGTCGCGAAAAGCCGGATTACGTGCTGATGTGGGGCTGGGGCGTGATGAACCAGGTTGCCGTTCAGGAAGCCGTGAACATCCGTTTCCCGATGGAAAACTTCATCGGTATCTGGTGGTCGGGTTCGGAAAACGACGTGCTGCCTGCGGGCGACGGCGCGAATGGCTATAAGGCGCTGACCTTCCACAACCTTGGCAGCGATTATCCGTTCTACGCGGATTTGAAGAAATACGTTGTGGATACCGGCAAAACAGCCGGGGCCGGCGATCAGCTTGGCACCGCGCTTTATAACCGGGGCATGTATGCCGCGATGCTGGCAGCCGAGGCGGCGAAAACCGCGCAGGACATGCATGGCACCACCGCGATCACCCCTGCGATGATGCGCGATGGCATGGAAAACCTTGAGATGACCGAAGCGAAGATGGCCGCCCTTGGCCTTCCGAAATTCGGCCCCGAGTTCAAGGTGTCGTGCGAAAACCACGGTGGCGACGGCTTTGGTGCCGTGGCGCAGTGGGATGCCGCAGCGAAAGAATGGAACCTGATCACCGATTACTTCCAGTCGGATCAGGAAATCCTGGCGCCGCTGATTGCAGAAGATTCGGCCGCTTATGCCGCCGAGAACGGCATCACGCCGGGCTGCTAAGCCAGTGATCTTTTCCCCGGCCGCGGTATCTGCGGTGGCCGGGGGATTTTGAGTATTTTTCGAACGATGAAAGCAGGGCCGAGTGCCCGACCGGGACGGAGACACGGGATGTTGGATGCAGGACCGAGTGACGAGACCCTACTTGAGGTCAACAATATCGAGGTGATCTACAATCACGTCATCCTTGTTCTGAAGGGTGTTAGCCTTAAGGTGCCGAAAGGCGGGATCACGGCCCTTTTGGGGGGCAATGGCGCGGGCAAGACCACGACGCTCAAGGCCGTGTCGAACCTGCTCAAGTCCGAACGTGGCGAGGTCACCAAGGGCAGCATCATGTATCGCGGCGAACGCGTGCAGGATCTGATGCCCTCTGATCTTGTGAAAAAAGGTGTCATTCAGGTGATGGAAGGGCGTCACTGTTTCGAGCACCTGACGGTCGAGGAAAACCTTTTGACCGGCGCCTATACGCGCGGCTCGTCGCGGGGCGAGATCGACGAGGATCTGAACAAGGTCTATGAATATTTTCCGCGCCTGAAAGAGCGGCGCAAAAGCCAGGCGGGCTATACCTCGGGGGGCGAGCAGCAGATGGTTGCCATCGGGCGCGCCCTGATGAGCCGCCCCGAGACGATCCTGCTGGATGAGCCAAGCATGGGCCTTGCGCCGCAGCTTGTGGAGCAGATTTTCAACATCGTGAAGACGCTCAACGAGGAAGAGGGTTATACCTTTCTTCTGGCTGAGCAGAACACCAACGTGGCGCTGCGCTTTGCCCACTATGGCTATATCCTTGAATCCGGGCGCGTGGTGATGGATGGCCCTGCGGCAAGTCTGCGCGAGAACCCGGACGTGAAGGAATTCTACCTTGGGGTGTCGGACGAGGGCCGCAAATCGTTCCGCGATGTGCGCAGCTATCGCCGTCGTAAGCGTTGGCTGAGCTAAGAGGTCAGCCTTGCATCAGCTCTGCTCTCAACTCCTCGATCAGATCGAGCGCCTCTTGCCGGGTATTGCGAATGTTGGGGCGAAAGCCCTGGCTTTCCGCCCGCAGGCGAATGTCGGCCTCGGTTTCCGATCCGGCGGCATAGCGCACCGAGCCCAGAGAGGCCGCAATGTTAAGGCGTTTGCCGCGGTGGGCGTATTGGATCCAGGCCGCAGGCAGGATCTGACAGGCGTTCATGTCGACCAGAAAGAACCATTTGCGGTCGCTCTCTTTGATCCGCTCTTCGATGTAGTCGTAAAAGTCGTTGACGTCCTTACTGTGGTGAAAGGTGAAATGCGAGAAATCGACATCCATAATCACGGTTGCGGGGTCAAACGACAGGCGGGCGACGAAATCGGCCCGGGAATGGTTGGCCTCGTGGAGCAACCGCTTGCGGCGTTTGCTGGGCAAGGTCTTGATGCGGGCAATGGCGGCGTCGCGATCCGAGAACAGGTTGGGATCAAACGCCTCGGTATTGGCCGCGCGCTCGATTTGGCGGCGGGTGACATCAGAGGCATCAAAGCGGACCGAGCCCATGGAATGCGCCATGTTGAGCGCGCGGCCGCGCCGCGAATAGGCGGTCCAGGCGGTCGGGTCGATCCGGGTGTCGTTGAGGTTGACCAAAAAGAACCAAAGCTCTTCGCCGGTCTCGGCGATGCGGTGTTCAAGGCGGTCATAAAAGCGGTTGACCACTTCGCTGCTGTCAAAATGAAAGTCGGAAAAATCGGCCTCCATGATGTGCAGGCTGTCGTCAAATCTTATCCGGCAATCAAGGTTGACCTGATCGGGTGCGGTGGACAGCTGCGTTTCGCTCATGGTCGGGCCCTCGGAACTAATGCGTCACCGTATCATTTGTATACGATGGTATGCGGGGTTTCGCCTAAAAGGCGATTCCAATCAATTGGTCAAGCTGTCGCAACGTAAGGCGACAGGCAGAGGATATTACCATGACCCAGTATTTCGATGATCTTGAGGCGCGCAACCCTGAGGAGAGAGCGGAGGCGATATCCCGCGCATTGCCCGCGCAAATCGCGGCGGCTCAGGCCTTGCCGGGCTATGGCGAGACCCTCAGGGAAATCGACGCGGCGGCGATCACGACCATTGCCGATCTGGCCCAATTGCCGGTCCTGCGCAAATCCGATCTGGGGCGGGCACAGGGCAATGCGGCGCCCTTTGGCGGGCTGACAACACGGCCTGCGCATGGATTTTCCCATATTTTCCAATCCCCTGGACCGATTTATGAACCCGGAGGCACCGATCACGATTGGTGGCGGATGGGCCGGTTTTTGCATGCCTGCGGGATTGGCAAGGGTGATATCGTGCAGAACTGTTTCGGCTATCACCTGACGCCGGCCGGCATGATCTTTGAAAACGGTGCGCGCGCGGTCGGGGCGGCGGTCTTGCCTGCGGGCACCGGGCAGACCGAGCTTCAGGCACGCGCCGCGCATGACGTGGGGGTCACCGCCTATGCCGGTACGCCGGATTATCTCAAGGTGATTCTCGACAAGGCTGACGAGCTTGGCCTGCCGCTCAAGATCACCCGCGCGGCGGTTGGCGGCGGCGCTCTGTTCCCGTCGCTGCGCAGCGAATACGGCGAGCGCGGCATCGCCTGTCTGCAATGCTATGCCACGGCCGATCTTGGCAATATCGCCTATGAAAGCCCCGCGCAGGAGGGGATGATTGTCGATGAGGGCGTGATCGTCGAGATCGTCACCCCCGGCACCGGCAACCCGGTTGCCCCCGGCGAGGTCGGCGAGGTCGTGGTGACCACGCTCAACCCCGACTATCCGCTGATCCGTTTCGCCACCGGCGATCTGAGCGCGGTGATGGAGGGGGAAAGCCCCTGTGGGCGTACCAATACTCGCATCAAGGGCTGGATGGGGCGCGCCGATCAGACCACCAAGATCAAGGGCATGTTCGTGCGCCCCGAGCAGGTTGCGGCGCTTGTCGCCGGGCATGCCGGGATCGCGCGCGCCCGCGTCATCGCCAGCCGCGAAGGCGAGGCCGATGTGATGACCGTCAAGATCGAGACCGACGCCGAGAATGGTGATGCCTTTGCCGATGCGGTGGCCGAAACGCTCAAGCTCAAGGGCCGGATCGAGGTGGTCGCCAAGGGCAGCCTTCCAAACGATGGCAAAGTGATAGAAGATCAACGCACCTACGAGTGAGTCGAAAGGATCAGCGCTATGAGACGAGGCTTGGGATGGATCGCGGGCCTCTGGCTGGCCGTTTTGACAGGGCCGGTTCTGGCCGCTGACCTTGCTTTGGTGCTTGATGCGCGCAGCAGTAGCGAAAGGCGCTCTGCGGTGGCCTTTGATCTTGAGGCGGCCCTGACGGAGGCCGGGTTTGACGTGCTTGCCCCGGATGGTGGCAATATGGGCGCGATGCGCGCGGCGGCCCTTGGCATCGAGGCGGATATCGCGGGCGGAGAGGTCGAGCGCTTGCTGATCCTCGCAACCGGGCCAATGGCCGGGGATGGTCAGGACAGCTGGCTTTTGCCCGCCGGAACCGGATCGGTTAGCCGCCTTGGGATTGGCGCCGCCGGTCTGTCACTCAATGCGCTGTCGGCAATTGCGGCGGGGGTGGATGGCCCTGCGGTGATCCTGCTTGCTCCGACTGAAAATCTTAAGGTGGCCTCGGGCCTTACGGCCGGTCTTGCCGGTTTGACCGAGGCCGAAGGCGTGACCTATGCCAGCGGTCCATTTGGCGGGCTGATCGGCGTTCTGCGCGACGGGTTGCTTGTGCCCGACACCAGCTTTGCCGAGGTGGCGCGCGCCGCGCCGCGTGGCGTCAACCTCTCGGGGGATCTCTCTGAGGACACCGGGCTGATGGGCGCGGGGCCTGCGATGGTCAGCGAGGCCGCTCTCGCAGAGGCCCGCGAGGATGGGTTTTGGCAGGGGGTTCAGGCGGTTGAAACCGCCGACGCCTATGACGCTTATGTCCGCGCCTATCCCGCCGGGCGCTATCTTTCAAAGGCGCGCGAGCGTATCGACTGGCTGCGTGATGCGCCGGAACGCGCGGCGCGCGACGGCGAGGCGGCGCTCAAGCTCAATCGCGAGGCGCGGCGTGAAATTCAGCGAAACCTGTCGCTTTTGGGGTTCGATCCGCGCGGTATCGACGGTCTTTTCGGGCGTGGCACCCGCGCTGCGGTCACCGGCTGGCAACGTGCAAACGGCCTTAACCCGTCTGGCTATCTTGACGCCGACACCCTCGCGCAATTGCGCCAGCAGGCGACCGCGCGTGCCCGCGAAATCGAAGAAGAGGCCCGCCAACGTCAGATCGAGGAAGACCGCCGCGACCGCGCTTATTGGCGCAACACCGGGCGCAACGGCGACGAGGCGGGCTTGCGCGCCTATCTTGGCCGCTATCCCGACGGCGCGTTTTCCAACGTCGCCCGCGCGCGGCTTGACGAGTTTGAACAGGAACGGCGCGCCGAAACCGATCGTCAGGAACGCGAGGCCTGGGATGGCGCGCGCACCGCCGACACCCGCGAGGCCTATGATGCCTTCCTGCGCCGCTATCCCGAGAGCGGCTTTGCCGATGCCGCGCGCGACCGGATCAGAGCCCTGCAAGAGGCCGTGAGCAATGCCGACGCAATTGAAGCGGCCCGCAATGAAGAGCGCCAGTTTACCGGCGCAAAAGTCGCCCGCGTTTTGATCGAACGACGGCTTGAGCAACTCGGCGCCAAACCCGGCCCTGCAGATGGCCAGTTCACCGAAGAAACCCGCCAGGCGATCCGCCGCTTTCAGCGTCACCGCCAATTGCCGGTCACCGGTTACATTTCACGCGCGACGATGGTGCAACTCATGGGCGGGCGCTGATCCCTGGGCGCCTAGAGCGTGTCGCATGCATTCGAATTCACGCGACATGCTCTAACGTATTGAGTGCGCATGTTCGAGAAGCTCAAAGCCGGTTCCCACTTTTGAGCAACATGCTCTAGAACCGGTTCGCGCTATAGGGCGCAAGGTCGATATTGGGGCGTTTGCCGCTGATCAGGTCGGCGACGATGCGCCCGGTCTTGGGCCCTGCGGTCAGGCCGACATGCTGATGGCCAAAGGCCGCATGCACGCCGGTCTGGCCAATTTCACCAATCAGCGGAAGGCTATCGGGCGTCGAGGGGCGAAAGCCCATCCATTCTTCGACCCCCTCATGGCGCATCTCGGGAAAGGCGCGCGCGACCCCGCGCCGGATAAGATCAAGCGGCGCGCGGGATGGCCCCGCCGTGATCCCGCCCAGTTCCACCGTCCCCGCACAGCGCAGCCCATGCACCATCGGGTTCACCGCAAACTTGCCGCTGGCGATCATCATAGGGTTGTTGGGCATCTGGCTTGGCCCGGTAAAATGCAGGTGATAGCCGCGCTCGGCCTCAAGCGGCACCTTGAGGCCAAGTTTCTGCATCAAAGGCTTGGACCAGATCCCGGCGGCCAGAACCGCGTGATCGCAGGGCATGGCGCCGCGATTGGTCTCAAGCGCGGTGATGCGGCCATTTTCCAGGGTGATATCTTGCACCTCGGCCTGTTGATAGGTGCCGCCCTCTTCCTGAAGCACAAGCGCCAGATCGGCCATATAGGCGCCGGGGTTAAGGATATGCCCATGGCTCTTGAGCGTCGCCAGACATTTGATCGCGGGCCCGAGGATCGGCTCGGCCTCTTGCACGGCGCCACCTGTCAGAACCTCGGGCACATAGCCCGCCTCGCGCTTGAGCGCCCAGGAATAAGCATCGGCGTCAAACGCCTTGCGGGTCTCATAGGCATAGCTGAAATCGCTGGCGGTGACCCATTTTGCGGCGCGGGTGCCACGGGTCAGGGCGATGTGCTGATCAAGGCTGTCGCCGACAATCGGCAGGATTCCGGCCACCATGCGACGGGTGTCGCTGTCATTGGCATTGGCGGCGAATTTCATCAGCCAGGGCAAAAGGCGCGGGAAATACGACCATTGCACGAACAGCGGCGAGCGCGGGTTCACGATATACTTGAGGCCCGTGCTGATAAGGCCGGGGGTGTTGACCGGCACGATCGCCCATTGCGCCAACAGACCCGCATTGCCGAAAGACGCCCCCGCACCGGGCGCGTCCTTGTCGACAAGCGTCACCTCATGCCCGGCGCGGCGCAGCCAAATGGCGGAACTCAGCCCGCAAATGCCGGCGCCGATGACGATGATCTTCTGTGGGGTGCTCATGAGGGTGCCCGCCTGGCAAATGCAATCCGTGCCACCTAACCGGAGGATGGGCCGTGCGGCAAGTGGGCTGTTGCCGGTGCGTGCAAAAGAAAACCCCGCCGAAAAGGCGGGGCTGATATCGTCCACCAAAAAAGGTGGGTGCAGGCTTAGCCCTGGCGGGCTTTGAACCGGGGCTGCGTCTTGTTGATAACATAGACGCGGCCTTTGCGGCGCACGACACGGCAGTCGCGATGCCGATTCTTAAGCGAGCGGAGTGAATTACGAACCTTCATGGTCGTCTCCTCAGTTGTCGCGGCGCGGGCCAGCGCCTTGGTTACGGGCGTTCTGCGGGCTGCAGAACAGTGAATTCATGGTGGGCGATACAAGGTTCGAACTTGTGACCCCTTCGATGTCAACGAAGTGCTCTACCACTGAGCTAATCGCCCATGAATACCAACTTGGCCCCACACCCCCCAACAAAAGGGGCGCGGGAGTCCGCGCCGGTTCGCTGGTCTATAAAAGGAGTCGGAAGGGGGATCAAGGGCTTTTAGAACCTCAATTTCACTCTATTATAGGTTTCACAAGGAGAGGTCATGCCAAAGGTCGCCTATCACCTGACATATCCCGAGCGGCGCACCACCTCTGTGGTGTTCGCCTCGCCCCATAGCGGGCGCGAATATCCATGGACTTTCCTGCGTCGCACCACGCTTAACGAGCATTCCGTCCGCTCCTCCGAGGATGCCTTTGTCGATCAGTTGTTCGAAAGCGTGCCAGAGGTCGGCGCCCCCTTCATCAAGGCCGGCGCGCCGCGCGCCTATGTCGATCTCAACCGAAGCGAGGACGAGCTTGACCCGGCCCTGATCGAAGGCGTGAGCAAGGTCGGCCACAATCCGCGCGTGGCCTCTGGGCTTGGGGTGATCCCGCGCGTCGTGGCCAATGGTCAGGCGATCTATTCCGGCAAACTGTCGATGGCCGAGGCCAAGCGCCGGATCGACACCTATTGGCGGCCCTATCACACCGCGCTTGCCGGGCAGCTCGATCAGGCGTTCGAGATGTTCGGACAGGCGATTCTCGTCGATTGCCACTCGATGCCGCACGAGGCGATGGACGCGGTGGCACGCCGCGGTGTGCGCCGCCCCGAGGTTGTGCTCGGCGACCGTTTCGGCGCCGCCGCCAGCAGCGACATCGTCGACCGGATCGAGGCCGCCTTTCAGCGCACCGGCCTGGTGGTGACGCGCAACACCCCCTTTGCCGGGGCCTATATCACCCAGGCCTATGGCCGCCCCACGCGGGGCCGCCACGCCATCCAGATCGAGATTGATCGCGCGCTTTACATGAACGAAGGGCTGATCCGCCCGAATGGCAATTTCGAGGCCTTCCGCACCCTGTTGCGCGGTGTGATTCGCGAGATTGCCGATATTGGCCGCCCCCTGGCCAGGCCGTTGGCGGCCGAATAGCCCCCAAAAGCCTGTTGTCAGAGCGCTGTGACCTTCTTCTTGGTCCAAATACTCATTCCGCCCTCTGGGTCCATGATCCGGCTTAGATGGTAGATGCCAATGCCTTTGGCCGCACCTCTCAGCGCAGCGCGCGGCCCTTGAGAATCGCATCCGCGCCAAATTTCTGACGAATCAGATCGGTGGCCTTTTCCGCCTTGCCGCGCTGCACCGCCTGCGGATCAAGCAGATCGCCAGAGCGATCCGCGCCTGCCTCTGGTCCAAGCTCCGAAAGGCCCACCCCGATCAGCCGATAAGCGGCCCCTTTGGGCAGGTGATCCATCAAACCGCGCGCCGAGCGATAGAGCGTATCGGCAAGCTGGGTCGCATCGCGCAGGGCCTGCCTGCGGGTGATCAGCGAATGATCACTGCGCTTGAGCTTGAGGGTCACGACCCGCCCGGCGATCTCTTTGGCCTTGGCGCGATCCGCCACCTTTTCCGACAATCGCCACAAATGCCCGTCAAGGATATCGGCGTCCTTGGTATCCTCGAAAAATGTGGTCTCGTTCGAGATGGATTTCACCGGCTCATGCGCCGAGACCCGGCGCGCATCGCGCCCGCGCGCCAGATACCAGAGCCGCCCGCCCATGGCCCCGAATCGGGCCGTCAGGTCTTCTCGCTCCCAGCGGAGCAAATCGGCAAAGGTGCGAATGCCCGCCGCATTGAGCGCGGTGCGCGTGCTCTGCCCGACTCCCCAGATAAGGCTGACGGGTTTGTCGCGCAGAAAGGCATCGGTTTCGCCCGCGCCAATCACCGAAAACCCCTGTGGCTTGTCGAGGTCCGAGGCGATCTTGGCAAGAAACTTGTTATGGCTAAGTCCGATTGATCCGGTCAGGCCAAGCTCGCTGCGCATCTGGCGCACCAACCCTGCCAGCATCACGGCGGGCGGCGCGCCATGAAGCCGCTCTGTGCCGGTGAGATCAAGAAACGCCTCATCCAGCGACAAAGGCTCGATTGCGGGGGTCAGCGCCTGCATCATCGCGCGGATCTGGCGCGAGACATCGGCATAGACCTGCATGCGCGGCTTGATCACCACCGCCTCGGGGCAGAGTTTCAGCGCCTGAAACATCGGCATCGCCGAGCGCACGCCGCGAATCCGCGCGATGTAACAGGCGGTCGAGACCACCCCGCGCCGACCCCCGCCGATGATAAGCGGCTTGTCCGCCAGCTCCGGATTGTCGCGCTTTTCGACGCTGGCATAAAACGCGTCGCAATCCATATGGGCGATGGAAAGTTGAAACAGCTCGTCATGCGCAATCACCCGCGGGCTGCCGCAGGTGGGACAGCGCGCGCCAGTGTCGAATCGGTCAAGGCAATCGCGGCAAAGGCTTGGCATGATGGGGCCATATTACCCCAATGCCCGCGCTCCGCCAGCCGCCCGGTGGTCCCTAGCCGACATAGGTTTGCCGCAGGGTTTCGCCGCGGCGCTCGACAAAGATCGCGCTCAGCCCCTGATCGCTGGCCAGAATCGCGGCCTTGTCCTTGCCCATCACCATGAATGCGGTGGCCCAGGCGTCGGCGTCCATGCAGGTATCGGCCAGCACCGTGACCGAGGCCGCCGCCCCCAGCACCGGGCCGCCGCGCGCCGGGTCCATCGTATGCGACAGGCGCTGCGTGCCAAGATCGACCCAATGGCGATAATCGCCGGAGGTGGCGACGGCGCTGTCGCGCAGCTCAAGCATCGAGAGCGGCGCGCGCACCTTGTAGTCGGGCTTTTCAAGCGCGACGGTCCAGGGCGTGCCCTCGGGGCGTTGACCGATGGCGCGCAACTCGCCGTCAAGCCCGACAAGCGCATGTTCGATGCCAAAGCGCGCCAGCACGGCAACCATCTGATCGACGCCAAAGCCCTTGGCGATGCCCGAGAGGTCAAGCATGACCGGGGCCCATTTGCAAAACCGCTGCGCCTTTTGGTCAAGCTCAATCACCTGATGGGCGCGAAAGCGCGGTTGGTTCAGGGCGCGGCGCATCGCCTCGGTGTCATGCTCCTGCGCGCCAAATCCCCAGGCGGTGACCGCGTCGCCCATGGCGATCTCGAACGCGCCACCCGACAGCCGCCCAATCTCAAGCGCGCGGCTAAGCACCACCATCAACTCGCCCGGTACCGCAAGCCATTCCCCAACCGGCGCGCGGTTCAGGCGCATGAGATTGCTGTCGGGTTTCCTGGTCGACATCTGCTGATCGACCACCGCGACGCTTTCGGCCAATGCCGCCTCGATTTCCGTCGGATCAACCGTGTCAGGGGCATGAAATTGCGCCGACCAGCGGGTGCCCATCGTCGGCCCGCTCAGGGTGTGGCGGGTCAATTTAGTAAGTGTCTTCAACATAATGTCCTTCAGCTTTCAAAAGGGCCGGCGTCAATCCGGTGGGGGCAAGGATGTCGGCAAGGGCCTCGGCCACGCCGGCGGCCATATCGCGACCACCGCAGACCAGAACCTGCGCGCCGTCATTGATCAGCCGGGCAATCCGGGCGGCGTCATTGCGCAGGGCGTCCTGCACGTAGCTGCGCGTTTCGGTGCGCGAGAACGCCGTGGTTACCGAGGCAAGCCGACCGTCGCCCTGCCAATCCTGCATTTCCTCGCCGTAAAACAGGTCGCTGTCGGGGTGACGCGCGCCGAAATAAAGGTGCATCTCGCGCCCCGGCCGGTTGGAGCGGGCAAAGCCGGCCAGCGGCCCGATCCCGGTGCCCGCGCCGATCAGGATCACCGGCTTGGCATTCGCCTGCGGGCGGAAATCGGGATTGGGGCGCAGGAACCCCTGCATGCTGTCACCGGGTTTGAGCGCCAAAAGCTGCCCCGAGCACAGCCCGCCGGGATGACGGCTGACGCAGATTTCGACAAAACCGTCCGCCTGCCCCGAGGCCAGTGAATAAAACCGCGGCACGCTCGCGCCTTCGGGCACAATGCCCAACAGGTCACCGGCCGAGAACTTGCCAAAGCCACGCCCCATCAGCCGCGCGATGCGCCCGGTCTGGGGCAGGGCAAAGCGCAGGATCGCCGAAGGGGTCTGCATGTCAGAGCCGTAATCGCGGCGCGACACAAGCGTAAGCGCCTGGCATTGCGGGATCATCGGGCTGTGCGAGAGTTCAAGCGGATGGCCGAGCGCCTCGCCAAGGGCATGGCCCCAGCGGGCGAATTCCTGAGGCGATTGGCGATCAATCGTGCCCATCGGTAGTAGCGAGGTCCAGCCTTTTTGGTCCGCCAGCCGCGCCACCTCGGCGCCGTAAGCGCAGAAGTGCGGGAATTGTCGGTCGCCAAAGCCAAGCACGGCGAGCGACATGACGGGAGCCTGCGGCAGGGCCGCAAGGCGATCAAGAAACCCCTTGGCCGAGGTCGGCGCCGTACCATCGCCATAAGTGGCGGCCAGCACGATCACCTGCGCGGCGCGCGTGTAACGCTCGGGGCGAAAGCCCGACATCGCGCCGGTATGAACTTTGTGCCCGGCCTCTTGCAGCGCGCGGTGAAGCGTCGCGGCAAAGCCCCAGGTGCTGCCGCCTTCGCTGCCGACAAGCACGATGGTATCGGCCTGACCGGCGGGGGTGTTGCCCTTGATCCGGGGCCGCGCGCGGCGCGATTGCAGCCAGATCATCGCCCCGGTCACCGCCATGAACGGCGCGCCAAGCGCCATCAGGCCAAGGATCACCCCAAGCAGGGCCGCGCCTTGCCCGGTGTGCAGCATATAGATCGTCTCATTCACCCGCTGCCAGAGGCCCGCGTTGGCCCAGATCAGCACTTCGCCAGTGCCTTGGTCGATATAGCCTTCGCCGGTGTAGGTGATCAGGTGAAACACATCCGTCGGGTCGCCGGGATAGGGAAAGGTCAGCTCGCGCAGGGCACTTACGGGCGTGTCGCGCAGCAAGGCCATGGTGCCGGGGGCGGCGCCTGTCTGTTCGCTGACCACGCGCGGAAAGACCGGGGGATTTTCCGCCTCGGGGATCAGCTCAAAGGTGCTGGCAACCATGAAAAGCGCGGTCACCGACGACAGCAACAGCCCGACCACGGTAAAGCGCGCCACCTCGACATGAAGCCGCCCGGTCAAGGGGCCACGCAGGCGCGAAAAGAAATGCCGCCAGCCGCCCACACGCCGCGCCGTCAGCATCAGCCCCGACACCGACAGCGTCAAGAGAGAGACCGCGTCGGCGGCAACCGCCCACCGACCGGCATCATCCAGAAACAGCGAGCGGTGCAGATTGGTCATCCAGCGCGCAAAACCCGAGCGTTGATAGGGGCCGACACCGATGCCGGTTGCGGGATCAATCACCTCTGCGCCGGGTTGTCCGCCATCAAAGTAGAACGCGGTGATCTTGCCCGAGGGGGACCGCTTGATCTGTTCCACACCGGGATAGGTGATCGCGATCCGGTCGACCAGCGTCGCCACGCTCAGGCCTGCCTCGGGGCGGGACGGGACCTCTGCCACCACCTCCCATGCGGGCAGGACGGAAAGGACCGTGCCGCTCAGCGTGATCACGACGATCAGGATCGCCGCGATCAGACCGGGGACTTTATGCAGGATGCGCAACATGGCAGGGCCCTTTCGTCTTTTGGTTTACAGGCCGTAGGTGAAATCCTGGATGTAATGGCGACCGGCGACGGGTTTGTTCGCACCGGCACGTGTCAGCGGCACGACCACCTCGGACGGGCTGTCGCGAAAATCTTCGACGGCGGCGTCGATATGAAGCTCATAGCCCGCATCAAACAGCGCATCCGCCAGGTCGAGCGTGATCTTGAGCTGACGGCCCGCGCCGACGCTGGCGCCGGTGATGCCGCTGATCTCGGCGGTATTGCCGCCGGTTGCGCGATTCCAATCGCTCAGGTGCTTGTAATATTTCGCCTTGCCCCCGGCCATCCACAGGCTGCCTTTATAGACGCCCTTGGAGTCGGTGACATAAAGCGCAAGATAGGCGCCATCGCCGCCATAGTTGCTAAGGTTGGTGGTCAAGGTGACCGGCGCGGCCAGTGCCGGGGCAGAGAGCGCCGTGGTCAGGGCAAGTGTGGCGAGCAGGGTTTTCATGGTGTCGTCTCCTGGGTGTCTTTTGATTGGGCCTTGTGTGACGGGCCGGTCTGAAGCGCGGCTGACGGTTTGAAAGAAAACCCGTCAGCCGGCCGTCAGGTTCGCGGGATGCGCGGATTACTGTTTGACCACCGGCTTGCTTCCCGGTGTGAACAGGCCGTTGTCCGGCGGGGCGACGCTGCCCGCAGGGGCGGCGTTCTGGCGCGACTCGCCGTAATCGTCGTCGTCATCATCGTCGTCGTCTTCATATTCCATCTCGACGATGGCGAGCGTGCCGGGATCAACCTTGACCTCGATTTCGCGACCCTGGGCATCGCGCCCGTCGATCTCGTAACACCCATCGTCGGTCTTGATGCGGCGCACGCTCCAACCCTGGGCCTCGGCCATTGCCTTGACCGCCTCGCGCGGTTGCCAGTTGGACATCGCCACGTTGCAGTCGTCGTCATCGGCCAAAGCAACCCCTGCGGCGGCGATTCCGGCAAGGAATGTCGTTGCGATCAGATATTTTTTCATTTTCCCATCTCCTGAGATTGCTGGTGATGGGGCCTTATTGCGCGCTATGCTGACTTGAACCTGAAGCATGCCATTTTTCCGCGTCAGGTCCGCGTCAGGTTCGCGCGTGATAGAGAGCCCGACAAACGGAACGGAGCGGATACGAAAATGCGGGTGCTGCTGGTTGAGGATGATACGGTTTTGGGGGCGGCGGTGCGCGATCAGATCATGGCCGATGGCCATTCCACCGATTGGGCCAAGCGGCTTGATGAGGCAGGCGAATATCTTGATGTGGCCGATTATGACCTTATCCTGCTCGACATGATGCTGCCCGATGGGCGCGGCCAGCCGTTTTTGCGCGCATTGCGCGGGCAGGGGAACGTGACGCCGGTGATCATCCTGACCGCGCTTGATCAGATCAGCGACCGGATCAAGGGGTTGAACGCGGGGGCCGATGATTACATGGTCAAACCCTTCGATCTATCCGAGCTGTCGGCGCGGGTCGGGGCGGTGGCGCGGCGCTATTCCGGCAACCCCAATCCTCTGGTCACGCTTGGCGACCTCGAGATCGACCTTGCCGCCAGATCGGTGCGCCGCGCAGGCAAGCCGGTGTCCCTGACCGCGCGCGAATGGGTGCTGTTCGAGGGCTTCGTTCAGCGCCCCGGTCAGCTTTTGTCGAAGGCGCAGCTCGAAGAGCGGCTTTATTCCTTTGACACCGAGATCGAGAGCAACGCGATCGAGGTTCACGTCAGCCGGTTGCGCAAAAAGCTGGGTCGTGAGCGCATCGAAACGGTGCGTGGGCTTGGCTATCGGCTGGGCGCGGCATGAGGCTTCCGGGGTCTCTGCAAGGCAAGCTGGCGCTTGGGCTTGGGCTCGGGCTTACGATCTTGTGGCTGGCCACCGCCCTTGTCACCGCAACCCTGCTGCGCGGCGAGATGGACGAGGTGTTTGATTCCGCGCTTGAGGAAACCGCACAGCGCATTCTGCCGCTGGCGGTTCTGGATATCCTCAATCGCGACGAAGAAGGCGTCAGTCAGCGCATCGCAAGCCTGCGCCAGCATGAGGAATATTTCACCTATATCGTGCGTGACGATCAGGGGCGCATTCTGCTGCGCTCGCATGACGCCGATACGGCGGTTTTTCCGCCGTTTGAGACGGTGGGGTTTTCCCAATCCGCGACGCATCGGCTCTATTTTGACGCCGCTCTGCGCGGTACGATCACCATTGCCATCGCCGAGCCGCTGACCCACCGCGCCGAGGTAGCGCGCGAATCCCTGATGGCCTTGGCGCTGCCGCTCTTCGTGGTGATCCCGCTCAGCCTGATCGGGCTTTTTCTGATCCTGCGCCGCAGCCTTGGGCCGGTGCGCGACTTTAGCGGTGCCTTGTCAAGTCGCGGTGCCCGCGATCTGTCGCCTGTGGGTGACGATAACCTGCCGGATGAATTTCTGCCGATGGCCGATGCGGTGAACCAGCTTCTGGACCGCCTGCGCCGCACCCTTGAGGCCGAGCGCAGCTTTACCGCCAATGCCGCGCATGAATTGCGCACCCCGGTTGCCGCTGCCCTGGCCCAGACCCAGAGGCTCATGGCGGAAACCCCCGATGCAAACGTGGGCCAGCGGGCAGGCGAGATAGAGACCTCTCTCAAGCGGCTCAACCGGCTGTCGGAAAAGCTGATGCAGCTGGCGCGCGCCGAGGGCGGGCGTTTGCGCCGCGACACGGTATCTGATCTGCGCCCGGTGCTGCGCCTCGCGCTCAGCGATTTTGAACGGACCGCCGGAGCCGACCGGATCGTGGCCGAGATGCCCGACAGTCCGGTTCTGTCTGATATCGACCCGGATGCCTTTGCCATCATGGTGCGCAACCTTGTTGAAAACGCCCTGCGCCACGGCACGGGCGAGGCCCCGGTTGTCGTCAGGTTGACCCGCGAGGGCCTGTTTGGCGTGCTCAACGATGGCCCGGCCCTTGCGTCCGAAACCCTGCGCCGCCTGACCGCGCGCTTTGAGCGCGGCCAGAACACATCGGCGGACGGCAGCGGCCTTGGCCTGTCGATTGTTCAGGCCATCGCCGACGGCGCGCAGGCCCGGTTCAGCCTGCACTCTCCGGCGACCGGGCGGCCGGATGGGTTTGAAGCGCAGTTTCAGGTGCCTTTGGCAGAGGCGGCTGACTAACCATCCGATCCCGGCTGTTGGACTATTTTCATGGCAAAACTTCCATTGCCAACCGACCAGTCGGAATAGTCGTTTTCATGCATGAAGATGAAGACATCTTTCGGGCTGATCCGGGCATCCTTTGCAAGGGTGCTCGCAATGGCGGCGTAAAGCGCGGTTTTCATGGCGTCGCTGCGCCCGCGCCGCATGGTGATCTCGACCAACACAAGGCTGTCGGATCTCGAAATGCCATTGAAGGTCCGGCTATAGAAAAAATCCGCCGGATCATACTCCTGCACCAGATTGAAAAGCTCGTCGGCGGGCATGCCGATGCTGTCGACAAGGGCGGTATGAATGGCCATTGCGATTTTCTGTTTCAGGTCTGGTGAAGTGCCTGATTTCACGGCTGTGCGCACGATTGGCATGGGTGGCTCCTGTGTTGAATGCCCGGTTCTTCTAGCCCTCCCAGGTGATTGCGTGTAACGAGTTCTAAGCCCGCAGCCTGTGAGTTTTTCTCAATGAAGCCTCGATCCAGAATATCCTTGAATGCGCTGCGTACCTTCGAGGCCGTTGCGCGTCGCAAGAGCATGACAGCCGCCGCACAAGAGCTTTGCGTTACCGCCGGCGCGGTCAGCCGCCAGATTGCGGAGCTTCAGGCGGTGTTGAGTATCCACGCCGTGGAGCAAACCCTCCGACTTCCAGTCGGACCCGCTTCAGCGTGAAAGAATCGCTTTATGATCGTACCCTCAGAAAAATGAGCCGCAGCCGGGTCGGAGGCTCATTTTTCTGAGG
>NZ_FWFJ01000056.1 GCF_900172365.1 Roseovarius gaetbuli
CTTGGTTGGTGGAAACCATCAGGGCCAGCGGCCATGTGCGTCGCGCTAACAGGCCGAACACAAGACTGCTTCTGACAGGCTTTATCATCAAATCGGTACTTGCAAAAAGGGAGCCATCCACACAGGATAAAGCAGACCTGTGCAGGGCGATGTTGAACGTCAGCTTTGCCATGCAGGCCAGTGCGGTCTCTGTTACTCGTACTGTACGATCACGGATAGAAAGTCTTCGTCGCTTGTTACAACGGTATGGTGACCCTTGCCGTGCTTGTCTTCCATATGCCAGACGTCGCCCGGCCCAATATCCCTGAAGTCTCCATCGCTCGCAGTCACACGTACCGAGCCAGAAAGACAAATGAGCTTTTGAGCGACAGGCGTAGGATGAATTGGTTCATCCCAGCCCTTCTTGAGCCTCAAGAACATGGTTTGCGTGACGGCTTCTGGCTTTGAAAGCTCGATTGCTTTCGCAGGCGGCGCGAACGTTTGCTCCTCAAGTTTAACTTCGATGTCTGACCAATGGCTTTCGCCTTGAGGATCCGAGTACAACTTTTTGAATTTCACTTTGGTGCCCCTTCCACATGACCAGCCTACAACCGATAGCGGACTTTGGGCCGCAATGCAGAAAAACGCAAGTCGGGCTCGTGTTTCCTCTTTCGCCGCGCCCTGCACGACCGTCCGGTTTTCCATTTTGGGTCCGTTCCCTTGGTGAACGTCAAAAGGATCTGACCTTCGGCAATGGGACAGGCGCGCCGAACCTGCTGGCGCGCCAATAGGTTTGATAGCCTCAGTCAGCCGCAAAGCAATAAAGCAGGCCCGCGCCGCCGGTGCTTGCAAGGTTATCCTGCGAGCAGCCCCGCGAGGCATGCGCCGAATTCCACGACACATTGCCCCCGCCGTGCCGGTCGCTATGGCCGACCTGCGCGCTGCCTTCGCCATTGCTGGTCCAGTTGCCACAGGTGTGATCGGCGGGATCGCTCGGGAAATAGGCCATGCCATCGGCCATTGATCCGGTCAGCACGTCATGCACGTTCGGGCTATCGCCATAGCCGTTGATCTGATTGCCGTTCTCGTCGACGGCGGTGCGCTTCTTGAGGTTGGGCATGACATGAAGATCGTCAAGGTCGCTGGCAACCAGTTCGCCATGGGCGTTGTACCAGGGGCCGATGCCGATCCGGTAGCGCGCCGAGACGCCGCGCTTGCCCTCGGCCTGGGTGCTCAGGTACGCGCGCCAGTCGCGCCCGGTCGATCCGGCCGCAGTGGCAAGCGCGGCGCAATGGGCATCCGCGCCTTCAAGGCCGCCAAGATTGGCCCCATCGCCCAGCCCGGTGCTGGTGACGAAAAAGCCCATCGGGTGCTCTTGCGCGGTGGCGGGCATCAGCCCGGCCAACAGCAAGGCCCCCGCAAGCGCCGAAATCCTGCGTTTTGTCATATCACTCTCCTGTTCAATGGTGGCGCGCCCGGTCCTGGACCGTGGCGCCGATTTCATGCGTTCAATCTATCGCCGGGCCGCGACCCGTGGTTCCGCCCCGCACCTTGACCCTAGCCAGCAGCAGCGCGCGCTCCAAAACAACACTTCGAGAGGTATGATACAAAGCCCGCCATTTTGGACGCCGCGCCGTGACCCTGCATAAAACGCGGGCTCGGCGGGGAAATCGCGGCACACCTCTGCAAAAATATACGTAAAAACACGAAATCAGGTCATCCCACGCAACAAATGCAAAGATTTCACCCCATTTTGCGACATTTTATCGACCAATTCGGGTTGACGCCCCCTGCCACCAGCCATAATGTCTCGCACACGCAGCAAAGGAGTCGCCGCATGGCAAACCTAGTCGTACCGTCAGGTAAATGGCGCATGGGCCGGTAAGGCACCATAATGGAACCCCATGCGCCCCCGGATCAAACCGGGGGCTTTTTTATGCGAATTGAGTTGATGTCATATACGGAGCAAAGCACATGACACGTCAGATGACCGGAGCGAAAATGGTGGTTCAGGCCCTCAAGGATCAGGGCGTGGACGTCGTCTTTGGCTATCCCGGAGGGGCTGTGCTACCGATTTATGACGAGGTGTTCCAGCAAAACGATATTCAGCATATCCTCGTGCGCCACGAACAGGGCGCGGTGCATGCCGCCGAAGGCTATGCCCGCTCAAGCGGCAAGCCGGGCGTCGTGCTTGTGACCTCGGGGCCCGGTGCCACCAATGCGGTGACCGGCCTTACGGACGCACTGATGGACAGTATTCCGATCATCGTTCTGACCGGCCAGGTGCCGACCTTCATGATTGGCACCGACGCCTTTCAGGAGGCCGACACCGTTGGCATCACCCGCCCCTGCACCAAGCATAACTGGCTGGTGAATGACACCAAGGACCTCTCGAACGTGCTGCACCAGGCGTTTCACGTGGCGACAAGCGGTCGCCCCGGCCCGGTTCTGGTGGATATTCCCAAGGACGTGCAATTTGCCAGCGCCGAGTACACCCCGCCGCAAAAGGCCCGCACCAGCCATTATCAGCCGCAGGTCAAGGGCGACATGCAGTCGATCACCGATCTGGTCGCGGCGATGGAAACCGCCAAGCGGCCGGTATTTTATACCGGCGGCGGCGTGATCAACTCCGGTCCCGCCGCAAGCCAGCTTTTGCGCGAGTTGGTCGAGGCGACCGGCATTCCGATCACCAGCACCCTGATGGGCCTTGGCGCCTATCCGGCGAATGGCGAGCATTGGCTGGGCATGCTGGGCATGCACGGTCTCTACGAGGCCAATATGGCGATGCATGGGTGCGATCTGATGATCAACATCGGGGCGCGGTTCGACGACCGGATCACCGGGCGCCTGGACGCGTTCAGCCCGGATTCGATCAAGGCGCATATCGACATTGATCCCAGCTCGATCAACAAGGTGATCAAGACCGATATCCCGATTGTCGGCGATATCGCGCATGTGCTTGAAGATCTCCTCAAGGTCTGGAAATCACGTGGTCGCAAGGTCAACCGCGAGGGCATCCAGAAATGGAGCGCCAAGATCGCCGAGTGGAAAAAGGTCGATTGCCTGCGCTTTGAGCAAAAGGGCGCGGTGATCAAGCCGCAGCACGCCCTCGCGCGGCTTGAGGCGCTGACCAAGGACCATGATCGCTATATCTGTACCGAAGTGGGCCAGCACCAGATGTGGGCGGCGCAGTACCTTGGTTTCAACGATCCCAACCGCTGGATGACATCCGGTGGGCTCGGCACAATGGGCTATGGCTTTCCGGCCTCGATCGGCGTGCAGATGGCGCATCGCGACGCGCTTGTCATCAACGTCGCGGGCGAGGCGTCGTGGCTGATGAACATGCAGGAAATGGGCACCGCGATGCAATACAAGCTTCCGGTGAAACAGTTCATCCTCAACAACGAGCGCCTTGGCATGGTGCGCCAGTGGCAGCAACTGCTGCATGGCGAGCGCTATTCGTCGAGCTGGTCTGAATCGCTGCCTGATTTCGTCAAGCTGGCCGAGGCGTTCGGCGCCAAGGGGATCATCTGCAAGGATCCCGCCGATCTTGATGACGCGATCATGGAGATGCTCAATCACGACGGGCCGGTGATTTTTGATTGCCTGGTGGAAAAGCACGAGAACTGTTTCCCGATGATCCCGTCGGGTGAGCCGCATAACAAGATGCTTCTGGGCGATGCCTCGACCAAGGACGCAATCGGATCAACAGGCGCGGTGCTGGTGTGACACCCGTTTTCTTTTAAAGAAAACGGTCCGGAATTTTTTGAAAATTCCGGCGCCAGGCCACCGGAACAAAGGAAAAATCACATGTCTGCTCTGAAAATCAAAAAAGGCTCGAACAAGCATTCGGCCTACAATCTGCGTCCCAACTTTTCGGACACCACCGAGCGCCACACGCTGGCGGTGCTTGTCGACAACGAACCCGGCGTTCTGGCGCGGGTGATCGGGCTGTTTTCCGGGCGTGGCTATAACATCGAAAGCCTGACCGTGGCCGAGGTCGATCACACCGGCCACACCAGCCGGATCACCATCGTCACCACTGGCACGCCGCAGGTGATCGAACAGATCAAGGCCCAGCTTGGCCGTATCGTACCGGTGCATGCAGTGCATGACCTCACCGTCGAAGGGGCTGCCGTCGAGCGCGAGCTGGCTCTTCTCAAGGTCGAGGGCGAGGGCGACAAAAGGGTCGAGGCGCTAAGGCTTGCGGATATCTTCCGCGCCAATGTGGTCGACAGCACGCTCAACAGCTTTGTCTTCGAGATCACAGGCGCGCCGGACAAGATCGACGCCTTTGCCGAATTGATGCGTCCGCTTGGCCTTAGCGAGATTGCGCGTACCGGCGTCGCCGCCCTGCCCCGCGGCATCTGAGCAACCCAATCGCGGGCAAAGACCAACAGCGGGGCCTCATGGCCCCGTTTTGTCATTATCGCCGCACAAATTCCGCCCTGACCGCCAAAAATTTGTCGTCTTGTGTAAATTCGCGTCGCAGATAGGCGACCAGCCGCACCGCTATCCGGGCGATATTTGTCGTATTGATTGACCCGGAGTGCTAAAATGACCCAATTGACTAATCTGTCGACTGTAAGCGCCAGCGTAGAGACGGCCAATGGCCTGCCCAACGCGCATTACATTGATCCGGCCGTCTTCGAGGAGGAAAAGCACGCGCTGCTTTTCTCGCAATGGGCCGGGCTTGCGGTTGGTGCCGATGTGCCGGAACCGGGCGATGCCAAGCCGGTGGAGTTTCTCGGCATGCCGCTCCTGCTGATCCGCGACAAGGATGGCGATGTACGGGTGTTTCAGAACACCTGTCGCCATCGCGGCATGATCCTTGTGGAAGAGCCGCGCAAGATCGAAGGCGCCATTCGCTGCCCCTATCATTCGTGGTGCTATTCGACCAAGGGCAACCTCGTCAGCACACCGCATGTGGGCGGCCCCGGGCATAACACTCACGAGGCGATCAAGCGCGACGAGCTTGGCCTCAATGAGGTGCGCAGTCATATCTGGCGCGATGTGGTCTGGATCAACGTGTCGGGTGACGCGCCCGCCTTTGAAGAGGCGATGTCGGATATTATCGAGCGCTGGAAAGAGTTTGACCTGCCGATCTATCACGGCGGCCATGACAGCCGGTTTGAACTTGAAGTCGCGACCAACTGGAAGCTGGCGGTCGAAAATTATTGCGAGAGCTATCACCTGCCTTGGGTACACCCCGGCCTTAACAGCTATTCCAAGCTAGAGGATCATTATCACATCGAAAAGCCCGGCGCGTTCTCCGGTCAGGGCACGATGGTTTATCGCCAGCTGACAAACGAGAACGGCGAGACATTCCCCGATTTCGAAGAGGTTGGTAGCAAGTGGAACGAACAGGCCGAATATATCGCGGCCTATCCGAATGTTCTTCTCGGCGTGCATCGCGATCATGCCTTCGCGATCATTCTGGAACCCAAGGCAACGGATCGCACTGTCGAGCACATTCACCTTTATTACTCGGTGCCCGATAGCGACGAGGGCCTGCGCGCGCGCAATACCCAGCTTTGGAAAACCGTGTTCGAGGAAGACATCTTTGTCGTCGAAGGCATGCAGAAAGGTCGTCATGCCACCTATTTTGACGGCGGTCGGTTCTCGCCTGTGATGGATAGCCCGACGCATTGCTTTCATCACTGGGTGGCAAGCAAGGTTGGCACGCATCGCGGGATGGCAAAGGCGGCCGAATGAGCGATCTGCACGACCAGATGTTGGCGGCCCATGCGGCGCAGGATCAAGAGGCCTTGATCTCGCTTTATGCCGCGGCCGCCGACAGCGCCAATGATCTTGATGCCGCCTGTTTTTTCCTGACCCATGCCTATGTGTTTGCGCTCGAGGCAGGGGCACCTCAAGCGCGCGATCTGCACGCGCGTCTCAAACGCCACGGGCGCGAGGCCTGACGTCTGTCGCCTAAGAAAATTCGGCGAATTTTCTTGGACCCGCCTGCCGCTCGCTTCGGTTCATCAGCCGCTGGAGCCGCTAGGTTCTCCCGTCGCCGCGGCGCCACAGATCTGTCGGTAAAGATGCCATGTGGCATGCCCCAAAAGCGGCAGGACAATAAACAGCCCCAAAAACCCCGGCAATAGCGCCAAAAACGTCAGCACCGCAATCATCCCCCCCCAGGCCAGCATTGGCACCGGGTTGTGCACAACCACCTCAAGGCTGGTCAGCATCGCAGTCACGAAATCCACCTCACGGTCCAGCAAAAGCGGCAGGGCAATCACGGTGATCGCATAAATAAACAGCGCAAAAACCGCGCCCACCGCCGTGCCCACGGTAAGCATGCCAAGCCCCTCCCGCGTAAGGTACACCTCAAAGGACGATGACACATTCGTCATCGTTGACAGCCCGAGGAACAGGGCAAAAATCATATGCGCCAGAAAGAACCAGAACAGGAACACCATGATGATGATCGCGCAGATCGACGGCAGTTGACGCCGCCGTTGATGGGCAATCACGCCCATCACCTCAGACGCAACAAGCGCGCGCCCCTGCTCAAGCCGGTGACTGACCTCGTAGAACCCCACGGCGGCAAAGGGTCCGATCAAAGGAAAGCCAACGGCCGCAAAGATAAGCCAATAACTTTTTCCCGTACTCCAGGTAACCCCGGCCATGATCAGGCCCACCGCCACGTAAACCCCTGCAAAAACAATCGCATAACCCGGTGCACGCCGCATGTCGCGCCAGCCCCGCCGCAACGCCTCGCCAAGCATGGCAAAACGCACCTCGCCCATCTCGGGGCGTCCAAGCGGTTTTATCTCATTGGCTGGCATCCTGCCCCCTCCCGGTTTTTCTTGAAGGTTAGCCAAGGCCGAACCCGCCGCAAAGATGTAACTCAAATTCAGCTTAGCACGGGGGGCCGTTTCGTCGGCCAGAGCGTCGCCTCGTGATAGGCCTGCGCCAGTTCCAACAGGCGCGCATCATCGCCGCGTCGCCCGATAAGCTGTATCCCCATCGGCAATCCGCCTGCACCAAATCCGGCTGGTACCGCAACCGCAGGCAGGCCCGCCAATGAGGCCGGAACCACCACCTCCATCCAGCGGTGATAGGTGTCCATCTGCTGGCCGTTGATCTCTTTGGGATAGGTCCAGTCGGCCGGAAACGGCCAGACCTGCGCCGTCGGTAGAACAAGCGCATCGTATGTCTCGAACAACCGCGCGGCGGCGGCAAACCATCCGCTGCGGATGACGCTCGCCTTATGCACCTTTAGCGCGCTCAGACGTTGGCCCTCTTCCACCTCCCAGATCGCCTCGGGTTTCAAGCGTCCACTCTCCAGCAGCGGCGACAGATTGGCTGACACCGCCCAGTGGCGCAGGGTGACCCAACTCTGCCAAAGCGCGACACGGCTGAACGGCGGCTTCACCGGCTCGACCCTTGCGCCAAGCCCCTCGAACACCCGCAAGGCCTCTTCCGAGAGGTCCAGAATGCCCGCCTCAAACGGCCAGTCCCCGCCCCAATCGCCAAGCCAGCCAATCCGCGCGCCCTTGGCCTCTGGCCTGATATCGCTCAAATCCGGCACCGGCATGCCATGGGGTTGGCGCGGATCAGGGCCCGCCATCACGGCCAATAACCGCGCCATGTCGCGCGGGCTGCGCGCCATCGGGCCGTTGGTCGAAAGCTGATGCAAAAACGTGTCGGCACGCGGCTCGCTCGGAACCAGAGACCAGCTTGGGCGCATGCCATAGACATTGCACCATCCCGCCGGATTGCGCAGGCTGCCCATCATGTCCGACCCGTCCGCGAGGCTCAGCATGCCCGCCGCCAATGCCACAGCCGCCCCGCCCGACGATCCGCCACAGGACCGCGCCGCATTATAGGGATTGCGCGTCACCCCGTGCACCGGGTTGAAGGTATGGCTACCAAGGCCGAACTCGGGCGTGTTGGTCTTGCCGATAAAAATCGCCCCCGCCGCGCGCATCCGCGCCACGTGAAGATCATCCGCCTGCGCCACCTGCCCGGCAAATAGCGGCGAGCCCTGCGAGGTCGGCAAGCCCCCGACATTGGCCAGGTCCTTGACCGCCATCGGCAACCCATGCAGCGCGCCGCGCATGGGTGCATCATCGGCCGCGCGCGCCTCTTGCATCAAAACCTCTTCATCGCGCAGATCGACAATCGCATTAAGCGCGCCATTACTGGCCGCGATCCTCTCAAGCGTGGCACGCATAAGCTCTTGCGCGCTGATCTCCCGGCGCTCCAGCATCGCCAGCAGATCGCCCGCCTCTCGCCCCGTGATATCCATCCCGCGTCCCCCTCTGTCAGATCACAGGCTAGGGCCGCCCCCTCCAGAGCACAACAGCCGGTTTCTTCTTGCTGAAAATATCCCGGGGGAATCGCGGCACGCGATGGGGGCAGCGCCCCCTGCCCGGTCTCAGCCCTTCGCCGAGGCGCGTTTCTTTTCCGCGATGACCTTTTCCGCCAGATCGCGGGCAATCGCAAAGGCGCCCTTGATGCGGTCGGTTTCGCCCTTCCAGTCACGGCGCACGACGATCTTGTTGTCGCGCACCTTGGCCAAGCCACGCTGATCGCTGATGAACTCGACAAGCCCCTGCGGCGAGGCGAACTTGTCGTTGTGAAACTGGATCGTCGCGCCCTTGGGGCCGCCGTCAAGCTTGGCAATCCCGGCGCGTTTGCACATCGCCTTGATGCGTACCACCAGCATCAGCATGTTGACCTCGCGCGGCAGCTTGCCAAATCGGTCGATCAACTCGGCGGCAAAGCCTTCAAGCTCGACCTTGGTCTCCAACCCGCTGAGGCGGCGATAAAGCCCGAGGCGCACATCAAGGTCGGGCACAAATGCCTCGGGGATAAGAACCGGCACGCCAAGATTGATCTGCGGCGCCCATTGTTCATCGGCTTCCGAGAGGCCTTCCATCTGGCCGGATTTGATCTTGGCGATCGCCTCTTCCAGCATGGATTGATAAAGCTCATAGCCGACATCGCGCATCTGGCCGGATTGCTCTTCGCCCAAGAGATTGCCGGCTCCGCGAATATCAAGATCCTGACTGGCAAGCGTAAAGCCCGCGCCAAGCGTATCGAGGCTGCCAAGCACCCGCAGGCGCTTTTCTGCGCCCGGCGTCAGCGGCGCGCGCGGCTTGGTGGTGAGATAGGCATAGGCCCGCGTTTTCGAGCGCCCGACCCGGCCGCGGATCTGGTAAAGCTGGCTCAGCCCGAACATGTCGGCGCGGTGGATGACCATCGTGTTGGCGGTCGGGATATCAAGGCCGGATTCCACGATGGTGGTCGCCAAGAGCACGTCATACTTGCCGTCGTAAAAGGCGTTCATCCGGTCATCAAGCTCGCCCGCCGCCATCTGGCCATGAGCGATGACATAGGTCAGTTCCGGCATCTGCGTCGCCATGAACTCTTCGATTTCCGGCAGGTCGCTGATCCGGGGCACCACGTAAAACGACTGCCCGCCGCGATAATGCTCGCGCAACAGGGCCTCGCGGATGGTGACGCTATCGAACTCGCTGACATAGGTGCGGATCGACAGACGGTCGACCGGCGGCGTACCGATGATCGACAGATCCCGCACCCCCGAGAGCGACAATTGCAGGGTGCGCGGGATCGGCGTCGCCGTCAGGGTCAGCACATGCACATCCGAGCGCAACTGTTTGAGGCGTTCCTTGTGGGTCACGCCAAAGCGCTGTTCCTCGTCGATGATCAACAGCCCGAGGTTATGAAACCGGATCGACTTGGCCAAAAGCGCGTGGGTGCCGATGACGATCTCGACCGTGCCCTTGGCCATCGCCTCGCGGGTCTTGGCGGCCTCGCTGGCCGAGACAAACCGAGACAGTGGGCGCACCGAGACCGGAAATCCGCGAAAGCGCTTGGCGAATTCCTGGTAATGCTGGCGCGCCAAAAGGGTCGTGGGGGCGACAACCGCCACCTGAAGACCCGACATCGCCGCCACAAAGGCCGCGCGCATTGCCACCTCGGTCTTGCCAAAGCCGACATCGCCGCAGATCAGGCGATCCATCGGCCGACCGCTTTCAAGATCGGTCATCACATCCGCAATCGCCGCCAGCTGATCATCGGTTTCCTGATAGGGAAAGCGCGCGGCAAAGGCCTCCCAGGCGTGATGTTCGGCCTCGATCGCGGGGGCGCGGCGCAGCGCGCGCTCGGCGGCCACGCGAATAAGCCGCTCGGCCATCTCGCGGATGCGCTCCTTGAGGCGGGCCTTCTTGGCCTGCCATGCGCCGCCGCCAAGCCGGTCCAGCAGGCCGTCGTCATGGCCGTATTTCGACAAGAGTTCGATATTTTCGACCGGCAGGTAAAGCTTGGCGGTCTCGGCATATTCGAGCACCAGACATTCATGCGCCGCCCCGGCGGCGGTGATCACCTCAAGCCCAAGATAGCGCCCGATGCCATGATCCACATGCACCACAAGATCGCCCGCGCTCAGGCTCTGCGCCTCGGTCAGGAAATTCTCGGCCTTGCGCCGCCGCCCGGCCGAGCGGATCAACCGCTCGCCCAGCACATCCTGTTCGGCGATCACGGTCAGGTCGGGCGCTTCAAAGCCATGTTCCAGCGGCCAGACCGCAAGATGCAGGCCGCGCTTGGCGATCCGGCGGGCATCCGTCACGGTCACCGCGCCAATCAGGCCCTCATCTTCAAGCAGCCCCTCAAGACGCTCGCGCGCGCCTTCGGAATAGCTCGCGACTAGCACCGGGCCCTTGGCAAGTTTTGCTTCAACATGGTCCTTCAGCGCGCTGAAAAGGTTTATGTTTTCCTGTTGGCGCTCAGGCGCGAAATTGCGCCCGATGCGCCCTCCCGCGTCGATCACCCCCGGCCCCGTGGCCTGGGGCAGCGGCACCAGTTGCAGCACCCGGCGCGCATAGGTGGCCTTAACCCAAGCGTCATCGTCAAGATAGAGAAGCCCCGGCGGCACGGGTTTATAGACCGTATCGCCACGCGACTTTTGTTGCAGGGCAAGATGGCGGGTCTCGTATTGATCGGCGATGCTGTCCCAGCGGGCGAGCCGGGTCGGCGTGACCTGATCATCAAGGCTGATCGTAGCCTCGGGCAGATAGTCAAACAGCGTCTCAAGCCGGTCGTGAAAGAACGGCAGCCAATGCTCGACACCGGCGTGTTTGCGCCCCGCGCTCACCGCTTCATAGAGCGGATCATCGGTGCCTGCCGCGCCAAATTCGATGCGATAGTTCTGGCGAAAGCGGCGGATCGCGGGTTCGTCAAGAATGACCTCGCTGACCGGGGCAAGCTCGATCAGATCAAGCTTTTCGGTGGTGCGCTGCGTGGCCGGATCAAACCGGCGCGCGCCGTCAAGAATATCGCCAAAAAGATCAAGGCGTACCGGCCCGCCCTCGCCCGGCGGAAAGATGTCGATGATACCGCCGCGCAGGGCGTAATCGCCGGGTTCGGTCACGGTCGGGGCCTGGGTAAAACCCATCCGCACAAGGAAGTTGCGCAGCGCCGCCTCGTCAACCCGCTCGCCGACCCGCGCCGAAAAGGCCGCATCGCGCAGAACTTCGCGCGCCGGAAGGAATTGGCTCGCGGCGTTGAGCGTGGTCAGAAGGACAAAGCGCTCGGGCATGCCATGCACCAACCCCGCCAGCGTCGCCATCCGCGTGGCCGAAATATCGGCATTGGGCGACACCCGGTCATAGGGCAGGCAATCCCAGCCGGGAAAGGTCACCACCGGCATGTCGGGGGCAAAGAACCGCAGAGCGGCGGCCATCGCCGCCATGCGCTTGTCATCGCGCGCCACATGCAGCAGCGGCCCGCCGGTCTTTTCGACCTCTTTCAGCAAAAGCGCGGCATCAAAGCCCTCGGGCGCGCCGCCGACGGTGATATGGGTCGCAGATGTCATGCCAGTCTAACCTTCATGGCCGGGTGCGGGCCTTGCCTAGCCCAGAACGCCGGCGTTCATGTTTTGATACATGCCCCACATAGCGGTCACGAACAGCGAGACCACACCAATCACCTGAATGATCAGGCGATGCCGGTTGAGCCGCTTGAACAGGGCCGCGCCAGAGAGGGCCTCGGCCTGAATGCGCGTCGCGGTGCGCACCGACAAAAGCCCCACCAGCGTCAGCGGCATGCCGAGCAGAAACACCGCCTGCGAGAATTCGTTGTCATAGACAAAGCCCAAAAGCACCAGAACCGTCATGCCAAAGGCGACCATCCCGGACAGCAAAAGCCCCGATTCGTGAGCAATGAACAAAATGCGGTTGGTGTTGATACGCACCATGTCTTCAAAATCGACAATGCTTTGTGCGTTTTTGCCCTTATGGGCACGCACAGCCATATCCCACGGCACGCCAAGCACCCAATGGCTTGCCGTTGACCAGGTCACGGCAAGGGCGATCCAGAACCACAGGTTGCTGAAACTGCGAAAGTCGATCAGGTCGAAAACGTTTTGATACCAGTCCACGTCATAGCCTTATAACCATCAACATCGACCCTCTTAGCGCCGCTGTGCGGTAATTCCTACCCTTGAGATGCGGTAAATTCCGTGTCACTCAGACAGTAGAGGTAATCCAGAAAGATTGTTCATGCGCCCGACACAAGCCGCCTTTCCCGCCACCCGCCTGCGCCGCACCCGTCAATCGCCCTCGATCCGGGCGCTTGTCGCCGAGAATACGCTGAGCGCGGCCGATCTTATCTGGCCGGTGTTCGTGCGCGACGGCGACGGCGTGGAAGAGCCGGTGCCCTCGATGCCGGGCGTCTTGCGCCGCTCGATCGACAAGGTGGTCGAGGCCGCGCAGGAGGCTGCCGATCTTGGCATTCCCGCGATCTGCCTGTTTCCTTATACATCGGCCGAGAACCGCACCGCCGATTGCGCCGAGGCCTGGAACCCCGAGAACCTGAGCAACCGCGCCACCCGCGCGATCAAGGCGGCGGTGCCGGGGATCACGGTGATGACCGACGTGGCGCTTGATCCCTATTCGGACACTGGCCATGACGGCTTTGTGGTGGATGGCGAAATCATCAATGACGCCACCGTCGAGGCGCTTGTGAAACAGGCGCTGTCACAGGCCGAGGCAGGCGTCGATATCATCGGGCCGTCGGACATGATGGATGGCCGCATCGGTGCCATCCGCAGCGCGCTTGAGGCGCAGGGTCACCATAACGTGATGATCATGTCCTATGCCGCCAAGTACGCGAGCGCTTTTTACGGGCCGTTCCGCGATGCGGTTGGCGCCTCGAACGCCCTCAAGGGCGACAAGAAAACCTATCAGATGAACCCCGCCAACACAGATGAGGCGCTGCGCCTTGTCGAGCGTGATTTGGCCGAGGGCGCCGATATGGTCATGGTCAAGCCGGGCATGCCCTATCTCGATATCTGTCGGCGGGTAAAAGACAATTTCGGCGCGCCGACCTTTGCCTATCAGGTCTCGGGCGAATACGCGATGATCATGGCCGCCGCACAGAATGGCTGGATTGATGGCGATCGGGCGATGCTGGAAAGCCTGATGGCGTTCAAGCGGGCGGGCTGTGACGGGGTGCTAAGCTATTTCGCACCGCGCGTGGCGCGCGCTCTGGCGCAAGGCTAGCCGCTTTACGCAACATCCCGCGCAGGGCCGCAATCCATAGTGACAGGGCGTGCCCCTGCCCCTATACTATGGCGCAGACCGGTATGCCAAAAGACCGGCCCCAAGAGGCAACACACAGGCAATCACATGAGCATTCTTACCAGACGTAGTTTCACACTTGGCCTGATGGCGGGCACACCGCTTTTGGCGGCCTGTGGCAATGGCGTGGGCAGCGGCGGCGCCGCCAAGATCGACGCGCGCGTCGATGCAACGATCAACCACATGTATACCAGATACCCCAATACCCGCGGTCTTGCGGAAAAATCCACCGGCATGCTGGTGATGCCGGTCGTGACCGAGGCCGGCTTTCTCGTGGGCGGCGGCTTTGGTCGTGGCGCGCTTCGCGTGAACGACGTGACGGTTGACTATTATTCGGCCACCAAAGGCAGCGTCGGGCTTCAGATCGGCGCGCAGCAGTTTGCGCATGTGCTGTTCTTCATGACCGAGGACGCGCTTCAACGCTTTCGCCGCTCGTCGGGATGGGCCGCAGGAGCGGACATCGAATATGTGTTCAACGACACCGGCGAAAACCTGCGGGCGGAAACCACCACTTCGACCTCTCCCGTGGTCGCGGTCATCTTTGGCCAGGCCGGAGCGATGGCCGGCGTGTCGCTTGAAGGCATGAAGTACAGCCGCATCATCCCGTAACGCGGATCAAGTATGCCCCACCCTGCACGATATTCGTAGGGTGGGTGAAACCCACGCGCGTCAATGCAGCGTGAATTCGCCCACCACATTGCGCCACTCGCCCGGCGCGATCAGCTTGCGGTGGGTAAAGCGCACCGAATGCAGCGGGCCATCAAGCTCGCGCTGCCAGAACTCGATGAAATCGAACAGCTTGGGGTGGTCCGGCGCAAGATCATAGTCCTGCCAGGTATAGCTGTTGAGAACGTTCTGATAATCCGGCATCCGATAGAAAAATTCCGCCGTGGTCAGCCCGTATCCCTTCAGCATCAATTCAGTCTCTGACATCTGCATTTTGTGCTCCTAAAGTTGCCTGTAGGAATGATGATGCCTGAAAGAAATTACTTTTCAATAAAAACAGCATGTTAGCACTTATGTGCGGTGGCTGCCAAGCGGCAGGTCGCTGGCCCATTGCACCCAATATCATGCCTCTGATATAGTGGCGGCAACTAGATATAGACCTAATGCACAGGACGGGAAAAACCGTGAGCGATACGCCCCAACCCCCTGAAGATACAGAAGAAAACCTGCCGGAGCGTCCCGTGTACGACGGGCCGACGATCTCGATCGCGGAGGAGATGAAAACCTCCTACCTCGATTACGCGATGAGCGTGATCGTCAGCCGCGCGATTCCGGATCTGCGCGACGGGTTGAAACCGGTGCATCGGCGCATCCTTTATGCGATGTTTGAAAGTGGCAATACCCACGACAAACCCTACCGCAAATCGGCCCGCGCGGTCGGCGATGTGATGGGTAAATACCACCCGCATGGTGACAGCGCGATTTATGACGCCCTTGTGCGGATGGCACAGGATTTCTCGATGTCGCTGCCGCTTCTGGATGGGCAGGGCAACTTTGGCTCGATGGATGGCGATAACGCCGCCGCGATGCGCTATACCGAAGTGCGCATGGACAAGCCGGCCGCCTACCTTTTGGCCGATATCGAAAAAGACACGGTCAACTTTCAGGACAACTATGACGGCAAGGACCGCGAGCCGACGGTTCTTCCGGCGCGCTTTCCCAATATGCTGGTCAACGGTGCGGGCGGTATTGCCGTCGGCATGGCGACCAACATTCCGCCGCATAACCTTGGCGAGGTGATTGATGCCACGCTGGCGCTGATCGACAACCCCGATTTGGAAAGCGAAGACCTTATCGAATACGTGCCCGGCCCCGATTTCCCCACCGGGGGCATCATGCTTGGCCGCACCGGCGCGCGCAAAGCCTATCTTGAGGGGCGCGGCAGCGTCATCATCCGCGCCAAGACCCGCGTCGAGGAGATCCGCAAGGACCGCTATGCGGTGGTGATCGACGAGATCCCCTATCAGGTCAACAAATCCACCATGATCGAGCGGATCGCCGAGGCGGCGCGCGACAAGAAGATCGAAAACATCGCCCACGTGCAGGATGAATCCGACCGCAACGGTGTGCGCGTTGTGATCGAACTCAAGCGCGATGCGACGCCTGATGTTGTCCTCAACCAATTGTACCGCTTCACGCCGATGCAGACCTACTTCGGCTGCAACATGCTGGCGCTGAATGGTGGCAAGCCCGAGCAGCTTACGCTGCACCGGTTCCTGTCGCTGTTCATCACCTTCCGCGAAGAGGTGGTTGCACGCCGCACCGCCTATGAGCTGCGCAAGGCGCGCGAACGGGCGCATGTTCTGTGTGGTCTGGCGGTTGCCGTATCCAACGTGGATGAGGTCGTGGCGACGATCCGATCGTCGGCCGATGCCGCCGAGGCGCGTCAAAAGCTGATGGAACGGCGCTGGCCCGCCGGTGACATCCTGCCCTATATCGCGCTGATTGATGACCCGAGCCATCCGGCCAATGACGATGGCACCTATAACCTAAGCGAAATTCAGGCCCGCGCGATCCTTGATCTGCGCCTGCAGCGCCTGACCCAGCTTGGCGTCAAAGAGGTCACCGACGAGCTTCAGGACCTGGCCGGCAAGATCAAGGAATACCTTGCCATTCTCGCCAGCCGCGAGCGGATCATGCAGATCATCGCCGACGAGCTGCGCGAGGTGCGCGAATTGTTCGCCGTGCCGCGCCGCACCCAGATCGTCGACTGGTCTGGTGATATGGAAGACGAAGACCTGATCGAGCGCGAAGACATGGTCGTGACGATCACCCAGGGCGGCTATATCAAGCGCACCGCGCTTAACGATTTCCGTGCACAAAAGCGCGGCGGCAAGGGCCTGTCGGGGATGTCCACCAAGGACGAGGATGCGGTCACCACGCTTTTCGTGGCCAACACCCATACCCAGCTTTTGTTCTTCACCACCGATGGCATGGTCTACAAGCTCAAGACCTGGCGTTTGCCGCTTGGCGGGCGCACCTCGAAGGGCAAGGCGATCGTCAATATCCTGCCGATCCCGACGGGTGTGTCGATTGCCGCAATCATGCCGGTGGATCGCCCCGAGGATGAATGGGACGATCTGCAGATCATGTTCGCCACCTCGGCGGGCGATGTGCGGCGCAATGCGCTGTCGGATTTCACCAATGTGAAACGCAACGGCAAGATCGCGATGGACCTGCCCGAAGGGGTTGAACTGGTCAATGCGCGCATCACTTCGGAAGACGACGATGTGATGCTGTTCACCAATTCGGGCCGTGCGATCCGCTTTGCGGCCACCGATGTGCGGGTCTTCAAAGGCCGCAAATCGACCGGCGTGCGCGGTATTCGCCTGAGCGGTGACGACCGGGTCGTGTCGATGTCGGTGATCAGCCACTTCGAGGCCACGGCGGACGAGCGTACCGCCTATCTCAAGATGCGCCGCGCCATGGCCGGTGTGACCGAAGAGGAAGCCGACGCCGATGAAGAGGCCAATGAAAACGCCAGCATCAGCGCCGAGCGTTACGCCGAAATGTCCGAGGCCGAGAACCTTATCCTGACCATCAGCGCCAAGGGCGCGGGCAAGCTGAGCTCAAGCCACGACTATCCCGTGCGCGGGCGTGGCGGCATGGGTGTGATGGCGATGGACAAGGCGATGCGCGGCGGCGAGCTTGTGGCGTCCTTCCCGGTCACGCTTGACGATCAGATCATGCTTGCCACTTCCAAGGGGCAGTCGATCCGCGTGCCTATCAAGGGCATTTCCTTCCGCTCGCGCAGTGCCGGCGGCGTCAAGGTGTTTGACACCGGGCGCGGCGAAGTCGTGGTCAGCGTTGCCTGGATCGCCGATCAGGGCGACGAGGACGAGGTCAGCGACCTTGAGGTCAATGCAGAGGCCACCGGAGACGAGGCCGACAGCTAAACCGCCACGCCTGTACTGAACCACTACCGGCTGGCGCCGGTAGGATCAGCGATGTGCTGTTCCAGGTACTGAAGATGGGGTGGTTGCCGCCCTCCCCTGACGGCATCGCAATGTGCCAAGATGGTGGTCTGTAGACCATCTAACGGAGAGGACGGCAAAATGAAGGATACAATGATTGGTGTAGATCTGGCGAAGAGTATTTTCCAGGTTCACGGGGCATTGCTGTCGGGGAAGGAACAATTCCGCAAAAAACTGACACGGCCCCAGTTCTGGAAATTCATGT
>NZ_FWFJ01000048.1 GCF_900172365.1 Roseovarius gaetbuli
CGATCAAGGACGCGACCGTGAAACGTTTCCACTACGACGACCACAATCAGCTCCGCACCCACCTGGCGGACTTCATGGCAGCCTACAACTTCGCACGCAGACTCAAGACCCTCAGCGGGCTCACGCCTTACGAATACATCTGCAAGATCTGGACATCTGAGCCAGACAGATTCATCTTAAATCCGATCCACCAGATGCCGGGACTGAACACCTAGGCTTTCTCCTCAAACGATTGCCCGGCGATCAGGTGGGTGATCTCTGCCGCCGCTTGCGCCACTGCTGCGCCAAACTCGGCGATCTGGGCGTCGGAAAAGCGGCTGCTGGGGCCAGAGATCGACACCCCGGCGCAAGGCTCGCCCCGGTCATTAAAGATCGCGCTGCCGATGCAGGACATGCCGTCATAACGCTCGTTTCGATCAAACGACCAGCCGCGCGCGCGGGTTTGTTCCAGATCGGCAAACAGCGCCTTGGGCGTGACACGGGTGTGCTCGGTGAATTCTTTCAGGCCAGCGCCCTTGAGCAGGGTCAAAAGCCGGTCCTCGGGCAGGGCGGCCAAGATCGCCTTGCCGGTGCCAGAGGCATGCATCGGGGTGCGCGAGCCGGGCGGAAAGAAGGCGCGGATCGGGTTTTGCGTCTCAACCTGGCCGATGAATACCACCTCGGCGCCGTCGCGCACCGCAAGGTTGGCGGTCTCGCCGGTCTGCTCCATCAGGCGGCGCATGACCGGGCGTCCGACATCCGACAGGTTCGTGCGCTTTAGAAAGGCAACCCCGGTGCGATAGGCCTCGATGCCGATGCTCCAATCCTGACGCTCGTCGTCAAAACGCACGAAGTGGCGCTTTTGCAGGGTGGTCAGGATGCGGTGCGTGGTGGCGGTCGGGATGCCAAGCGCGAGCGACAGGTCGGTCAGTGTCGCGCGATCCTCGCGCGCAACGGCCACCAGAACGCTCAGCGCGCGATCAAGCGATTGCATGGTCCCGGCCGTACTTTCGCTGAACTGGGATTTCGGGCGGCCACGGGCGCGTTTGGGGGGTGTCACGGCGCAGTTTCCTTTCGGTGGACATTTGCATGCAATTAAAAATTATTTTCAATAATAATAATAGGGCAAATTTGGAAAAAGAAAAATAACGCAAAAACAATATATTGGGTATTTAATAATAATAATGAAAAATGCTTTCAAGAAAATTGCATGGAATCGATTCCTCCGGCAGTATCTAGGCATAACCAAAAAGGATCACGGCTATGTCAGATCAAAATCCCGTCTTTATTCCGGGCCCCACCAACATGCCAGACCGGCTGCGTCGCGCGATGCAGGTTCAGACCCAGGACCACCGCTCGCCCGCGTTTGTTGAAACACTGACCCCGGTTCTTGAGGGCTGTAAAACGGTCTTCGGAACGGCCAATGGCACCATCATCACCTTCCCCGCCAGCGGCACCGGCGGCTGGGAGGCGGCGATTTCCAACACTCTTAGCCCCGGCGACAAGGTTCTTGTGGCCCGTTATGGCATGTTCAGCCACCGCTGGATTGATATGTGCCAGCGGCACGGTCTTGACGTGCAGATCATCGAATGCCCCTGGGGCAGCGGTGCGCCTGCGGACAAGTTTCAAGAGGCGCTGAGCGCTGATACCGATCACACCATCAAGGCGGTTCTGGTCACGCATAATGAGACCGCAACCGGGGTGAAGTCCGATGTCGCCGCCGTCCGCCGTGCGATGAACACCGCCAACCACCCGGCGATGATGTTCGTCGATTGCGTCAGCTCGCTTGGCTCGATGGACTTCCGGATGGATGACTGGGGCGTTGATATCGCCGTGTCCGGCTCGCAAAAGGGCTTCATGCTGGCGACTGGCATGGCGATCCTTGCGGTCAGCCCCAAGGCGATTGCCGCGATGGAGACCGCCAAGCTGCCGCGCACCTTCTTTGACTTTCGCGACATGATGGGCGCCAATGCGGCGGGCGGATATCCCTATACCCCACCGTTGCAGTTGATCTACGGCATGGCTGAAAGCCTCAAGATGCTGTTCGAGGAAGGGCTTGATAATGTCTATGCCCGCCATCACCGTCTGGCAGAGGGTGTGCGCCGCGCGGTTGACGCCTGGGGTCTCAAGCTTGTGGCGCAAAGCCCTGATCTTTACTCCGATACTGTCAGCGCGGTGTTCGTGCCCGAGGGCTTTGACAGCAACGCGTTGATCGAGCATGTTTTTGCCACCTATGGCGTCAGCTTTGGCATCGGCATGGGCGAGATGGACGGCCGGGCATTCCGGATTGGACATCTTGGCAGTCTGACCGATACGATGGTTCTGTCGGGTCTTGCCACGATCGAAATGGCGATGGCCGATCTGAATTATCCCATCAAGCTGGGCAGCGGGGTTGTGGCCGCGCAGGAATATTTCCGCGCCACCACCAAACCCGCCCTGGCCAAAGCCGCCTGAAGGAGAGACAGGAATGCTTGATATCAAAACGGCCAGCCAGCTTACGATTGACGACATGCTGGCGGCGCGCGAACGCATCGCGCCCTATATTCACCGCACGCCGGTTCTGACCTCGTCATATCTCAATGATCTGACCGGGGCAGAGCTGTTCTTTAAATGCGAGAACTTTCAAAAGGCCGGGGCGTTCAAGGTGCGCGGCGCATCAAACGCGGTCTTTGGCCTGAGTGACGAGATGGCCAAGCGCGGCGTTGCGACCCACAGTTCCGGCAATCACGCGCTCAGCCTGAGTTATGCCGCCGGGCGTCGTGGTATTCCGTGTCATGTGGTCATGCCCCGCACAGCCCCCGAGGCGAAAAAGGCCGCCGTGCGTGGCTATGGCGGTATCATCACCGAATGCGAGCCTTCGACCACAAGCCGCGAAGAGGTATTTGCCCGAGTTCAGGCCGAAACCGGCGCCGAATTCGTGCATCCCTATAACGATGTGCGGGTGATCGCGGGGCAGGCAACCTGTTCGGCGGAACTTCTGGAACAGACCGAGGGGCTTGACGCCGTGATCGCGCCGATTGGCGGCGGTGGCATGGTGTCGGGCACCTGCCTGACGCTCAGCAATCTTGCGCCGGGCGTCAAGATTTACGCCGCAGAGCCGGAACAGGCCGATGACGCCTATCGCAGCTTCAAGGCCGGTCACATCATCGCCGATGATGCGCCGGTGACGGTGGCGGATGGCCTCAAGGTGCCGCTGAAGGAGAACACCTGGCATTTCGTGTCGCATAACGTGACCGATATCCTGACCGCCAGCGAGCAGGAAATCATCGACGCGATGAAGCTGACCTGGCAGCGCATGAAGATCGTGATCGAGGCAAGCTGCGCCGTGCCGCTGGCCACGATCCTGAAGAACCGCGAGACCTTTGTCGGCAAACGCGTCGGCGTGATTATCACCGGTGGCAATGTCGATCTCGACACGCTTCCCTGGATCAAGTGAGGATACCGAAATGAACAAGCCTGTAACATTTGACGATCTCGAAGTCGGCTTTGACGTGCCCGCCCTGCCGGGCATGGACGAGGCCGATATCCAGACGCCCTGCCTTGTGCTGGATCTGGACGCGCTTGAGCGCAACATCAAGAAAATGGGCGATTTCGCCAAATCCCACGGCATGCGTCACCGGGTTCATGGCAAGATGCACAAATCGGTCGATGTGGCCCTGTTGCAAGAGCGCCTTGGCGGGTCGTGCGGTGTCTGCTGTCAGAAGGTCTCCGAGGCCGAGGTGTTCGCCCGTGGCGGCATCAAGGATGTGTTGGTTTCCAACCAGGTGACGCAGCCCGAAAAGATCGACCGTCTTGCCCGCATGCCGAAACTTGGCGCGCGCACGATCTGTTGCGTCGATGATATCGACAACGTCGCCGATCTTTCGGCCGCCGCGCAAAAGCATGGCACGCAGATCGAATGCCTTGTCGAAATCGACGTAGGTGCCGGGCGCTGCGGCGTTCAATTCGGTCAGCCCGTGGTCGATCTTGCCAAGGCGATCGAGGCCGCGCCGGGCCTGAAATATGCCGGCATTCAGGCCTATCAGGGCGCGATGCAGCACATGGACAGCTATGAGGATCGCAAGGCCAAGACCGATATCGCCATTCAGCAAGTGTCTGATACGCTTGACCTTCTCAAGGCCGAAGGTATCGAAAGCGATATCGTCGGCGGCGGCGGTACCGGGTCTTATTACTTTGAATCGGCTTCGGGCGTGTTCAACGAACTTCAGTGCGGCTCTTACGCCTTCATGGATGCCGATTACGGTCGTATCCTCGACAAGGACGGCAAGCGCATTGACCAGGGCGAGTGGGAAAACGCGCTGTTTATCCTGACCTCTGTCATGAGCCACGCCAAGGCTGACAAGGCGATTGTCGATGCCGGTCTCAAGGCGCAATCGGTCGATAGTGGCCTGCCGACGATCTATGGCCGCACGGACGTGGAATACGTCAAATGCTCGGACGAGCATGGCGTTGTCGCCGACCCCAAGGGCGTGCTCAAGGTCAACGACAAGCTCAAGCTGGTGCCGGGTCACTGCGATCCGACCTGCAACGTGCATGATTGGTATGTCGGTGTGCGGAATGGCAAGGTCGAAACCCTCTGGCCGGTCTCGGCGCGCGGCAAGGCGTACTAAGACCTTCGGAACGAACAAAAACAGGGCGGCCCGCTTGGTGTGGGCCGCCTCTTTCAAACCTGAAGACTGTTGGAGATGAACCAGATGAGCGCCAATACCGATGACGGGCTGCTGATTGTCAGCGAAGAGATTTGCGAACAGGTCATTCGCCGCCCCGATGCCTTTTCGGCCGTCGAGGCCGTGTTCGGCGCGATGGCGCGCGGTGATGCCTATAACTTTCCGGTGGTCCGCGAGGCGATTGGCCATGCCGATGCGCTTTATGGCTTTAAGTCGGGCTTTGATCGCGCGGGCATGGTTCTTGGCGTCAAGGCGGGTGGCTATTGGCCGGGCAACATGGCCAAGGGTCTGACCAATCACCAATCGACGGTTTGCCTGTTTGACCCCGATACCGGGCGGTTGACGGCGCTTGTTGGCGGCAATTACCTAACGGCGCTGCGCACGGCGGCCTCGTCTGCGGTGTCGATCGCCCATCTGGCGCGCAAGGATGCAAAGGTGCTTGGCATGGTCGGTGCTGGTCATCAATCGACGTTTCAGCTCCGCGCCGCCGCCGAGCAGCGTGATTTTGACAAGGTCGTCGCCTGGAACCCGCATCCCGACATGCTGCCGCGTCTGGCGGCGGTGGCCGAAGAGCTTGGCCTTGCCTTCGAGGCGGTCACGCCCGAGGAACTGGGGGCGCAGGCCGATGTGATCATCACCATCACCAGCGCCTTCGAGCCGCTGATCATGGCCGATTGGATCAAGCCGGGCACGCATATCGCCTGTATGGGCACCGATACCAAGGGCAAGCAAGAGGTCGACCCGGCGCTGTTGAAATCCGCCACGGTCTTTGCCGATGAGATCGCGCAATCCATCACCATCGGCGAGGCCCAGCATGCGATTGCCAGCGGGCTGATCGGCGAGGGCGACCTGACGGCGATTGGCGAGGTGATCAATGGCACCCATCCGGGCCGCAGCAGCGCCGACGAGATCACGCTTTTTGACGGCACCGGCGTCGGTCTTCAGGATCTGGCTGTGGCCTCGGTCGCGGCACGGCTTGCGCGCGAACAGGGGCTGGTCACACCCGTCGCCCTTTAAAGATCAAGGCCGGGGGCGGTGCGCCGCCCCTAGGCCTGTTCGAACGCGCGCAGGCTATCGCGGAAGATTTCCATGAATTCCAGCGTGATCATCGAAGGATGTTTGTTCACCGGGCGCACAAGCGCAAGACGGTGCGGAACACTGGGCGCAAAGGTTCGAAACGCCAGACCGCGTCCCACATAACCGGCCGCATCCAGCTCGCTTATGACCGACAGGCCGACCCGGCGCAGGACCAATTCGCAGGCGGCGGTGAACTGACGTGCCTCGACGATCGACGTCATCTCGACCCCGTTGGACAGGAACGCCTCGTTCAGCTCTCGGTAAAAGCCCGAGTCGCGCCGCGTGTGGATGATCTTTTCGTCGGCAAGATCGGCGGGGGTGATCACGTCGCGCGCCGCAAGCGGATGATCTTCGGGCATGATGCAAACCGAGCGTATTTTGATGGTCTGGCTGGTGACCGCCGGGTGAGCGTCAAAATTGTCGGTGATGGCAAAGTCGTATTGCTCGCCGACGATCCATTCCAGAATGCGTTCGGGGCGGTCAGGCTCTATCGTGGCGGTGACGCCGGGGCGGTCCGACAGGAAGTGCGCTAAGACCTCGGGCAGGTGGCTTGTGGCAAATCCCGGCAGACAGGCAATACGAAGATGCCCCGCCTTTCGGACGGTGAGATTACGGCTGACCTCGCCGATGTGATCGAGCATTTCCAACAGGCGGTGAATATCCGGCAGCAGAAAGCGCGCCTCTTGCGTCGGGACAAGACGCCCGTCGCGCCGGTCAAAAAGCTGAAAGCCGACCTCGCTGGCCAGATCGGACAAAAGGCGGCTGACGGCGGGTTGCGAGATACCCAAGACCTCTGCGGCGCGGGTCATCGACCCGGTTTCGGCAACGCATTCAAGCGCTTCCAGCTGTCGCAGACGCAGGCGGGTGGACATTGTCGGGGCTTTCCTGAGTCTGACCAGTATATGACAATAATGTGATATTATAAATAGGCAAAGAATAGTAGCATTGCGTTATGCGGGTTTCCGTGTAGCGTGTGCCCTGTTCGAACATCGCGGTGGACGGCTCAGCGCGGTCCGCCCTGTCACCTGGGAGGAAGACATGCATAAGACTGCCTTTGGCGCATTGCTCGCCGGAACCACGATGCTGTCGCCGATGGCGGCCACGGCGCAAACCGACATTCAATTCTGGCACGCCTTTACCGGCCGCCTTGGCGAGTTGGTGGCGGCGCAGGTCGAAACATTCAACAGCGGCCAGAGCGACTATCACGTGACGGCCACCCACAAGGGTAACTACTCGGAAACCCTGAACGCCGGCATCGCCGCGTTCCGGGCGGGCGAACAGCCGCAGATCCTGATGGTCTTCGAGGTTGGCACCGCCACGATGATGTCCGCCAAGGGCGCGATCAAGCCGGTTTACGAGGTGATGGCCGATGCCGGTGCCGACTTTGACTCGGATGCCTATATCGGCTCGGTCAAAGGCTATTACACCTCGACCGACGGGCAAATGCTCTCGCTGCCGTTCAACTCGTCGACGCCGGTTCTCTGGGTCAACCGCAACGCGCTAGAGGGGGCGGGGATCGACCCCGATACCGATCTATCGACCTGGCAAAACGTGGATGCGACTCTCGACAAGCTCAAGGAGTCTGGCCACAATTGCCCGCTGACCACCGCTTGGCAGAGCTGGATCCACCTTGAAAACCTCTCGGCCTATCATGACGTGCCGTTTGCGACCAAGGATAACGGGTTTGCCGGGCTTGATACCGAGCTGGCCCTCAACGGCCCGCTTCAGGTGCAGCATATCGCACAGATGGGCGAATGGGCCAACGAGGGCAAATTCATCTATGCCGGGCGGCGCAACGAGGGCGGCGCCAATTTCCGCGCCGGGGAATGCGCGCTCTTCACCGAGAGCTCTGCGGGATATGCCGGGATCAAGGCCGAGGCGCAGTTTGACTTTGACGTGCGCCCCTTGCCCTATTGGGACGGGGTTGCGGGTGCGCCGCAAAACACCATCATCGGCGGGGCCTCTCTCTGGGTGATGGAAGGGCATGAGGCCGAGGAATACAAGGCCGCTGCGGCGTTTTTGAACTTCCTGTCGTCAGTCGATATCCAGGCGAAATGGCATCAGGATACTGGTTATTTGCCGATCACCATCGCGGCTGGCGAAAAGACCCGTGCCGACGGGTTTTACGAGGCCAATCCCGGCACCGATGTGGCGGTGATCCAGATGACCGCGAAACAGCCGACGGCGAATTCCAAGGGGCTTCGCCTTGGGTCTTTCGACCAGATTCGCGGCATCATCGACGAAGAGCTGGAGGCGGTCTGGTCCGGCGACAAGGACGCGCAGGCGGCGCTTGATAGCGCGGCGACCCGTGGCAACCAATTGCTGCGCCGGTTTGAACAGGCCAATCGCTAAGCGGGTGTGACCGGGCCGGGCAATGCCCCGGCCCGTTTGATCCAAGGGGCAGATCATGGAAAAACGCGTCACCTTCAAAGGCTGGCTTTTGCCGCTCTGCCTGATTGCGCCCCAAGTGGTGATCTCGGCGGTGTTTTTCTTTTACCCGGCGGGGCAGGCGGTGTGGCAATCGCTGTTCATTCCCGACCCGTTCGGCTTGTCATCACGCTTTGTCGGGCTTGGTAATTTCGAATACCTCCTGGGCGATCCCTATTACCGAAGCGCCTTTGTCACCACGGCGATCTTTTCGACGCTGGTGACGCTGACCGCGATGGTGCCGGCGCTGTTTCTGGCGGTGCTGGCGGATCGCTTGGTGAAATCCGCCGGGGTCTATCGCACGCTTTTGATTTGGCCCTATGCGGTGGCGCCGGCGGTGGCGGGGGTGCTTTGGCTGTTCATGTTCAACACCCGCGTCGGCGTTGTGGCCTGGTATCTGGGGCAGTTGGGCTATGACTGGAACCACGTCTTGAACGAGGGCGAGGCGATGGGATTGGTCGTCGTCGCCTCAAGCTGGGGGCGGATCAGCTATAACTTTCTGTTCTTCTTTGCAGCACTTCAGGCGGTGCCGCGTTCGATCATCGAGGCGGCGGCGATTGACGGCGCGCGGTTCTGGCGGCGGTTCTTTACCATCGTCTTGCCGCTGTTGTCGCCGACCACATTTTTCCTCCTGGTGGTCAACGTCGTCTATGCGTTTTTCGAAACCTTCGGCGTCATCCACACCATCACCAGCGGCGGGCCGCAACAGGCCACGACGATCCTTGTCTACAAGGTGTTTTCTGATGGTTTTGTCGGTCAGGATCTCGGCTCATCCGCCGCGCAATCGGTGATCTTGCTGGTGGTTGTCGGGCTCTTGACCGTGGTGCAGTTCAAATTTGTCGAGAAACGGGTGCATTATTGATGGCGCGCGAGGTCACAGGCATGGTCGAGCGGCGCGGCATGGGCCTCTGGCTGACGCATCTGTTGATGATCATTGGGGTGCTGGTGATCTTCTTTCCGATCTGGCTTGCCTTTGTCGCCTCGACCGTGACCCAGCCCGAGATCGTGCATCCGCCGATGCCGCTCTGGCCCGGTGACAGGTTCATCGAAAACTATACCGCCGCTTTGTTTTCGGGTGTGAATGTGCCGGTGCTGACCATGCTGGCCAATTCGATGGTGATGGCCATCGGGATCGCGGTGGGCAAGATCGTCATCTCGCTTTTGTCGGCCTTCGCCATCGTCTATTTCCGCTTTCCGGGGCGCAATATCTTCTTCTGGCTGATCTTTCTGACGCTGATGCTTCCGGTCGAAGTGCGGATCGTGCCGACCTATGAGGTGATCGCGGGCTTTGGCATGCTCAACAGCTATTCCGGCCTGATCTTTCCGCTGATTGCCTCGGCAACGGCGACCTTTCTGTTTCGTCAGTTCTTTCTGACAATCCCCGATGAACTGGCCGAGGCGGCGCGGGTCGATGGCGCGCGCCCGATGCGGTTTTTCTGGGATATCCTCTTGCCGATGAGCCGGACCAATATCGCGGCGCTCTTCGTGATCCTGTTCATCTATGGCTGGAACCAATACCTCTGGCCGCTTCTGATCACCACCGATCCGTCGATGAACACCATCGTGATGGGCATCAAGCAGATGTTCCCGAGTGGCGATGATGTGGCCGATTGGCCGGTGATCATGGCCACCTCGATCCTTGCGATGGTGCCGCCGGTGGTGGTGGTGATTTCGATGCAGAAACTCTTTATCCGCGGACTAGTGGACAGCGAGAAATAGACAAGATGGCAACTGTAGACCTCGACAACATCAAGAAACGCTTTGGCACGACCGAGGTGATCAAAGGCGTGAGCCTGAGCGTGCAGGACGGTGAATTCATTGTCATTGTCGGCCCCTCGGGTTGTGGCAAGTCCACGCTTTTGCGCATGGTTGCCGGGCTTGAGACGATCACCGAAGGCGAATTGCGCATTAATGGTGTGCGCGCCAATGACCGCGAGCCGATGGATCGCGACATCGCCATGGTGTTTCAGAATTACGCGCTCTACCCGCATATGAGCGTGGCGCAGAACATGGGTTACGGCCTTAAAATCGCGGGCCTGCCCAAGCCCGAGATTGCCGCCAAGGTCGCCGAGGCCGCCAAGTTGTTACAGCTGACCGACCTGCTTGATCGCAAGCCGAAACAGCTTTCGGGCGGTCAGCGTCAGCGTGTCGCTATGGGCCGCGCCATCGTGCGCGAGCCCTCGGTGTTCCTGTTTGACGAGCCGCTCTCGAACCTTGATGCCAAGCTGCGCGTGCAGATGCGCCTTGAGATCAGAGAGTTGCAATCAAAGCTGGGCATCACCTCGCTTTACGTGACCCATGATCAGGTCGAGGCGATGACCATGGCCGACCGGATGATCGTGATGAATGCGGGTGTCACCGAACAGATCGGCACGCCTCTGGATGTCTACGAGCGCCCCGAAACGTTGTTCGCGGCACAGTTCATCGGCAGCCCCTCGATGAACGTGATCAAGGCCGAGGGGCGCGACGGCGCGTTTTATCTGGGTGGGATGGTACTTCCCAACCCGACGGGGGTTGAGGGGCCGGTGATGCTCGGGCTGCGCCCCGAGCATCTTGTGCCCGATCCCGAGGGCCCGATTGAAATGCAGGTCTTGCTGGCCGAACCACTTGGCGCCAACACGCTTTTGCATGGCAAGCTGGCCACGGGCACGGGCTTTACCGCAAGCTTGCCGGGCGTTCATCGGGTGATGTCGGGCGAGGGGGCGCTGCGCCTCACGATAGAGGCGCGCAACATGCACCTCTTTGATGCAGAGACCGGGCGGCGGCTTGGTTAGGTCGCGGATGCGTCCTCTTCGGCCTCGATCTTTTCACGCATTGCATCGCTTTCATAGGTGGCCCAGGGCCGGTCAGTGCTGGTGGGCGGCAGATCGCTGGCCTTATGGTTCAGGTGCAGATGGGTCTTGGCGATAAAATTGCCGGTGACTGGCGCGGTCAGGAACAAAAACAGCGTAATCATCAGCTCGTGAAACGAAAAGTTCCCGTTGATGAAATGCATATAGAGCATCGAGGCCACAAGCGCGCCACCGACCCCAAGGGTGGTGGCCTTGGTCGGCGCATGCAGGCGCATCATCGGATCGGGCAGCTTGAGAAGCCCGAAAGAGCCGACCAGCCCGAAAATGCCGCTGATCACCAGACAGGCCGAAACCAGAATTTCTATCATCATTCCTCTGCCCCTTATTCGATAATGTCGCCACGCAGCATGAAGCGCGTGAAGGACACGGTTGAAATAAAGCCGGTCATGGCGATGATCATCGAGGCCTCGAAATAGACGGTCGTACCTTCGAGGATGCCAAACAGCGCCAAAAGCGCGATGGCGTTGATCACCAATGTATCAAGCGCAAGGATGCGGTCGCCGGGGCCGGGGGACTGGATGATGCGATAGATGTTCATCAACAGGGCCAGCCCATAACAGGAAAAGGCAAACAGGAGGGCATATTCGATCATTCGAAAATCTCCTTCAGACGGCGTTCATAGCGGTTCTTGATATCGTCGCGCACCGAATCCGGGTCGGGCGCATCAAGGCAATGCACCAACAGGCTCCGGCCATCGGCCGAGAGATCGCTTGAGACGGTACCGGGGGTCAGGGTGATGGTGCCCGCCAGCACGGTGATCGCCTCGGGGGTGCGAAGGTCAAGCGGGATGCTGATCCAGGCGGGTTTGATATTGGCGTTGGCCTTGAACAGGACGATATAGGCCACTTGAAAATTGGCGACTATGATGTCCCAGATCACCAATAGCACATAGCTGATGATACGCGGCACGCTTCTAAGGCGTGGCCGGTTGGGCCAATAGGGCGAGGTGATGACCGGAATGATCAACCCGAGGATCGCCCCCAACAGAAGGTTGCCAAGCGTCAGCTTGTTCACCAGCATCTGCCAGACCACGATAAGCGTCAGGGTCAGCAGGGGATGGGGCAGGATCTTGCGCAGCATCGTTCGCCCTCCGTCAGCGTTGGCCGAGAACGGCGTCGATATAGCCGCTCGGGGTGTGAATCTGATCCGCCGTGGCCTCGACAAAGCCGGTCACCGGGCCTGCAAAGACCGACAGGGCGATGATCCCCGCCAGCAGGGTAAAGCTTGCCACCAGCGGCAGGGCCGGGGGGCGCGGGGCCGCAACGGGCGCGGTGTCGGCCTCTTCAACCGGCGCCTCGGGCGTTTCGGTTTTCCAGAAAACCGTGCTGCCGGCCTGGGCAAAGCCAAGGATGCCGATCAGCGAGGTGACAAGGATCACCGACCAGATCAGCCAGACCTCGGGCATGTCGCGCGTGGCGTCGAGGATCAAAAGCTTGCCGATAAAGCCCGACAGCGGCGGCATCCCGGCGCTTGCAATCGCCGAGGCGAAGAAAAGCGTCGCAATCAGCCCGTGTTGCGCCATGCGTGGGGCGGGTGTGATCGCGCCCCGTGCCTCGCCGCGCTGCGCGCGCACCAGATCAACCACCAGAAACAACAGCGCGCCGGCGAATGTGGAATGGATCATGTAATAGATCGCCGCCGCCGTGGTGTCCGGGCGAAAGCCCGAGATCGCAATCAACAGCGTCCCCATCGAGGCAATCGCCGCAAAGGCCGCCAGCCGCCCAAGCCGCTTGGCGCCCAGAATGCCGATCATCCCCACCGCCAGCGTGACCAGCGCCGCGAACAGGATCAGCGGCGCGATGATATCCGCCGTCGCGCCAAGTTCCGGCCCAAAGACCAGCGTGTACATCCGCAGGATCGCATAGGCGCCGACCTTGGTCATGATCGCGAACAGCGCCGCCACCGGGGCCGGGGCCTCGGCATAGGTTTCCGGTAACCAGAAATGCAGCGGCAAAAGCGCGGCCTTGATGGCAAAGACCAGCAGCAAAAGCACCGCGCCGACCCGCAACAACCCGCTGTCGCCGACCGGAATGTCGGCCGCCCGCTCGGCCAGATCAGCCATGTTAAGCGTGCCGGTCACCGCGTAAAGCGTGCCAAGCGCGAACAGAAACAGGGTAGAGCCAAGCAGGTTGTAGATCACGTATTGCACGCCTGCGCGCAACCGCCGCCGCCCGCCGCCGTGGATCATCAGACCATAAGAGGCAATCAGCAGCACTTCGAAGAACACGAAGAGGTTAAAGGCATCCCCGGTCAGGAAGGCCCCGAAAATGCCCATCAGCTGAAACTGGAACAGGGCGTGAAAATTGTTGCCGCGCTGATCCCAGCCGCTGCCGGTGGCGTAGAGCAGGACCACAAGCGCAAGCGCCGCCGTGATAAGCACCATCAGCGCCGAGAGGCGATCCAGCACCAGCACGATGCCAAACGGCGCGGGCCAGTTGCCAAGCTCGTAAACCTCGATGCTACCGGTTGCGGCAACCGCCGTCAGGCCAAGCGCAATCATCAAAAGCGCGATACAGCTCGCCAACGAAAAGATCCGCTGCAAACTGGGATGAAACCGCAGTGTCAGCGTGATGATCGCCGCCATCACGGCCGGCAGGACAACAGGGGCGATGATCCAGTGGTTCATGCTTCGCCCTCCTGCTCGGCGGGGGTGTCGGCGGTGATATTGACGGTATCGCTGCGCGACGACAGGTAAGAGCCGAGCGCCATGATCACGATCACCGCGGTCATCCCGAACGAGATCACGATCGCCGTCAGTACAAGCGCCTGCGGCAGAGGATCGGTATAGGTGTCCACCCCGTCGCGCAGGACAGGCGGCGCATTGACAACCAGCCGCCCGGTGGCGAACAAGAACAGGTTCACCGCATAGCTGAGCAGTGAAATCCCGATAATCACCGGAAAGCTGCGCAACCGCAGCATCAGATAGATGCCCGCCGCGCTTAGCCCGCCAATCGCACTTGCCAGTAGCATTTCCATGTTACTTGCCCCCCTCGTCGGTGCCGTCTGCGTCTGCGCGGGCCGGGTTGATATCCATCGGGAAGATGTTGACGGTCTCGCCAGTGCGGCGCGCCATGCTCGACAGGCTGTTAAGCGCCAGCATCACGGCGCCGACCACGGTCAGGAACACGCCGGTGTCAAACGCCATCGCGGTGGCCCATTCGAATTTCTCGATCGGCGGTAGCGTGATATAGCCATAGGCACTGGTCAGGAACGGTTTGCCCGCAAGCCAGGCGCCAAGACCGGTCAGGCTGGCGATCAGAACGCCGACACCGATGGTGGCATGATAGGTCACCCGCTGGCGCGACTCGGCCCAGGCAAAGCCCGAAGCCATGTATTGCATCAAAAACGCAATCGCGACGATGAGACCGGCAATGAACCCGCCGCCCGGCTCGTTATGGCCGCGCAGGAAGATAAACGCGCCGACCATGAGGGCAATCGGCATCATCACCCGGGTGGCCACCACCATCATAAGCGGGTGACGATCACCGGCCTCGCGGTATTTGCTCTGGTCCCAATTCGCGAGCCAGCGCCCGCCCGCCCCCTTGAGCACGGTATCGGTCAGCGCAAAGATCACCAGCGCCGCAATGCCGAGAACGATGATCTCGCCGTAGGTATCAAAGCCCCGGAAATCGACGAGGATCACGTTGACCACATTGGTGCCGCCGCCGCCCTTGTAGGAATTTGCGAGGTGAAAGGCGGAAATGCTTTCAAAGGCGAAATCGCTGATCAGGATGGCATAGGTCAACCCGGTCACCGCGACGCCGCCTGCAATTGCAATGGCCGCATCGCGCATCCGCCGCGCGGGGCTGCTTTCAACCGGGGTGGTGCGGGGGATGAAGTTCAACGCCAGCAACAAAAGGATGATGGTCACCACCTCGACCGAAATCTGCGTCAGCGCAAGATCGGGCGCCGAGAAGTAGACAAAGCCAAGCGACACGATCAGCCCGACAATCCCCATCAGAACAAGCGCCAGAAAGCGGTTGCGATGGAAGGCGACAAGCCCGATCGTCGCCACGACCAGCAACATCCAGCCAATCGCCGGCAGGGCCGCAATCGGCAGCATCTCGCGGCTTGCAGGCAAGGTCTCACCACCCGCCCAGGCCAGCCATCCGGCGGCCAGAACCGTCACCGTAAAGGTCGCGCCATTGCGCGTCAGCGCGCCGTTGTGCACGCCATTGGTGAAGGCGCGGCTTGCGCGGGTGGCGGCGCGGGTGAGGCCGTCAAACATGGTTTTCGCCTCGGGGCGCGGGGTCGCCAGCCAAAGCCGCATCATGGGCGCATGCAGCGCCAGAAGGATCGCGCCGCCCAGAACCGCCGCGCCGGACATGAACAAGGCGGGCGTGATGCCATGCCAGATCTTCAGGTGAAATTCTGGCAAGGCCCCGCCAATCACCGCACCCGCGCTGGCGCGCACAAGCGGCTCTGCAAGGAACGGCGCAAGGCCGATGGCCACCACGAGCACCACAAGAAAGGCCGGGGCCGCCCACATGCCAAAGCCCGGATCATGTGGCTTGGACGGGTAATCGTCGCGCACCGGACCCCAGAAGACATGCACGATATAGCGAAACGAATAGGCCACCGAGAACAGCGCGCCCAAAGTGGCAAGCGCGGGCACGATCCAGTGATTGCCCTGCCAGACGGTATGCGAGGCCTCTTCAAGCATCATTTCCTTGGACAGGAAGCCGTTCAAAAGCGGAATGCCCGCCATCGACAGCGCCGCGAAGGTGACGATCACAAAGGTGATCGGCATCAGGTGGCGCAAACCGCCAAGGCGCTTGATGTCGCGGGTGTGGGTCTCGTGATCGACAATGCCCGCCGACATGAACAGCGCCGCCTTGAAGGTGGCGTGGTTGATGATGTGAAACACCGCCGCGACGGCGGCCATCTTGGTGCCAAAGCCAAGCAGCATGGTGATCAGGCCAAGATGGCTTACGGTTGAGAACGCCAAAAGCGCCTTGAGGTCATCCTTGAATAGGGCGATCTTGGCGCCGATAAGCATGGTGATCAGGCCCGTCGTGGCCACGATATAAAACCACTCGGGCGTGCCGGCCAGAACCGGCCACATCCGCGCCATCAAAAACAGCCCCGCCTTAACCATCGTCGCCGAGTGCAGATAGGCCGAAACCGGCGTCGGTGCGGCCATGGCATGCGGCAGCCAGAAGTGAAACGGGAACTGCGCTGACTTGGTGAAGCACCCTGCAAGGATCAGCAACAGCGCCGGCAGGTACATCGGATCGGCCTGAATGGCCTCTTTCTGGGTGAGGATCACGCTCAGGTCATAGCTTCCGACGATATTGCCAAGGATCAGCATGCCCGCGATCATCGCAAGCCCGCCGGTGCCGGTCACGGTCAGGGCCATGCGCGCGCCTTGACGGCCCTCGGGAAGGTGCTTCCAATAGCCGATCAAAAGGAAGGACGAGAGCGAGGTTAGTTCCCAGAACACCAGCAAAAGCAGGATGTTATCAGACAGGACAATGCCGACCATCGCGCCTTGGAACAACAGGAGATAGGTGTAAAACTGACCCATCGGGTCTTCGCGCGACAGGTAGAACCGCGCGTAGAGAATGATCAAAAGGCCGATGCCAAGGATCAGCCCGGCAAACAAAAGGCCAAGCCCGTCGAGCATGAAATTGACGTTCAGGCCAAGCTTGGGCAGCCAGGGGAGCTGAAACTGAAGCACCTCGCCATGCATCACCGCAGGCGCACAGAGCAACAGCAGCACAAGCGCAAGGATCGTCGGGGCGGCGGTAAAGGCGGCGCAGGTGTTGCGCCCGGCCTGAATCATCAGCCCCGGAAACAAAGCCCCCAAAAACGGCAGTGCCGCAATTATCGGCAGAAAGCTCCCGGCGGTGTCCATATGTGTCGTGCCCCCGTTTCGTCCATCCCTGTCAACCGGGCCAGTCATAGCACCACGTAGGCGGGCACATTTTCAGACTATTTCAGTCGATCATTGGTAATATACGGCGGGGTTTGGGCGCTACAACCCGAATCCGGTCGATTTTCTCGAAGGCTTTTCAAAAGTGGCCCTTCGGCGCCGTCTTTCAGGGCGTTTCGGGCCGCGCGCCAATGCCGTTCAAAAACACCGCGATCGCCAGGGCGCGCCGCGTCGCCATATGGTTCGAGGTCGGCACGCGCGCCGGATCAAGCAGCGATTCAAGCGGCCAGGGGCGCACCATATCAAGCAAAAGCGCCGCCGCCTGTGCGGTGTCGTCGATTGTGGTCTCGCCGCGCGCGACGCCAAGGTCAAGTTCGTCCTTGATGATCCGGTGATCGAGCGCAAAAATCCGGTCGACAAGATCGCGCCCGACCTCTGGTGCGGTTGGCGTTTCCGCGATGATCAGGCGCAGCACCTCAAGCGGCAGGCCAAAACCCTGTTGGCGCGGGCGCTGTGACAGCAACCGCTCCAGACGCGCGGCAATCGGCAGGCTGCGGTCTTCGGCGGGAAGCGGGCGGATGAAATCATCGCCAACCCTGTGCAGATAGGCCCGCAAAAGCGCGGTGCGGCTGGCGAAAACCGAGTAGAGCGTGCGCTTGGACATGCCTGCCCGCGCGGCAAGACAGGCCATGGTCGCCCCCTCAAGTCCCGCGTCGTTGTAAATCGATTCGAGGGCGGCAAAGATCTCGGTGCGGCGGGCCTCGGCGGTTTGGGTGATGGGGCGTCCACGCCTGAATTTGCCCGCTGCGTCGGCATTTTCGAGGTTCTGGCACATTTTTACCGCTCCAATCCGCGCGCTTTTCAAAGGTCGGGGTTGCCTTTCGAAAACGCGTCATATTTATGGTACTGAGTGGTTTTATAAATGCCCGAGCGCATTTGCGGCAATAGCTAATCTTGAAAGGGGTCACCATGCCTTCAGTTTCGCGCTTTTTCGTGTCGTTGGTGGCCAGCATGGCCTTTGCGCCGATGGCGGCGCACTCGCAGCAATCGCAGGGCCCTACATCGGTCACCGTGGTGACAGTTCAGCCACAGACGGTGACCCTGACCTCAACCTTGCCGGGGCGGGTTGCGGCCTCGGCCGAGGCCGAAGTGCGCCCGCAGGTCAACGGCATCATCACCGAGCGGATGTTCGAGGAGGGGGCGGATGTCGAGGTCAACGCGCCGCTCTATCAGATCGACACAGCCACCTATGAGGCCAGCGTGCGACAGGCCCGCGCAGGCGTGACGCAGGCCGAGGCCCAGTTGCGCGCCGCCGAACGCGAGGCAAAGCGCCTTCAGGAGCTGCAGGCGCGCAATGTCGCCAGCGAACAGGCCTTGGACGAGGCGACGGCGACCCGCGATTCCGCTTCTGCCGGGCTGGAACTTGCGCGCGCACAGCTCAATTCATCTGAAATCGAGCTGTCGCGCACCACGATCCGGGCGCGGCTTTCGGGGCGCATCGGTCTGTCCCAGACAAGCCAGGGCGCATTGGTGACCGCCAGCCAGGCCGAGCCGCTGGCGGTGATCCGCAGGATCGACCCGGTCTATGTGGACGTAACGCAATCTGCCGCCGATCTGTTGCGGTGGCGCCGTGGCGAGACCGAGCGCGCCCTTGCCGGGGCCGATGGCACGGTGCGCCTCAAGCTGGCGGATGGCTCGATCTACGACGAAACCGGCCAGTTGAAGGCCGCAGAGCCGAACGTCGATCCGCAGACCGGGGTTGTCACCCTAAGGATGCAGTTTTCCAACCCCGATATGCTTTTGCTGCCGGGGATGTATGTGCAGGTCGATCTTCCGGTCGAAGTGGCTGAGAACGTGTTTCTGGTTCCGCAAGAGGGCGTGATTCGCGACCGGCGCGGGCGTCCGCTGGCCTGGGTGGTCAATGGCGACGGCGTGATTGAGGCCCGCGAAATCACCATCCTGCAGGACCGCGCAAGTGACTGGGTTGTCGATAGCGGCCTTGAGGCGGGGGAAAAGGTCATCGTGGCGGGGTTTCAGAAAACCGCGCCGGGGGCAACCGTTGCCCCGCAAGAGCGCGCCACCGCAAGCGCGCCCTCTGAATAATCCAAAGACCGAGGGTCGCATAGCATGGCACGTTTTTTCATTGATCGCCCCGTCTTTGCATGGGTCATTTCAATCCTGTTGATGGGGGTCGGCATTCTGGCGATCCGCCTTTTGCCGGTTGCGCAATACCCGCAGATCGCGCCGCCCTCGGTGACGATTTCGGCGAATTATCCCGGGGCCTCGGCCAATACGGTGGCCAATACGGTCACCCAGGTCATTGAGCAGCAGATGACCGGCCTTGATGGCTTGCGCTATTTCTCGTCAAGCTCGACCTCGTCGGGCAGCGCAGAGATCGTGCTGACTTTCGAGACCGGCACAGATGCCGATATCGCGCAGGTTCAGGTCCAGAACAAGCTTGGCCAGGCGAGCCCGCTTTTGCCCGAGATCGTGCAGCGACAGGGCATCACGGTCGAGAAATCTTCGGCCGGATTCCTGATGGTGATCGGGCTTATCTCGACCGATAACTCGCTCGAACAGGTCGATCTGTCGGATTACCTCGTGTCCAACCTCGTGGACGAGCTGAGCCGCATTCAGGGCGTCGGCTCGGTCAATGTGTTCGGCGGGCAATACGCCATGCGGATCTGGCTTGATCCGGCCAAGCTTGCGGCGTTTGAATTGACGCCCTCGGATGTGGTGACCGCCGTATCGGCGCAAAATGCCCAGATTTCGGCGGGCTCTTTCGGGGGGCGCCCCACGGTCGAGGGGCAGCAATTGAACGCGACGATCACCGCGCAATCCCTGCTGAGCACGCCGCAGGATTTCCGCCAGATCGTCTTGCGCGCGGAAACCGATGGTGGGCTTGTGCTGCTTGACGACGTGGCGCGGGTTGAAATCGGCGCGGAAAACTATGCCACCTCGGCGCGGTTCAACACCGATCCCGCCGCCGGGATGGCGATCACGCTGGCGCCGGGATCAAACGCTCTGGACACGGCGCAAGAGATCAAATCGCGGATGGCCGAATTTGCCCGTTTCTTTCCCGAGGGCGTCAAATACGTCATTCCCTATGACACCACGCCGTTCGTGACGATCTCGATCGAGGAAGTGGTCAAAACCCTGTTCGAGGCGATCGGCCTTGTGTTTCTGGTGATGTTTTTGTTCCTGCAAAACCTGCGCGCGACGCTTATCCCGACGCTGGCGGTGCCGGTGGTCTTGCTGGGCACCTTCGGCGTGCTGGCTGTGGCGGGGTTTACCATCAACACGCTGACCATGCTGGCGATGGTGCTGGCGATCGGCCTGTTGGTGGATGACGCCATCGTGGTGGTCGAAAACGTCGAGCGCATCATGGGGGAAGAGGGGCTGTCGCCGCGCGAGGCGACGCATAAATCCATGGGTCAGATCAGCGGCGCGCTGATCGGGATCGCGCTTGTTCTGTCGGCGGTGTTCGTGCCGATGGCGTTCTTTCCCGGCTCGACCGGCGTTATCTATCAACAGTTTGCGATCACCATCGTCTCGGCCATGGCCCTGTCGGTTCTGGTGGCCCTGACGCTCACGCCGGCGCTTTGTGCCTCCTTGCTCAAGCCGAAAAGCCACGCGCCCAAACGCGGGCCGTTTGCCTGGTTCAATGCCGGGTTTTCGGGGCTGACCAATGGCTATACCGGCACGGTACGCTGGACGGTGCGCCGTCCGGTGCGGGTCTTCGTGCTTTATCTTGGCATGGCCGTCCTGATGGCGTTCATGTTCGTGCGCACGCCGACCGGGTTCTTGCCCGAAGAGGATCAGGGCATTCTCTTTACCCTGATCCAGACCCCGACCGGCGCCACTGCGGAACGCACGCTTGAAGTCGTGAAACAGGTCGAGGATTATTACCTGACGCAGGAATCCGAGGTGGTGAATTCGGTCTTTGGCGTGGTCGGCTTCAGTTTTTCGGGCAGCGGTCAGAACATGGGTCTTGGCTTTGTGCAGCTCAAGGATTGGGACAAGCGCACCGCACCCGGCCAAAGCGTGCAAGCGCTTGCGGGGCGGGCCTTTGGCGCGTTTAGCCAGATCAGCGATGCGATGGTGTTTCCGGTGGTGCCGCCTTCGGTGATCGAGCTTGGCAATGTCTCGGGCTTTGACTTTTACCTTCAGGCGCGCGGCGGTCAGAGCCACGACGACCTGTTGAGCGCCCGCAATCAGCTTTTGGGCATGGCCTCGCAAAGCGCGGTGATTGCCTCGGCGCGGCCCAACGGGCTTGCGGATGCGGCGCAGTTCAACCTTGATATCGACTGGCGCGAGGCCGGCGCGATGGGTCTTACCCCGACGGCTGTGGGCGAGTTGCTGCGCATCGCCTGGGCCGGAAGCTACGTGAATGATTTCATTGATCAGGGCCGCATCAAACGGGTCTATGTGCAAGGCGATGCCGAGGCCCGTGCGACGCCCACCGACATCGACAAATGGCGGGTGCGCAACGCCAGCGGCGGCCTTGTGCCGTTCTCGAATTTCTCCGAGGGCCGTTGGGATTACGGCGCGCAGGGGCTTTACCGCTATAACGGCATTCCCTCGATGCAAATTCAGGGCTCGCCCGCGCCCGGCGTCTCGACCGGCGATGCAATGGCCGAGATGGAGCGTTTGGTGGCAGAGCTCGGGCCGGGCTATGACATCGCCTGGACCGGCCTGTCGCTTGAAGAGCGCGAATCAGGAAGCCAGGCGCCGTTGCTTTACGCGCTGTCCCTCGCGGCGGTTTTCCTGTCGCTCGCGGCGCTGTACGAGAGCTGGTCCGTGCCCTTCGCGGTTATGCTTGCCATGCCGATCGGGGTGCTTGGTGCGCTAAGTGGCGCCTGGCTTGGCGGGTTCGACAACGGGGTGTTTTTTCAGGTCGGCCTTTTGACGGTGATCGGGTTGACCGGCAAGAACGCAATCCTGATCGTCGAATTTGCCCGCGAGCGCTATGATCAGGGCGAGCGTGTGATCGACGCGGTGGTCGAGGCAGCGCGCCAGCGATTCCGCCCGATCATCATGACGTCGATGGCATTCTCGCTTGGGGTTCTGCCGCTGGTCCTGAGTTCCGGCGCCGGCTCTGGCGGGCGCAACGCCATCGGCTCGGGGGTGCTTGGCGGAACGATTTCCGCGACGGTTCTGGGGGTGGTCTTTGTGCCGCTGTTCTTCATGGCCGTGACCCGCCTTGTGCGGCGCGGCAAACGCTCAGACTAGCGCTTGCATGCCCGTCTGCGCCACCTGCGCCATTCGGCGTTTCGACCCAACGGGGCACCGGTTCTGGCTCGTTGAAAGATCAATGGCAGGCCGCTGACGGCATGATTGCGACTTGAGGCGGTCGCATTTCTCGCAGATTGAAGCGCGAGATTCGACACACCATTACCCGTCACCAGGAGTGTGCGGGCGATGGATCAGACCGGTTTTTTCCCAGCTTTGCTTGAGGCAATCTCGGCGGTGTATCAGGCCGAGGCCGACCCCCAGGGCCCGCATACGGCCAAGACACTCACGGTCACGCCATCGCCCGTGGCCTTTGATCCGGTGCCACCTTGTGTGTTGGATCAGGGTATTCGCACCGTTTTGGCCAGTAGTGACCATCCGGCGGCGCGCGCCGCTCTCAAGGCACATGATCTGCTCCCTTGGGGATCAAACCCCGTCGAAGGAAACACCGAAAGCAGTATTGCCGCGATGATTAGCGTGGCGACACTTTTGGGGCCGGAAGGGCCGATCCCGGCCCCGGATGTGAGGCTGGGCCTCGTCTATATGCGGCCGGAAAGCTATTACCCTCTGCATCTTCACGATGCCGACGAAACCTATGCCATAATCGCGGGGCAAGCGCTCTGGACCGCAGGTGATGATGTCCGGATGCGGGGGGCGGGTGACATGATCCACCACCCCAGCCTGATGCCTCATGCCTTTCGGACCGGGCCAGAAGGCTTTCTCGCGATCTGGCGGTGGAGCGGCGACATCAACACGCATTCCTATGCCTTCACCGAGGATCAGGCGTTGCAGTTGCAGGTTTGAGGGGCCGTCGCCCGATCATCTGCCTCTCCTGATTGGCTTGGCTGAATGCCGCCAGCGATGGCAGGAGCGCAAGCCGAGCGGGTTCCAGCATACAACACTCTATGCCCTGGAGAGGCCCTGAGGGCGATCACCCGCAATTTTCAAGGAAGTCGGCTGTGCTGACGGTCTCCAGCTATCCAATCTGCGCCCAAATTCCCTGATAACAGGGAAAATACAGGGTAAAATTGCTGGTTCTCGGGCGCTCTTTCTGTGCCGACTATTATTTCACTGAGAAAACAGACCACTACACAAGAATTCCCTAAACCTATTAACAGGGAAATTCTGTGCCAGTTTCAGTGAAATGGCTGGAACGAACAGGGAATGCCATTTCAAGCCATTGGCAAAGAGGAGCCGCCCAAAAAATCTGAAGCCGACGTCCATGCAGAGTGAAGAGATCGGCGGCTAGGAAGCCATTTCGGCGGGTGCTGCACTGTGAGCTGAGGCCCGAAAGGTGTTCTGAAGCTAGCGTTTGAAGTGGTCGGGCAAATTTGGACAGCGTGCTAAGATGTATCCACCGCGCAGGAATGGATACGAGAATGACAAAGCGACGGAACTTTTCAGACAAGTTTAAAGCTGCTGTGGCGCTTGAGGCGCTGCGCGGTGACAAGACGGTGCAGGAGATCGCGGCCAAGCGGCAATTGCATCCGACGCAGGTGAGCACATGGAAACGGCAAGCGATTGAAGGCATGGCAGGCGTTTTCTCAGACAAGGTCAAGAAGGCTGAGAACAAGGATGGCGAGATCAAAGAGCTTCACGCCAAGATCGGCAAGCTCGCGGTGGAAAACGATTTTTTGTCAC
>NZ_FWFJ01000038.1 GCF_900172365.1 Roseovarius gaetbuli
TCGTCGATTGGTACATGAACGGCAAGATCGAGATCGACCCGATGATCACCCACACCCTTGCCCTCGACGATATCAACAAGGGCTTCAAGATGATGCACGCAGGCGAATCAATCCGCAGCGTCGTGGTCTATTGAACGGGACGCAAACAACAGGAGGCGGATCGCGCAGCACAAGGAATTGACCCAAGCACAGGGGGAGGAGGACCCCCCGGAGCAACAGGTTGGCACAGCCGGACCACGGCGTTCGGCAAGAGCAATCACACAAAATCTACGACCCAGGGAGGAAGATATGAAGAAACTACTTATGATGTCAGCGGCGATCGTTGTTGGTCTGTCGGCCACGGCAAGCGCGAACGAGGCGCTTCAGGCGATGATCGACGACCCGGCGCAATGGCCGATTCAGACCGGCGATTACGAGAACACGCGCTACTCCGAGTTGGATCAGATCAACAAGGACAACGTCGGCGATCTTCAGGTCGCCTGGACCTTCTCGACCGGCGTTCTGCGCGGGCACGAGGGATCGCCCCTTGTGGTTGGCGATATCATGTATGTCCACACGCCGTTCCCCAATATCGTTTACGCGCTAAATCTTGCGGAAGACGGCAAGATCATGTGGAAGTACGAGCCCAAGCAAGACCCCAACGTGATCCCGGTGATGTGCTGTGACACGGTCTATCGTGGCGTTGCCTATGCGAATGACACGATCTTCCTGCATCAGGCCGATACCACCGTTGTGGCGCTTGATGCCAAGACCGGCGAAGTGAAATGGTCGGTGGCAAATGGTGATCCGTCGATCGGCGAGACCAACACCGCGACGGTTCTTCCGGTCAAGGACAAGGTCATCGTCGGCATTTCGGGCGGCGAATTTGGCGTGCGTGGCTCGACCACGGCCTATGACATGGAAACCGGCGAGCTCGTTTGGCGCGCCTATTCGATGGGCCCCGATAGCGACACGCTGATTGATCCCGAGAATACCACCCACCTGGGTAAACCGGTTGGCGCGGATTCGGGCACCAACACCTGGGAAGGCGATCAGTGGAAGATCGGCGGCGGCTCGACCTGGGGCTGGTATTCCTATGATGCCGAGCTTGACCTGTTCTATTACGGCACCGGCAACCCCTCGACCTGGAACCCGGCACAGCGCCTTGGCGACAACCGCTGGTCAATGACCATCATGGCGCGCAACCCCGATACCGGCGTGGCCAAGTGGCTCTATCAAATGACCCCGCATGACGAGTGGGATTATGATGGCGTCAACGAGATGATCCTGACCGATCAGGAAATCGACGGCAAGATGCGCAAGCTCTTGACCCACCCCGACCGGAACGGCCTTGCCTATACTCTGGATCGTGAAACCGGCGAATTGCTTGTCGCCGAGAAATTCGATCCTGAGGTCAACTGGACCACAGGCGTGGATATGGACCCGGAATCGGATACCTATGGTCGTCCGGCTGTGGTTGCGGCCTATTCGACCGAGCAGAATGGTGAAGACGTCAACTCGACCGGAATCTGTCCTGCGGCCCTTGGCACCAAGGACCAACAGCCGTCGGCCTATAGCAAGAAAACCGGCCTGTTCTATATCCCGACAAACCACGTTTGCATGGATTACGAACCCTTCCGCGTCAGCTATACCGCTGGTCAGCCCTATGTCGGTGCGACCCTCGCGATGTACCCGGCCCCCGGAAGCCATGGCGGCATGGGTAACTTCATCGCCTGGGACAACATCGAAGGTAAGATCAAGTGGTCGATCCCCGAGCAGTTCTCGGTTTGGTCGGGTGCTCTGGCAACCGCTGGCGACGTCGTCTTCTACGGCACGCTTGAAGGTTACCTGAAGGCGATTGATGCCAATACTGGTGACGAGCTTTACAGCTTCAAGACACCCTCGGGCATTATCGGCAACGTGATGACCTACGAGCATGCGGGCAAACAGTATGTCGGTATCCTGTCGGGTATCGGTGGCTGGGCCGGGATCGGCCTTGCGGCTGGCCTGACCGATCCGAATGCGGGTCTGGGCGCCGTGGGTGGCTATGCGGCCCTGTCGGATTACACCGCTCTGGGTGGTCAGCTGACCGTGTTCGCCCTGCCCAACTAACCAATCCTGTCTGAGACAAGACAGAACCCTTCGGCGCGGCACCCTTCCCGGTGTCGCGCCGAGGCACCAATACCCAAAGGAGCAGAGAATGTTGACCAACCGCCGCCTTTTGTCCGCAGGGCTTGCCGGCCTGCTGGCGTTTGTCGCCGCACCGAGCCTCGCCGAGGACCTTCCGTCGCGCGACGATCCATCCATTGCCGCCGCCTATGAAGAGGGTGGCCGATATTTCACCGAGGATGACATTCCCACGTTCAACGTTGCCGAAGATGGCACTGTCGACTGGCGCACCTTTTCCGGCTTTCGCCGCTATCACGCGGAATGCCACGTGTGTCACGGCCCGGATGGAGAAGGCTCAACCTATGCCCCGGCGCTCAAGGTGTCTGCGCTGACGCTGGATTACTATGATTTTGTCGGCGTTGTTGCCGAAGGCCGCCAAAAGGTCAACGCCTCGGAGAATTCGGTGATGCCGAGCTTTGGCACCAATCCGAACGTGATGTGCTATCTCGATGACATCTATGTCTATCTCAAGGCGCGCGGCACCGAGGCCGTGGCCCGTGGGCGCCCCCCCAAGAAAGATCCGAAATCCGATTCGATCCGGGAGGATGAAGATGCCTGCATGGGCTAGGATTGCGGTGATTGCCCTTGCGTTGCTGCCCGGTGTGGCGGCGGCGCAGATGGCCGAACTGGTGTCGAAAACCGCGTTTCGCGTCTGTGCCGACCCGTCGAACGATCCGATGTCGACGCAGGATGGCACGGGATTTGAAAACAAGATCGCCGATCTGATCGCGGCAAAGCTTGAAAAGCCGGTTGAATATACCTGGTTTCCGATGGCGACCGGATTTGTGCGCCGCACCCTGCGGGCCAATGAATGCGACGTGATCATCGGCTTTGCCCAAGGTCACGAGATGGTGCAGAACACCAATCATTACATGACCTCGGCCTATACGATCGTCTTTCCCAAGGACAGCCCTTTGGCGGATGTCACGACGATGTCTGATCCGCGTCTCAAGGATAAGGTTCTCGGCATCATCGCCGGAAGCCCGCCGGGCACGCATATGGCGCGCCAGGGGTTGATGCCCAAGGCGCGGCCCTATCAGTTGTTCGTTGATCGCCGTTATGCCTCTCCGGCGGTGGATATGCTTGCGGATCTCGAGGCGGGCAAGATTGACGCCGCTGTTCTCTGGGGCCCGATCAGCGGGCCGTTGGTCAAACGCGAGCATCCCAATCTCAAGGTCGTGCCGCTGATCCATGAAACCGATCCGCCGCGTCTGTTTTACCGCATCACCATGGGCGTGCGCCTTGGCGAGGATCAGTGGAAGCGAAAGCTCAATTCCCTGTTGCGACGCAATCAGGCCGAGATCGACCAGATCCTGACAGAGGCCGGTGTGCCGCTTTTCAACAACATGGGGACGGAGCTTAAGGAGGTCACGCAATGAGGTATGGCGGCCATGGTATCTTTGCGGTCCTCGCGCTTTGCGCCGGATTGGCGCAGGCGCAGGGCGTGCCCGAACCGGACGCGTATCGTGGCCCGCCTTACCGCGCGCCGGTGCCCGCGACGCTAAGCGGCGCGACGGTTGTCGATGACGCCGAGGCCTATCAGCTCTGGCAAGAGGGCGAGGTGGCGTTCATCGACGTGTTGCCACGCGCGCCCAAGGCCGAGAACCTGCCCAAGGGCACGATCTGGCGCGAAAAGCCGCGCAAGTCGATCCCCGGCGCAATCTGGCTGCCCAATACCGGGTATGAGAAGATTGCCGAAGAAACCGCCACCTACCTGCGCCGCGGGTTGGAGCAGGCAACCGCTGGTGAGCGGTCGCATCCGGTGCTGGTGTTCTGCCTCATGGATTGCTGGATGTCGTGGAATGTCGCCAAGCGCGCCCTCGAAATGGGCTATGAGACAGTTTATTGGTATCCCGACGGCACCGATGGCTGGGACATGGAAGATCACCCGCTTGAAGCGCTTGATCCCTTGCCCGAGGACTAACTTTCAATAGGCCGCAAGGCTTGTGTGGGCGCGGGTCACCTTGCCGTCGCTGTCATGCAGGGTAACCTCGGCCATGCTTGTGCCCTCGGGGACGGACACACGCAGACGCGGGTTTTCCGACAGGGAAATGCTTCCGGTCATGCTTAGGTAGGGGGCATTATCAAGGGCGACATCAACCTCGCCCACCACCCGCAGCGGAATATAAAGCAGCGTGATCTGATCCATTTGCAGGCCAGAGTGGCTTGGGTGGCTGATATCCACGTCAAGCGCGCCAACCTTGCCCGCAAGGGCGGCGATGCGGGTGTTCACGCTCTTGCTGGGCACGTCAAGCGCGGGCAAAAACGCCAGTTCCATATCGCCAAGGGTGGCAAGCGCGCCGGTCGGATCGGTGCCCGGCGGTGCAGCGCAGGCCCCTTGCCCCGAGGTTTTGAGATATCCCTCTGCCACGTGCCGCTCGCCCGCATCGGTCAGTGCCACAAGATGCAGGGGCGTCTGCCCGTTGATCCGCGCGGTCAGGCTAAAGGCAAACTCGGCCTGCGGCTCCGCGAGGGTGAAATCGGCCGCCACAGGGGCGGGGTTTTCGTCAATCACAAGCGTGACGCCCGTGATCATCTGTCCCGGCGGAGCAATGATATGCCCGCCAAGCACCGTGCGCGCATCATCGGTGGCGCGGTAGGGGGCATCAAGGGCGACATGCGCGCTCTGGCTGACCACCGGATCATCGCCGTAAAGCGCGTCGCGGATATCATCCCAGGCCGATTGCGCGAGTGCCGGACCAGAGCCAAGCAAAAGCGCACTCACAGCGAGGTAAAGTGGTTTCATGTCATCCCTCCACAAAGAAATGGGTCTTGAAAATATAGCGCATGCCGCGCAGCCATGAATCGTCTGTATTAGAGCGGATATCGACCGCGCGTGCACGCACCGCGTTCCCGCTGGCCACATCGCGCATCACAAGGTTCATCGACAGGATCAGGTTCGAGACTTTCTGCACCTCGCCGACAACCACGTAATCCGCCCCCAGCTTGGCCGCGATCCGGACCTCGCAGCCATAGCAATCGGCGGGGTTCTTGATCCGCCCGAGATCGGTCGCGACCGGGGCAAGGTCAAGCATGGCAAAGCCTTCGGCCTCTAACCGCTCCTGCACCGCGTCTTGCAGCATGGCAAGACGCGCGGTTTCATCCGCGCGCACCGGGTTATAGGCGCCTTCGGTCGAGGTATCTATGAAGGTGAGGCCAAGAAAGGCCAGGCTAGCCCCATCGCGCAACTCTACCAGCCCCTGGGCCCTGGCGACACCAAAGGAGAGCATCATGGCCAATAGGCCAAGGACAAGTCGCGTTTTCATGGGCACAGTCTAGGGTTGGATCGGCGCGCGCCATAGGAGACTTTGGTCGTAGAACGCGGCCTTTGCGTCAGGGCCGGTCGGGGGTAAGGAACTGTTCTAACAGAGCCGGGTCAAGCGGCTTGGTCATCACCTCAAGCCCGCCTGCGCGGCAATGCGCGCGCACCGTTTCACTCAGGTGGCCGGTGATGATGCGCGCGGGCACCGGGCCATAGCGCGCGGTGATCCGGGCGATGACGTCAGGGCCGGTCACCCCATCGTCAAGCTCGTAATCCACCAGCATCGCATCGGGGCGGATATCAAGATCACCCAGTTGCGCCATCGCCGCCGAAAGGTCAGGCGCATCAATCACATCCGCGCCCCAGCCATGCAGCAAAAGCGTGATCGCCTGGCGCAGGTCAGGGTCGTTTTCCACCAGCAGAACGATTTGCCTGTCAAGCGCCGGGCGACCGCTCGGGCGCCCCGGCTGGTCATGCCGACCGGCGGCGCGTTCGCTGTGAAGCAGCGGCACCGTGACGGTGAAAACAGACCCGCATCCAAGATCAGAGCGAAGCTCTAGCGGGTGGCCCAAAAGCGCACAGGCACGATCGACGATGGCAAGGCCAAGCCCCATGCCCTCGGCGGCGCTGACATGGGCATCAAGGCGGTGAAACTCCTGAAAGATCTTGTCTTGATCTGCAGGGGCAATACCGGGACCGGTGTCGCGCACTTCAAGTCGAAGTGTACGACCACGTCGGCGCGCGCCGACCAAAATCTTGCCCGAGGTCGTATAGCGAATGGCGTTGGCAATCAGGTTTTGCAGGATGCGCCGGATATAGCTTGCGTCGGTTTCCACGATCGCGCCGCAGGGCACGAACCGCAGGCCAAGCCCCTTGAGCGCGGCATGCGGCGCGAATTCATCGTGCAACTGATCAAGGATACGCCCCAGCGGTACCTGGGTCACATCCACCTCGGAATGGCCGGATTCAAGCCGCGAAATATCCAGAAGCGCGTCGATGATATCTTCGACACTGGTCAAGGCGCGCTGTGCCTTGTCCATCAGGGCGCGGTGATCATCGCGCGTTAGCTCTTCATGGATCGAGGCCAGATAAAGCCGCGCCGCCGACAGCGGCTGGCGCAGGTCATGGCTTGCGGCGGCGACAAATCGCGATTTCGAGGCATTGGCGCGCTCGGCATCGCCAAGCGCATCTTCAAGCTCAAGCGTGCGTTCCAGAACCCGCTGTTCCAGCCGTTCATTGGCATGGGCAAGCGCCCGCGCCGCGGCGCGCTCGGCGGTGACGTCGGAAAAGCTGATGACAAAGCCCTGATCGGGCATCTGGCGGGCAAACACCTCAAGCGTCTTGCGCCCCCCGCTGCGCATGTGAAACCGCAAGGGCGCACGCCGGTCGGTGCTGGCCACCCAGGTTGCGATATCGTCTGGCGTCAGGATGCCTTCGATCTGAAAGTCGCTGCCGATCCGGCGCAGGATCACGTCAAACTGAATGCCGACCCGGAAATGCGAGAGCGTTATCGACAGCATCTCGCCGGCGTTCTGGTTCCAGCCCCGCAATTGCCCGGTGCGATCGAAGATACAGACCCCCTGATCAATATGCTCAAGGGTAGCGCGCACAAGCTGGGCCTGATCGTCAAGCATCTTGCCGCGCTCGCGCCGCTCCAGGCGGATGATATCAGTGATGTCGGTCTGAAGGATCACGGTTTGCCCGTCGCGGGTGCGGTGTTCGCTCACCTGAACCCAGCAATCGCCGGTCAGGTTGAGGTTGAACATCACGTGCTTTTCCTGGTGAAGCTGAAGCCGACGCGCCGCCCATTCGCGGCTTGTCTGCGCGTCGGGAAGTTCCAGAAAACGGCTTTCGCTGGCGTGGCGCACGTAGCTCTCAAAGTCGAGTCCTGGGCGCAGGCGCGCCACCAGATCGGGCATATACATGCCAAAGCGGCTGTTGTTCATCACAAGGTGACCGTCGCTGTCAAACAGGGCAAAGCCCTCTTGCAGGGTCTCGATGGCATTGGCGAGGTCGGATTGCGCGCGCTCGGCGCGACGGATGGCGGTGGCCAGTTGCGCGTTGGAGTCGTTGAGCAGGTTAAGCGCGCGTTCAAGATCGCGGGTGCGGTCGGTGATCTGATCCTCAAGCATGACCGCGCGCTCGAAATGCGCATAGGCGACGCCACCGTCATTGGTGGTTTGCTCGACCCGGCGCATCAGAACCTCGATGATTTTCATCAGCTTGCGGTTCTGACGCTCCAGCGTATCGGAGGTGTCAATCAGCGAGTGGGTCATGGGCGCTCCCCCGGTCGGGGTGATATATGGCAACGCCGGTCATGGTCTGGTTCACATGCAGGCCGTTGATCTGTTCGCCATAGGTGGAAAACCCGACAACCTTATGCGCGGCCAGAATGCGCGAGATTTCCGGCCCGATCTGGCGCTGTGTTACCTCGGTGCGGCGCAGGGTGCAATCACAGGCCAGCACGGTCAGCGGCTTTTGCTCGGTGGCCAGGGCCTCAAGCTCGCGGTGCAGGTGCGCGCCCATGTCTTGCGATTGCGCCAGCGTCAGGACCAGCCCCTCGTCAATGGCGGAAAAGAATTGCAGGTCGCCGTTTTCTTCGATCCGCTGGATCGCGCGCACGTGATGCTGGCCGCCGATCTGCACAACCACCGGGTTGGCCGCAAAGGTCGAGGCGTTGAGCGTCTCAATCGGGCGGCCCAGAACGCGGGCGTATTCCTCGGCGGCGACTTCGGCGTTGATGCGGTGCACGATGCGCCGCGCCGGATCGGCATCGGTGACGACCATGCGCCGGTCGGTGGGTTGAAAGTGGTCAAGTCGGAACACCCGCACCGGGCAATCGGTGCGCATCAGGCAAACCACCGCCGCATTGCGCAGCGTGACCCCGTCACAGGCAATCAGCGTTTCGCCAAAGCGTTCGCCATCCGCCGCCGAGCCGCCAAAAAGCGGCATCGGCCCAAGGCCCGAGGCCAGAGCCGAGACAAGCTCGTCTTCCTTGAGTGACAGCCCATCGACTGCCAGAAAGGCAAATTCGTTCGGCATCACTTCGCCGACCTGGGTATTGAGCCAGGCGCGCGCGCGCACCGATTGCGACACGCAAGCGGTGCTGTCCAGATCGCTCAACGGTGTGATCACCTGCAACACCGCATGGAAATGCGCGGCCGCAAAGCCGACGGCGACGATCATCCCGTCGGCATAGCCCGCAACCCCGATTTCACCGGCCGTGGTGCAGCCGACACAACGGCTATCGGGAAAGTGGCGCGGCGCCTCGGCCATCAGGGTTTCAAAATCGGCCAGCGGGGAGACGAAGAACAGCACCAGCGCCATCTGCGTGCCGTCAAAGGCCCCGGCCAGCGTTGCAAGCGCGCCGGGATCGTCGTGGGGCACTTCGGCGCGCGCGACGATGCGGCTGTCACAAAGATCGGCGGCATTGAGCGGGGTCGCGTCCATGTCTTCTCCTGCGGGCGGGTGGGCCCGTTCGCAAGGTTAGTCCGGCTTGTCGGTCTCGCGCAAGACGTTAGAGAAGCTGGCCATTTGCGCAATCAGCACCGCCTGCGTGCGGGTCTGAACGCCAAGTTTGCGCATGATCGCGGTGACATGGGTTTTCACGGTGGTTTCCGCAATAGAAAGCTCATAGGCGATCTGTTTGTTGAGCCGCCCTTCGCAGATCAGTTGCAGGATGCGCGACTGTTGCCGGGTCAAAAGCGCCAGCCGTTCAACCGTCTCGCTTTGGTCATTGACCGGTTGTTCGGCGGTCTTGGTCAGAACCACCCCCTCGGGCAGGAAAACATCGCCCGCGCCGATGGTTTCAAAGGCGGCGCGAAACACCGGGCGCTGGCTATGCTTGGGCACAAATCCCGCCGCGCCGGCATTGATGGTGGAGCAGACCATGCGGCTTTCCGACATCGAAGACACGACGACAATCGGCACGGTGCCCGCCACGGCTTTCAGCCGCACCAGCCCGTCAAGCCCGGTCACATCCGGCAGGTTGAGGTCAAGCACGATGATCTCTGGCGGGCCGTTCTGCGCGATATGCTCCATCGCGGCATCAAGGCTTTCGGCGGTGTCTATATGACTAATGCCCGCCACCGATTTAAGGGTCATCGACAGGGCGTCGCAAAACAGCGGATGGTCATCGACGATAAGTGCCGTGCGAAAACGCCCCGTCGCGGTCTTGGTCGGCGGCTTGTTATGCATCGGATGGGGCGCCTCGTTCGAGTCCATGAAGATATCCTAACCAATCGCTCGTGTTGCGCCTACTGACACCAAGGTCTGAGGGGGGCGTTACCCTTTGCGCCGCAAAAGCCCGCGCCCCGGATCATAGCCCCAAAGCGCAAGCACCATGAAGCCCGTTGCCGCCAGCATTGTCCAGAGCAGAGCCATACCGTTGAATTGGCCGTAAAGTGCAAAGCGGATGAGTTCGACCGCATGGGTAAACGGGTTCACCGCACAGATGTCGCGCAACAGGGCCGAGCTTTCGGCCATGCGCCAGAGCGGGTAAAGCGCGCTCGACATAAAGAACATCGGGAAGATGACAAAGTTCATCACGCCCGCGAAATTCTCAAGCTGGCGGATCAGCGACGACAGAGCGACCCCAAGCGCGCCAAGCATCACCCCGCCCAGCACCAGCGCCGGAAAGGCGTAAACATAGCCCCAGCCGGGCATGACAATCCCCATCAAAGCCGCAATCCCGAGGAAAGCATAGCATTGCAGCACCGACACCACCGTGCCCGCCAGGATTTTGCAGAGCAACAGCCACCAGCGCGGCAGGGGACTTGTCAGCAAAAGGCGCATCGAGCCCATTTCGCGGTCATAAACAAGGCTAAGCGAGGATTGCATGCCGTTGAACAACAGGATCATCCCGCACAGCCCCGGCACGATATAGGTCTCATAGGTGATATAGGTTTGATAGGGCGCGATGATCGACAGACCAAGCGCGGCGCGAAACCCGGCGGCGAAGACCACCAGCCAGATCAGCGGCCGCACCAGCGCCGAAATGAACCGCGAGCGTTGTTGCGCAAAGCGCAGCGCCTCGCGGGTGGTGATCGCGCCAAGGGCAATCAAAAGCCGCCTCATGCCGTGACCCCGGTCAGATCAAGAAACCGGTCGGTCAGGGTTTGTTTCCCAATGATCTCGCGGGCGATGCCATCGGCACGTATCTCGCCACGGTGCAGGATCACCAGCCGGTCATCGGGCCAGACTTCGTCGGTCAGATGGGTTGCCCAAAGCGCGGTTAGCCCGTCTTCGGCGCATAAGCCGTGTACATGTTCGGTGATGGCGCGGCGCGCTTCGGCGTCAAGCCCGACGGTGGGTTCATCCAGCAACAAAACCGCCGGACGATGCACAAGCGCGCGGGCAATCTCGGTGCGCCGACGATGGCCACCGTTAAGGTCGCGGGCAATCTCATCGGCGCGCTGCGCCATGCCCATCCTCTCAAGAGCGGCGTCGATGCGGATGTTGGCCTCGCGCCCGGCAAGCCCATGCAGAGCCGCGAAATAACGCAGGTTGCGGCGCACGCTCAGGTCAAGGTCAAGAGTCGGTTGTTGGAACACCACGCCGATCCGCGCCAAGGCCTGACGCGGGGCGCGCGCCATATCGTGGCCCATCACCCTCACCTGACCCTCGGAGGTGGTGAAAAGCCGGGTCAAAAGGGCAAACAGCGTCGATTTCCCGGCCCCGTTCGGCCCCAGAAGGGCGCAGAAATCGCCCTGCGCCACGCAGAATGAGACATCGTTCAGCGCGCGCTTGGCGCCATAAGAAAACCCCAGCCCGGATACCTCTAGCCCAGCTACCTCTTGCCCTGTCATGCCGATCCTTCCCGCGTGGTCCGTGCCACCATAGGCCGACGCGCGCGATTACTGAATCCTTATTTCAAGACGCTGGCTCTCGCCGGTCGTGCCGGGAACAAGCACGTGATAGCGCCCCGGCTTGATCGCGATAAAGGAAAACTCTGCCGTGCCTGCGTCGTCGAACTCGAAGCTGTCGATCGCCATGGGGCGCACTTCGATGTCGTTGATCACGATCTCGTCCATCCAGATCGCATGAAAGAATTCCGGCCCGGTCAGGCCGATTTCGGCGGTGCCATCGGCGGTGATTTCCATCTCGTAATAGGCGCCGGATTCAAGGATCACCGGCCCCTCGCCGAGGGGCTTGCCAGAGCTGAGCGTAACCTCGATCGTGTCCCCCCGGTTGCACTTGGCCAAAAGCCCGGAAAACCCAAGGTTGTGGCAAAGCGGCGCGGCCAGAACCGGCCCCGAGAAAAGCGCCAGAGTGGCGGCTGTCAAAAGCGTTCGCATGAAAGTCCTTTCATTGTTGGATTAATCCGAGACCACAACAACGCCCCAGGGCTGTTGTCCGACCTGCACCGATTTCACCACCTTTTCGGCGGCCACGTCGATGATCGAGATGTCGTTGGAATTGCCGTTGGTGGTGTATAAAAACGCCTCATCCGCATCAAAGGCAAGCTGCCAGACGCGTTGACCGACAAGCAGGTATTTCTCGACCTCGAATGTCTCGCCATTGATCAGGGCAACCCGGTTCGACGGCCCGAGGGCGACGAAGATCTTCTTGCCATCCGAGGTCACGCGCACCCCAACTGGCTGCAAAAGCTCGGGCGCGATGCCGGGCACGGCAAAGCTGATCTTATGCTCGATCTCGCCGCCCTCGGGGTTGATCACGCTCACCGTGCCGCCGATTTCGGCGCTGACAAAGAGGTGTCTGCCATTTGCGCTATACTGCGCAAAGCGCGGGCGTTGATCGACCAGGGTGTTTTGCACGATCTCAAAGGTCTCGGTGTCGATGAAATGCGCCATGTTGGTGGTCTCAGAGGTGTTGACCACGTATTTTCCATCCGGCGACATGCCCATGCCCTCGGGCTCTACCCCGACCGGGATTTCGGCGAGGATGGTATGGGTTTCCGTGTCGGTCACGGTGACAAGGTTGTCATCTTCATTGGCGATATATAGCGGATTGCCCGAGGGATGTAGCACGAAAAGCTCTGGATCGGGACCAGAGGGCAGGGTGTAAAGCTCGGCATAAGTTGTGGTGTCAAACACCCGCACCACATCATCGTCAGAAGCGCAGACATAGAGCTTTTTGCCATCCGGGCTTGCGATGATGCCGCGCGGGCGGTTGCCGGCGGGAAATTCCTTGAGAACCTCCCAGGTTTCGCTGTCGAGAACGGTGACGGTATTGCCGCGCTCGTTGCTGACAAACACCTTTCCGGCAAGCGCCGGCGTTGTCAGCAGCGTGGCAAGGGCCGTGGCAAAGGCAAGGCGGCGCATGGCAAATCTCCTATTGGGTAAAGGCGGTGCAGGCGCTTTCGGGCTGATCCAGCCCCATCGTATCAAGCAGCGAGCGTTGGTGCAGAAAGCCTTCTTGTGGCGAGACACTCAAGGTGATGCGCCCATCGGCCAAAAGAATCGGCTGGCGCATTTGGCCGTTCCAGGGGCGGAAGGTAAGCTTTTGTCCCTTGAACGCCGCCAGCTCGAACTTGTCGCTCAGGGCATAGGCGCGGATCGCGGCGGGATCGGAGCCGCCGGTGCGTGTCGCCGCCTCGCCCAGCACCCGAAGCGCCAGCCAGGCGTTGTAATCCTCGGCGCGCATGTAGCGGTTTGTGAGCTTCTCAAAGCGGTTCTGAAACTGGGTCGCTCCCCAGGCCTCTAGCGCGGGGTGCCAGCTGAGCGGGCGCAAGCCAGCAGAGCCCACGATGAGCGCGGGCGACCATGTGTGATAGGGCAGGTAGGTGGCGAAAACGTCTGTTTCATCCGCCGTCACGATCACCTCTGCGCCGTCAAGCGGTTGCGTGAACAGCGGCAATTGCCGTTGCACAAGGACGTGCCCCGTATCGGTGCGCCGCGCGCCGCCGGTATCGGTAAACTCAAGCTCGTCGGTGATGCGCGCGCCGAATTTCGCCGCCGAGGCGCGATAGCTGTCGGCAAGGGCGCGATCCTCGGGGTGAGAGCCGTGAATGAGCGCCCATTTCGGCCATTTCTTCCAGATCAGGAATTGCGCCACCGCATCGGTCTTCATCTTTCGCGAGGGCACCACGTGCAGGATATTGCCGCGACAGTCTTCGCTGCGCAGCGCGGTGTCGGGCGCCAGCGTGTTGAAGATCACCGTATCGGGGCCGGCGGCATCGGCGATTGCCAAAAGCTCTGACATGCGGGCCTGAACTGCGAAGAACCGGATGCCTTTGGCCTGCAGCGCCTCAAAGGTGGCAAGCGCGGTCTCTGGCGGCGTTGCGGCGGTCTCAAGCGCATAGGTCTGACCCATGAACCGCCCGGTTGTCTGATTGTCCTCGGTCGCCAGAATGCCGCCGGCAAAGCCAAGGTCATCGGGGCGCAGATCAAGCCGCGAGACCGGCAAAAGCGTCGGGTAATCCACCCGCAGGATGGCCGCCGTGACCTCGACCGCAAAGGCCGGACGGATCAGGACACCAAGGGCGAAAAGGAGTGCAACACACCAACGCATCACGCGCGCGACACCCTTGCGCAGGGATGGGGTCTTGCAGATGTCATACGCGCGCTCCCTTTGAATTGTGATCGCCTATTACGGGTATCTTAACAAAGGTTCTCGGCCTGTCCGCACCTTTCCACCCTTGCGCATAAAAATGCCGGTTTTTTCCAGCTTTGTTTTGTGAAATCAAAGGCTTATGTGACGTCATACTTTGGTCGCAGGCGGGCGTCGGCGGCACATGCAAAAACGGCCCCGCGCGGGGGTGCGCAGGGCCGGATTCGTCATTGTGATAGTGCGCGTCAGGCGGGCTTGAACAGATCGCCGTATTCGGCCCGCAGGATATTCTTTTGAACCTTACCCATGGTGTTGCGCGGCAATTCATCCAGCACGATAAGCTTGCGCGGATGCTTGAAGCGCGCCAGCGAGGTGCCTGCCGCCTCTGCAATCGCGGCAAGATCGGGCGTTTCGCCTTTTTGCGCCACAAGAAAGCCGACAACGGTTTCGCCGAAATCGGGATGCGGCACGCCCACCACGGCGCTCTCAAGAACGCCGGGCTGTTCATCCAGCAGCAATTCGATTTCCTTGGGATAGATATTATAGCCGCCCGAAATGATCAGATCCTTGTTGCGCCCGACGATCTGAACATAGCCCTGATCGTCGATCTGCCCGAGATCGCCGGTGATGAAAAACCCGTCACTGCGCAGCTCTTCGGCGGTCTTTTCGGGCATGTTCCAATAGCCCTTGAACACATTCGGGCCGCGCACCTCGATCAGGCCGATTTCGCCCTGCGGCAGGGTCTTGCCGGTATCGGGATCGGTGATCTTAAGCTCGACCCCCGGCAGCGGAAAGCCGACGGTTCCGGCACGGCGCTCGCCCTCGTAAGGGTTCGAGGTGTTCATGTTGGTTTCGGTCATGCCATAGCGTTCAAGAATGCGATGGCCGGTGCGCTCTTCAAACGCCACATGGGTTTCGGCCAAGAGCGGCGCACTCCCCGAGATGAAAAGCCGCATATGCCCGGTCAGGGCGCGATCAAAGCGCGGATCATCCAGAAGCCGGGTGTAAAAGGTCGGCACCCCCATCATGGTCGTCGCGCGCGGCAGGGTTTCAATCACCTTGTCCTGATCGAATTTCGGCAAAAAGATCATCGCCGCCCCGGCCAGAAGGATCACATTGGTCGCCACGAAAAGCCCGTGGGTGTGAAAGATCGGCAGCGCATGCAACAGCACGTCTTTTTCGGTGAAGGCCCAGTAATCGACCAGCGTTTCGGCATTCGACAACAGGTTGGTCTGCGTCAGCATCGCGCCTTTCGAGCGCCCGGTCGTGCCCGAGGTATAAAGAAACGCGGCAAGATCATCGCCGCCGCGCGCCGTGGTCTCGAATGTCTCAGGCTGATCCTTGGCGGCGTCGGGCAGGCTTCCGCTGCCATCGGCGTTGAGCGTCATCAAGCTGGCCTTGGCCGATTTGGCCACGGGGGCAAGCGCATCGGCCTTGGCCCCATCGCAGAGCAAAAGCCGCGCGCCGCTGTCGGTCACGAAATACTCAAGCTCATCCGCCGTATAGCCGGTGTTGAGCGGCAAGAACACGATCCCTGCCTGCACGCAGGCCGCATAGACCGCCAAAGCCTGCGGCGATTTCTCGATCTGCGCGGCAAGCCGGTCACCGGGGGCGAGGCCCGCGTCGCGAAAGGTATGGGCGTATTGCGCGGTCAGGCGCAGAAAGGCGTCATAGCTGAGCGTGCTGCCATCCGAGAGGTGCAGAAACGGCGCGGTCTGGCCCGCATGGCGACCAAAAAGCGTGTCATAAAGGGGGTTGGCCATGGCGATGTTCCTCTGTTTCAGTCTTTGGTGGCCCGTGCGGCGCTAAGGGCGCTCACTTCGGGCGAGGCGGCGATTTTGCCAGCAGTGGCAAAGCGTTCGTGGTTCTGCGAGATCAGGGCCAGATCGTAAAGGTAATTCACCATCATGCCCCCCGATTGCGCGAGGCCATTGGGCGACAGGTCTGCATCGGCATGGATGGCATGCACCGAGGCGCCGTTGCCAAGGTGAAACCGCGCGACCGGATCGAACGGGCCGCCCTCGGGGCGCTTGGCGTTGAGCAGGTAATCGGCGGTGATCTGGCGACGCTCTTCGGGATCATCGGGCAGGGTGGCGCCCTCGCTCGTCAGCCACTTCGTGAGCGCCGGGATCGGCGAGAGCGTGACGAAGGTCTTGAGATTGGGAAGCTCATGCGAGAGGTCGGAAACCACCTGTTTGATCAGCGAGTTGCCAAAGGAAATACCGGCAAGCCCCGGCTGACAGTTCGAGATCGAATAGAACACGGCGGTATCGGCGGTATCGGCATTGATCGCCTCGCGGTTCTCGGCCAGCAGGTCGTGGATCGCCCCCGGTGTGCCACGGGTCAGCGCCACTTCGACAAAAATCAGCGGCTCGTCGGGCATGGCGGGATGAAAGAACCCGAAACACCGTCGGTCCGCAGGTTTCAGGCGCAGGCGCAGGTCGTCCCAGCTGTCGATGGCATGCACCGCCTCATAGGCGATGATCTTTTCAAGGATATCAGCCGGACTTGTCCAGTTGATCGGACGCAGCACCAGAAAGCCGCGGTTGAACCAGGACGAAAACAGGTGCCGGATATCAAGATCGACCACCGAAAGAGCCGGGTTATCCCGCGCCAGCCGGAGCAGGTCGCGCCGCATCGCCACCAACTGTGCGGTGGCGCCGGGCACTTGATTCAGGCGGCGCGCAAGTTCCTGGCGCGGCGGTTCTGCTGCGGCGAGAAAGGTGCGATAGGTGCGCCGGTCGGGTGTGGCCTCGAAGGCATCAAGCGCGTTGCGCACGGTCTCGGGATCGACGCCAAGATCGTTGGTCAGGAAGGTGAAGAAGCCAAGCTTGGCCGCGTCATCCATCCCGGCATAGCGATCAAGGATAAGCCGCGCGAGGGCCATGCCCGACACCTCGCCCGAACTGCCAAGCAGGTCGCGCGAGAGGTCTTCGATGCTCCGGTTCTGCGCGTCCGGTTCGCTTGCGCCACGATAGCGGCGCTCGAAAACCGTGGCCAGAAGATCGGCGAGAACACTCATACCGCTGTCCCCATGACATAATCAGGCAGCCATGTCGCCAGCCCCGGAAACAGGCAGAGCAGGATGATCGCAAGGATCATGCAGGCCACATAGGGCAGCGAACCGAGCAGGATCGTCTTGAGCTTGATATCGGGCGCAATGCCGTTGATCACGTAAAGGTTAAGACCGACGGGCGGCGAGATAAGGCCGATTTCCATGTTGATCGTAAGGACCACGGCAAACCAGATCGGATCAAACCCGGCGGTCAGGATGATCGGCAACAGGATTGGCGCCGCCATCAGGATCACCGCTACGGGGGGCAGGAAAAACCCCGCGACCAGAAGGAACAGGTTGATCGCCGCCATCAGAACCCAACGGTTCACATCCAGCGTGCCGATCCATTCGGCAATCGACTGGGTGATGAACAGGCTTGAGAGCATGTAGGAAAACACACCGGCGGCGGCGATGATGAACAGGATCATCACGCTTTCACGGGTGCTGTCGCGCAGCACGACCCAGATCGCCGATGGGCTCCACATTTTATAGATGATGATCGCCATCAACAGGCACAAAAGCGCGCCGATTGCGGCGGTCTCCGACGGGGTCGCGATGCCGCCGTAAAGCGCATAGAGGACGCCAAGGATGATGACCAGAAACGGCAGGACGCGCGGCAGGATTTCAAAGCGCTCGGCCCAGGAATAGCTGCGCCCGCCAAGCAGTTCGATATTGCCCGACTTCCAGGTCGAATAAAGCGACCAGGCCATGAACAGGCCCACAAGCATCAGGCCCGGAATGACCCCGGCGAGAAACAGCCGCCCGATTGAGGTTTCGGTGGCGATGCCGTAAACGATCATCGTGACCGAGGGCGGAATGAGGATGCCGAGGGTGCCGCCCGCCGCGATAGAGCCGGCAGCAACGCCATCGGGATAGCCGCGCTTGCGCATCTCGGGGATGCCCATCTTGCCGATCGCCGCACAGGTGGCGGGGGAAGAGCCCGACATCGCCGCAAAAAGCGCACAAGCCCCGAGGTTCGAGATCACGAGACCGCCAGGCACCCGCGTCAGCCAGCGTTCAAGCGCCTCGTAAAGGTCGGCCCCCGCCCGCGTTGACGCGATCGAAGAGCCCATGATGATGAACATCGGAATCGACAGCAGGGCAAAGTTATCGAGCTTGCCAAACAGGATTTCCGGCATCAGTTCGAGCGAGCGCATCCCGTCAAAGGCGATCAGAAAGCCGGCCGAGACGATCAGGAGGCCAATGGCCACCGACACGCCCGAGAACAGCACGAAGATTGTCATGAGGGCGACAAGGCCCCCGAGTACGAGCGGGTCCATGATCAAAGATCCCCAGATACGCGGGCCGCAAGGCCCTCTTGTTCAATTCCAAAGGGTGCGTCGACGCGGATGATGACCGCGTAAAGATCAGCGATCAGTTGCAGCAGCAAAAGACCAAGGCCGACCGGAAGCGCCATGTAGGGCTTCCACAGGGCCACACTCCAAACAGTGTCGGATTTCCAGCCGCGCGCATAGGCGACGTGCCAGAATTCATACCCGTACCAGAGCATCACAGCGATGATCAGCGCCGAAACTGCCAGCGTGACAATCGCCAGACCCCGGCGCAGGCGCATCGGAAGGGCAATCGGAATAAGATCGACATTCACATGCCCGCGCAGGCGCTGCACATAGGGCAGGCCGACCAGGGTGGCGGCGATCATAAGGTAAATCACGGCTTCGGTTTGCCAGATGGTCGAGCCATTCATGACAAATCGGATAAAGATCATCTGACAGGTGATGAGAACCGCCAGCGTGATCATGCCCGCCGAGACCCAACCGGCAAAGGTTGAAATGGCCGCAACGATTTTAAGAAAGAGGCTGTTGCCGGTGTTTGCCACACCGGAGATGGATTGGCCCGACATCGGCCCTCCTTTCGGGGTAAGTCTTGGGGGTGCAGGGCGCCGCGCGTGGGGCGCCCCGCGATCAGGTCAGATCACTCGACAGCGAGCGCCATATCCAGAAGCGCCTGCCCGTCGGGCACGCTTTCGACAAAGGCCTTGTACGAGGTTTCCTTGGCGATCTCGCGCCATGCGGCGAAATCGTCTTCGCTCATCTGTGCGATCTCGACGCCGGCGTTCTTGAACACTTCGACCGAGTTGGCGTCTTCTTTCTTGGCTTCTTCAAGATAGAAGGCTTCGGCCTTTTCGGCACCGGCCAAAAGCGCGGCCTGCTGGGCCTCGGTCAGGCCTTCAAAGGTGGATTTGTTCATCAACAGCGGCTGATACATGAACCACAGGGCAACGTCGCCTGCGGGGGTATAGCACTTGACCTGTTCGTAAATCCGGTAGGACACGAAGGACGAGGACGATGTGTTGGCCGCATCCAGAACGCCGGTTTGCATGGCGTTGTAGATTTCCGAGCTTGCCATCGACGCGATCGAGGCGCCGGCGCCGGCCAGCATCTGTTCAAACGCCTTGCCCGCCGCGCGGGTTTGCAGGCCCTTGATGTCATCGGGCTTGGTGATGCACTTGTCCTTGCCGGCAAAGCCACCCGCTAGGTAACCGTGCACCAGAACCATCACGTCATCTTCGGCCATCTTGGCCTCGAGTGCCTCCATGAAGGGGCTGTTGGACAGGCGTGCGGCGTGGTCGTGGTTTTTCACCAGGCCCGGCATCAGCGTCAGGTTATAGGATGGCTGTTGGCCACCTGCATAGCTGAGCGGCAGAACGGTCATGTCAAGCTGACCGCGGCTCAGGGGTGTGTATTGCTCGCGCGGCTTGAAAAGCGACTTCGAGCCGAAGATCTTGATCTCAAGATCGACATCGGCGGCGGCGACTTCATCGGCAACGATCTGGGCAACCTTGTGGCGCACGTCGCTGTTGGACCACTGGTGCGACAGGCGCAGGTCGGTGGCATTGGCAACCGAGCCAATAAGCATCATCCCGGCAGTAACGGCTGCCGTGAACATAGATTTTTTCATGTCTTCCTCCCATTTTGTCCGGACAAGATGGCCCGAACGCATGAGCCGCAGTCTTTTGGGTTTCGAATTCAAAGTCAAGTTTTTTGTATACAAGAATTTCTATCTTGCGCACAAATCAAGCTAAGGCTAGGTTTTTCGGATGGAACTTCGTCGGGCAGACATAATCGCGGATGCGCTGGAAGAGCTGGTTTTTACCGGCGGCTTTCACGATGGTGATCGGCTTGACGAGCTGCGCCTTGCGCGCCAGTTCGATGTTTCCCGCACCCCGATTCGCGAGGCCCTGCAACGTCTTGTGGCCTCTGGCATTGCCGAACAGATCCCGCGCCGCGGCGTTTTTGTGCGCCAGCCGGGGCCGGTGGAACTGATGGAAATGTTCGAAACCATGGCCGAGATCGAGGGCGTCTGCGGGCGTCTGGCGGCGCTGCGAATCTCCGAGGCCGCGCTTGAAGAGCTTGATCGTGCCAACGCCTCTTGCTGTGCCGCCGTCGAGGGCGGCGATGCCGATGCCTATTACCGGGAAAACGAACGGTTTCATCACGTTATCTATCATCAGGCCGGCAATGGATTCCTAGAACACGAGGCGCTGCGCCTGCACCGGCGGCTCAAGCCGTTTCGCCGGTTGCAATTGCGCTTGCGCGGGCGGATGTCGCAATCCATGGCCGAGCATAAGGCGATCGTCGAGGCGCTGCGCGCAGGCGATCCGGACCGCGCCGCAGAGGCGCTGCGCGGGCATGTGGCGATTCAGGGCGAAAAGTTCCATCTTTTGATGTCCAGCTTGCGCAGCGCCGCAGAGTAACCACATAACACCAAGTCACGAGCGCAGCGCGCCAGCCGGTGTGCGCATCGCTGGACAGTCGGCGCGCGCATCGGTAGGACAGCGAAATGGCCAAGGAAAAGGAAAATCCGAACTACAAGGTGATCGCCGAAAATCGGCGGGCGCGGTATGACTATGCCATCGAGAATGACATAGAATGCGGCATCATCCTTGAAGGCTCCGAGGTGAAATCCCTGCGCCAGAACGGCGGCAATATCGCCGAAAGCTATGCCATGGTCGAAGATGGCGAGCTCTGGCTGGTGAATTCCTATATCGCGCCCTATGCACAGGCCAAGACCTTTGGTCACGAGGAAAAGCGCCGCCGCAAGCTCTTGGTGTCGCGCAAGGAATTGGCGCGGCTTTGGAACGAGACACAGCGCAAAGGCATGACGCTTGTGCCGCTGGTGATGTATTTCAACCATCGCGGGCTGGTCAAAATGAAGATCGGCATCGCCAAGGGTAAGAAAAACCACGACAAGCGCGCCACCGAGGCCAAGCGCGACTGGAGCCGTCAGAAACAACGCCTGTTGCGCCACGGCGAGTGAGCGGCGGTTTTTCCCAAGGAAACGAACGATGGAACTTTTGCTGAGTTTGATTGCGGGCGCGGTCGGCGGCAATGTCGCGGGTGGCGTGATGAAGGGTGCGAGCCTTGGTTTTCTCGGCAATTCGATTGTCGGCGTCGTTGGTGGCGGGCTTGGCAATCAGGCCTTGGCGATGCTCGACGCGGGTGCGGGCGGTGGCGATATCGGCGCGATCATCGCTCAACTCGCCTCGGGCGGGCTTGGGGGTGGCGTGGCGATGATCGTCGTCGGGCAGATCAAGAAAGTGGTGCTGAAATAACCGGCAGGGCAGGGGCGCAGAGGCGCCGCCCGGTCTTGCCCTTTTGCCCCTCAGACTGTACTCAAGTCAGGTCTTAAACGGGGGCCCCCATGGCACATGATGATCCTAAAACCGTTGTTTCCACCGACTGGCTTGCCAGCCACCTGAAAGACCCGGATTTGCGGGTTCTCGATGGCACCATGTTCATGGCCGCCGAAGGGCGCGATGCAAAGGCCGAGTATGACGCCGCGCATATCCCCGGCGCGCGCTTTTTTGATATCGACGACATCAGCGATAGCCGCTCCGAGTTGCCGCATATGGCGCCGCCGGTCGAAAAGTTCATGTCCAAGCTGCGCGCGATGGGCGTTGGTGACGGCCATCAGGTGGTGGTCTATGACGCCAAAGGACTGTTTTCCGCCGCCCGCGTTTGGTGGCTGTTTCGCCTGATGGGGCAAGACAACATCGCCGTTCTCGATGGCGGTTTTCCCAAGTGGCAGGCCGAGGGCCGCGAGACCGAAGACCTGCCTCCGATGATCCGCGACCGCCATATGACGGTCCGCCGCCAGAACCAGATGGTCAAGGATGTGACGCAGGTCTCGGCGGCCGCCAAGCTTGGCGATTACGAAATTCTCGACGCGCGCTCGGCCGCCCGTTTTCGCGGCGAGGCGCCCGAACCGCGCCCCGGTCTGCGCGGTGGCCATATTCCGGGTTCGAAGAACGTGCCCTACACCGATCTGTTGAATGACGACATGACGATGAAAGACCCCGAGGAACAGCGCGCTGTGTTTGCGGCGGCTGGTGTTGACATGAGCAAGCCGGTGATCACCACCTGCGGCACCGGCGTCACGGCCGCAATCATCAGTCTGGCCCTTGAACGGATCGGCAAGACCGACCACGCGCTTTATGACGGATCATGGACGGAATGGGGGGCCTTCCCGACCCTTCCCGTCGCCACAGGAGAAGCCTGATGTTCAGCAATCTGAAAGAAAAACCCGCCGATAAGATCCTGGCCCTCGGTCAGGCATTCCGCGAAGACCCGCGCGACACCAAGATCGACCTTGGCGTTGGCGTCTACAAAGACGCAGAGGGCAAGACCCCGATCATGCGCGCGGTGAAAGCCGCCGAGCAAAAGTGGTGGGGCCAGGAAGAGACCAAGGCCTATACCGGGCTGGCCGGCGATCCGGCATTTTCGGACGTGATGATCAATCTGGTGCTCGGCGATGCCGTCACCCGCGATCAGGTCGCCGCCGTCGCCACCCCCGGCGGCACCGGCGCGGTGCGTCAGGCGTTTGATCTTGTGCGCATGGCCAACCCGGATGCGCGGGTGTTCGTCTCTGATCCGACATGGCCCAACCACCTTAGCATTCTGGCCTATCTTGGCGTTGAAACGGTGATGTATCGCTATTTCGACAGCGAAACCGTCGGTGTCGATTTCGATGGCATGATGGCCGACCTTGAGGCTGTGCGCGCGGGCGATGTGGTGCTGTTGCATGGCTGCTGTCACAACCCGACCGGCGCCAACCTTAACCTGAGCCAATGGAAAGAGGTGATCGACCTTTTGATCCGCAAGGGCGCGGTGCCGATGATCGACATCGCCTATCAGGGCTTTGGTGACGGTCTTGAAGAAGACGCCAAGGCGACCCGGCTTGTGGTCAAAAGCTGTCCCGAGGTGTTGATCGCGGCAAGCTGTTCCAAGAACTTCGGCATTTACCGCGAACGCACCGGCATCTTGATGGCCGTGGCGCAGGACCGGGGCCTGCAAAAGGTGGCGCAGGGCAATCTGGCCTATCTCAACCGCCAGAACTTTTCCTTTCCGCCCGATCATGGCGCGCGGCTGGTGACCATGGTGCTAAGCGATGATGCGCTGCGCGCCGATTGGCAATCAGAGCTGGAAGAGGTCCGCCTTGGCATGCTGCAGCTGCGTCAGGACCTTGCCAATGAGTTGCGCCGTTTGTCGGGCTCTGATCGGTTTGGGTTTATCGCCCAGCATCGCGGCATGTTTTCGCGGCTTGGCGCCACGCCCGAGCAGGTGGAAACCCTGCGCAAGGACCACGGGATTTACATGATCGGCGACAGCCGGATCAACATTGCCGGTCTCAATGCGCAAACCGTGCCGATCCTTGCCCGTGCGATCATCGACGCAGGCGTTTAAGCGCCCTGCACAGGCGCGCCAGTGGCTTGGCGCGCCGCCCCCCCCTCAGAAGCAATACGCAGAATTTGAACCATCTGTTTGCCATAAAAGTGTGTGGCAGGTGCGAACGCCTCAAGCTGGCGGACAAGCAATAATCCAAAGTTTCGAGTGATGGCCGAGCACGGCGCTGCAACAGAACTGGATCAGCAAGGTCCGCGCTGGCCGGATGACCTGCGCCCCGGAAATGAGGGCGAAGGATGGTGAAAACACTCCACACAAAACGGCCCCGCAGCGCTTTGGGAGACCGGCCTCCAGCTCCGGAAGCCATCGTGCCGATGGACCAGCGGCCGAACATGCACTAACAATCAACCTGGACCAGGCAGATCAGTGTCATAGATGTTGAATTTTTTCCTGCCGGTTGGTGAGACTGGCGAAAATCGAAAGACCGAGCAACCATGCCCGCAAGCAGCACGAAAGACCGAACGCTTCACGCGCCCGAACAGGTGGCTGTAATCGACCGTTTCCTGCGGCCCCAGGCGGTGGGTATGCCGCTGATCCGGCTGGGCGATTTCGGGGATGGCGGGTATCTGGTGCCCGAAGATCTGCGCGGCATCGCTGCCTGTTATTCGCCGGGCGTGTCGGAACAGGCCACGTTCGAGATGGATCTGGCCAAGCGCGGGATACGGTCGTTCATGGCCGATGCCTCGGTTGAGAAACCACCGCTGGATGTACCGGGGGCGGATTTTGTGCCAAAGTTCCTTGGCCCGCGCGACGAGGGCGACACCATGAGTTTGCTCAGATGGGTAGAGGACACCGACCCGGCGCCGGGCGAGGACCTGATATTGCAAATGGATATCGAGGGGGCGGAATATGCCACCCTGGCGGCCGCGCCGCGCGAGTTGCTGCGTCGGTTCCGGATGATCGTGATCGAATGGCATCACCTGCCCTCGGTGCTGACCAAGCCGCGGTTTCAGAACCCGGCGCTGGCCGCCGTGGAGAAGCTGAAGGACGATTTCGTCACCGTGCATCTGCACGCCAACAACGTGTCGGGCAGTGTCGAGATCGAGGGCGAAGAGATCCCGCGCGTGGTGGAGGCCACGCTTTTGCGCCGTGATCGGATCGGCGAGATGCGGCCCGTTGAGGCCAAAGAGCTGCCTCATCCGCTGGACTGTCGGCACAACCCGCGCCGCCCGTGGCTATCTCTACCGCAGCGGTGGCTGGGCGCTGACGGTTGATCACGGCGCGATAGGGGGGGGCGACGGGATAGCCGCGGGAACCCGAGGCTTGCTGCGTTAGTCAGGCGCGACGCGGGGACCAACCCCGAGCTTGTTGTCGCGCAGCCAGCGACGGAAATCGGTCCAGTCGGGACGGGCCTGGAGCTCGTCGATCTTGGCGCGATGCCAGTCGCAGGCGCGGGCATGCAGATCAGCCAGAACCGGGTCCTCTAGCAGCGCTTGGAGCATCGGTTGGGCCCGGTCGGCATGAGGCAGGATTGAGTCGTCGCGGGCGTGGTTGACGTTCATGTCGGCCCAGTACAACTCGGATTGATCATGTGCGATGTGATTGGTGCGGCCGCGGTCGCGTTTCACCAGAAAACTATCGATGGAGCGGACCGAGTAATGGTGCAGGCGCGCGTATTCGTGGCTGAAGCCCGGCCAGGCGCGCCACCGGACCATTTCCATCGGTTGCCGGTTGCCCCCGCAATCCGACCAACGCACCTTGTGCTGTTCCTCGGGCGGCACGCCCTTGGGGCGGTGCGGGCCGAAATGACTGAAGGTGCCGTTGTTGCGGAACATCGTTTTGAAGCCGCTGGCGCGTCCGTTTGAGGGGCGGTCCTCGTGGTCGGCAAGAAGAAACTGGCGCGTGACGGGCGCATCTTCATAGGTTTCGACCCCGCCGCAGCCGAAGAGTTTCCAGGTGAAGGATATCGCGTCGCAGTCGCCGACACGCTCCATCAGGTCATCGAGCGTTTCCAGGCCGCCGCGCAGGTTGATGAATTCGTCCACGTCGAGCGACATCAACCATTCGGCCTGCTGGACCCAGGGATGCAGGGCTGAGCGGCGCAGCGCCTTGTGCTGCGGCGGAGACCCATCCTTGGGGTTGGGCCGGTGGCTGCAGAAGCCCAGTTCGTCGAGGCGCTGGGCCATCAAGTCGGTGCCATCGACGCAATCGTTGGTGAAGATGACGAAGCCCGAGAACCCGATGGAAAGGTTGTGGGCGATCCATTCCAGCATAAACGGGGCTTCGTTCTTCATCGTCGTCATGATGATGCGCGGGCCGCCGCCGACCGGTGCGATCGGGAATTTGGGCGCCCCGGTCATTCGGCAGCCTGTCGTTTGAGTTTGCGGAAGGCGGGCTTTACGCGTTCGGCCAGCGCTGGATGGCCGCGTTCGGCAAGGTTGCTTTCCATCGCCTTGCGATACCAGGGCAGGCTGCGGCGTTCGCGGAACATCTTGTAGAACACCTTTGGCGTCAGCGTGCCGTCGAGCGCGTGCTGCATCACCGGCTTGAGCAAGTTGGCCTTGCGCAGGAAGACGGGCGAGAAATGCCCCGAGCACCATGTCTTGAGCAGGAAGACGTTGTCGCCTTCGAGCCGTTCGGCATGGCGGCGGTCGGGCGTGAAGAAGGGATCATAGAAGACAAAGGCATTTTCGATCTCGTCTATTTCGAAAGCGCAGTCGCTGTAGGGCAGCGACCAGTCGCGCTGTCGGCCGAAGCCGAAGCGCTCCTCCCAAGGCACAATGCTTTCATCGAGCGTGGTTTGGGGATTGAAGCTGATTACGGTGGCGCCGGGCGCGAGCGAGGAGAAAGTCAGCGCCGCGAAACCGCCCATTGAGGTGCCTGTCAGGAAGACCTTTCCGAACTGGCCAAAGAAGCCATCGGCGGCGAGCTTTTCGAGATAGGCGATCAGTTGCGGGTCGCGGTACCAGTCTTTCCGGCGCGCCATGACCGACAGATGTGAACAGCCATTGTCGCGAACGAACTTGTAGGCCCAGGGTTCGCGTTTGGGCGAGAGGTTATTGACGTTTGAGAGGTTGTCGAATGTCACCACGAGCCGGGCATCGTCGCGGCGGACGCACATGACCGCGTGATTTTTCAAGCGGGTGTAGAAGCCTTCGTTGTCGCCGCTGGTGTGGATCTCGGCAAACCACGCAGGTAAATCGATGGTAGAGTCGGGCCCGGTTTCGGGTTCTTTCGCGGGCGGTGGCGTGGCTTCGAGGTTTGCCGCCGGGACTGGCTCGGCGGATTTTTCTTCGGGCGGCGCATCTCCACGGATGGCGGCCAGCAGGCGACCGAGATCAGAGGCCTCGCCGCGCAAATCATCCAGTCGTTTCGCCTCGCGGGTGCAAAGGGCCGCTTGGGCGTCTGCCACACCGGGCAGCGCCAGAAGAGCCTCGGTCTCAAGGGCGATGGCGTCGGACCAGTCCGACAGGCCGGGGTCGGCTTCGGTCATCGCCGCAAGCGCATCGAGCTGCGCGGCCAGCGCCTCGGCATCGGGGCGCTGTTTCTCGGGCTGATCGGCCATGCGCAGCAGAAATGCTTCCACTGAAGGCGCGGGCAGTTTCAGAACCGCTGCCTTGGTGGTGCCAAAGGCGGTCGGCATTCCAGACCAGGCCAGGCGGCTGAGCGGTTCGGGCATAGGGCTACCATCGCCGCTGACCCACTTGATCTTTTCGCCGCTGGCTGGGCCGGTCGGCACCTCGGGGGTGCGCAGGCCGAAGCGGCCAAGCCGCACCACGCTGCGCAACTCGACATTGACGGCGGTATCGGCGGGCAGCGGGGCACGCCCAGTGGCGGTGTGAAGGACAGGGCCTGGGATATGGTCGACCAGGCCCGCCGAGCCGAAGACATGCACCGGCGCGCTTAGCACGTCGGCCCCGCCGCAGGTCCGCATCAGCGATTGAACCGTCTTTGCCGTGCTGTTGATCCTGAAGTATTCGCCGCGCGGCAGATAAAGCCCGTACCCGCCGCTCTCCCCGGCCTCGAGCGCGGCGAAGCGCAGGGCGGAGTTGCGGTCCTCCTCGGCAGGGTGTCCGTCGGTGCGGACCGGGTGCAGGGTGATCGCGTCGGCCTTGGCGAGCGCATCGAAAAGCGGGCTTTTACGCAGTGTCTTATGGTCGGTGAAAATATGGACATGACTGGCCCCGACGGCCCGGTGATATGCGAGCCATTCGAGGAAATCCGAGCTCTCGGCGCGAAGGAATGAGCCGAGAAAAAATTTGGGACTGGCCACCATATACTCGAATACCTCATCGCGTTCGCCCTGGAAGGGACTACTTGTCACTGTTTCTAGCGACTGTATAAGAATTGATTTGGTTGGGAAAGGCGGAACTATGGCGGCAAGCTGCAGTCCGGCGCGCGGGCTTTTCATCGGATTGAGGAAGGATCAGCTGGGCGCGCGCCTTCTGATGATGCTGAACGCGATCCGCCTGTCCGAGGATTACGGCACCGATTTCCGGATCAACTGGTTTCCGCGTGGAGCGATGGCACCGACGTTGGCCACGCCGACGGACCTGTTCAGCGAGGCGTTCATCGAGTGCCATTTCATCGAGAACGCGGAATTCGAGGCGCTCGGTCCGATTGCCAAGCCGCTTTGGACCTTCATGAACGACGAGGGCCCCAAAAGGCTTGAGGCGCATCTGGCGGGTGGCGGGCATGTTGTTCTGGACGAGGGCTTCGAGATCGTCGAATTCCCGTGGGAGGATGCCAGCGATCTGCGCGAGCGGTTCCGTGGGTTCATCTCGTGTATCGGGTTCAACCCGGTGGTCGCGGGCCATATCGAGCAGATCGAGGCGGCGATGGCGGCCAACGAGGGCAGGCGCACCATCGCCTATCATATCCGGCGGGGTGACATCCTGAACACGGATCCGTGGAAGCACAAGGAATGGCCCGCCAAGATCGAGCCGGATGAATTGTATTCGGCCTACCTGGAAAAGAACGGCGGGGCCAAGGCACTGGTGTTCTCGGACCAGCCCGAAAGCATCGCGCGCTTCACCACCGCGCATCCGCAGGCGGGCAGCATCGACGATCTGGTCGATCTGAAGGGGTGCAAGACCGTGCAGCGCGATTTCCTGGAACTGTTCGCGATGTCGCGCGCATCGGAGATCGTGGCGCCGCCGATCAGCGCCTTCAGCCGCGCTGCCGCCCGTCTGAGCGGACAGGAGCGAAAGTGTTTCCACGAGGTCATGACGGTGGAGGAGCGCGACCGCGCCTATGACCGACTGCTGGAACGGTTCGCGAAGGGGCCGGAGGCGTTTATCACGCCCAGCGAGGCGGCGCATGTCTTCGTCAAGCTGGCGCGTCGGCTTCAGGAGGCCGGGCGCGAGCAGGAGGCTTGGGAGATCGGACAGCGCATTCTGGACGCGGGCGCGGACAATGCCTTTATGCCACTGGCTCATGCGCTAAACGGCATGTACCTGGGTAAGTGGGACGAGGCGCTGACCTATATAAACCGGGCGCTGGCCGACCCGCATCAATGGCGGGAGAATTATATCTCGGGGCTGGCGGTCCGGGCACATATCCTGGGTGCGCTGGGTCGGCGCAAGCGCGCGCGGCGGTCGTTCCTGCGGGCGTTCTGGCAAAAGCCGATGCTGCCCGACGTCACGGTGATAGGCACCTTCATGATCAAACGCGGCCGCCTGCGGGCGGGGGAGACGCTGCCGTTCGACCGGGAAACGCTGCTGGTGCTGCCAGTGCGGTATCAGCAGACCAATATCGTGGTGCAGCAAAACAAGATTCTGCGGCGGCGGGCGTCGGATCTGTCGACGCTCGCGATCGAGTGGCCCTGGTTCGCGATGGACGGCAAGACAGACCGGTTTCTGAACGCGCCGCACGAATTGAAGAAAATGCAGGCGCGTCTGGCCAAGCATCACGGCGGTGTGCCGGGGGCGGGCCCATTCAGTTATGACGCGCTGCTCGAGGCGCGGATGGGCAAGCCGGAACGGGCGCTGGAGATGAACGCGCGCGCGGTTGAGGCCGCACCGGACGATCCGATGGTGCGAAAGCGGCAGGCCGAGTTCCGGATGATGACGGGCGATTATGCTGGGGCGCTTGCCGAGATGGAGGTCTGTCGGGCCTGCGCGCCCGATCATGCCTTCTGGCACTTCCTGACCGGGCTGATCCACGAGACAGCAGGGGATCGCGCGGCGGCGCGGGCCTGTCACGAGGCGGCCTGCGAAATGGATGACAGTACCGCAGAATTGCATGCGCATCTGGCCGATATGTGCCGGGATACGGGCGATACCGAGGGTGCAGTCGCCGCGCTGGAGCGCGCCGCGGAAATTGCGCCCAACCAGCAACGCTATCGTAACCGGCGGGATCGTTTGCTAAAGCGCCAAGCCAATGGGTGAGTCATCGGGTCCTCCCGGACTGTTGGGTGTTGCAGGGACATGGCGGAGCATGCTTGATCACAGTGTATCGCAGCGTTCGGACAGAACCATGGAGAGCACATGAAACAACGCGTCGTCTTCCTGCATCGCAAGGGCATGGCGCGCGCCGGGTCCAAGATCATGCGGTGCGATCAGCTCAGGGATATTTGTGAAGCACATCTCGGGGATGAGTTCGACTTTCGGGTGCGCCCCATGCCGCCGATCCGGGAAGAGACCGACATTCAAAAGGTTTGCGGCACGGTCCGGGGCGCCATCGTTATCTTGCTGAAGGGCGCGGCGGTTCCGCTGGGCGACCAGGGAATGGAGGCCCTGCGCAAAAGTGCGCGCGGCATTTGCATAGATTACGTGGATGCCGATGCCTATCGCAGCTTCTCGCCCTGGGCGGATGTTCATATCGGAGCGTCCCACGCCGGTTGCCGTCTGTTGTCCAATGTCCTGAAAAAGGCGGGCCAAAATGAAAGTGATGCGCCGATCATGCATCTGACACATCATGCCGACCCGCGGCTGGACGGCTTGCATATCCGACATCAGCAAGAGCTTCGGGGCGTGTACATGGGACATCCATCGAACGTGTTTATTCCGCCGGACATTCAGGGCGATGTCCATGTGCTGAAATATGAAAACGACCTGGGTATCGGGGGCGTGTTCGACAATCTGCTAGACTTCAACCTGCATTATGCGGTGCGCGCACCGGCGCTGAGGCCCAGGATCACGAAAGAGGCCAAGCCGTTCACCAAGGGGTTCATTGCGGCGGCCGTGGGCGCGAATATTCTGGTGCCCCGCGCGACGGATGACGCCGTCATATACCTGGGCGAAGATTATCCCTTTCTACTGGAGAACACGGAGCCCAATACGATCGTAGAAGGGCTGCACCAGGCAAGGGATCTGTTCGGCACTTCGGCGTGGTCCGAGGCGACGCAGCGCATGGAGCATATCCGCGAGATCACGCGCCCGGGGCGGATCGCGAATGAGATGAAGGATATTCTGGCCCTGTTTCGGTAAGCTTGGAAGCCCGCGCCGCTCGGGCGGGGCGTGGCCATTGGCTGGGAATTTGCAGGGGGGTTCAGTCCCGACCAGGGCAGCCAATGCACCGGCGCGAGCGCCTTTGGCGGTCGCTCGGGTCCAAATGCGTATATTTGCACGCATTTGAGAGAGGCGCAGGGGCGAAGTCCAGTGTCGGAGAGTGGCGCGCCTATGACAACGCCGAGCGCCCGCACTCCAACACCGAAACCTTGACGCCCGACGAGGTCCATTCCCGCAAAACCGAACCCATGCGAATGGCAGCTTGATACGAAACTCTGATCCATCTTAACAAGGCTGCGAACTGGTCGAAAAACCAGGGCCACCTCTCAGGTCACCGCCGAACAAAAGGCACTTGAAGCCAAAGCCGAATAGTGGGCTAAAATGACGGCATGAGCAGCGCAAAGCACTGTCCCACAACAAGGCCCAAGTATAAAGGACGCAAAATGAATCTTGATGCCACTGCAGGCGACACCCACGAGACGCAACTGAACGAACTACAAGAAGCCTTCGTCGACTGGAATGCCAAGCGTTTGCGAACCACGAGGGCCAAATCCCGCGACAGGCTTCTGGTGTCAGTGAACAAGTTCAAGGGCGGACACGGCGGACGCCAGTTTCGCCGCTTCAATGGTCTCAGTTATGAGGTGATGGCGCCGTTCTTTTCCGACAGCGAAAAAGAGATCGAGGAAGCCTACGGATTTCACAGCCACATGCATTTCCTGCGCATGTTGTCTTATGACTTCAAGCCGTGGAACTTTGCCGAAGAGATGCTCGACGACGTGGCCCGAAACGACACGGTCACAGTCATTGACTACGGTTGCGGGCTTGCGCATGGCTCCCGCTGGATCGCTGCCGCGCTCAAGGCACGCGGCATTGGGGTGTCTCTGGCGCTGGTGGATTTCCCGACGATCCGGAAAGACTTCCTGATCTGGCTCTGCGATCGTGACGGTATCGACATGAAATTTCACGACGCACAGGTGGGCGGGCCGGTCACCGACCTGCCACAGGCGCAGACCTGCATCGCCACGGAATTCTTCGAACACGTGCGCAAACCTGAAAAATATTTCAGCGCGATCGACACGGCGCTTGTTCCCGGTGGCTGGCTCATCACCAACGTGAATGATCACCGGGAGGAGTTCATGCACGTATCGCCAGATTTGCAGACCCTTCGCAATCGGATAGAAACGGCTGGATATGCCGCCAAGGATCCAGCGCGCGTTCTGGTCAAACCGGTTTAGCAACGGTGTCTATGCTTTGGGTCAGCATCGCATCAAGTCGGCTGCGTATCCCTTGATCCAGCCGATCGGCAATCCGTAGCTCGGGGGCGACACGTGTTTCTGCGCAAGGGCGGTCAAGAGCCGTGATCCCAGGCCGAAGGGCTTGGGACGCTGGCGTTAGGCTCGAAAACGAAAGGGTTCAACAAAAGTAACGCGGGCCAACCACAAGCTACAGCGTCGAGGCACGGACCCAACTATGCAGTCCAAGCGGTGTCTGGATTCAAAGGGCCCGTTGAGTGGTGGATGTTGGCGGGTTCACCGGGGCGAATAAAACTTTGGGAAGTACAAGACCGAGTTGATCTTCGAAATATCTTGGAAAGCAGATTACGTCTGCGCTGGTTTTGTGGCTGTGTGCAGCGAGTTCATGCGTTGCCGCCCATGTTTGGCTTCGACTTGGCCAACGTCGCGTTTCGGCCTTTTTTGTTCAGCAAACTTTCAGAATTCAAACTAAAAAGCCATTGAATGTCACGGTAACACATCATCGGATACTTAAGTGGCTATCTGGCCGGACAGGGCCGAATCCCGGACAGCAATCAAAAAGGGGGCGGCCAGTGTGGCCGCCCCCAAAGAGGTCAAAGGGCTTATTGCGGCATGATCACCGCGTCGATGACGTGGATGACGCCATTGCTGGCCTCGATATCGGCCGCGGTGACATTGGCGCCGTTCACCATGACGCCACCTTCCGTCATGATGGTCACGTCGCTGCCCTGTGCGGTGGTCGCGGTCATGCCGTTGCTCAGGTCGCCCGACATCACCTTACCAGGAACCACGTGATAGGTCAGGATCGCCGCCAGCTTATCCTTGTTCTCGGGCTTGAGCAGCGTTTCGACCGTGCCCTCGGGCAGGGCGGCAAAGGCCGCGTTGGTCGGGGCAAAGACGGTGAACGGGCCGTCGCTCTTGAGGGTCTCGACAAGGTCGGCGGCCTGAACGGCGGCAACCAGTGTCGAGAAGTCCTCGTTCCCGGCGGCGATATCGACGATGTCCTTGCTGTGTCCATGCCCATCGGCAAAGGCGGGTCCGGCCATCAGGGCGGCGGCGGTCAGGGCAAGATAAGTTCTGCGCAGCATAAGTAGTATCTCCTGTTTTAGCGTCATTTATGACGATGCCGCGACGGGCATCATGAACAGGGCTACGGTGCCAAACCGCGATTGGTTCACCGGGGATTCCCGCCAATGCGATTTGACGAAAACGCCCAACCCGCTAAGCCGGGGCGTGTTGTAACATCCAGTCACGTTTTTGTGAAAAGGCGGAAAACCTCCTGCGCCGATGTGGGGCGTTCAGTCGGCTTTCCCGCCGCCCATGGGGCTTGCGGGCCAATGTCCCGCAACTGGCATCTTGCGCGCCTTCGCCGATGGTTTCGCGGGTTGTTTGATCGTCGCTAAAGGCGCAGGTTGCGCCGCAATGGCCCCAATCGGTGCGGGCCGATGACCCTGGAGTTTTTCCGATGATTTACGTGATGCAAATCCTACAGGTTCTTGCTCTGTTGTTTGTTCTGATGCTGGGGGCGATCGTCCTTATGGCGATGCTGTTTTACGTGTTGGACAAGCTCCAGCCCGGCGATGCGATCCGGCGTAATTATCCGGTGATCGGGCGCTTTCGTGGGTTGTTCACCAAGCTGGGCGAATTCTTTCGCCAGTACTTTTTCGCCATGGATCGCGAGGAGATGCCATTCAACCGCGCGCAACGCGATTGGGTCAGCCACGCCACCAAGGGCAAGGGCAATACCATCGCGTTCGGCTCGACCCGCAATCTTGGTGTGCCGGGCACGCCGATTTTCGTGCCGGCCGTCTTTCCGCCGCTCGATGATCAGTTTTCCGTCACCGCCCCGATGCTGATCGGGCCGACCGCGGCGATCCCCTATAAAGCCAAGTCGATCTTCAACATCTCGGGCATGAGCTATGGTGCGATTTCGCGCCCGGCGGTCGAGGCGCTAAGCCGAGGCGCGGCACAGGCCGGGATCTGGTTGAACACCGGCGAGGGCGGGCTGTCGCCGTTTCACCTGACGGGGGGCTGTGATCTTGTCTATCAGATCGGCACCGCCAAATACGGCGTGCGCGACGAAGATGGCAACCTGAGCGATGAAAAGCTGCGCAAGATGTCGGAAAACCCGCATATCAAGATGTTCGAGCTCAAGCTTGCCCAGGGGGCCAAGCCCGGCAAGGGCGGTATCCTTCCGGGTGAAAAGGTCAGCGCCGAGATTGCCGAAATCCGTGGCATCAAGATTGGACAGGATAGTATCTCGCCCAACCGCCACGCCGATATCAACGACTACGGCGAGCTTTTGGATGTGATCTGTCATATCCGCAATGTGACGGGGCGCCCGGTCGGGTTCAAGACCGTGATCGGCTCGTCCGAGGCCTGGGAGCCGCTGTTTCAACTGATCAATGAACGCGGCCCTGATTGCGCGCCCGATTTCATCGCCATTGATGGCGGCGAAGGCGGCACTGGCGCGGCGCCGATGCCCTTGATGGATTTGGTCGGCATGCCCATTCGCGATGCCCTGCCGCGGATGGTCGATCTGCGTGACCGCTATGGCCTTAAAGAGCGGATCAGGATGATCGCGGCCGGCAAGCTTATCAATCCCGGCGATGTTGCCTGGGCGCTTTGTGCGGGGGCCGATTTTGTCGCCTCTGCGCGCGGCTTCATGTTTAGCCTTGGCTGTATTCAGGCGCTCAAGTGCAATCGCAACACTTGTCCGACCGGCATCACCACCCACGACAAACGTCTTCAGGCCGGTCTTGTGGTCGAGGACAAATATGTGAAGGTCGCTCATTACGCCAAGTCGGTGATCAAGGAGGTCGAGACAATCGCCCATTCGGTTGGCGTGGGCGAACCGCGCCTGATGCGGCGGCGCCATGTGCGCATTGTTCAGGCCGATGGCACCTCTATCCCGTTCAACAAAATCCGCCCAAGTTACAACTCAGACGCGGCTTTGTGATGGCTCGTTAGATCAGAATTCTGGCGATAGGCCCTTATCTCTCTATATATAAGTCAAACCCAATAGGAGAGATGCATGGCCTATCGCTGGAAAAACACCCTGTCCGATTGTGACGTGACGCCCGAGGCGGCGTTTCTGAACCGCCGCCAGCTGATGGCGGGGGCGGCGGCCGGGATTGGCCTTGCAGGAGTCGGCCTTCCGGCGGGCGCGCAGGAGTTGACGGCCAATAGCTGGGACGAGATCACCGGCTATAACAACTATTATGAGTTTGGCACCGACAAGGCCGATCCGGCGCGCTATGCCGACGCCCTTACCACCAGCCCTTGGTCTATCGAGATAGACGGGTTCGTCGATCGTCCCGGCACCTATAGCTTTGATCAGATCATGGACAAGATGACCGTCGAGGAGCGGCTCTATCGCTTTCGCTGTGTCGAGGCCTGGTCGATGGTCGTGCCCTGGAACGGGTTCGAGCTTGCCGATCTTCTTGCTCTTGCGGGGGTTCAGGCCGATGCCAGGTACATCGCCTTTGAAACTGCCCTGCGCCCCGATGAAATGCCCGGCGTGAAATACCCGGTTCTGGACTGGCCCTATGTCGAGGGCCTGCGGCTTGACGAGGCGATGCATCCGCTGACCATCATGGCGACGGGCATCTATGGCCGCGACATCCCCAATCAGAACGGCGCGCCGCTCCGCCTTGTGGTGCCGTGGAAGTACGGTTTCAAATCCATCAAGTCGGTTGTGCGCATCACCGCCACCAAGGACGAGCCGCCAACATCCTGGAACAAGGCCAATGCCCGCGAATACGGCTTTTACAGTAATGTGAACCCCGAGGTGGATCACCCCCGCTGGTCACAGGCCACCGAGCGGGCGATTGGCGGCGGGTTGTTCTCGGCGCGCAAGCCGACCCTGATGCTCAATGGCTATGGCGACGAGGTCGCATCGCTTTACGCAGGGATGGATATGAGAAAGAACTTCTGAGCATGGCCCGGATGATGGCGTGGGCGGGTGGTGTCGGGGCGGGTTTTGCCGCGCTTTGTTGCTTTACCGGCCTCCTGCCGTTTCTTTTGACGGCGCTTGGACTGACGTCGCTTGTGCCGCTGATCTACCGGGACAGCGTTCTGTTCCCGGTATTCGGAATTTGTCTGATCATCATGGGGGTGGGGCTATGGCTTCGGCGCAAGACATCAAATTGATCTCGATCCTGACCTGTCCCGAATGCGGGCGGGCAAGCATCGAGACCATGCCGACCGACGCCTGCCAGTACTTCCATGACTGCAAGGTCTGTGGGGCAATCCTGCGCCCGCTGCCCGGTGATTGCTGTGTCTATTGTTCTTTCGGCGACGTGGCCTGCCCACCGGTCCAAAAGGGGGAGTGCTGTTGCGGATGACCCTGCTGGTCGAACAGATCAACGCGCTGCTGCGCAGGGTGCCGACATGGGCCGTATATATACTGCTCGCTGCACCGGCGCCTTACCTCTTTTATATGGGGGCGACGGGCGGCCTTGGCATCGAGCCGATCAAGGCGCTCGAGCACGAGCTGGGGGGCATCGCCCTCAAGCTTTTGGTCGCGGGGCTTACTGTCACGCCACTACGCCGCTTTGCCGGAGTGAACCTCATCAGGTTCCGGCGCGCGCTTGGCCTTTCGGCCTTCTTCTATGTCGTGCTGCATCTGCTGGTTTGGCTGGTTCTGGATGTGCAGATCCCGGCACAGATCTGGGCGGACATCATAAAGCGCCCCTATGTGACCATCGGCTTTACTGCCTTCCTGTTGCTTGTGCCATTGGCGGCGACGTCCAATAACTGGTCGGTGCGCAGGCTGGGGCCGAAATGGCGGCAGCTGCATAAGCTGACCTATGTGGCGGTGATTCTGGGGGCGGTTCACTTTATATGGCTGGTGAAGGGCTTTCAGATTGAACCGCTGGTCTATCTGGCCGTGATTCTGGGGCTTCTGGCGCTTCGGCTCCGCCCTTTGCGTAAAAAACAGACGGCATAAGCTGTGAGTGCCCCGCTCAGGGCGCTCTGCGACTCGCAAAATGACCGGATCAGCAGAGATTTCCCCAAGGCCGACTCGGGCGAATGCCCAGATCTTGGCGAGTCGCGCCTTTTGGGGCGCCTGAGTCGCCCCCAATCCCCGGTCTATAAGAGGGCGGCCAGGCACCTCTTGGGGATAACTCTGTGGATAACGCAAGATGTGGGGTAGGGGGGGGCATGCTATGCGCTAACATTATTGCGCAGAGGCCCCGATTTTCATGCCGAAAATGACCTAAGCCATTAATTTCCCATTAAAATTCAGGTTTTTGAAAAAAATGTGACGAGAGGCCAAAAAAGGGGTTGCGGGTTTTCCCTACTAACCGTAGAACCCCCTTCACCGGCGGCGCAGTGATGCACACCGGGACGCCGGACGGACCAGACGGGCACTAGCCAAGACGGGAAGCGAGGCCAAGA
>NZ_FWFJ01000064.1 GCF_900172365.1 Roseovarius gaetbuli
TGTCGACGTCCTGACCGTCCGAGACCGTGTAGCTGATCGTGTCGGTGCCGTTGAAGTCGGCATCCGGCGTATAGCTCAGCGTGCCGTCGTTGTTGATCTGCACGCTGCCGTGCTGCGCCGTCGCCTGGGTCACGCTCAGTGCATCGCCGTCGACGTCACTGTCATTGCCCAGCACCGCGATCTGCACGCTGGTGTCCTCGGCCGTGACGGCGCTGTCGTCCTGCGCCACCGGCGCGTCGTTCACCGCGCCCACGTTGACCGTCACCTCTGCCGTGTCGACGTCCTGACCGTCCGAGACCGTGTAGCTGATCGTGTCGGTGCCGTTGAAGTCGGCATCCGGCGTATAGCTCAGCGTGCCGTCGTTGTTGATCTGCACGCTGCCGTGCTGCGCCGTCGCCTGGGTCACGCTCAGTGCATCGCCGTCGACGTCACTGTCATTGCCCAGAACCGCGATCTGCACGCTGGTGTCCTCGGCCGTGACGGCGCTGTCGTCCTGCGCCACCGGCGCGTCGTTCACCGCGCCCACGTTGACCGTCACCTCTGCCGTGTCGACGTCCTGACCGTCCGAGACCGTGTAGCTGATCGTGTCGGTGCCGTTGAAGTCGGCATCCGGCGTATAGCTCAGCGTGCCGTCGTTGTTGATCTGCACGCTGCCGTGCTGCGCCGTCGCCTGGGTCACGCTCAGTGCATCGCCGTCGACGTCACTGTCATTGCCCAGCACCGCGATCTGCACGCTGGTGTCCTCGGCCGTGACGGCGCTGTCGTCCTGCGCCACCGGCGCGTCGTTCACCGGGGTCACGTTGACCGTCACCTCTGCCGTGTCGACGTCCTGACCGTCCGAGACCGTGTAAGTGAAACGGTCAACACCAGAGAAATTTTGATCTGGTGTATAAGTGATCGTCCCGTCACCATTTAACGTGGTGGTCCCATTCGAACCATCCGTCGCCGAAACCAATGTAAGTGAATCACCGGTGTCATTTGCCAGAACAGAAACGACTATCGTGGCGTCCTCGCCATTGGTCACACTGTCGTCTTGGACCACTCGCACGACCGGCTCTTCGTCAGTCTGAAATCTGGTTTCTTTTTCCAACCCGTCAGATGTATTGTTGTTATTTCCGCCACTAGGTTCATCGTCTAAATCGTTTCTGCCTTTATCTCCCGGCGCACCATCATTCTGAGGGTTCGCCTCGTTCTCGCCGACGGGATTCTGGGTACCTCTCTGCCGACTGCTTGTTCCGAGTTCGACGAATGTCTCGCCATTCTCAACACGACCATAGGCAAGAGCATAAGCGTTGGCTGCATCAGCCAGAATATCGGCGTCATCGGCAAAATCACCAGCCGTTCGGTCAACAGCTTGCGTTTCGCCATCCACAGGCGAAATTATCCATTTCTTGTCGCTGCTGGTTATCGTCGCGATCAGATTACCCTCGAGATCCAGCAACTCGATTTCGCCGTACCCGCCGTCCGGATCCTGATTGAGCGATACAGAAACTGTAGTAACGCCAGCCTTTGTCTCCATATCAACTTTGACTGTGGTTCCCCGAATGCCCATGGTGGCGGTAGGCGTATTAACGTCCATGTCACCGGTTTTAGCCACTTCGCCAGCGATGAACACGAAGCCGCCCTCAATGAGATCGAAAACAGCCTTATTCTGGTCTCCACCCACTTCGTAAACCAATTCATCGAGCACCATCCGAGAATCTGAAGCGAGCGAAAAGATAGTACCGTCAGCAAAAGTCACCGACACCTTGCTGTCACTTTGCGTAAAAACGACGTCGTTTTCATAAACCTGACTGCCGACATCAAGCTCTACACGCGTACCGTCCGTGCGTTGTGCGTAAGCAATACCTTCCACGGATTCGACCTGACCGATTGGATCGGCCAACTGGGTCTCGCCCACTTGCGCGTATTGACCCGGCGCTTCGGGGCCAGCCAGGCGTTCAACAAGGTCTCCGCGCAGAATTGCGCCATCGGGAGATAGCAAATCAGCGGGTTCCCCTTGGCGGAAATAATCGGTTATCCGGACATCGGGCGCGCCATCACTCTGCACAATCAAATCGGATCCGAACCTGACAAATTCACCTGAAAACAGCTGACCGGCATCGGGCATAGTGACCTGAGACACCCCGGTCGCATCAAGGTAGATGACATCTCCGTCGATCACGGATAGCTCTGAAAAATCAATGTCACGCATGGTTTCGCCCCAAAATAAACATAAAATTATTGAAGCAGCATACACACCTAGACGATTCGGAGCAAAATTTTAGCGGCGAACGTCGAATTTCGCCCTTCCCGTCTATAGTGGACACAAAAAGTTGACTGTTGACGGCGTGCATTTTGCCGTCTTTGGTGAAGCAATTCGGTTCTTGCGGCGGGGTATTTTTACAGTTGCGCTACGCAGATCTCCTCACGGGCTTGTTTCAAAGCATTGGCTTGGGTCGCCTTTTGGGCGCGCTTCTTGTGTTTTGCCTGCTTGCAATTCGCATCGCGGACCCCAGCATCGTATCGGAAATGCGCTTCACGGCCTTTGATTTCTACCAGCGTATCAAGCCGCGTGAACCACAAAGGTTGCCGGTAGCGATTGTGGATATTGACGACGCCAGCCTTGAGGAATTGGGGCAATGGCCCTGGCCGCGCACGCGCATGGGCGACTTGGTAACAGGCATATCGCGTAACGGCGCTGTGGCTCTTGGATTTGACATCGTATTTTCCGAACCCGATCGGTTGTCGCCGGAAAAGATTGCCGAGGACAATCCATCTTTTACGCCTGAAGTGCTCGAAGAACTCAGGCGCATGCCCCGGAATGACGACGTTTTTGCAAAGGCGATCGCCAGCTCACGGGTGATACTTGGGCAATCCAGTATACGGACGAATGACGCAAACAGAGACACCAAGGTCAAAATGCGCGCCGTAGCGCACGCTGTGATAGGCGGAGACCCTCATCAGTTTTTAAATAGCTTTCCGGATATCTTGCAGAATCTGCCTGTACTGGAGGACGCGGCGACCGGGCGGGGAATGTTTTCGGTGCGACCAGATGAAGATGGAATTTACCGCCGTGTGCCTGTCGTAATGCGGGTTCAGGATCAGATACGTCTTGGGCTTGCGCCGGAACTGCTGAGGGTGGCAACGGGGGGCGACGCCTTTGCGGTTCGCGTGAATGAAGCCGGGATCGAAGGCGTCGTACTGGCACGACAGTTTATCGAAACAGCCTCTGACGGCTCGGTATGGCCATATTACAGCCCCTCATCGCGGGCGCGCTATGTTTCCGCCGCAGACATTCTGGCAGATCGCCTGCCTGCTCAGCGATTGGCCGGGCATCTGGTTTTGATCGGAACCTCGGCGATCGGGTTAGAGGATTTTCGCCCGACACCTCTGGGGAAACCGATGCCTGGAGTTGAGATTCACGCCCAACTGCTGGAAAATATCCTGTCCAAAACGCTTCTTAAGCGTCCCAATTATGCTGTTGCGGTTGAACTTGTCGCAGCGCTGATTTTGTCTTTCTTCGTGGTACTGATCGCTCCACGCAGTGGTGCGGCTCTGATGATTGCCTTGACCATTTCTCTGGCGGTGGGATGGGCTGGCAGTTCTTACTATCTGTTCAGTACAAACCAGATTCTCATTGATCCCGTATGGCCTGCCTTTTGCATCATTTCATCAGTTATGCTGATGTCCAGTCTGAACTATCTGCGCGAGGAACGCCTGCGGCAACATATCCGATCCGCATTCGGTCAATATGTCTCTCCGGATCTGGTCGCGAGCCTTGCGGAAAATCGCGACCAGCTCTCGCTCGGCGGCGACCGGCGCGAGTTGACTATTCTGTTCAGTGATGTCCGAGGATTCACCTCTCTTTCCGAGAAATATCGAGAGGATCCCGGCGGGCTGACAAAGCTGATGAACCAATTCCTTACCGTGCTGTCGAAACCCATTCTGGATCAACGCGGAACGATTGACAAATTCATGGGAGACGCCGTGATGGCGTTCTGGAATGCGCCCCTTGAAACCGCCGACCACGAACATGCCGCTTGCCGCGCCGCTCTCACGATGCAAAAAGACATCGAGGAATTCAATCGCATCCGACTGCAAAATGCCGAAGATGAAGACGTCTTGCCAATCGATGTCGGCATCGGGATCAACAGCGGGACCTGCATCGTTGGCAACATGGGCAGCGATACACGCTTCGACTATACAGCCCTTGGCGACGCGGTGAACCTTGCATCACGCCTGGAGGGGCAATCAAAAGCCTACGGGATCAAAATCGTTCTGGGCGAAAGCACCGCGCGGGCTGTCGAACGCGAGTTTGCAGTCATTGAACTGGACTTGATCCGCGTTAAAGGAAAGACGCGGCCCGAGCGCATATTCGGCCTTTTGGGCGGGGTTGAAATGCGTGAAGACAGTGCCTTTGCCGCTTTGAGCGAGACAAATTCAGCAATGCGCTCCGCCTATAATCAAAAAGATTGGATGGGCGCGCAATCGGCTTTGGATCGCCTCATGGGTGACGCGAAAGCATTACACATAGACATTGCCGACTATGCGGCCCTCTATGTTCGGAGAATTCAAGCCTTCTCGGAGAACGCGCCGGGCGACGAGTGGGATGGAGTTTACGTTGCAGAGACGAAATAAATCACCTCTCGCGCAATGCTTCGGCCTTCGCACGAGAGAAGGGTCGCATCAGGTATTTCAGAACCGTTTTCCGACCTGTTTGAATGTCGACCTGAGCGATCATGCCCGGGCTGATCGGTAGGGCTTCGCCTCTTTCGGCTAGGTTGCTTTCCTCGGTACGTACCATGACCCGGAAAAACTTTTCTCCTTCGCTATCCTCAATCGTATCTACGCCAATACGTTCCACCCGGCCATCCAAATCGCCGTAGGTGGTATAATCATATGCTGTAATCTTGACCGATGCAGGATCGCCCGGGCGAACAAAAGCCACATCTTTGGGCCGGATACGTGCCTCGACCAGCAATCGGTCATCAATGGGCACGATCTCGACCAACCGGGCTCCAGACTGCACAACAGCACCAATCGTTGTAATGTGTACTGTTTTGACTGCGCCACGCACCGGTGCGCGCAGGCTGGTTCTTGTGACTCGGTCAGTTGCGGCACGCAACGCTTCTTTAAGCACCGACAAGTCGGCTTGGACCAGCGTCATACGCTCACGCGCCGCCAACACATAAGAGGATTGCGCGGCGGCGATCTGATTTTCAGCTTCGCGGATTGCGGCCCGTGTTTTAGGCCGGCGTGCGTTGCTGATCGCAAGCTCGCCCTCGAGCTCGGCCAGACGTCCCTCCAGCCGTAAAAATTCGATCTCGGGCACCGCCCCGCTTTCGACAAGCCCCTCGGTCAGTTCGAGTTCTCTCAGCAATGGCGCAACCTGCTTTTGCAGCTTTTCCCGAAGCGCTTCGAGTTCTTCCAACTCGCCTTTTCTTTGCGCAAGTTGATCTCTGAGAACAAGGACTTCAGTCTCGAACTGCGTTCTTCGGGACAGATACACCTCCCGTTGCGCCGCAACAGCATCAGGCGCTCGGGACTGAAGCTCGTTGGTAAAAACCAAATTTCCAGAGTTCGTGGCTTCAGCCTCGATGCGGACAAACTCGGCAAGAAGTGCCGCCTCACGTTTGCGCAGTTCGCCCTCTTGGGAACCGGCCGCAGTGTCATCAATTCGGATCAGTTCATCACCGGCGTTCACAATGTCGCCTTCTTCAACATTAATCTTTGAAACAATACCGCTCTCAAGGCTTTGGATAACCTGTATCTGGCTGGACGGCACAACTTGTCCAAGTCCGCGTGTGACTTCTTCGATTTCATAATTCGCGGCCCAAAACATGAAACCAGCTAATCCGGCGATCAGAACTGCAAGAAGTAACTTGATCGATCCGCCCGTTTCCCTCGGGGGACGACTATTAGCGTTGTTGACGAATTCTTCTTCAACCCGGGCTCCGAACATAGTTAATGTTCCCCCGCCTGCTTCTTGATGCCCACGGCATTTAGCTTGGACATCACGTCGTCTCGCGGTCCATCAAGAACCTTTCGTCCGGAATCCATCACAATCATTCTATGAGCCAAATTCGCAAGTGCGGGGCGGTGCGTACACAGGATCAGCGATGTTTCATTATCCGGTAGCTCGCGCAATCTCTGGGCAACCAAGGTTTCCATGTCGCGATCCATTGCGTTGGTCGGTTCATCGAGAAAAACAATTTTGGGCCGGCGCAACAAGAGCCTGGCAAGCGCCAGGCCCTGACGCTGTCCGCCGGAAAGGTGGGAGCCCCTTTCACCGATAAACTGGTCAAGACCCTTGGGAAGCGTCGAGATGAACTCGTCCGCACCAGCCAAGTGCAGCGCCCTGTCAATCTCATCGGGCGGTGCAGACCTGCATCCGATCAGCAGGTTTTCGCGAAGCGTTCCCGTGAACAACTCGGTATCCTGCGGCAGATATCCGACCCCCGACCGCAGCTCGGACGGATCATATTGACCTAAACTGTGGCCGTCGATGAGGATGGTTCCGCGTTGGGGCACCAGCAGTCCGCTGAGAAGCTTACCCAGTGTGCTTTTGCCCGATCCGACCCGCCCCAACAGGGCAATGGTTTCGCCCGGTTTGATCGTTAAGGAAAAATCCCTAACCGCGGGCACTTCTTTGTTTGGATAGGTATAGGTGACATCGCTCAGTTGAACCGCACCCTTGCTTACTCTGAAATTGCTATGAATTTTCTGATCCCGCTCAGGCTGGAGCGCCATGAAGGTGGAAAGAGATTTCAATGCACTCCATGCGAACTGCGCCCGGAATATCGTTTGTGCTATGTTGCCGAGCGGAGCAAGCGCCCTGCTGGCCAGTATATTGGCGGCGATCAGAGCCCCAACCGTAATGCTGCCTTCCGCAATAAGAAACACCCCCCAAACAACGATGCCCACACTTACAAACTGCTGTATGGCCATCGTGCCATTGGCCGTGAAGTTGGACCAGAACCGGCCGCGCCCGCCTATTCGTGCCGCGATCGCACTTGAGCGGTTCCATTCCCGCTGCATTTCCGGCTCTGCGTTGAGCGACTTTACGGTATCCAAACCGGAGAGCGTTTCGATCAGAACCGTGTTTTTACGCCGGGACAAGGATTGGGTATCGCGTGTCGCCCGCCCAAGCGGCACCTGTGCCGCGAGCGCCAGCACCAGCATCACAGGCACCGCAATCATCGGGACATATGCAAGGGGGCCGACAATGAAATACAGGACAACAAAAAACAGACCGATGAAAACAAGATCGATAAGCGACAGCAAGCTCGCAGATCCGAAGAATTCCCGTACTGTTTCAAAATCACGAATGTGGCTCGCGACGCCAATTGACCCTACAGAAAAGTCCTCTGGCCTTAAGGCCATCGCATGTTGGAAAAGTCCTGCCGATATTCTGTTATCGAGTCGTCGTCCGACTCGCTCGACAATACCTGCGCGGACGGTACGCAACGCCCAATCCAGTATCAATGCGATGCTCACGCCAAGCGCAAGCGTCCAAAGCGTCACGAAGGCCAAATTCGGAACAACCTTGTCATATACATTCATGACGAAAATCGGCAGCGACAGACCAAGTAAGTTTATACATAACGCCGCGAAAAACACTTGCCCCCATTCGCCCCAATTCTCGCGCATCGGGCGCCAAAACCAGTGTCCGCGGTCATTGCTTCGATCCGCTGAAAGTCGGCGTTCGGCTCCTTCATCGTCGACGGTTACCAACATGACCTCGTTTGTGATGCGCCGCTTCAGATCCGACAGCTTGATTTCACTCTCCGAGGCCTCATTCCCAGGTTCCAGAATGCGTGCTTTTGTCTGCCCATCCAAAAATTCAACCAGAATGATCGGCTTACCTGAGCGGCTAAACACAACAGCGGGCAGGACTGCGGGATCAATTTCCTTAGGTTTCCGCAGAACCAAACGGGCTTTCAATCCGGCCGCGGCCAACAGTCTTACAAGATTGGGTTTGTCACTGCTTTCATAATTTGCAGGCAGGCGCGCCGTAGCGGCATTATCTGTCCATGGGCACCCGTGGAAAGAAGCGAGCCATGCCGCAGTCGCCAAAGCAGGCTCTTTTTCGGATCCTGGCCGAGACCCAGAGGGCGTTTCCAAGCGCTCCGCTGTCACGCTATTTTTCATTCGAGGGCACGGATCTCAGTGTTGAAAATAGCAGCAGGGCGGCCCGCGCGTGCACGCTTCTCGTAATTGGGCATAAGCGGCACATCCGCCGGACGGGCTCCAAAATAGTTGGCCAACTGACTTTGCGTTGCCAATAGCCGGAATTGGCTGAAGGCTAGGCTGGCTTTCGCGCTCACTTCTTCGAACCGTACGTTGAAAAAGGTTCTTTCGGCATCCAGAACATCCAACAGGCTTCGTGTACCGCCATCAAACTGCATCTGATATTGATCCGCCGCCTTGCGCGCAGCCGCCCTCTGATTACCCAGAAGAACAGTGCGCTCTATCCCGGTGCCATAAGAAATCCAATCTCTGGACGTCAGTTCCTGCACCTCGCGGACAACTTCCGCTCTTTCAGCCAGAGCCTCGCTCGTTCGACGGCTCAGGGCCGAACTGCGAGCCTTTCGGCCTCCGGCATACAAATCCCAATTAAGCTGAATCCCCACAAAAGCATCAGACTCATTTCCGGACAATCCATCCAGATTTGCGCCGTGGCGGATACCTGCACGCAATTTCAATTCCGGCAGTTCATCTGAGCGGTTTATTCCGGCTTGGTACTTGCTCTGTTGAACGCGGGTATCAGCCAAACGCACCCGGAAATTATTGCTCACGCTTCGAATTAACAGTTCGCGCAGAGTATCCGGAAGCTCTCGAACATTTGGGACAGACATGTTGGCGGTCGGCTTATGGCCTATCACAGTTTCATAACGCACTTTCGCATTTTCGAGCGCTTGGTTGACTTCCAGTCGGCTCAACCGTGCTGCCAGCAACTGTTCATCTATTTCAAACTCGTCGCTTGATGACAGACGGCCGACCTTGACCAACTTCTTGACCGAGCGCGATATTTCAACATGTCGGCGAATGTTTTGATCCGCAACACCAAGCAAGTCAGTGTGGCGAACGACATCAATATATGCCTCGACCGCATTCAGGGCGAGTGTCTCTGATGCATCCAGCAACTTGAAGATCGATTCATCTACCCTGGCTGAATTCCGATAAACCCGGTTTGCGCGTCGATACCCATCAAAGAGCGTTACTTCTGCGGCCAGTCCGATTTCACGCCCAAAGCGGGTACGACGGTTATCTTGGGGCGACAATCGCGTCGGGTCATCAAAATACTGCGCACCAGCGTCGCCGTAAAGAGAGAGGCGCGGCATGAAATCCTCTTCGAGCTGAAGCAGCTCAAGCGCTGACGCCTTTACATTCTCTTTTCCAGCCTGCGCTTTCGGGTTTGTCGTCACAGCCGCATGCACCGCAGATTGCATGGACTCGGCTCTTGCCGACGGAACATCCAAAACAAATGAAAACAGTGGGCTCACAATCAACGGGAGCAACCTAGATGCACAATGCGTCACCATGCAGAAATCCCTATTCTATATCATCAAAATCAGTAAGCGCGAAATGCGTATATATGCCTAACCTTCTAGTAATTTTTACATAAAATCAACTTTTATCACTCTTGCGTGTTGCATTTGGATCGGGTCATGCAACGCGTGTAATGACCAACAACATACCCACATAGGTAACTTGATGAGCAAACTGGTCCAGACCGGCCAAAATCCAGAAGCCTTTTTCACTAGCAGTAAATCCTAGTTCTTTCAATTTTCGGTCTTTGATCCAGTCCACATGGTAATGAACTATGAATTCGGCGGCAGAGATCAAAACAACCATCGCTATCGAAATCGGTGCAAACAACAGGACGGCAGCCCCCAGAACCGCATGCATACCCGAATGGCATAGGCCACCAGGGTGGCCATAGATACCTTTTGTTTGAATCATCCAAGTCGACTGAAAAACAAAATCTGCAACAAGATGCTTTGTCTGAAACAAAATCAACATGACTAGAAGTAAGTCGTAACTCATAACGTTTGATCACCTAAAATTTGGTTCGTCCGTTGCAATTTTTTGGCGAGCGCCGAAGCCATCCCCTTGTGCCAAATCGCAGCCAAGACTGGCTCAGATTCTTGTACACCTCTTATACGGTTTTCGGCAAAACGATACACTACGGTTTGACTATCCGCGACTACGTTCGCCGTTCTGCCCTTGCCTGAATAACTGGCGATTTCTCCGACGATAGCCCCAGATTTTTGTTTGAGCACGCGAATATCCTTTCCATCTTTACCTTTAATATAAACCGATAAGCTACCCTGATCTATAATGAAAACGTCGCCTGACTTTTCTCCTTCCTTCAATAACAATGTGCCTTCCGGAACCAACTCGCGATCCATTATGGTCAAAAACCGCTCGGCGATGTCTTGACTGCCCGTCATTTCAATCAAAGCAGACTTTGCGGTTTCCTCACTGGCTGCAAGAGGCAAACGGCGCAGCAAATCATCCTCCAGGGTTTCAAGCGCGATATCGCAAGTGTCATACACTTTGAACGTGCGGCTCCCCTCAAGAACCGATCGGCGCTCGATTTCCTGCAAGACATGTGGGTTCAGTTCACAAAGGATCACCTGAGCGAACCTCTCGGATGCCAGCAATTCAAGTTTATGCAAGGCAACAATCGCCGCCCCATCTATTCGGCTGACCCCTCTGAAATCCAGGACAACAGTGTTAACAGGTTGGGTTTGTTTCAAGAGGTTACGAATGTGCGCCGAAAGCTGCATGACCGATCCGAAGAACAGGAACCCCTGCAGGGAAACGACTGCAATTTCATGCCCATGCTGATCCAGAAAATCGGTTTGAAGCGGGCCGCGGTCAACCGTACTGCGGACGCGACCAAGGTTTGCCGAGTTTCGTATCACTGACAAGCGGCCATAGTTCACCGCAAAGATCAAAGACGCCGTTACGATGCCAAGGACAATAGCGGTCGGCATCTTCAGAGTCAGCGCAACCGCGACAATTGCGAAACTTAAAAGCCAATCCGAAAATCGCTGGCGGCGCCACTCGGACAGCAGCCATTTATTGACAATTGAAATCCCCAGAAACATCAGCAGGCCGGCAGAAACAAACCTTGGCACGCTGGTGTAAATCTCATTGGCAAACAACGCGCCACCGCCCATCACAATGCAGGCTGCAAACGGAGCATACCGGCCTTTCGCCCCGATCATGGATGCTATGGCAGTGTTGCCGGGGCTAACATAGCTGACGCTGCTTCCGAAACAGCCCGTCAACAGGTTGACTGCACCTGCGCGGAATGTTTCCTGACGCGTATCCACATCGCGCCCGACGGCTATTTCCGCACCGGCCACATTCAGCATTGCGCCGAAAATCCCAAGCAGAATTGCCGCAGTGACAATGGGCCAGTTTTCCAGAATGATATCAAATTTAAGTGCGGAAAATGAGGCGGCAAAATCCGGAACGTCCCTTGCTGCACTCAAATTCTCAGGTAAAAGCCCGGCACTTCGCGCCTCAGTGGCGTCAACATCCAAAACAAACAAAACCAGGTAGAAAAGGGCTATGCTCAGGGCCACACAGGATACCGTTCCGAAGTGCTTTGAAAGCCTGGCGGCACACCACAACAACATGGCAAAAAAAATTGTCAGCACAGGTATAAGTCCGGTCGAGCCCGCATTGGAAAAAATTGTCAGCAGGCTGCAATTCTGACCTTCGCAAACGACATAAAAGGAAGAACGGATAAGAAGTGTGCCAGATGCGGCCAGATAACCGGTTGTGACGGCAAAGGGCATAAGGCGGATCATCCGGCCAAGGTCGAACGCAGAGATCGCAATCATGGCGATTCCGGTCATTATGGCCGTAAGGCCAAGGAGCAACAGAACATTCAGTATCTTTTCACTGTCGTTCAGGTCCATGGTGTGGATCAGAAAAATCACCGGAATCAGAACCGCGATAGGAACGTTCTGCACATTTGAAAACATCGGCGCAGCGAAAGAGCGGCGCGTGTTGAGAGAAAGCGTTCCCAGAATGGCCGCCACCAGAAAAATGATCATGCCGATCGTCGCGCCCGCGATCATCTCTCCGGCAAACACAAGGGCAGCGAGCGCAACGGCGTGTCCCAGGTTGTCAAACCCGATAACAACTCCGATGGCCGCCTGTTTTAGTCGTGGACTGGCAGACTTTGCATCCGTAAATGCGCTCACTTGCGTTGCTCTGATTGCAACAAACGACTATTCGCTTCGATCAGTTTGGTGCGTGTCGCCAAGGCCAAATGCTCTTGCAGGTAAGCGCGAAATTCGCTGTCGGTACTCGCGGTCTTGCGCAACGCTTCGCCGGAAGCAGTGAAAATCAGGGCGGGCTGGTCAATGATGACGGTGGCAGAGGCCGGGCCCGGCTGCAATACATTCATTTCGCCGATGAAACCGCCCTTGATCGACGCGACGCTTTTTCTCTGCGAAATGACGTCCGCCCGGCCACTCAGCAAATAAATGAGATTCTCAACCTCTTCGCCTTCCCGGGTAAGCTCCGTTCCCACGTCCGCGTCGATCCAAATCCCCCGGTTCAGAAACTTGCGGGCAAGTGGTTTGGGCATGTCGTACAGGACATCATTTATAAGCTTGAGTTCGTTTTCGTTGAACCGCGTGGTCCGTTCAATCACATACAGGCGGCAAATCCCAAAGGTGCTGATGATGATCCACATGATCTGAATGATCGCGGCCGACAAATTGAATTTTACGGAAAGGCTGAGCAAAACCAGGCTGGCTGCGAAAAGATTCATGATTGCGTAGGGATAATGCGAGCCCCGGACAAGGCCCATTTGCAAAAGCGCATATGATGCTAAGTAGAACCCTACACCCAGATATCCGGCCCAATCGTATAATGTGTTTTGAGCAAGTTGGAACAATGGGAATTAGACCTTAAGAAATGTTCCCAAGCAGTAAACACGATTTTGTTACCGGCGCAATGATACTGATATGCAAACAGTAAACACGATTTTGTTACCGGCGCAATGATACTGATATGAAAGGCTGTTTTCCGCATTTGCGAACATTGCTGATGTCGGTCATTCAATGAAGAACGCCGCACAAAAAGTCTAACCTGTGCTGCCTGTTGTTATGGCACATTGAGCTACCCCCGGAAAATCGGACACTGACGTAAGCTGCGATTTGTAGTCTGCTGTTCGTCAAAACGAAGGAGATCAGGAATGCCGAAACAGAAGCAATATCATCCAGAATTCAAGGCCAGGATTGCGTTTTAAGCGCTGAAAGCCAGAGAGACTATGGTAATCCCCCCCAAAATTAGTGGTGTTCAAAAGTAGAATTTTCTCGGCAAGATATCTGAGGAGATTTACGATGAAGAACGGACGATTTAGCGACGCTCAGATCATGACGATCCTGAAGCAGGCGGA
>NZ_FWFJ01000100.1 GCF_900172365.1 Roseovarius gaetbuli
GTGACGGCGTACCTTTTGTATAATGGGTCATCGACTTGGTCTATCTAGCAAGCTTAAGCCGTTAGGTGTAGGCGCAGCGAAAGCGAGTCTTAATAGGGCGCATGAGTTAGATGGATCAGACCCGAAACCGAGTGATCTAGGCATGACCAGGATGAAGGTAAGGTAACACTTACTGGAGGTCCGAACCCACACCTGTTGAAAAAGGTCGGGATGAGTTGTGCCTAGGGGTGAAAGGCCAATCAAACTCGGAGATAGCTGGTTCTCTGCGAAATCTATTTAGGTAGAGCGTCATCCGAATACCCTCGGGGGTAGAGCACTGGATGGGTAATGGGGCCCCACAGGCTTACTGATCCTAACCAAACTCCGAATACCGAGGAGTACTAGATGGCAGACAGACTGCGAATGCTAACGTCCGTAGTCGAGAGGGAAACAACCCTGACCTACAGCTAAGGCCCCCAATTCATGGCTAAGTGGGAAAGCAGGTGGGACGACCAAAACAACCAGGAGGTTGGCTTAGAAGCAGCCATCCTTTAAAGATAGCGTAACAGCTCACTGGTCTAAATAAGTTGTCCTGCGGCGAAGATGTAACGGGGCTCAAGCCATGAGCCGAAGCTTAGGATGCCGTAAGGCATGGTAGCAGAGCGTAGTGTGACATAGTTCCATGTCTCTTTAGCGACTTCGGTCGTTACGGAGACACGGAGCTTTCGATGAAGCCGGGGCGTGAGCCATCCGGTGGAGAGATCACTAGTGAGAATGATGACATGAGTAGCGACAAAGAGTGTGAGAGACACTCTCGCCGAAAGTCCAAGGGTTCCTGCTTAAAGCTAATCTGAGCAGGGTAAGCCGACCCCTAAGGCGAGGCCGAAAGGCGTAGTCGATGGGAACCAGGTTAATATTCCTGGGCCAGGAAGAAGTGACGGATCTCGAGGGTAGTTCATCCTTATCGGATTGAATGGGCTGCTTAGAGGTTCCTGGAAATAGCTCTTCCGCTAGATCGTACCCTAAACCAACACAGGTGGACTGGTAGAGAATACCAAGGCGCTTGAGAGAACTATGTTGAAGGAACTCGGCAAAATACCTCCGTAAGTTCGCGAGAAGGAGGCCCGGTTTCTAGGCAACTAGAGGCTGGGGGCACAAACCAGGGGGTGGCGACTGTTTACTAAAAACACAGGGCTCTGCGAAGTCGCAAGACGACGTATAGGGTCTGACGCCTGCCCGGTGCCTGAAGGTTAAAAGGAGGGGTGAGAGCTCTGAATTGAAGCCCAGGTAAACGGCGGCCGTAACTATAACGGTCCTAAGGTAGCGAAATTCCTTGTCGGGTAAGTTCCGACCTGCACGAATGGCGTAACGACTTCCCCGCTGTCTCCAACATAGACTCAGCGAAATTGAATTACCTGTCAAGATGCAGGTTTCCCGCGGTTAGACGGAAAGACCCCGTGCACCTTTACTACAGCTTCGCACTGGCATCAGGATTGTGATGTGCAGGATAGGTGGTGGGCTTTGAAGCAGAAACGCTAGTTTCTGTGGAGCCTCCCTTGAGATACCACCCTTCGCACTCTTGATGTCTAACCGCGGTCCGTTATCCGGATCCGGGACCCTGCGTGGCGGGTAGTTTGACTGGGGCGGTCGCCTCCTAAAGCGTAACGGAGGCGCGCGAAGGTTGGCTCAGAGCGGTCGGAAATCGCTCGTTGAGTGCAATGGCAGAAGCCAGCCTGACTGCGAGACTGACAAGTCGAGCAGAGTCGAAAGACGGCCATAGTGATCCGGTGGTCCCAAGTGGGAGGGCCATCGCTCAACGGATAAAAGGTACGCCGGGGATAACAGGCTGATACTGCCCAAGAGTCCATATCGACGGCAGTGTTTGGCACCTCGATGTCGGCTCATCTCATCCTGGGGCTGGAGCAGGTCCCAAGGGTACGGCTGTTCGCCGTTTAAAGAGGTACGTGAGCTGGGTTTAGAACGTCGTGAGACAGTTCGGTCCCTATCTGCCGTGGGTGTAGGATACTTGAGAGGAGTTGCCCCTAGTACGAGAGGACCGGGGTGAACGAACCACTGGTGGACCTGTTGTGGCGCCAGCCGCAGTGCAGGGTAGCTATGTTCGGACAGGATAACCGCTGAAGGCATCTAAGCGGGAAGCCCCCCTCAAAACAAGGTATCCCTGAGAGCCGTGGTAGACCACCACGTCGATAGGCCAGAGATGTAAGCACAGTAATGTGTTCAGTTGACTGGTACTAATTGCTCGATAGGCTTGATTTGATCCAGTAATAGCCAGACTATTACGGATAAATCAGAAGCATACACATCATTAGATAACTTGACTTGGACGTTAGAGGTTTTTTCTCGGTTTGGTGGTCATAGCACAAGCGAAACACCCGGTCCCATCCCGAACCCGGCCGTTAAGCGCTGTCGCGCCAATGGTACTGCGTCTTAAGACGTGGGAGAGTAGGTCGCCGCCAAACCTAGTAAAAACCTCAAACGATAGTATCTCTCTGAACGATGATCAAAAAAGCGCCGCCCCTCCAAAGGGCGGCGTTTTTTTTGGTCTTCCCCCACGAAAATCGACCAACAGAGGGCCGTAGACCCAGGAAACTACCTGCTGCCGGGTCA
>NZ_FWFJ01000096.1 GCF_900172365.1 Roseovarius gaetbuli
GATAGAAAACGCAGTGTTTGCCGGTGTCATATTGCATGATCGTACCCTCAGAAAAATGAGCCTCCGACCCGGCTGCGGCTCATTTTTCTGAGGGTACGATCATAAAGCGATTCTTTCACGCTGAAGCAGGTCCGACTGGAAGTCGGAGGGTTTGCTCCACGGCGTGGATACTCAAAATCCGCCGCCCACCAGCGCCGCGACATCAGAGAGATGTCACAGCAACCATTTATTGGCCCCCAAGGCATCGTAACCCATTGATTTTAAGCGAATCATATCGAACTGCGGCCACGACTACGATCATTATGCAGGCAAATAGGATCCATTCTAAACAAGCATGATCTGGTCTTGCCACGGTTTAGTTCCGGTCTCTTTCGAGCAATGTTTGCTATGAAGGAGATTAAGAATGGCAACGAGATACACAGACGAGTTTCGGCGTGATGCAGTGCGCATTGCGGTTACAAGCGGCTTAACACGACCGCAAGTTTCATCAGATTTGGGCGTGGGTCTTTCGACTTTGAACAAGTGGGTTCAGAAGCATCAGCATGACGATCTGATGTCGGGTCCGCACGAGGACGTCGAAAAGGAGAATGAACGCCATCGCAAGGAAGTCCGGCTGCTGCGGGAGGAGAGGGAAGTGTTAAAAAACTATTCCGGGCCGCAGCCCGCCTGTGCGCGGTATAAACCGCCTGTGCTATGCTGCGCCTGAAGGGCAGTTGCCGATCGCTTATTGGAGGGTGAGACCCCGTTAAAAAACGTGGCACATGGGTCGATGCGCACTTGAGAGTGGTGACGCCGCTGTTGCGGTGATCCCGGTTAGGAAGATGACGAACTTGCATGGCCCACGCCCTTCTTCCCAAATGGAGGATATGCCATGACGAACCCAACGACCGGCGGCCACCCGGATCTGAAGATGGTCAATCCAAATGCAGCGGCGATCGACATTGGGTCGACCATGCACATGGCTGCGGTGAACCCTGATGCCTGCGACATGCCCGTGCGCGCCTTTGGGACATTCACACAGGATCTGCATTCACTGGCGACGTGGTTCAAATCCTGTGGCGTCACCAGCGTCGCCATGGAATCGACCGGTGTTTACTGGATTCCGGCCTTTGAGATACTTGAGGGTTACGGCCTTCATGCGATCCTCGTGAACGCGCGCTATGCCAAGAACGTGCCGGGTCGCAAAACCGATGTCAGCGATGCCGGATGGCACGACAGTTGCACTCCTATGGCCTGCTGCGTGGCAGTTTCCGGCCAGAGGCCGAGATCGCCACCTTGCGCGCCTACATGCGCCAGCGAGAACGCCTGACAGAATATGCTGCAGCCCATATCCAGCACATGCAGAAGGCACTCATGGAGATGAACCTGCAATTGCATCATGTCGTCTCCGACATCACCGGCGTCACAGGAATGCGGATCATCCGCGCCATTGTCCGTGGCGAGCGTGATCCGGAGGCTCTCGCCGCGTTCCGGGATGTTCGCTGCAAATCCTCTGTGGACACGATCAACGCCGCGCTGGTCGGCAACGACCGCGAGGAACATATCTTTGCCCTGACACAGTCGCTGGAGCTTTACGATTTCTACAAAGCCCAGATCGAGGCGTGCGACCGTAGGCTGGAGGTGGCAGTTGGAGCGCTGACGGTCCGGGCAGACAATGATCTGGCTCCACTGCCCAAGGCTCGGATCAAGGGCAAGCAGCACAATGCCCCATCCTTTGATGCGCGCGCTGCGCTTTACGGTGTGTTGGGCACAGACCTGACGCAGATCCACGGCCTCGGTCCCTCGCTGGCTCTGAAGCTGGTGGCCGAATGCGGCACGGACCTGTGCGCATGGAAGAGCGCCAAGCACTTCACGTCGTGGCTTTGCCTGGCCCCGGGCAATAAAATCTCCGGCGGAAAATTGCTGTCCTCACGCACGCGCCGGTCCTCAAGCCGTGCTGCAGCGTTGCTCAGGTTGGCCGCGACAACCATTGGCCGCAGCGATACGGCCTTGGGCGCGTTCTATCGGCGACTGTCATCGCGTATCGGCAAGCAGAAAGCGGTCACGGCAACAGCACGCAAAATCGCGGTGCTGTTTTACAACGCTGTGCGGCATGGCATGACCTACCAAGATCAGGGCGCGGCAGCTTACGACGAGCGACACCGGCAGCGTATGCTGTCAAACCTTCAACGGCGCGCCAGGACCCTCGGATTTGCATTGGCACCCATTCCTGCGACAGCGGCTGTTTCTTAGGAAGGCGGCAATCTTCTTTGCGGGCCAAAGCCGATGAGGTTTATTTTCATCGATGCCTGGAAAGAAGTTTGGTCTGTGGAATTTCTCTGCCGCATCATGCAGGTCACATCGCGGGGGTTTCGTGCATGGCGAACCCGCCCAATGAGCCGCAGGCAGCGCGACGATATGGTGATCTTGGCACATGTCCGCGAACAACACCGCCTGAGCCTGCAAAGCTATGGTCGGCCTCGTATGACCGGAGAGCTGCAGGAGCTGGGACTGAAGGTCGGACACCGACGCATAGGTCGTTTGATGCGTGAGAACGACATCAAGATCATCAGAACCCAAAAATACAAGGCCACGACTGACAGCAACCACACGTTCAACATTGCGCCCAATCTACTGGATCAGGATTTCTCTGCGGATGGTCCGAACCAAAAATGGGCGGGCGACATATCCTATATCTGGACCAGTGAAGGGTGGTTGTATCTGGCCGTCATCCTCGAGCTGTATTCCCGGCGCGTCATTGGTTGGGCTGTCAGCAACCGGATGAAACGCGACTTGGCGATCCGAGCACTGGATATGGCAGTGGCCCTACGGCAACCACCGAAGGGCTGTATTCATCATACGGATCGCGGGTCGCAATACTGTTCAGATGACTATCAAAAGCGTCTTTCGAAGCATGGATAGTAAGCGTCCGGCCTCGCTGCTCTGACATTTCATAGAGTGTGTTGATAAGTGTCCACTATTGATAGTGGACATCTTGAGGGCGGATATGGCGGGCAAGAAGGGTCAGAAGAAGCGTTTTTGGTCGGA
>NZ_FWFJ01000139.1 GCF_900172365.1 Roseovarius gaetbuli
GTAAGCGTCCGGCCTCGCTGCTCTGACATTTCATAGAGTGTGTTGATAAGTGTCCACTATTGATAGTGGACATCTTGAGGGCGGATATGGCGGGCAAGAAGGGTCAGAAGAAGCGTTTTTGGTCGGATGAGGAGAAGGTGTCTATCTGTGCGCAAACATGCGCGCCGGGGGTATCGGTTGCGCAGGTCGCGCGGCGGTATGCCATGAACACCAACCTGATCCACAAATGGCTAAGTGATCCCAAGTTTGCACCGGATCCGGAGATCATTGAAGATGAGGTTGGTGAGACGCCATGCTTTCTGCCTGTGGAGATTGTTGAGCGACCTGTGACCGAAGAACCTGGCCCCGCGCGTGCAGCCAATGCCGCATCCGCCCACAGCGCAATTGAGATCGACATCGCGGGTGGCCATCAACTGAGGATTGTTGGTGGCTACGATCCTGAAGCATTGGCCCGGCTGATCCGAGGCCTGTCTGCATGATCCCTGTCCCGGCGAACACGCGTGTCTGGCTGGCCGCCGGTGTGACCGACATGCGGCGCGGGTTCACAACGCTGGCGGCCCAGGCGGAACAGACACTGAAGCAAGATCCGTTCACGGGGCATCTGTTTGTCTTTCGTGGTCGGCGCGGTGATCTGATCAAGATCATCTGGTGGGATGGTCAGGGCGCATGCCTGTTCAGCAAACGCCTGGAGAAAGGTCGGTTCGTGTGGCCATCGGCGAAAGAGGGCAAGATTGCCCTGACCGC
>NZ_FWFJ01000030.1 GCF_900172365.1 Roseovarius gaetbuli
CGATCAAGGACGCGACCGTGAAACGTTTCCACTACGACGACCACAATCAGCTCCGCACCCACCTGGCGGACTTCATGGCAGCCTACAACTTCGCACGCAGACTCAAGACCCTCAGCGGGCTCACGCCTTACGAATACATCTGCAAGATCTGGACATCTGAGCCAGACAGATTCATCTTAAATCCGATCCACCAGATGCCGGGACTGAACACCTAAGAAAATACGCAAAAAGGAAGAAGCAAGGCCAACCCTGCTTCTTCCCTTCTTCTTGGCCAAAATACTCCGGGGGAGTCGCCGCTTGCGGCGACGGGGGCAGCGCCCCCGCCTTACGTTTGGATCAAACGCGACCCTTCCACGGCACAAGCCAGTTTTCCGCCTTTCGCATCATGATGTCGATGCCATAGCCGATGATCCCGATCAGGATGATCCCCATGATCACGATATCGGTAAGCTGAAAGCGGCTGGCGACCATGATCATCATGCCCGCGCCTTTTTCGGCCGCGACAAGCTCGGCGGCGACAACCGTGCCCCAACAGACCCCCATCGCGACACGCGCGCCGGTAAAGATCTCGGGCAGGCTGTTGGGCACGATCACATAGCGCATCAGCTGCCATTTGCTAGCCCCAAGGGAATAGGCCGCATGCACCTTGGAAATCGCCACGCCGGACACGCCTGCGCGCGCCGAAATGGTCATGATCCAGAGCGCCGCCAGGAACAGCAGGATGATCTTGCCGCTCTCGCCAATCCCCGCCCAGATGATCACCAGCGGGATCAGGGCAAGCGGCGGCACCGGGCGCATGAATTCGACAATCGGGTCGAACCAACCGCGGAACCAGTCACTTAGTCCCATGGCATAGCCAAGCGGAATCCCCACCAATGCGCCAAGCGCAAAGCCGACGATGACCCGGAACAGCGACCAGTAGAGATGCTCGAAAAGGGTAAAGTTCTGATAGCCCTGCTCGGAAATCTCGGCCACGCGCGAGACCACCGATTCCGGCGGCGGAAGCCAGATCGGCTCCATCTGCATGCCCTTTGCGGGCGCGAAATTCATCGAGCCCTTGGCGGTGATCACAACCGTGCCATTGGCGACCTTGGCGGTATCACCGGGACCAACGGGCTGGCCGTCAATCGCCACGACTTTGGCGCCCTCTTTGCGGGTCACCTCATCGTTCTTGTCCATCAGCAAAAGCGACGAGCGCCAGGCGCCGACGGTGATGACGTCATTCTTGGCGATGCCATCGCCGGGCTCGATCTCGCGATCACTCACCTCTTCGCCCACCTTGAAAACGCGGGCATAAACCGTGGCGTCATCGCGGGTGCCGTCAGGGCCCTCAAGCGTATAAACGAACTCGGTATCGCCAATAAACGGCCCCGGTGCATGGATCGGCACCCATTTGCTTCCGGTGAAGGCGCCCCAGAGCAGAAAGATCGTCAAGACTGAAATCACGCTGGCCCAACGATCCGGGCGCACGGCGCTTTCATCGCCAAAGGTCACCGTCTTGAGCGAGGTGTAATCGTTCATCTGGCGGAATTTGCTGACACCCTTGCGCACGGCGAAAAAGGCGGCCACGAAAATAGCAACATAGATGATCAGAATGGTCATGCCTCTGCCTCCTCGGTGCGGCCCATGATCTCTTCTTCCATATCCCAGATCATCGACAGGATTTCTTCGCGCTTTGCGCCAAAGTCGGGGTGTTTCTTCACTTCGCGCAGGTCTTGCCCGACCCCCATTTCAGCAAAGGGCAGGCGGTATTCCTTGTGAATGCGGCCCGGTCGCGGCGCCATCACCAGCAAACGTTCGCCCAGCAACAGGGCCTCTTCCACCGAGTGGGTGATAAGCACGATCGTCTTGCCGGTCTCCTTCCAGAGCTTCAGAACCAGCCCCTGCATCTTTTCGCGGGTCAGCGCATCAAGCGCACCAAGCGGTTCGTCCATCAAGATCACATCCGGGTCATTGGCGAGACAGCGTGCAAGCGCCACGCGCTGTTGCATGCCGCCAGACAGTTCGTAAACCGCCTTTTCCTTAAAATCCTTGAGCCCAACCACCTCTAGCAGGTGGTCGACATTGCCGCCGTACTCCGCCTCGCGTTGCCCCTTCATGCGGGGGCCAAAGCTTACGTTTTCGCGCACGCTCATCCATTCAAACAGCGCGCCTTGCTGAAACACCATGCCGCGCTCTGCGTCCGGGCCGGTGACGCGGTGATCGTTCAGCGTGATCTGACCCTCGGTCGGGGCCAGAAACCCGGCCAGAATGTTCAAAAGCGTGGTTTTGCCACAGCCCGACGGGCCAAGCACACTCATCAATTCGCCTGTCTTGAGTTCAAGCGAGACATCCTGCAGGGCCTGCACGTGCGTACCGTTCGGCAGGTCGAACCGCATCGAGATATTTTCGATGGAAAGTGTAGACATCCCCACCCCCTGTTTTCGTTGGAATTGATTGTGCAGAGGCCCGCCCGCGGCACGGACGGGCCCCTGTCTGTCACGTCGCTCGCGGCTTACATGCCGTTGGCAGCGGCCAGCGGACCAGTGTTGACGTTGTTTTCATAGGTCTCAAGAGCGGCGTCGATACTCTTGGCTTCGACGAAAACGTCCGCCACGCCTTTCATGAACTCCTGTGCGCCGCCGCCCAGCCATTTGGCCGAGAGCTGCTCTTCCACAGAGGGGAACACAAAGGTGTCGATGGTCGAGGCCGTGGCCTCTACATCCATGCCGCTGTCCTTGGCGATCACCGGCAGCATCTCGTCGCGATTGGCCGCATCGGCCCACATCGCGTTCGCATCTGCGGTCACCTTGAGGAACTTGGCAACCAGATCGGGGTTTTCCGCGACAAAGCCAGCCGGGGCACTGGTCACGTCAAACACCAGAATGCCAAGCGCTTCTTTTTCGGCACCAGTCAAAAGGACATTGCCGTGCTCCTTGGCACGACGCAGGCTTCCGCCCCAGCCACAGAACATGTCAACAGCACCCTGCGCGATGGCTGCGGCACCCTCGGGCGGGGCCATGTTGACCACGTCCATGCTTGCGATATCGACGCCGAAATGGCTCATCTGCTTGAGGAAACCGTAATGCGCGGCGGTGCCAAGCGGCACGGCCACTTTCTTGCCGGCGAGCTCGCCCGCGTTGGTCTTGTCGATCTCAAGCGCTTCGGCGACGACACAGTTGTCGTTCTCGGCATAAGACACGGCCACATCGAGAACCTGAAGATCCTGACCGGCACTTGCGGCCACAACGAAGGGCGGCACGCCCTGGCTGACCGAAAGATGCACATCGCCGCTGGCCATGGCCGCGCTCATCGCGGTGCCGGTGTCAAACGCACGCCAGTTTACCTTGACGCCCATCTCTTCGTCATAGGTGCCCTTTTCCTTGGCGTATTGGAACGGCATCGGCCATTCGAGGAAATACGCCACGGTGATTTCCTGTGCTGTCGCAGCACCGGCAGTTACCGCAAAGGCAGCACCGGCTACGGCCGTCATCAGCTTTGATTTCAATTTCATATCGTTCATCTCCCGTTGGTTACGTTGCTTTTTATACCTGATACCGCACTTTTCGGCGGGTTAGGATGCGTCCGGCCCTTGATCAGATCGGCACACTTGGCGGCAGGCACCGCCAAAGAGTGAACCCGATCCAACGGAACCGATCAACGCAATAATAGCAGACCTAAGATCATTTCAGCATTTCAGAAAAGAGGTTTTCGAATAGCATCAAACTCGGCAAGTTACCGCCGCCTGCGGAGCAAAATCATTTTTTATCAATAGATTACTCGGAGATTTCATGGTCAAATCTGATTTTTGGCCTTAAATATTGGCCTCATCTGGCCCTATTCGCATGGCGGATTTCACGGCTGATATATAGTCAGAACCAAATGGACAACGATCACAGGCTCGCGCGTTGCGCCGGGCCTTAACCCGATGGAGCATCACGATGGACGGCAAAATTCTCGACAATGACATCTCTCGCGTGGTCGAGGCCGACCGCGCCCATGTCTGGCATCACCTTATTCAGCACGCGGCCTGGACCGGCGAGGCGCCCAAGGGCGACCCGCGCATCATCGTCGAAGGGCGCGGCATGCGGGTCTGGGATCAAAAGGGAAAAGAGCACCTTGATGCCGTCTCGGGCGGGGTCTGGACCGTCAATGTAGGCTATGGCCGCGAACGGATTGCCAATGCGGTGCGCGATCAGCTGATCAAGCTGCCGTATTTCGCAGGCTCGGCCGGCTCGATCCCCGGTGCGCAGTTTTCCGAGCGGCTGATTGCGAAAATGCCGGGTCTGACGCGGGTCTATTACACCAACTCGGGCTCCGAGGCGAACGAGAAGGCGTTCAAGATGGTGCGCCAGATCGCGCACAAGCGCCATGGCGGCAAAAAGCACAAGATCCTCTATCGCGAGCGTGATTATCACGGCACCACCATCGCCTGTCTTTCGGCCGGCGGCCAGGACGAGCGCAACGCCGAATACGGCCCCTACACCCCCGGTTTTGTGCGCGTCCCGCACTGCCTTGAATACCGCGCGCAATGGGATCTTGAGGGCGAGGACTACGGCATCGCCGCCGCCAATGCGATCGAAGAGGTGATCCTGGCCGAGGGCCCCGATACCGTCGGCGCGCTCTGTCTTGAGCCGGTCACGGCAGGTGGCGGCGTGATCGTTCCGCCCAAGGGCTACTGGCCCCGCGTTCAGGAAATCTGCCGCAAGTATGACATCCTGTTGCACATCGACGAGGTCGTCTGTGGCGTCGGGCGCACCGGCACCTGGTTCGGCTATCAGCATTACGGCATCGAGCCCGATTTCGTGACCATGGCCAAGGGCGTTGCCTCTGGCTATGCCGCCATCGCGTGCTGCGTGACCTCCGAGCGGGTGTTCGAGATGTTCCGCGATGAATCCGGTGATCCGATGAGCTATTTCCGCGATATCTCGACCTTTGGCGGCTGTACGGCCGGTCCGGCGGCGGCGCTCGAAAACCTCTCGATCATCGAGGAAGAGGATCTGTTGGGCAATACCGTGGCGATGGGCGAGTATATGCTCGACCAGTTGCGCGCGCTTCAGGACAAGCATGCGGTGATCGGCGAGGTGCGCGGCAAGGGTCTGTTCCTTGGTGCCGAACTTGTCAGTGACCGCACCAGCAAAGAGCCCGCCAACGAGAAACAGGTTCAGGCGGTGGTGGCCGATTGCATGGCGCAGGGCGTGATCATCGGGGCGACCAACCGCTCCATTCCCGGCTTCAACAACACGCTGTGCTATTCGCCCGCGCTGATCGCGACCAAGGACGATATCAATCAAATCGTCTCGGCGACCGACGCGGCGCTGACCCGGGTGTTCGGCTAGGCAAGACGCACTTTCATTTACGGATCACCCCCAGCACTGCAACATGTGCCGGGGGTTTTCATGTCCCGCGGTTGCCCCTAGGCAAATGCCATCCAGATCGCCACCCCGCCAAGCATCGCCGCCAGCCCCCGGTTCAGCAAAACCGCCTGATCGGGGCGCGACCAGAGCCGCGCAAGCCGCGTGCCAAGCGCGGCCCAGAGGGCAAAGGCCAGCATGTTGTTGAGGGTAAACACCGTCGCAATCCCCAGCACACCAAGGCCGGGGACCGCGCTGAACTGGGTGAACATCAGCGCGATGATCACATAGGCCTTGGGGTTGAACAGCAAAAGCACCATGCCGCCACCAAACCCCATCGGCCGCGCGGCCCGCACATCGCCATCCCGCATCGTCCCGGCCCGCCAGAGCCCGAGCGCAAGGCACATGACATAGCCCGCGCCGATAACCTGAAGCACCTGCGCCACGCCCGGCGCGGCTTGGGTTGCGGCACCAAAGCCCAACCCGATCGCCAGAGTCACCGCCCATGTCGCAATGTGATAGCCAAAGCTCGCAGGCCATGTCGCCGCCAGACCAAAGCGCGCGCCCATGGCGGCAAAGATCATGTTGCCCGGCCCCGGACTATAGGCCAGCGGCAACAAAAAGATCAGCAAGGCAGAGATCGGAGGCCCCATGACGGCACTCCTTTACCGACAAGAGGTACCGCAATCGTTTTGCCAGGCGACCCGTTTCCTGCGCAAAGCAAAGCCCGGATGTTGCCATCCGGGCCGCCAAAACCGAGACGCGCAGGCAAGAGCGCGGCGAGGGTCGCCTTAGAGCATGTCGCGTTCACTCAAAATTCACGCGACATGCTCCAACCTATTGATTTCGCATGTTCGAGAAGCTCAAAACCGGTTCCCACTTTTGAGCAACATGCTCTAGATCACCACGACCTCAAGCGGCGGAAAACCGTTGAACCCAACCGAGGAATAGCTCGACGTATAGGCGCCACAGTTGCGGATGATGATCCGGTCGCCGGACTGAAGCCCAAGCGGCATGGCCACCGGGCGCTTTTCGTAGAGCACATCGGCACTGTCACAGGACGGACCCGCCAGAATGCAGGGGCCAGTCGCCTCATGCTCGCGCTCTGTCAGAAACTGATAGCGGATCGCCTCGTCCATGGTTTCGGCCAGACCCGAGAATTTGCCGATATCAAGATACACCCAGCGACAGATATCATCCTCGGATTTGCGGCTCACCAAAAGCACCTCGGCGGCGATCATGCCGGCCTCGGCGACCATGCCGCGACCCGGTTCTGCCATCACGCGGGTGGCACCGGGAAAGCGCGGCTCGACCATCGCCATGACCTGCGCGGCATAGGCCTGCGGGGCTTCGATCTCTTCGCCGTAAAACGCCGGGAACCCGCCGCCGATATTGATCATGTCAAGGTCAAAGCCGGTCGCGCGGGCCTCGGCCCAAACGCCTGCAACCTGATCCAGCGTCTCGCGCCACATTTCGGCGCGGCGGGTCTGGCTTCCGACATGAAACGACAGCCCAACCGGCTTGAGGCCAAGTTCGCGGGCACGGCCCATCAGGTCGCCCGCCATTTCAGGCGCACAGCCAAACTTGCGGCTCAGCGGCCAGTCGGCGCCGGTCGCACCCACCAGAAGACGAATGTAAACCTCGGCGCCCGGCGCGTGGGTCGCGATTTTTTCAAGCTCCATATCACAATCTGCCGCAAACAGGGTGATCCCTGCGCCGTGGGCAAAGGCGATGTCGCTTGCGCGTTTCACGGTATTGCCGAACGAGATGTGCGCAGGATGCGCGCCAAGGCCTAGGCAAAGCTCGATCTCGCCGCGCGAGGCCGCATCAAAGTGGCTGCCTTCGGCGATCAGAAGCTCGATGATCTCGCGGGTCGGGTTTGCCTTGACGGCATAATGAATGTCAGCCCGGCCAAGACCGGCCTTGAGCGCACGATACTGACGCGCGACCGTGTCACGGTGAACCACCAGCGTCGGGTGATCAAAAGTGGTGCGTCGGATGTAATCGACGATCACGGAAGAGGTGTCAAAGGGTGCAAAAACGGCGTCGCCGCCCGCAAGGGGGTTCACGTAAGCGTTCATGGTCATATCTCCAATCAGACCCGGGCTTTCACCCGACCAGTTCATAACGGGAGACGTTACCGTCGCTACGTAAACACGTGTGGCAGAACCACCGGCCAGAGGCGCGTGCGTTGGCGTCTATAAAGCGCACTTAGGGCTGCGATTGAGTCGGTGCAACAATTTTCTCGGACCCGCGCCATTATTTTCTGTGTGGCGGCAAAATCGACAAAAAAACCCGCGCCTCTCGGCGCGGGTTTCTTGATGCTGTTGCGCATGCTTGTCGGCTTAGCGGCTTTCGTCCTCGTCCTCGTCGTCATCATCTGACGCATCGGGCAAGTTGAACAGGCTTTCGGCATCGTATGTCTTTTCGCGCTCTTCCGGCTGGTAATCCTGGCCAAGCGTGAAGGATTCGAGGCCTTCGATCGCGGTCGGGATCTTGGGCTCTGACTCCATGCCAAGGCTCTGCTCGGTGCTCAGCAGCTTGCGACGCTCGTCATCGCTCATCGCCGCGCCTTCGCGGGCCTTCTTGGCGCTGGCCTTTTGCACGGCGGCATCAAGCTCGGATTGCTTGCACAGCCCAAGGGCGACCGGGTCAATCGGCTGAATATTGGCGATGTTCCAATGGGTCCGCTCGCGAATCGCCTGAATGGTCGGCTTGGTGGTGCCGACGAGGCGCGAAATCTGGCTATCGGCCAACTCGGGGTGGAACTTCACCAGCCAGAGAATCGACGCCGGACGGTCCTGGCGCTTGGACAGCGGAGTATAGCGCGGGCCACGGCGTTTTTCCTCGCCCTGCGCGGCGGCGTTGAACTTGAGCTTAAGCTTGTGCAGCGGGTTTTTCTGCCCGGCTTCAATCTCTTCCTCGGTCAGCTGATTGTTGGTGACCGGGTCAAACCCCTTGACGCCTGCGGCCACATCGCCATCGGCAATGCCCTGCACTTCAAGCTCGTGCAGCCCGCAGAAATCCGCGATCTGCTTGAAATTCAGCGTCGTGTTATCCACCAGCCAGACGGCGGTGGCCTTGGCCATGATTGGTTTAGACATCTCAGGTCTCCTTCACGCATATCTTTCCCGTCGCCTGGAGGGGCGGTTCCGGTCTGGCCGGAACGGGTTTCCATTGTCGGGGAACTTGCCGAGTATATAGTAGCCTCAGAAGCAAAATGAAAGTCCAAAGAATGCTGGTGTTTCTGCTTGTCATCTTCAACCTGTTCAGCGCGCCCGCTTTGGCACAATCGGATCGCGCCGGAGAGTTCGACTATTACGTTCTCTCGCTGAGTTGGTCACCGACATGGTGCGCGCTCGAAGGCGACGCGCGCCGCTCGCCGCAATGCGAAGAGACCACCGATCATGGCTGGGTGCTGCACGGGCTCTGGCCGCAGTATCACCGCGGCTTTCCCGCCCATTGCCAAACCGCCGAGCGCCCGCCGTCACGCCAGATGACAAACGCCATGGCCGATATCATGGGCACACCCGGCCTGGCCTGGTATCAGTGGAAAAAACACGGCGCCTGCACCGGGCTTTCGGGGCCGGATTACTATGCCCTGGCGCGTCAGGCCTATAACAGCGTCACCCGTCCACCGGTCTTTCGCAAACTCTCGAAACCGGTAAAACTGCCCGCTTCGGTGATCGAAGAGGCCTTCCTCAAGGCCAATCCGGGGCTGGAGCCCGATATGCTGACCATCACCTGCCGCGAGGGCCGCATTCAAGAAGCGCGGCTTTGCCTCTCAAAGGATCTCACCCCGGTGCCCTGCGGGCGTGATGTGGTCCGCGACTGCCGCATGAAAGACGCGCTGTTTGATCCTATCCGGTAACGGCTCGGCACCATCTCACCCTGGCTTTCATCGTTCCATAAATACTCAAAATCCGGCGCTCACCATGCTCCAACCACCCGCAGGATCAGAACCACGATCGTCACCGGCACCAGAATCGCATGCAGCACGTGATCAAACCAGTTGCTGCTGCCCCAGCCCATGACCCAAAGCGCCTGCCCCATCACCGCAACGATCGGCAAGAACACCTGCCCCGTCAACGCGCCGTATCCACAGAGCGCCAGCACCATCACCGCCACAGGCAGAGGCGCATAGCCAAACCGGTAAAGATCGACAGGCACCACCCCCATGGCCGAGGCCAGAAAGACAAGGTAGGCCAGCAGGAACACCACCAGCTCAAAGCTACCGAAGGGGATCACCGCAACGCCCATGCCCGCCGCAATCTGGCGCAGAGCCAGCGCCGGTAACATCACGCCCAAAGGCGCCAAAAGCGCCATCAGCCCCGCCACCGGCAACCAGCCGCGCAGCAAAAGCACCACAAGCGCCATCGCGCCGACGCCAACCGGCCCCGCTATTGCAAAACCAACCCAAGCCATCACCAGGGCAAGCGCGATCCATTCTATCGCCGCGCTCATTGCGCCGCCACCCAGGGACCGTTGAACACATGCACGCGGATACCGCCTTTGCCGCCGGTGGAATAGGCCAGCGCAATATCATCGCCAACCCGGCGCAGCATCGGATAGCGCAGTGCACCCTCGCCGGTGAAGCGGTACACCTCGTGCCAGGTTGCGCCCTCATCCCCGCTCAGCACGAGCCGAAGAACATCAGGGTGATCCGCATCATCATTCATCGCCACCAATATCCGCCCCTCGCCAAGCGACAGTGCCGCGACCGGCGCGCTTGGGTTGGCGATTTCAAGCGCCTCGGCGCGCGACCAGCTTTGGCCGCCATCGCTCGTTCGGCTAAGCCAGAGCGTCCCGCTGCGGTCAAAATCGCGCAGAAAGGCAAGCGCGCGGGTCGCGTCAAGCGGCACGATCATCGGCTGAATGGGTTTCACCCCGGTGCCGGTCATGCGGCGCTGATCGCGAACCCGTCCTCGCGGATCAAAGCGCACAAGCGCACCATAGGTCGAACCCATCTCGAAATAGGTCGGCAGGGCGTGGCTGCCATCGCCGTAGGCGACCATTGGCGATTTCACCAGAAACGAGCGGTTGAGGATCGGCGAAAGGTTAAGCTTGCTGGCCCTGACAGGCCCGCGCGCGCCCATCGCGACCCCTGCGATTGCGGCCATGGCCCAGCCCCCGACCGATACGGCGGTTGTATAGAGATGACCGGGGGCGGCGTCATTTTGAATGGTATTGCCAAGGGTCACCACCAATTGGCGCGGCTCGAACGCGTCCGCAAGCGCGCCTCGGGTCAGGTGGCGTTCGGGGGCTGAGGCCTGCCAGCCATCACCGTCGCGCGTCACATGGCTGGCGAAGATATCGACATCCGGCTGTGCTTCGGCCGAGCCCTGAAACCAGATCACCGAAAAGCCGACAGGCCCCTGTATGATCGCGGGCGCGTGGGCCTGCCCTTCTGGCGCGGTGTAATCCAACACCGTTTCAAAGCGTGGCGCGCCCACCTCGGGCAAGGCCTCTGGCAGGGCAAACCGCCAGTTGAGCGGCACATCGCGCCGGATCGCCCAGAGGCTCAGGCAAAGGCTTAGGCCCGCCAGTGCAAGGATCGACAGGACCAGCAGTGTCACCCTAGCCGACCTTCAGGACGATCTTGCCGATATGGCCGCTGGTTTCCATCCGGGCATGCGCCTTGGCGGCATCGGCAAGCGCAAATTCGGAATCCATCACTGGCGCGATCTTGCCCGCCTCAAGCAGCGGCCAGACGTTGGCCAAAAGGGCCTCGGCGATCCGTGCCTTGGCCAGATCGCTTTGCGGGCGCAGGGTGCTTCCGGTGATTGTCAGGCGGCGCATCATCACCGGGGCGAAGTTCAGCTCGACCTTCGGCCCTTGCAGGAACGCGATCTGCACCAGCCGCCCGTCGTCGGCCAAGGCCTTGACGTTGCGCGGCAGGTAATCGCCGCCGACCATGTCGAGGATAAGATCGGCCCCGCCCTCGGCGCGGATCGCATCGACGAAATCGTCGCTGCGATAGTTGATCGCCCTCTCGGCGCCAAGATCTTCGCAGACCTTGCATTTGTCATCCGACCCGGCGGTTGTGAAAACGCGCGCGCCAAATTCGCGCGCGAGCTGGATCGCGGTGGTGCCGATGCCGCTTGACCCGCCATGCACCAGGAACCGCTCACCGGCCTTTAGGCCACCGCGCTGAAACACGTTCGACCACACCGTGAAATAGGTCTCTGGCAGACAGGCCGCCTCTTTTAGCCCCATGCCAGTGGGCACCGGCAGACAATGCGCGGCAGGCGTGGCGACATATTCGGCGTAGCCACCGCCGGGCAAGAGCGCGCAGACCTGATCGCCAAGGGCAACCCCGCTTACGCCTGCGCCAAGCGCGACAACCTCGCCCGCGCCCTCGAGACCGGGCAGATCGCTTGCGCTGGCGGGCGGCGCATAAAGCCCGGCGCGTTGCAGCGCATCGGGCCGATTGACCCCGGCATAGGCCAGCCTGATCACCACCTCGCCGGTGCGCGGCTCGGGGCGCGGGCGGGTGGTTGGCACCAAAACCTCGGGGCCGCCCGCGCGGGTGATTTCAACCGCCTGCATCGTCTTGCTCATGTCTCTGATTCCTTGTGGTTAGGTGGGGCCGTTCCAACGCCCCGGCATGCCAGTGGTCGCGCCACCCTGCGGCGCACGAATCCGGGTCAGAAAGCCAAGCGGCCCGGCCATCAGCCCCGACATCAGGCGATTGTCGCGCGCCTGTGCCTTGAATTTTTCGATCTGCATGACATCCTCGATCCTGCGATCAAGGAATTCCCATGTGCGCGCACTGTCCTCGCTGTCGTCGCCCAGCCAATAAAGCACAGTCGCGCCGTAAACCCCCGAGAGCGTTGCGCGCTTGGTGTACCAGTTCACGTCATCCGAGGTATCGCCGAGCGCCAGCCAGATCCGATCACAGGTCTGCCAGATGGCGCGGGCGCCGTCGGCGGCATAAATCGGCAATGAAAACAATGTCATACCGCGGCGCACCAGCTCTTTGTCCTCGACCGCCTCAAGCCGGGCGCGGACCGCGAAGGCAATTCGGTCACGAAACCGCATGTCGCCCAATTCAGCCGCCTCAAGGCGCGCAAGCATGGCCTGATCGCCCGCCTCGTGATAGGCCAAGGCAAGATCAACCGCGCCGCGCGGACAGATCGCAGCGACCAGTCCGGGATCAATATCCGCATCACTTGCAGCCGCCTTCAAGGTCGCCTCGCTCCAGCCGTCAAACGGCACATGCATCTTGGCGGCATCGAGCAGTCGGGTGATCAAATCGGGGTCATGCATGGGCTTTTCCTCTTCGCTCTGCGCACACTAGACAAAACTGAGGTGCTTTGCTATACGGCGCCTTCCTGCAAATCCTTGCAACTCAACTTAGAAAGGTGGTGAAAACCACATGCAGGTTAGTGTTCGCGACAACAATGTCGATCAGGCGCTTCGTGCCCTGAAGAAAAAGCTGCAGCGCGAAGGCGTTTTTCGCGAAATGAAGCTCAAGCAACATTTCGAGAAACCGTCCGAGAAAAAAGCGCGCGAGAAAGCTGAAGCGATTCGGCGTTCCCGCAAGCTGGCGCGTAAGAAAGCACAGCGCGAAGGGATGGTCTAAGGACCGCTCAGGCAGTTTTTGCCGACACGGGGTTTTCGCATCCCGAAAATAGAAGACCGGTTTTCGGACCAGATGCGTGAAGCTTTTGACGACCCCCGAGCCTATGCTTCGGGGGTTTGTCGTTTTGGGACCACCGTCATCGGGGGCGCGGCCCCCGTCGCGCAAGGCGCGACTCCCCCGGGATATTTAGAGCAAGAAGAAACCAGCCGGGTTTGGCCAGTCTCATTTGGCCGGTCTCAGTTGAGTTGGCAGATCGGCGCGCCACGCAACAAAGAGGTGACAAAGCGCCCTTCGGCGGTGTCGCGGATTGCATAGCCATAGCCGCGAAGCCGGTGTTTCCATTCGCGCTCAGACACCGCCAGGTGGCGCTCACGCATGACCATGTCACGGATGCTTGCGGGGGTTTCTGTTGTTTGACGTTCCATCGTTTCCTGCCTCACTACAATTAAGCACTAAGGCAGGGATAGTTTACGCTTGTGGCGGTAATTGTACTGGAATGTGGCGGGCTCGGGGTATTGTTTGGACTACTTACATGGTCGCATCGACCTTGGGCAATTGCGGGGTCACGTCGCGGCGCGCGGCGGCGGCGGCCACGAGTGCGCGGAAAATCCCCATCTGGCGGTGCGCGTAAAAAAGGTGCTCGGGATGCCACTGAACGCCGATGGCAAAGGGCTCTGACACGCGCTCGATCGCCTGGATCATGCCACCGGTGTCACGCGCGGCAACCCTCAGGCCGCGCCCCAGACGATCCACCGCCTGAGAGTGCAGCGCATTCACCTTCATCGGGGCCGTGCCCGCCACGCCGGCAAGCCGCGTGCCCGGTTCCAGACAGACGGTTTTGCGCGGCAAGATGGTGCGGATATGATCGCTTGAGGTATAGGTGGCATAGGCATCCTGATGCAAAGACCCGCCCAGCGCGATGTTGAGCATCTGACTGCCGCGACAAATGCCAAGCACCGGTTTGTTGCGCTCGAACGCTGCCAGAACCATGCCGCGTTCAAGCGCGTCGCGATCCGGGTCAAGCCGGGCCGTGGTGACAATCCGCCCGCCGTAAAGATCGGGCGAGATGTCGTCACCACCACCGATGATGATACCGTCCACCGCGTCGATATCCGCGTCGCGCCCGGCCACCCACCGGGTTGAACGCCCGCCCGCAAGCCAGACATTCAGCGCGATCAGCGGATAGATCCGCCAGCCGGAGCGCCGCGAGGTGGTCACGCCGATCAGGGGTTTGCGTTTGCTCATGCCGAAATACGGTCCAGCCCCGCCGCCTTGAGAATCGTGCCGCAGCGCGCCGCCCAGCTCTTGCGGCTCAGGGTCAGAACCCCGTGATCATCGTCCCAGGCCCTGGACAGCTCTGCCAGCAAACCGGCGTCTTGCGCCACGCGCTCGACCAAAAGCCAGCGGTTCCATTCATCGACAATGGACCAGTCGGCCTCGTCTATGCGGCAATCTGGCAGGCGAAAGTGAAAGGTCGGGCGCGCCGATGTCTTGTCGGAAATCGCCGCCGCGATCCGGTCGGGATCGAAATGCGCAAAGATCGGCAGCATATCGAGTCCGCGATTTCGGCTTGGGGTGTATTCAAGGTAGATGCCGGTCACCTGATCGCGGCTGGCACCCGGCCCGGCGGCGATAAGCGCGCGCACAAAGTCGGTCGGATACGGATCGGTAAAGGGCAACACGCGACGCGCATCGTCAATCGGGTTGGCGGTGCGAATCCAATCCTCGATCAAGGCATAGGCCAGAAGCGGATGCACGATATCGGCGTCAGACTCACTTGCGATTTCGATGTTGAGGTGCAGACCGAAGCCAAAGAACCAGCCGGCACCGCTTCCCAATCCGCCCGCCGCGCGCAGGGCGGCGCGCAGATCATCGAGCCGACGCAGGCCCGCCTGATCCAAAGGCTCGGTCACGATTTCAACCGGGATCACCTCGCGGCCGATATCAAGCGCCAGATCGCGCAGCTTGCTTTGCTGGGCATTGCGAAGAAAGACGTCGAGGTAAATTTCGACATCGCCGATTTCGCTGTCTTTGATTGTCCAGAACGGGCCGTCACCCTGCTTGGCCGTCCCGCCAAGCGTGTCGGCGCAAATGCGCGCGACGCGGGCCTCATCCAAGCCGCCAAGTTCGATCTCGACCCCGACAAGGCGGGGATCGCCCTTGGCGTTAAGGGGCTGCGGCAGAGGGGTAAACTCGGGCATGATGCGGTCGCCTTTCACAAATCGAGAGAGCCGCCTAACAGGCCGATCACCGGGTATCGCCCCTGACCCTGCGTCGGCCTAGCCGCCAAGCCCGGCATCGGCCTCGATCTCGCGCCGCGATTTGCGGGCGCGTTCGGTGGCCGACTTGAGCTGACCACAGGCGGCCATGATATCCTCGCCGCGCGGGGTGCGGATCGGGCTTGCGTAGCCGGCGTTGTAGATGATGTCGGCAAAGGCACGAATCCGGTTGTTGCTTGAGCGCTCATAGGGGGCACCGGGCCATTCGTTGAACGGAATAAGGTTGATCTTGGCCGGAATGCCCTCGATCAGCCGCACAAGGCGGTGCGCATCCGCGTCGCTGTCATTGACGCCCTTGAGCATCACATATTCAAAGGTAATGCGCTCGGAGTTGCTGACCTTGGGATAGCTGCGCAGGGCCTCAAGCAGCACCTCGAGGTTCCATTTCTTGTTGATCGGCACAAGGCGGTCGCGCACCTCGTCGGTGGTGGCGTGGAAGGAAATTGCCAGCTGACAGCCGATTTCCTGCGCCGTGCGGGCAATTTCCGGCACCACGCCCGAGGTCGACAGGGTGATGCGGCGACGTGAGAGTTGGATGCCCTCGGGGTCCATCGCGATCTTCATAGCGTCGCGGACGTTCTCGAAATTATAAAGCGGCTCGCCCATGCCCATCAGGACGATGTTGGACAAAAGCCGGGTTTCATCCTTGGGCGCGCCCGGTTCAGGCCATTCATTCAGATCGTCGCGCGCCATCATCACCTGGCCGATGATTTCGCCAGCGGTCAGGTTGCGCACCAGCTTTTGCGTGCCAGTGTGACAGAAAGAACAGGTCAGCGTGCACCCGACCTGGGAAGAAATGCACAGAGTGCCGCGCGTTTCTTCGGGGATATAGACGACCTCGACCTCATGACCGCCTGCGATGCGCACAAGGTATTTGCGGGTGCCATCCTCGCTGACCTGCTTGCTGACGACCTCGGGGATGGCGATCACGAAGCTCTCGGCAAGCTCGGCGCGAAAGGCCTTGGACAGGTTGGTCATTTCGGCGAAATCACGCACGCCCCAGCCATAGATCCACTGCCAGATCTGGCCGACCCGCATCTTGGCCTGCTTTTCCGGCGTGCCATGCGCGATCAGAACCTCGCGCATCTGCTCTCGGGTCAGGCCGACAAGGTTCATCGGCCCCTCGGGCATCTTGCGGGGGATCGTCAGCACGTCCTGCGTGATCGGGGCAGTCTGGGTCATGGTCATTCGCGCGGTTAGGGTATGGATGCATCCACATATAGGATTCGCGCGGGAATTACACACCTTTCCGGGGCTTCAGGCGCATAGCCGCCACGCTTTGTGCGCAAATCGCCGCCGCTTCGTCAGGTGCAGCTCAATCAGGTGCGCGGCGCCTGCCCAAGTCGCGCGACCGGCAGGTGACAGGGACAGGTGACCAGATGGTCGTTGACCATGCCCACCGCCTGCATGAAGGCATAAACGATGGTCGGCCCGCAGAATTTGAAACCACGTTTCTTCAAATCCTTCGAAATTCTTACGGAAAGATCGGTCTGCGCCGGAACCTCTGCAAGGCTCTGCCACTTGTTCTGAATCGGGGCGCCGCCAACATAATCCCAGAGAAAACGATCGAATCCGCCCTCGGCCTCGATTTGTTGCCAGACACGGGCATTTCCAATCGCCGCTTCGATCTTGCCACGGTGACGGATGATGCCCGGATCACCCAGCAGGCGAAGCACGTCTTCCTCGCCCCATGTGGCGACAATATTGGGGTCAAACCCTTGAAAGGCCGCGCGAAAATTCTCTCGCTTGCGCAGGATGGTGATCCAGCTCAGCCCCGCCTGAAACCCGTCGAGGATAAGCTTCTCCCAGAGCGCGCGGCTGTCATATTCGGGCACGCCCCAATCGGTATCGTGATAGGCCTCGTAAAGCGCATCCATCCCAACCCAGCCGCATCTTTCCATCGCGCCCATGCCCCCTTTTTCCGAACTCAAGCAAATATGTTTAAAATCAAACTTTTAAGCCTTGCTTAACGGAAATACCCCAACTTGTGAAGCACGCCATTTCGGAGATACGCATGGGGCAGAAGAATAAATGGGCCGACGTACCGGCCGGGCACGACAACCCGCTCGCCTATGCCATTACGGCGCGGGATCGGTCCGTCATAGATATGGTCAATCAAGCGGTGCAGCATAAACAGGTCATGTTGGCCTATCAGGCGGTCGTGCCTGCGGGCAGGCAAGACAAACCGGCCTTTTACGAGGGGTTGATTCGGGTTCTGGATGACACCGGTCGGGTCATTCCTGCGCGGGGATTCATAAACGAGATAGAAACAACCGAAACCGGCCGAATCGTTGACTGTCTGGCGCTGGAAAAGGGTCTGAAGACGCTGACAGAATATCCTGATTTGCGGCTGGCGATCAATATGTCCGCCCGCTCGATCGGCTATACCCGCTGGATGCGCACTCTCAAACGCGGCCTTGGTGAAGACCCGACAATTGCCGAGCGGCTTATTCTTGAAATCACCGAGAGTTCGGCAATGCTAGTGCCAGAGCTGGTGATTGGTTTCATGAATGAATTGCAGCGCAAGGGCATCAGCTTTGCGCTTGATGACTTCGGCGCGGGATACACGTCGTTTCGCTATCTCAAGGATTTCTACTTTGACATCCTCAAGATCGACGGGCAGTTCATCCGCGATATCGCAAATGATCCCGACAATCAGGTGCTGACCGCCGCCCTGACCAGTGTTGGCCAGCAATTCGATATGGTCACCGTCGCCGAGAGCGTCGAAAAACCCGCCGATGCCGCCTATCTGACAGAGCTTGGGGTTGACTGCCTTCAGGGATATTACTTTGGCGCCCCGACGATAAGGCCGCCCTGGCTTGATAGTGCCCTTGACCAGGCCAGCGCTTGAATGTGACACTCCGTCCGTTGCCGCAATGCGGCATCTACTATATGACGCCGCGTAAAGGCAGAGATGGTTTCGGTCGCCGCACCTAACGCAGGCATCCCGCACGCCACTCTGCGCTGGCAAATCCTGGTGGAGGACACACATGACCAACGTAGTAATCGCATCCGCAGCCCGTACAGCTGTCGGATCATTCGGCGGCGCATTCGCCAACACACCCGCACACGATCTGGGTGCCGCCGTTCTTGAAGAGGTTGTCGCCCGCGCCGGGATCGACAAATCTGAAGTTTCCGAAACCATTCTCGGCCAGGTTCTGACCGCGGCCCAGGGGCAAAACCCAGCCCGCCAGGCGCATATCAATGCCGGCCTGCCGATTGAAAGCTCTGCCTGGAGCATCAACCAGGTTTGTGGCTCGGGTCTTCGCGCCGTGGCCCTCGGCGCCCAGCATATTCAGCTTGGCGATGCCGCCATCGTCTGTGCCGGTGGTCAGGAAAACATGACCCTCAGCCCCCATGCCGCCAACCTGCGCGCAGGGCACAAAATGGGCGACATGAAGTATATCGATACGATGATCCGCGATGGCCTTTGGGATGCGTTCAACAACTATCACATGGGTCAGACCGCCGAGAACGTCGCCGACAAATGGCAGATCACCCGCGATATGCAGGATGAATTCGCCGTTGCCAGCCAGAACAAGGCCGAAGCCGCGCAGAAGGCCGGCAAATTCGACGACGAGATCTTGGCCTTTACCATCAAGACCCGCAAGGGCGACATCGTGGTTGATAAAGACGAATACATCCGCCACGGCGCGACCATGGAAGCCATGCAGAAACTGCGCCCGGCCTTCACCAAGGACGGCAGCGTAACCGCCGCCAATGCCAGCGGGTTGAATGACGGTGCCGCCGCCACCCTGTTGATGAGCGCCGACGAGGCCGAGCGTCGCGGGATCGAGCCGCTCGCGCGTATCGCATCTTATGCCACCGCCGGTCTTGACCCGTCGATCATGGGCGCGGGCCCGATCCACGCCAGCCACAAGGCGCTCGAAAAAGCCGGTTGGTCGGTTCAGGATCTCGATCTTGTCGAAGCCAATGAGGCCTTTGCCGCACAGGCCTGTGCCGTCAACAAAGAGATGGGCTGGGATCCGGCAATCGTGAACGTAAACGGCGGCGCGATTGCAATCGGCCACCCGATCGGTGCCTCGGGCTGTCGTGTTCTGAACACGCTGTTGTTCGAAATGAAGCGTCGTGGTGCCAAAAAAGGCCTCGCAACGCTTTGCATCGGCGGCGGCATGGGTGTCGCGCTCTGCGTCGAGCGCCCCTGAGCCTGAACGGCCAAGCTGCGATTCGCAGTCAAGGGGCGCCTGAACCGGCGCCCCTTTTTTAAAGCCCAAGGGCATTATTCTTTACAGAGTTGACCGCATAGCGGGCATTTTACCGCGCAATAATGTTGCGCATCCGCACGCACAATAGTAACCAAGTTACCAACACCTAAGCCAGATTGGAGGACACCATGGCAAGAACTGCACTCGTCACCGGGGGAACACGCGGGATCGGCGCGGCCATCTCGAAAGCCCTGAAAGCCGAAGGACACAACGTCGCCGCCACCTATGCCGGCAATGACGAGGCCGCCGCCGCCTTCACCGCCGAAACCGGCATCAAGACCTACAAGTGGAACGTCGCCGACTATGACGAAAGCGCCGCAGGCATCGCACGCGTCGAGGCCGAAGTCGGGCCCATCGACATCGTTGTCGCCAATGCCGGCATCACCCGCGATGCGCCGTTCCACAAGATGACGCCCGATCAGTGGCATCAGGTGATCGACACCAACCTGACCGGCGTTTTCAACACGGTTCACCCGGTCTGGAACGGCATGCGCGAGCGCAAATTCGGCCGCGTCATCGTTATCAGCTCGGTCAATGGCCAAAAGGGTCAGTTCGCGCAGGTGAACTATGCCGCGACCAAGGCCGGTGACATCGGCATCGTGCGCAGCCTCGCCCAAGAAGGCGCGCGCGCCGGCATCACCGCCAATGCCGTCTGCCCCGGCTATATCGCCACCGAAATGGTCATGGCCGTGCCCGAGAAAGTGCGCGAATCGATCATCGCACAGATCCCGGCCGGTCGCCTTGGCGAACCCGAGGAAATCGCCCGCTGCGTGACCTTCCTTGCGTCAGAGGATGCCAGCTTTATCAATGGCTCGACGATTTCTGCCAACGGCGCACAGTTCTTCTCGTAATGCGCCGCGCAATTTGCGCAGGTTAAAATATCAAAGGGCCGGTCCATGCGACCGGCCCTTTTTCATGAGAGTAAGTGTTCGTACCATCATCGCCTAAACTCAACCCCTCCCTGCCGACCTATGGGGCCCGCAGGGGGTGACTGGCGATGCGACTGCGAGAGGTCAGGCCGAAACCGAAAGTCTTTCGATTTCTTCCTTCAAGCGCAGTTTCTGTTTCTTGAGTTCAGCAATTTCCAAAGTGCTGGTGCCCGGGGCGCGTTGTGCCACCTCCACCTGTTCCGAGAGCGTGATATGTTTTTTCTTCAGTTCCTCGATGTGTGAACTCAAGCTCATGGGCCGTCTCCTCTTCGGTTTAAAGTCAACTCCACCAGTCCACCACAGTTTTACAAATCTGTCACGCTGCGCGCGCAGCATAAGCGGAAATTTTCCGATAGAATTGTCGTTAAATCAGACGGGAAAAGGCAGAGCCGCCGCATTTCGCAGCACCTGATCGGTCAAATCGGTATATTTTTCACCATCCTGCACGTGCTCGGGACCCTCATGCAAGAGCCAGCCATCGTGCAGGCAAAAACCGGCCCGCCCGCCTTTGCGCCCACGCAACAGAACAAGCCGCGCCGCACGACCGCGCCGGGGGATCAGTGGCAAAACCTCAAGGCTTCCCAAATGCATTGCGGCGGCCGCCATAAGATCAGGCAGGCGTTCGGCGCGCTGAATAAAAGTGACGCTGCCTTTTTGCGCCACCCGCCGCGCCGCCGCGCTTATCCAATCGCCAAGCGACAGATCCTCGCCCATGGCCCGTTCGCGGCCTGCGTCGCGCGCGGCGGTGCTTTGGCGGCGATCAAAATAGGGCGGGTTGGCGATGACATGGTCAAATTGCTGCTGGCGCAGGGCGTCGGGCATGTTGGATAAATCGCCCGTCACCACTTCAAGCGCGATATCGTTTGCCTTTGCATTGCGCCGCGCAAGATCGCCGTAGGCCGGTTGCACCTCTAGCCCTGTGAGGATCAAACCGGGCACCCGCGCCGCAAGGCACAGCCCCGCAACGCCCCCGCCACAGCCAAGATCAAGCACCCGCTCGCCCGCGCGCGCAGGCACGCTGGCGGCCAGAAGAACCGGATCGACCCCGGCACGATAGCCGACTTTGGGTTGGGCAATCACAAGACGCCCTCCAAGAAAGGCGTCATGGCTTAGCTCGGTCGCGTCAAAGCCGTCACGCCTCAAGGTCGAACCCATTGTCTAGAAGGGTCACACGCGCCGCCGCAAGATCATCGTCGGCCACCATAAGACGGCGCGGGAAAATCCCGATTGAACCCTCAAGGCTGCTCATATTTACGTCTATTTCAAAGCAGTCTATACCCTCGCCCTGAAGCAGGGCCTGCGCAAAAGCGATGGACGTCAGATCATTCGTGCGTAAAAGCTGTTTCATGGAACCGACATAAGGACACCAAAGGCGATTTGTCGAGTGGTGTTGACAGGAGTGTTATGGGATTGGATCAAGCCGCCACCAAGCCGCACGAACAACTGGCCGCGCATCTGGCGGGCAAGATGGATGCGGTCAATACCCTGATCCGGGCGCGCATGGCCTCGCGGCATGCGCCGCGCATTCCACAGGTCACCGCGCATCTGGTCGAGGCGGGCGGCAAGCGCCTGCGCCCGATGCTGACGCTGGCGGCGGCGGATCTTTGTGGCTATGGCGGCGACTATGACGTGCATCTGGCCGCCACGGTCGAGTTCATTCACACCGCCACGCTTTTGCATGACGACGTGGTGGATGAAAGCGCACAGCGGCGCGGCCGCCCCACCGCCAACCTGCTCTGGGACAACAAATCAAGCGTTCTGGTCGGCGACTACCTGTTTTCGCGCGCCTTTCAATTGATGGTCGAACCTGGATCGCTTCGGGTACTGGATATTCTTGCCAATGCCTCAGCCACCATCGCCGAGGGCGAGGTGCTTCAACTGACGGCCTCGCGCGATCTGGCCACGACCGAGGATATTTATCTGCAAGTGGTGCGCGGCAAGACCGCCGCGCTTTTTTCCGCGGCCACCGAGGTGGGCGGCGTGATTGCCGACGCACCCGAGGATCAGATCAAAGCGCTGTTTGACTATGGCGATGCCCTTGGGATTGCGTTTCAGATCGTTGATGATCTTCTGGATTATCAGGGCGACACCAAGGCGACGGGCAAGAACGTCGGCGATGATTTTCGCGAACGCAAGCTGACCCTGCCGGTGATCAAGGCGATTGCCGCCGCCGATGCCGAAGAGCGCGCATTCTGGAAACGGGTGATCGAAAAGGGCGATCAGCGCGACGGCGATCTTGAGCATGCGATAGGCTTGCTGAAAACTCATGGCGCGCTTGATCAGACCCGGCAAGAGGCGCTCGAATGGGCCGCAAAGGCCAAGACCGCACTGGCCGCCCTGCCCGAGAATCCGGTGCGTCAGATGTTGCTTGATCTTGCCGATTACGTGGTGGCGCGGATCAGCTAAAGCATGTTGCTCAAAAGTGGGAACCGGTTTTGAGCTTCTCGAACATGCGAAATCAAAACCTTAGAGCATGTCACGTGAATTCGAATGAAGACGACATGCTCTAAGCGGCGTTTAGCCGGGTTGCCACAACCCACCAACCGGGGCGATCCTGTGCCAGCCGTCCGGCGGCAGCAGAGGCGCGTTCGGCACTGTCGTAAAGCCCGAAACAGGTGGCGCCAGACCCCGACATGCGCGCCAACTGGCATCCCGGCGTATCAAGCAGGGTCGCAAGCACCTCTGCGATGATCGGCTCTTTGGCGATAGCGGGGGCTTGCAGATCATTGCGCTGTGTCGCCAGCCACGCCATGAAATCGCTGGTCTCCGGCCAGGTCGGCAGAGGCTCGGGCATGGCCGGATTGTCGCGCGTCGTCAGCCCGGCAAAGATCTCCGGCGTCGCCACCGCAACGCCCGGATTGACCAGCACCGCATAAAGTGGTGGCACCCCGGCAAGCGGGGTTACATCCTCGCCAATGCCGCGCATCCACGCCGCGCCGCCTGCAAGGCAAACCGGCACATCCGCCCCAAGCGACAGCACATCGCACGGCACCGCCACACCCGCCATCTCGGAAAGCGCGCGCAGGGTCGCGGCCGCGTCACTTGACCCACCGCCGATCCCGGCGGCGGCAGGCAAGTACTTTTCAAGCATGATATCAGCCGAAACGCCGATCAAAGCGGCGGCTTTCAGCACCAGGTTACCAGCATCGACCGGAACCCCCGCCGCCATTGGCCCGGTCACCGTCAGACGGGTCGCCGTGGCCGGGCGAACGGTGATCCTGTCACCAAAATCGGCAAAAACAACAAGCGAATCCAACAGGTGATAGCCGTCATCCCGCCGCCCCGTCACATGCAGTGTCAGATTGATCTTGGCCGACGCGCGCGCCTCAACCACCGTCATTCACGACCTTCAGCGCCGGGGCGCCCTCATCGGCGAGAACCTTGTCGAGCCCGACCTCAAGCTTGGCGCGAATACGGTCGGCATCAACATCAGGCGAGGGCGTGCTATCGTGCAGCGACAGGGCACGGCGCCATTGAAAGCGCGCCTCGACCTTGCGGTCCACCGCCCAGAGAACATCGCCAAGATGGTCATTGACCACCGGATCAACCGCCATCAGTTCGGCGGCGTGTTCCATGTGAACGATCGCCTCGTCATAGCGGCCCATGCGATAAAGAACCCAACCAAGCGAGTCGACGATATAGCCGCTATCTGGGCGCGCAGCGACGGCGCGTTCGATCATGCCAAGCGCCTCGTCAAGGTTGATGCCCTTTTCAACCATCGAATACCCGAGATAGTTTAGAACCTGCGGGTGATCCGGGTTAAGCTCAAGCGCGCGTCGAAAATCGGCCTCGGCCTTGTCCCAATTGTCCAGCCGCTCATGGCTTATGGCACGGGCGTAATGCACGAACCACTGATCGGTGTCGCGCTCGGCATAAAGCGCAAGCGCCTTGTCGTAGGCGGTTACCGAGGCCGTGAAATTCTCCAGCTCGCGGTAAAGATCGCCCGCTGCGACATGCACGGTCGGCAGGTCCGGATAGGTCTGAGCCAGCTGCTCCAGCACCTCGATGGCGGCATCGGTCCGGCCTGCGCGGCGCAACACATCGCTGCGCCCCAATTCGGCGGCATGAAACGACGGATGATCGCGCGGCACCTTCTTGAAGGCCGCGATCGCAAGATCATGCCGGTCCATCTGTTCCAGAAGTTCGGCGCTCATGATCACCGCGTCGATGTGATCAGGCTTGATCGCCTCGGCAATGCGGGAATACAGCAGGATATATTCGTCGTTGGCTTCTTGCATCAAGGCACGGCCAAGCGAATAGAACACCTCGGCAATGCCATCGCCGGCATTGGTGATCTGGGCAAACGGCACGCGATTACCGGCCTCAAGATCGGCGCGGAGCTGGGCAATTTCGGGGTCAAGATCAGCGCCGAAGGTGTCGTCGATCACGGTGACGGCACGATCCTGAGCGTCAAGCTGGCTGAGCACCTGCGCCCAGGCGATGACACCACGGCGGGTGCGTTGCATCGGGCCGTCGGCCTCGCCCGAGAAAACCTTGTCGGCGCCCTCAAAATCACCGACCGAGGCCAGCGCAAGCGCCTTGTGATAGATCGCAAAGCTGCGCAGCCCGCGTTCTTCGGCCACCGCATCAAAACGTTCAAGCGCGGCACTCATATCGCCCTTGCCAAGATCGGCCCATGCCGCAATCAACCCATCGGCAAGCGCGCCGACGCCGCGATCATCCTGAACACGGGCGAGGATCGCGTCGTATTCACCCTTGCGGGTTTCATCCGCCACAAGCGCCATCTGAGCGATCTGGCTGCGCAACCCGTCGCCTTCGATCTTGCGGGCAATCGCCACGGCGCGATCCAGCTGACCAAGCGCCAGATAGGCGAGGGTCGCATTTTCAAGAATGGCCGGGTTTGACGGGTCCTTGGTGAGAACCTGGGCATAATACTGTGCGGCGGCGGCAAAATCGCCCTGATAACGGGCCTGGCGCGCGGCCAGATAGGCACCGCTTGGCTCGGAGGCCAAAATCGAAGGCGTGGTGACCTGCAAAGCAGCAACGAATGCGAGGACCGAAAGAGATTTGATTTTCACGCGAAGCCGCCTTTTTTATCCGAATTCAGATCAAAGGTAATATGCCCGCCCCCCCAAGGCAATGCGGCGCGAGCCATTTGCCGCGCCGCCGCCTTATATTCACGCGATGGTTACATATTGGGATAGTTCGGCCCGTCGCCCCCCTGCGGGGTGGCCCAGTTGATATTCTGACTCGGGTCCTTGATATCGCAGGTTTTACAATGCACGCAGTTCTGGAAGTTGATGACAAAGCGCGGGTCTTTGCCCTCTTCGCGCACCACCTCGTAGACGCCCGCCGGGCAATAGCGCTGTGCCGGCTCGTCATAGGTCGGCAGGTTCACGCCGATCGGCACCGAGGCGTCCTTGAGCTGGAGATGCGCAGGCTGGCTTTCTTCGTGATTGGTGAAGGAAAACGCCACGTTGGTGAGGCGATCAAAGCTTAGCTTGCCGTCGGGTTTCGGGTAATCAATCGGCTTGTGCTTGGAGGCCGGTTCGGTCGCGGCGGCATCGGTCTTGCCATGGCCCAGCGTGCCCAAAAGCGAAAAGCCAAAGGTGTTGGTCCACATGTCGAACCCGCCAAGGCCAAGCGAGGTCAGCAGGCCGTATTTCGACCAGAGCGGCTTGACGTTGCGCACCTTTTTAAGGTCTTTGCCGATGGCGCCACCGCGCACCTCGGCCTCGTAATCGCTCAATTCGTCACTGGCGCGACCGGCGGCCAATGCGGCATGGGCGGCCTCGGCCGCAGCCTTGCCCGAAAGCATGGCGTTATGGTTGCCCTTGATGCGCGGCACGTTGACCATGCCCACCGAACAGCCCAAAAGCGCCACGCCCGGTGCCACCATTTTCGGCATCGACTGAAACCCGCCCTCGGAAATCGCGCGCGCGCCGTAAGCCACGCGTTTGCCGCCCTTGAGAAGGTCGGCGACCATCGGGTGATGCTTGAAGCGCTGGAATTCCATGTAAGGGAAAAGATGCGGGTTCTTGTAGTTCAGGTGAACCACGAAGCCGACGTAAACCTGATTGTTCTCAAGGTGATAGATGAATGACCCACCGCCCGCGTTGCTGCCCAGAGGCCAGCCCATGGTGTGGGTGATCGTGCCCTCGCGATGCTTGTCGGGGTCGATTTCCCAGATTTCCTTCATGCCGAGGCCGAATTTTTGCGGCTCCTTGCCATGGGACAGGTCGTATTTGGCGATCACTTCCTTGGCGAGCGACCCGCGCACGCCCTCGGAGAGGAAGACGTATTTGCCGTGCAATTCCATGCCCGGCTCGTAATTCGGGCCTTCGGTGCCGTCGGGGTTCTTGCCAAACTCGCCGGCGACCACACCCTTGACGCCGCCCTTGTCGTCATAGACCAGCTCCGAGCACGACATGCCCGGGAAAATCTCAACGCCAAGCTCTTCGGCCTGCTCGGCCATCCAGCGACAGACATTGGCCATCGAGACGATGTAATTGCCGTGGTTGTTCATCAGCGGCGGCATCGGAAAGTTCGGCACGCGGATTTTACCGCCCTCGCCGAGCATGTAAAAGTTGTCCTCTTTTACCGGCGTGTTAAGCGGCGCGCCCTTGGCCTTCCAATCGGGGATAAGCGCGTCAAGACCGCTTGGATCAAGCACCGCACCCGACAGGATATGCGCGCCAACCTCAGAGCCTTTTTCAAGCAGGACAACCGCGCAATCGGGATCAAGCTGCTTGAGCCGGATCGCGGCCGAAAGCCCCGCAGGCCCCGCCCCCACGATCACAACATCATATTCCATCGCTTCGCGCGTCACATCCGTCATTGACCTTATCCTCTTTGCGGTGCGCGACGGGCCTCGGCCTTGCGCGCAATAAAGTTGCTGCGTGACTATCGTGCCCGCGCCTTCACCGTCAATTGAAACACGACGTTAAACCGATAGGAAAACGGCAACTTGTCACGTTTTGCGGCGCGAAAACGCCGTGAATTCCTATAACCTATTGCAATCGGGCCGGGGCTTCGGGCAATCTGGTGTCAAATACGATGACTAACCTGACGGGGCCTGCTTTGCGCGGCCCCGCTTTAACAATGGACGAGTGTAATGGAAAAGATCCCGATGACCGCCGGCGGCCATGCCGCGCTTGAGGTCGAGCTGAAACAGCTCAAGTCCGTTGAACGGCCCGCGATCATCCGCGCCATTGCCGAGGCGCGCGAGCATGGCGACCTGTCGGAAAACGCCGAATATCACTCTGCCAAGGAAAAGCAGTCCTTCATCGAGGGGCGCATCAAGGAGCTTGAGGGCATCCTGAGCCTTGCCGAGGTGATCGACCCCGCCAAGCTATCGGGCACCATCAAGTTTGGCGCAACCGTCACGCTTGTGGATGAGGATACCGACGAGGAAAAGACCTATCAGATCGTTGGCGAACACGAGGCCAGCATCGAAAAAGGGCTTTTGAACATAAAATCGCCGATTGCCCGCGCCCTGATCGGCAAGGAAGAGGGCGATAGCGTCGAAGTGCGTACGCCCGGTGGTGATCGCGCCTATGAAGTGTTAAAGGTCGCCTTTATCTGACGGACCAAATCACATGCCTCCTCGCAATATTCCGCCGTCCGGCACCAAGGGCGGGTTTACCCAAGGCAAATCCGACCAGATCACGACCATCGAAATGGTGGCCGTGGTCCTGTCGCTGTTGTGGCTGGTGGGCACGGCGTTGTTTTTCCTGGTGCTCACACCGCGCGAAGAGGCGGGTGGGAATGCCCTGCAATTCGTGATCGTGTTGATCGCGGTCTTCATGCCCGTGGCGATGATCTGGGTCGGGGCCACGGCGGCCCGCGCCAGCCGGGTGATGCGCGACGAAAGCCAACGGTTGCAGGCGGCGATTGATGCCATCCGACAGGCCTATGTCAGCCAGAATCAGGCCGGCGGCTTTGTCATGGACACCTCGGTCAACCAAAAGCTTGATGAAATCGCCGCCGCACAGCGCAAGACCGAAACCGCGCTGACCACCTTTTCCAGCACCCGCGTCGGACAGCCAGAGCCGCGCCGCATGATCGCGCCGCCAAGCCCCGAGGCCAGCAGCGATGCTCAGGTCGCGCTTCCGCTTGGCACCTCGGCCGAAGACATGCAGCCGCCGCTGGAGCGGCCAGATTTCATTCGCGCCCTGAATTTCCCCGAAAACCCCGAGGACAAGGCCGGCTTTGCGGCCTTGCGCCGCGCCCTCAAGGATCGCCCCACCGCACAGCTTATCCGCGCGGCGCAGGATATCCTGACGCTGATGTCGCACGACGGGATTTACATGGACGATCTGCGCCCAGATATGGCGCGGCCCGAAATCTGGCGGCGTTTTGCGGGCGGCGAACGCGGGCGCACCGTGGCCGCGCTTGGCGGCGTTCGGGATCGCTCGTCGCTGGCCCTGACGGCGGCGCGGATGAAACAGGATGCGATCTTTCGCGATGCGGCGCATCACTTTTTGCGGCTGTTTGACCGGATGTTCTCGCAATTCGCCGACACCGCCAGCGATAGCGAGATTTCCGAGCTGTCAGAGACCCGCACCGCGCGGGCCTTTATGTTGCTGGGCCGGGTCGCGGGCACCTTCGACTAGGGCGCTCAGATCTCGGTCACGTCGCGCATGGCAGAGGGCGTACCGGTCCCTCGCCAGATCAACCAGGCCACCCCCAAAAGATCGGGAATGCCCGCAAGCCCGCGCTGTAGGTTGTTATAATGCGAGCTGCCCGCCATGCGCGCCGCATGGCTGACCGAAACGGCAATGACATCCCAGCCATCGCGCTTGATCAGGGCCGGTAGAAACCGGTGGATATGCCGGAACCACGGCAGGTTCAGATAGGCATCGCGGCGAAACACCCGCAAGGCACAGCCTGAATCGCAAGTGCCGTCACGCAGCATCGCCTGTCGCAAGCCATTGGCGAAACGCGAGGCATAGCGCTTGGACAGACTGTCCTTACGGTTTTGGCGTTCGCCCTGCACAAGGCCGACACCTTTGGGCGCGGCATGAAAGGCAGCGACCAGCGCGGGGATGTTTTCGGGCGGATTTTGCCCATCGGCATCCAGCGTCGCAATCAACGGCGCGCTTGCCGCCTGAATGCCGGTGCGAAGCGCCGCCGATTGCCCAAGGCTCACCGAATGGTGCAGCGCGCGCAGCATCGGATAGGTGGCGCGCAACGTCTTGAGACAGGCGGCGGTATCGTCTTTCGATCCATCGTCAACCACGACGATCTCGGCCTCGAGCGGGCCTGCAATCTCGGCCAGTCGGCGGATCAGGTCGGGTAGGTTTCCGGCCTCGTTATGGGCTGGCAAAACGATACTGAACCACTACCGGCTGGCGCCGGTAGGATCAGCGATGTGCTGTTCCAGGTACTGAAGTACGATGTCTTCCGTAATGGCACCGTTGGTGGTTGAAAAGTATCCTCGGCCCCAAAATCGGCAGCCCCAGTAGCGCTTTCGGATGGCTGGAAACTCCCGTTGCACCTTGTGGGACGAACGGCCCTTCATCTTGCGCACCAGATCCGAGATGGCGAGCTTCGGCGGCACCGAGACGAACATGTGGACGTGATCGCTCGACAGCACCCCGCGCAAGATGTCGACCTCGTTCTCGCGGCAGACCTGCCGACAGATGTCGCGCACCCGCAGTCGCAGTGCCCCCGTCAGCACCTTATAACGGTACTTGGTCGACCAGACGATGTGGTAGCGGTGATAGAAAACGCAGTGTTTGCCGGTGTCATATTGCATGATCGTACCCTCAGAAAAATGAGCCTCCGACCCGGCTGCGGCTCATTTTTCTGAGGGTACGATCATAAAGCGATTCTTTCACGCTGAAGCGGGTCCGACTGGAAGTCGGAGGGTTTGCTCCACGGCGTGGATACTCAATGCATATGTCATTGCGTCATCTCCTCTATATTCCAGACGGCCCAGGTGCCTTTCTTGCGGTACCTCACGGTGTTTTGCGGCGCCCAATCAGGGCGCACGCCCTCTGTGAGGCGTCCGACGATCAACCCATCCGGGTTTTTCTTCGCAAAGGCCGCAATCGCCGCCTGATCCGGCAGCAATGTCAGCGGCGCGCGCAGGCGACCGGCAAAGTGAAAATCGCCATGATAATCCGGCCCTGCGTGGCCAATCCTGCCGTCCTTCTCTGCAAGGATCGTCGCGATCTCGACCGGCGACATGATCTTGCCCGCAGGCCCGATGAAATACGCCAGGTTCAAGGCCAGTCCGATCGCCGGAACCGCCAGCCAGACCAGCCCTGGCCGACGCATCATGCCAGCCACCACAAGGGCAAGCGGAATGAGAACGACAATAGCAAGGCGCAGGTCAAGAAAATCGGCGATCGACGCCCCCAAGGCGCCGCTTGGCATGACCAGAAGGGTGATCATCGCGATGACAAGCACGTCGGCAACGATCCATGGCTTGCCGATCCGTTCGGGCCAGCGGTTTGCTAGCAAGAGCGCCGCCGCAGGCATGGCAGGTAAAAGATAGGCGGGCTGTTTGCCGCTGATCAGGCTGAACAGGATGAACGGCCCCAAAAGCCAGAGCCAGGCGAATTTTTCGGCATTGTCCAACGGTCGGACCTGCCAGAAACCACGGATCGCAATCCACGGGAAAAGCAGCATCGGCAGAATACCCAAGTAGTACCAAACGGGGCGTGCGTGGGCAAAACTGTTGACGACGCGCCCGGCGCTCTGGGTCCAGAGGGTCGCCTCTCGATAGGCGGCGTCGCCCGTCACATAGGCAGGCACCAGCCAGAGCGCGACGAGGATGATCGCCACCGCCAAGGCCGCAAGCGAGCCGGCGATGCTAAAGCGGCCCGCCCCGGCCCACCAGCGCATACCAAGCAAAAGCGGCATCACATGCACAAAGATCACCGGCCCCTTGGCATAGACACCGAACCCAAGCGCGGCGCCAAAGACAAGCCAGTTCAAAAGGCGCGGCTCTGGTGTCGCGCCAATCCGCCAAAGCGCGGCGGCGCAGGTCACCATCGCCAGCATCAGGATGCCGTCGAAATTGGTCTCGCCCGCGAAGAAATAAAACGGCACCATCGTGCCCAGAACCGCGATCGCAGCATTGCCGAAATCGCCCCCCGGGCGCATCCGGTCGGCCAATCTGCCGGTCAGCCAAAGCGCCAGCAACGATAAGGCCGGCGCCACGAGCCGCGCGCCATATTCGGTCACGCCGGGCAACCAGACCAGGTTGATCAGCCAGAACAACAGCGGCGGTTTTTGGCTATAGGACACGCCATTCTTGAAAGGCACCAACCAGTGATTGCCGGTCAGCATTTCCCAGGCCACCGAGAGATACCGGGTTTCGTTCGTGGGCATCATCGGCCTCATCAGAACGTCGAGCACGAACAGGGTGCCCACGACCAGAAGGACGATGTAGCGCTGCGGTGCGCCGGACGTCGCTTGCGCCTTGAGGGGATCACTCATGCGGTGGCGCTTCGGATCAGGAAAAGGTTGCGGGCGTAGACCACAAGGCCCATGCCTTGCCCAATGATAAAGACCGGATCCATGCGCCAGATCGCATAACTCAACAAGGTCGCGCCCCCGGCCAGCGACAGCCACCAAAAGACCACCGGCATCACCGAATTGCGCGCCCGCTCGGATGCTATCCACTGCACAATAAAACGTGAGGAAAATAGCAACTGACCGAGGAACCCGACATAGACCATCGGATTTTGATTTAGGATTTCGGTCATGCTCTGTCTCTTCTTAGAGTTATCTGGAGGAATATCAGGTCAAAACGACCCTTCGCCCCATCTTTGCGTGGCGGCTTATGGGGTGCAGCTTACGCGTGGCTTACAGCCTTTGATTACCTGCCGCGCTGCGCCGCAAAGTGCACGCTTTGCGCGTCTTAACGCCGAAACGCTTCTTGCTCCGTTGAAAAATTGCCGCCATGATGATGCCGAATTGGGAGAAAACGACAATGCGCAAGTTTCTCGTCGTGCTGGATGACAGCCGCGAATGTCTGAACGCCATGCGGTTTGCCGCCATGCGGGCGGCCCATACCCAGGCCGGCGTTGAAATTCTGGCGGTGATTCCACCCGAAGAGTTCAACCATTGGATCGGCGTCGGCGATATCATGCGCGAAGAACAGCGCGAGCGCATCGAGGCGCATTTTCAGGTCTTTGCCAAATGGATGCGCGACAAGCAGGGTGTCGACCCAGAGCTTGTGATCCGCGAGGGCGAGCCGGCCGATGAAATCATCGCGCAGGTTCAGGCGGACCCGGACGTTGGCGTTCTGGTGCTTGGCGCGGCGACCGGCAAAAAGGGCCCTGGCCCGCTGGTGACACAGCTCACCAAAACCGCAGGGTCTTTGCCTATTCCGATCACCATCGTGCCGGGCGATCTGTCGAAAGAGCGTCTTGAAGCGATCACCTGAGGCAACAGTTTAGAACCGTTCCAAACCTTGACAGATTGCGCCCCGACACTCATATCAAGGTCACACACGAAAGGTGCCGCCATGTTCATCCAGACCGAATCCACGCCCAACCCCGCCACACTCAAGTTTCTGCCCGGTCAGACCGTGCTTGAAACCGGGACTGCCGATTTTCCCACGTCCGAGGGGGCCGAGAAATCGCCGCTGGCCGAGCGTATCTTTAAGGTCGCGGGCGTGTCGGGCGTGTTCTTTGGCAATGACTTCGTGACCGTCACCAAGGCCGAGGCCACCGAATGGGACCATATCAAACCCGCCATCCTTGGCGCGATCATGGAGCATTACCAGTCGGGCCAATCGGTCATGGCCGGTGACGCGACAACCGCGTCGGGACATGCCGATCACAGCGGCGAAGATTCCGAAATCGTCGGCCAGATCAAAGAGCTTCTGGATACCCGCGTGCGCCCCGCCGTGGCCCAGGATGGCGGCGACATCACGTTCCATGGGTTCGATCGCGGCGTTGTCTACCTGCACATGCAGGGCGCTTGCGCCGGGTGCCCGTCCTCGACGATCACCCTGAAAATGGGCATTGAGAACCTGCTGCGCCATTACATTCCGGAAGTGACCGAGGTTCGCCCCGTTGGTGTCTGACACGCTGGTTCTGGGATTTGACACATCGGCCGCGCATTGCGCGGCCGCTTTGCTGTCGGGCGAGACCATTCTTGCCAGCCGCTCCGAAGAGATGGGGCGCGGTCAGGCCGAGCGCCTGATGCCGCTCTTGCAAGAGGTGCTTGCCGAGGGCGGCACGACATGGGGCGATCTTGCGCGCATCGGTGTCGGTATTGGCCCCGGCAATTTCACCGGCATCCGCATTTCCGTCGCCGCCGCGCGGGGGCTTGCCCTAGCGCTTGATATCCCGACCATCGGGATAAGCACCTTTGACGTGATTGATCGCCTGAACGGTGCGAATCATGTTGCCGTGGTGCCCGCGCCCCGCGATCAGGCCTATAGTCGCGCGCCCGGCGGCAGCCCCCGGCTTGTGCCCCTCGCCGAGGCAGAGGCCAACGGGCTTGCCCCCGCCCTGCCGCCCGAGCCTGCGCTTTTGGCGCAGACCATCGCGCGGCTTGCGGCGGTGTCACCGGCCGATGGTCCCGCACCTGCGCCGCTTTACATTCGCCCCGCCGATGCCGCGCCTGCGCGTGACCTTCCCCCGGTTATCCTTGCCGATGACGCCTGAGGACATGGCCCGCACCCATGCGCGCGCCTTTGCCGGGCAATCGCGCGGCTGGTCGGCGCAAGAGATCGCCGATCTTTTCCAAAGCCCGCTGGTCTTTGCCGTCGGTGATGCGCGCGCCTTTGCACTTGGCCGCGCGATTGCCGGTGAGGCCGAGCTTTTGACGCTGGCCACCGATCCTGATCATCGCCGCCTCGGCCTCGCCCACGCCTGTCTTGCCGCGTTTGAAGCGACGGCGCAGTCACGCGGCGCGCGCACCGCTTTTCTTGAGGTGGCGGCGGACAATACGGCCGCGCGCGCGCTTTATGGGGTTTCGGGGTATCAAGAGATCGCCTGTCGGACCGGATATTACGCCCACGCGGATCGTGCGGCGGTTGATGCGCTGATCCTGCAAAAATCATTTGCCTGAGCTTTCTGGCCCTAAAGCACCCGAAAAATAGGTCCAGTTCAAGAAAATCATCAGGCCTGCGGCCCTCGCGCCCACCGGCCCCCTTGCATTGCAAAGCGACATGGGGCTAGGAATTGCCATGCAGATCTACCTCCCCATAGCCGAGGTTTCGGTAAACGCCTTCCTGCTTTTGGGGTTGGGCGGCATCGTGGGCATTCTATCTGGCATGTTCGGGGTTGGCGGCGGGTTTCTCATGACGCCGCTTTTGTTCTTTATTGGCATCCCCCCCGCCGTCGCCGTCGCCACCGAGGCCAATCAAATCGTCGCCTCGTCGTTTTCCGGCGTGCTGGCGCATTTCAGGCGTAAAACGGTTGATCTGAGGATGGGAACCGTCCTGTTGATAGGCGGTCTGCTTGGCGCCGGACTTGGCGTTTTCATCTTCAACTATCTCAAATCGCAGGGTCAGGTCGATCTGCTGGTCAAGCTTTGTTATGTGGTCTTTCTGGGCATCATCGGCGGGATGATGTTCATCGAGAGCCTGAACGCGATCCGCAACACCCGCAAGGGCAAGGCCCCCAAACGCAAGAAACACGGCTGGGTGCACGGCCTGCCGTTCAAGATGCGCTTTCGCACCTCGGGCCTTTACATCAGCGTGATCCCACCGCTTATCGTCGGGGTGGCCGTGGGTATTCTGGCCGCGATCATGGGCGTTGGTGGCGGGTTCATCATGGTGCCCGCGATGATCTATCTGCTGGGCATGCCCACCAAGGTGGTTGTCGGCACCTCTCTGTTTCAGATCATCTTTGTCACCGCCTTTACCACGATGCTGCATGCGACCACCAACTTTACCGTGGATATCGCGCTTGCCGTTCTGCTTTTGGTGGGCGGGGTGATCGGCGCACAGATCGGCACCACCATCGGCACCAGGATGAAGGCCGAACAGCTTCGGATTCTGCTGGCGATCATGGTGCTGGCGGTCTGTGGCAAGCTGGGCCTCGATCTGCTTCTCGAACCCTCCGAGCTCTATTCGCTTGGCACCGGGGGTGGACATTGATGCTTCGTCTCGCGCTTGCCCTTTGCCTTTTGGCCATGCCGTTGCAGGCAGAAGAGGTCGTACTTGGGCTTTCAAGCGACAAGGTTGCGATCACCGCCACGTTTGAGGGCTCTGACATCCTGATCTTTGGCGCGGTCAAACGCGAGGTCGCGATCCCCGAGACCCCGCTTGACGTGATCATCACCGTCGCGGGCCCCTCGGTTCCGGTAACGGTACGGCGCAAGGACCGGCGGTTTGGCATCTGGGTCAATACCGAGATGGTCGAACTTGACGCCGCGCCCAGCTTTTATGCCGTGGCCACCACCCGACCGCTCGACAAGGTTCTAAGCAACACCGAAGACCTGCGCCACCGGGTGTCGATCGGGCGCGCGATCCGGTCGGTCGGGGCCGCCACAATGGCCGAAGACGCCGAGCGCTTTACCGATGCCCTGATCCGTATCCGCCGCGACAAGGATGCCTATCAGACGCGTGAAGGCGCCGTGGCGATTGACGAGCAAACCCTGTTTCGCACCTCGATCAGCCTTCCGGCCAACCTGACCGAAGGCGCCTATCAGACCCGCATTTTCCTGACCCGCGAGGGCCGGGTGGTATCAGAGTTCGACACCACGATTGATGTGCGCAAGGTTGGGCTTGAACGCTGGCTCTACAGCCTGTCGCGCGAACAACCGATGCTCTACGGGCTGATGTCACTCGCCATCGCCATCGCCGCCGGCTGGATGGCCTCGGCCGCATTCCAGGCGCTTCGGCGCGGGTAAATGCCCTGTGACGGGGCCTGCGGCGGGCAAGTGCAAATGAATTGCGTATCAAACCGACTCTGCTAGGCTGCGCGGCATGACCCACTTTTTTCCCGCGCGATACCGCGCGACACCGACGTTCGCCTAAGCCTATGATGCACCGCACGCGTCTTGCGTTATTGGCCCTGATAGGTCTGGTTGGCACTGCAACGGCCCAGCCGAATGACCTTGTCTGCCAGCCCTCCGGCAAGTCGGAGGGCCACGGCGCGCTTGCGGCGTTGATCGACGGGATGGAGCCGGTTTTTCAGGCGTTCCCCGAGTATCGCGAGCTGATTGCCCGCAACGCCACTGATATCTGTCTGTCCGCCAGCCTTTACGACGCGCGCGGCTATTTCAGCCCCGAGGACAACAGGATCGTCCTGCAGATGGATTTGCCGCGGCCCACACAGGTCGCAATCCTGATCCACGAGTTGCGCCACCTGCAACAATACACGACAGGCAGCTGCCCGACCGATCACCTTGCGATGTCGGAAAATGCCCGCGCGACCCTCGCGCTCGAGGCCGACGCCAGTGCGATAAGCCTGTTTATTGCCAATGCCCTCAAAGACGCGGGACAGCCTGACATCTGGCAGGCTCTGGCGAATTGGCCGACCCACACGGATATCGCGGCGGCCTTTGCGGCGGAGCTTGGGACAAGTGCCGATCCTCACCGCGCAACAACCGCCGCCTTTGCGCAATGGTATGCTTCGGAGTGGCGGCGCGACAATTATTACCGCGCCTCGTGCAGCTCTTATCTGGACCGTCAGGACAGTACGAAGACGCTGCCCCGGTATGAGAAAATCGCGCCCGGATTCTTCGAGCATCTTTGCATAATGCCGGATGGGTCACCCTACGACTGCGGCGCGTCGGGTGAGGGCCAAAGGCCCTAAGACCCTCGCCTTATCCCCGGCCGATATAGGGCATCTTGGTTGCCATCACGGTCATGAACTGCACGTTGGCCTCGGGCGGCATCTGAGCCATGTGCAGGACCGAGCGCGCGGCCTCATTCACATCCATCATCGGCATCAAGGTCGCCGCGGGATTGTCCGCCAGAATACGCGCGTTGAGGTCATCGACCAATTCGGTGCGCGCATTGCCGATGTCGATCTGACCGCAGGCGATATCAAAGGCGCGGCCGTCCAGCGAAAGGCTCTTGGTCATGCCGGTGATCGCGTGCTTGCTTGTGGTGTAACAAATCGAACCGGGGCGCGGATTATGCGCCGAGAGCGAGCCGTTGTTGATGATCCGCCCGCCCTGTGGATTCTGACGCCGCATCTGGGCAAAGGCGAGGCGCGCGGCGATGAACATACCCCGGACGTTGACGTTGATCACCTGATCAAAGGCGTCGACCTCGACCTCGTCAATCGGCGCCGAGGGGCCGAACATGCCGGCATTGTTGAACAGCGCATCAAGACGGCCCACCTTGGCGGTAAAGCCATCAAACGCGGCCTGCATCGCGCCCGGATCGGTCACATCGCAGGGCAGCGCGGTGGCGTTTGCATGCGCCGTGGAAATATCGTCAAGCACATCTGCGCGCCGCGCAATAAGACCAACCTGCCAGCCCGCGTCAAGAAACACCTCTGCGGTGGCCCGCCCAATGCCAGAGCTTGCCCCGGTGATCACGATGGATTTCATTCTTCTTCCTCCAGTTTCAGCGGCGCAGGCGCGGCTTTTAGATCGTCCACGCCCAAGGGAACACTCGGTTTCGACAGGCGGTTGCGCACCACCCAATGAAGCCGCTCTTCGGCGCGGGTGATCGCCACATAGGCAAGGCGCTTCCAAAGCGGCTGCCCGGCCTCGGAGCGGCCCATGCGCGCGGCGGCATAGATATCGGGGGAAAACACCTGAACATCACGCCACTGGCTGCCTTGGGCCTTGTGGATGGTCACCGCCGCCCCATGCAAAAAGGTCGCCCCCATATTGGCGGCAAAGGGGATAAAGGGCTCTTCCTCGTCGGGCTTTTCGATCTTGATGATGCTGGCGGCGCTGACCTGCGGGTCTTCGGCGCCGACCACATGCAGGCGCGAAAATCCCGGCCTGCGGCCCGGCCCGAGATAGACCACCTGCGCCCCCTTGATTAAACCGCGCGCCTCAAGATCAAGGCGCTTCTTGCGGTGCTTGAGGGGCAATTCGATGCCGTCGCAAATCAGCGGCTCGCCGGGCAAAAGCTCGGTCTCAGGGGCGCCATGCACCGCGCGGAAGGCGTTGATAAGACGGATTCGGGTGGCATTGCGCCAGACAAGCACCGGGCTTCGCGCCATAAGGTCGACCTCGACGCGCTGCGCCCATTGCACCCGCTCATCGCGAGCGGCGGCCTGTTCGATCATCCGCTCGAAATCGTGAAACTCAAGCGCCGGGTCGGCAAGCGCATGGGCCAGATCAAGGATCGGGTTATCAGCGTCCTGCCGGTGTACACGGCTTAGCTCAAGACGCGCAGGGGCAGGCAGACCCTCGAAAACCATTCCGCCCTGTGATTTCACCGGGGCAAGCTGTGCCGGGTCGCCGAACAACAACAGCGTCGGGAAAATATCCTTGAGGTCGTCAAGCTGCTTTTCGTCAAGCATGCTTGCCTCGTCGACAAAACCGATATCAAGCGGATCATCGCGCCGCTTCCAGCCGGTGATGAAATCCGACCCGCGCAACCCCGCCGCCGCCAGGGCGCCGGGAATGGATTTTTGCCCCTGATAGAACGCAAGGGCGCGATCAAGCGCCAGATCGGTCAGCCCTTCGATCACCGGGCGTTCGCCCTGCCCCGCCAGCCATTCGGCGATCTTTTCATATTCGGGGTGATAGACCGGGGTATAAAGAATGCGGTGAATGGTGGTGGCCGGCACGCCGCGCAGGCGCAGAACGCTGGCCGCCTTGTTGGTCGGGGCAAGAATGGCAAGGGTGCGCCGATCCGGGCGCTTGCGCCCCTCGTAATCGCCCGAAACAATATCAACGCCCGCCTCTTCAAGCGCGTGATACAGCGCCGCGAGAAGCAGGGTTTTGCCCGATCCGGCCTTGCCCACAACGGCCATAACGGCCTGTTTGCCCTCTTGCAGCGGGGTCAGCATCGAGTCGTCAAGATCGACCCCTGCGCCGCGCAGCATCTGGGAAATGCGGTCATGCGCTTCGGCCTGATCGGGAGAGTATGTAAGCGCCTGATTTGTCATGGCGCGACCCTAGCGTCACGCCCCGCCCGGCACCAGCGAAAGACGCAGATTCAGGGTGCGCTTTGCCTCAGGCGGACAGCGCCGACGTCGCCCCGACCGCGCGCCAGAACCAAAGCTCCGATACCTCGGGCGAGAGGCCCGCCCGCTGAGCCACCCGCAACCGCGAGTCATCCGAAAAGCCCCAGAGGCCAACGCTGATCTGATCACGCCCTTCGCCCATTGAGCCGACAATCGTCGGGGATGCGCCGATCATCCGGTAAATCCGCACCATCCGCGCATCAAACACACCGACGTATTGCTTGATGCCAAAGCCGCGCATCACCTCGCCGCCCGCCAGCATGAGCGCGCCCGCCACATTCGGCGCCGCGCCGCGCGCAAGACAAAAGCGGGTGCATTCCCAGATCGAAGGGTCGGCGATCTTCTTGCCCCCGGTCAGATGGCCGAAATGCTCGTTCACCATCACCCGGCCAGTTGTGGGCAAAAGCCGCATTGATCCGCCATGGCGCCCATCCGGCCCCTGCCAGATCACATAGAGCGGGTTCAGCGCATCATATTCGTCACGCTCTTCGCCCGAGGGGGTCACCGAGACATCCCAACCCAGGCGCGCCTTGAACTGATCCGCGCGGTCGCGAAACATCGTGTCGCGCGGACGTGGGTAATGATCCAGATCGTTTGCAAAAATATAACGCAGCATGAAAGCCCCCTCGTTTGCCTGCAATAGGGCTAGCGGGCAATTCTTAAGGGCCGATTGCCCCTGCGTACGGTGCAACACCTTGGCTTTTTATGGGCCTTGACCTCGCGCCGGGGCCTTCCCTATTGCAGCACCAACAGATACTGTCTGGCGAAAATACCGGGGGCGCCTTTTGGGCAGCATCCCCGACATCAGGGGAAGCGGCACATGGCGCATATTATTGTCGTCGGAAACGAAAAAGGCGGCGCGGGCAAATCAACCGTGTCGATGCATGTGGCATCGGCCCTTGCCCGCATGGGCCACAAGGTCAGCGCGCTTGATCTCGACCTGCGCCAGAAAACCTTTGGCCGCTATTCCGAGAACCGCGCCAAGTTTATCGAAAAATCCGGCCTCGATCTGCCAAGTCCGCGCTATCACGACCTTCCCGAGGTGGATCAGGATCAGCTCAAGCCCGGCGAAAACGTCTATGATCGCCGCCTTTCGGCCGCCGTGGCCGAGCTTGAAACCGATAGCGATTTCATCATCATCGACTGCCCCGGTTCGCATACCCGGCTAAGCCAGGTCGCCCATAGCCTTGCCGACACCCTGATCACACCGCTCAACGACAGCTTTATCGACTTTGACCTGCTTGCCCATATCGACAGCGACGGCAAGAAAATCCTCGGGCCGTCGGTCTATTCCGAAATGGTCTGGAATGCCCGCCAGTTGCGCGCGCAGGCCGGGCTCAAGGCGATCGACTGGATCGTGGTGCGCAACCGCATGGGCGCGCAACAGATGGTGAACAAGAAAAAGATGGGCGAGGCAATTGATAACCTTGCCAAGCGCATCGGCTTTCGCGTGGCGCCGGGGTTCAACGAGCGGGTCATCTTCCGCGAGCTGTTTCCGCGCGGCCTTACGCTGCTTGATCTCAAGGATATCGGGGTCAAGGGGTTGAACATCTCGAACATCGCCGCGCGTCAGGAATTGCGCGATCTGATCAAGGCGCTGAACCTGCCGGGGGTCGAGGTCAACTTCTGATCTCGCCCACTCAGATGCGCGGCTGAACGGGCATTTTTGCCCGCCTGCGCGAGCGCAGAAGGATCAGGTTAGAGACAAACAACACGCCGATCACCACCACGCCGCCGATGATCGCCCATGGGCCGGGGTCTTCGCCGACGACCCACCACACCAAAAGCGGCGCCAGCACCGATTCAAGCAGGATCAGTAGAGCCACCTCAGCCGAGCTGATGTAACGCGGGCCGAGAGTCAAAAGACAGGTCGAGACGCTGATGAACGCGCCATGCGCAAGGATCAGCGGCCATTGGTTTGCAAAGACCGGCCCCGGCGTCGCCATCGGCCACATCACAAGCGACGCCACCAGAAACGCGACCGGAATGGCCGGGATCATCGAGGTGGCGCGCACCTGTCGCGCGGCGGTCATCGCGGCGGCAAAGCTTGCCGAAACCCCCAAGGCCACCAGATCCCCCTGCCAGCTTGCGCCCTTGGTTTCACCAGAGCCCCAGGCGATGATACCAAGGCCGACAAAGACCCCCATCATCGTGAAAACCATCCCTTGGCTGATCGGCTCGCCGAGGAAAATCCGGCTGAACACGGTCGCGAAAACCGGCATCGAGGCGATGATGAACACCACGTTGGCGACGCTGGTCCAGGTCACGGCCAGCACGAACCCCGGCGCGGTGGCGGCAATCAGAACCGTATAGATCAGCCCCGCCACGCCGGTGCGCGCGACCTTGGCAAAACCGCGCGTGCCCTCAAGCGCCAGAACCCCGATCAGGATCACCGTGCCCGCCGTCACCCCGCGCCAGAAAGAGATCGTCGGCGCATCCGCCTCGATCAAGCGCACGAAAAGCGAATCCGGCACGACGAAAAGAACGCCAAGCGCGGTGATCAAGAGGCCTTTGAGATGCTCATTCATGGGCCAATGAGTGGCCACAATTTCGGCCAAAGTAAACCCTGCCGCCCCCTCGCCAAGCCGGGGCAACCCGGTTTATGCTGGCGAGGCCTCAGCAAAGGAGCCGCCCCATGCCCGCCCCGAAAAATTCCTTCAAGGCCGCCCTCGCAAACGACGAGATGCTCTATGGATGTTGGGCGGGCTTTGGCGATCCTTACGCGACCGAGGTGCTGGCCACTGCCGGGTTCGACTGGCTGGTGATTGACGGCGAGCATGCGCCGAACGATCTGCGCAGCATCAGCGCCCAGATTGCCGTGCTGTCGGGCAAGCACAGCCATCCGGTCGTGCGCCTGCCGATGGGCGAGGATTGGGCGATCAAACAGGTGCTTGATGCGGGCGCGCAGACCCTGCTGATCCCCATGGTCGAAAGCGCCGATCAGGCCCGCGCCCTTGTACGCGCCATGCGCTATCCGCCCGAGGGTATTCGCGGCTCTGGCGCCGCCCTTGCGCGGGCCTCGCATTTCTCGACAATTCCCGATTACATCGCCACCGCCAACGCACAGATGTGTCTTTTGGTGCAGGTCGAAACCGTCGACGGAATCACCGCTCTGGACGAGATTCTAGAGGTCGAGGGCGTTGACGGCGTCTTTATCGGCCCCTCCGACCTTGCCGCCGATATGGGTCATATGGGCGACAGCAGCGCGCCGCCGGTGGCGCGCGTCATCAAGGACGCGCTCGCCCGGATTGCGGCCTCGGACAAGGCCGCCGGTATCCTTGCGCTCGATCACGCCACCGCACAGGAATATGCCGGTTGCGGCGCACAGTTTCTGGCGGTCGGGATCGACGTCGTGATGCTTGCGCAAACTGCACGCGCAACCATGGCGAAATGGCGCGATGATGGCTGATCTCTGGCTTTTGGCCGATGTTGGCGGCACCTCTACCCGTGTCGGCCTTGCGCGCGACGGGCGGCTTGATCGGGACAGCACGGACAGCTTTCGCAATGCCGATTTTTCGGGGCTGGCCGATATCCTTGATCACTACCTGACCGGCCACCCAACCCCGCCAAGCGCGCTCTGTGCCGGGGTTGCGGGGCCGGTGCGGCGCGGCACGGCGCAGCTCACCAATCTTGACTGGTTCATCGACAGCGCCGAGCTGGTAAACGTGACCGGCGCGCAGGATGTCCATCTGATCAACGATCTGGCGGCGCAGGGCTATGCTCTGGATGATCTGGACCCGGCCGATGTCACGCCGCTGATCGACGGGGCCACGCCCCCACCAGAGGCCGCGCGCTTGGTCATGGGCCTTGGCACGGGCAGCAATATCGCCGTGGTGCACCGCACGCCCCAAGGCCTGTTCATACCCCCCGCCGAGGCCGGTCACAGCAGCCTTCCGCACTCTGACGATGCCATCGGTGCCCTGATCGTCGGGCTTGCGGGCAAGGACGCCCACCGCCCGCTTGAAGCGCTGCTTTCCGGGCCGGGCCTTACCCACCTGCATGCCTATTTTAGCGGTGACACCCTCACCCCGAAAGAGATCATCGCGGCGCATCGGACGGGCGACGCCGGGGCATCTGCCAGCCTCACGGCCTTTGCGCGGCTCTTGGGCACCGTGCTTGGCGATCTGGCGCTCAATCACCTGCCGATGGGCGGGATTTACCTGATTGGCGGCACAGCCAGCGCGGTAGCTCCCTTTCTTGTGCAGATGGGCTTGGCCGAGACCTTTACCGCCAAGGGCCCCTATAGTGCCCTGATGCGCGAAATGCCCATTTCCCTCATCAGTGACGACACTGCCGCCCTGCTTGGCTGTGCCCGCTATCTGCGGCAGCGCAAAAGCTAGAACATCTTCGCCATTGCCCCACTTCCACAGCGGTCCCGGCTCTGCCATAATGCCCCCCAACCAACAAAAAAAGAGCAGCGGCATGAACGATCTTCTCTCCTCGGCCACCACATCCGATTATGATGCCTCCTCGATCCAGGTACTCGAGGATATGGAGCATGTGCGCCTGCGCCCCGGCATGTATATCGGCGGCAAGGATGATCGCGCGCTGCATCATATGGTGGCCGAAATCATCGACAACTCGATGGATGAGGCGGTCGCCGGCCATGCCACCTGGATCGAGGTCGAGCTGCATGAAAACGGCCATGTCACCGTGCGCGACAATGGCCGCGGCATTCCGATTGATCCGCACCCCAAGGACCCAAGCAAGACTGCGCTTGAGATCATCTTTTGCACGCTGAACGCGGGCGGCAAGTTTTCCGGCGACAGCTATGAAACCTCGGGCGGTCTGCATGGGGTTGGCTCTTCGGTGGTCAATGCCCTGTCGGATCATCTTCGGGTCGAGGTGGCGCGCAACCGCGAGCTTTACATGATGGAGTTTTCGCGCGGCATCCCGCAGGCGCCTCTGGCAAAGATCGGCGCGGCGCCGAACCGGCGCGGCACCTCTGTGACCTTTCACCCGGACCCGGAAATCTTTGGCTCTCTCAAGCTCAAACCGGCGCGGCTTTTCAAGATGTCGCGGTCCAAGGCCTATCTGTTTTCCGGCGTTGAAATTCGCTGGAAGTCGGCGATTGCCGATGGCGAGACCCCGCAAGAGGCGACCTTCAAGTTTCCCGGCGGGCTTGCCGATTACCTTGGTGAAACCCTGAACGGGGCCACCACCTATGCCGAGCGCCCCTTTGCCGGCACGGTCGATTTCAAGGACAAATACAACGTCCCCGGCAAGGTCGAATGGGCGATCAACTGGACCCCCTCGCGCGACGGCTTTATTCAGTCCTACTGTAACACCGTCCCCACCCCCGAGGGCGGCACCCACGAGGCCGGATTCTGGGCAGCGATCCTCAAGGGCATCAAGGCGTATGGCGAACTGGCCAACAACCGCAAGGCGGCCCAGATCACCCGCGAAGACCTTGCCACAGGGGGCTGTGCGCTTGTGTCGTGCTTTATCCGCGAGCCGGAATTTGTCGGCCAGACCAAGGACCGGCTTGCCACCACCGACGCCGCCCGCATGGTCGAGGGCGCGGTGCGCGATCACTTTGACAACTGGCTTGCGGCCGATACCAAATCGGCGGGGGCGATCCTTGATTTTCTGGTGCTGCGCGCCGAAGAACGGCTTCGTCGCCGTCAAGAGAAAGAGACCCAACGCAAGACCGCCACCAAAAAGCTGCGGCTGCCGGGCAAGCTTACTGATTGCTCGTCCAACACCCGCGACGGCACCGAATTGTTCATCGTCGAGGGCGATAGCGCGGGCGGCTCTGCCAAGATGGCGCGCAACCGGGTCAATCAGGCGCTTTTGCCGCTCAGGGGCAAGATCCTCAACGTGCTTGGCGCGGCGAGTTCCAAGCTTGGCACCAATGCCGAGATTTCCGACCTGACACAGGCGCTTGGCGTCGGGCTTGGCAGCAAGTTCAGCCTTGATGACCTGCGCTATGACAAGATCATCATCATGACCGACGCCGATGTCGACGGCGCGCATATCGCGGCGCTTTTGATGACGTTTTTCTTTACCCAGATGCGCCCGATGATCGACGCGGGCCACCTCTACCTTGCCTGCCCGCCGCTGTTCAGGCTGACGCAGGGGGCCAAGCGGGTCTATTGCATTGACGAGGCAGAGCGCGACGAGTGGCTGGAAAAGGGCCTTGGCGGCAAGGGCAAGATCGACGTCAGCCGGTTCAAGGGTCTGGGCGAGATGGACGCGAAGGACCTCAAGGAAACCACGATGGACCCGAAGTCACGCAAGCTTATCCGGGTGACGATAGACGAGGATGAACCGGGCGAAACCAGCGACCTTGTCGAGCGTCTGATGGGGAAAAAGCCGGAGTTGCGGTTCCAGTATATCCAGGAGAATGCACGGTTCGTGGTGGAGCTGGATGTTTGAGGGGTAAGAAATGGTAAAGATTTTTGGCGCGTTTCTAAGCATAGTTTTTCTAGTCGCAGTTTGCATTGGAACTATTTTCTTAGCGTATTATGGCTGGAATATCGCAGCCGCAGTGGTCAAAGGCGCAAAAACGTTAGAACCAAACATTTATGTGCCTTTGGTTGTGACATTATTGACGGCATCTATTGGCCTTGCAGCCACTCTTTACACGCAAACCAAAACACGCATACGGGAAACCGAGGGGTAATCCCCCCATTTTCAATGGGGTCCAGCCGTAGAAATCACGCAGCTGTTTTCAGTTTCATAGCGGGTGTTATGCCGCCGATGCCCATGTTGGGGCGCTCATTGTTGTAAGTCCAGAGCCATTGC
>NZ_FWFJ01000059.1 GCF_900172365.1 Roseovarius gaetbuli
GTGACAAAAAATCGTTTTCCACCGCGAGCTTGCCGATCTTGGCGTGAAGCTCTTTGATCTCGCCATCCTTGTTCTCAGCCTTCTTGACCTTGTCTGAGAAAACGCCTGCCATGCCTTCAATCGCTTGTCGTTTCCATGTGCTCACCTGCGTCGGATGCAATTGCCGCTTGGCCGCGATCTCCTGCACCGTCTTGTCACCGCGCAGCGCCTCAAGCGCCACAGCAGCTTTAAACTTGTCTGAAAAGTTCCGTCGCTTTGTCATTCTCGTATCCATTCCTGCGCGGTGGATACATCTTAGCACGCTGTCCAAATTTGCCCGACCACTTCAGTCCACCGCCGTAAAGCCAGTTCTTGTAAAACCCGCCAATCGCCACAACGTCTGGCAGATAGACGTTCTTGTTGAACTCGTCACATTTGTCGATGATCGAGGAAACGAGGTTAAGGCGTTCCATGTTGATCGCACCAACCGCCCCGGTCGAATGCACGCTGATCGGGCAGGGCACACCGCCCACAAGCCAGTTGGGATGCGGGTTCTTGCCGCCAAAGATCGTGTGCACCTTGACGATCTCTTTCTGAAGATCGAGCGCCTCAAGGTAATGCGTCGTCGCCATCACGTCCGCCTCGGGCGGCAAAAGATAGGCCGGATTGTCCCAATAGCCGTTCTTGAACAGGCCGAGTTGACCGGATTCGACAGATTGCTTCAGGCGGTTCTGCACATCGCGAAAATACCCCGGGGAGGACAGGGGATGCGACGGAGAAACCGCCTGTTGCAGCTCTGACGTGGCCTTGGGGCCGGCCCGCAGAGCGTTGATCGGATTGACCCAGTCAAGCGCGTGCAGGTGATAGAAATGCACGACGTGGTCATGGATTTCCAGGTTCAGCTGCATGATGTTGCGGATCGAGTTGGCGTTGTCGGGGATGGTGATCCCATCCTCGTCAAGCGCCCCCGCAGCCAACAGCAACAGGGTCTCGGTCACCCAATCGGGGTGGGTTGGACAGCCGGCAACATTGATCACCGGCAGACCGCTTTTGCAGCGAAACTCGGGGGGCTGGGCCCCGCCGAGGTGACACCGCCGTAGGTGGCACAGGTGCCGACCGCCATCACGTGCTCTGCCTGCCCGGCCAGAGATTGCACCCAATCCAGCATCGAGCGCCCGGTGCCCGACAGGATATGAAACCGCCCCGTGCCCTTGGGGCCGGTCAGGATCGAGCCTTCAATCGCCAGCACATCAAGGGCGATCTCGCCACTTTCGACCAAAGCCAAAAGTCGACGCACTTCGCCGGCACTGGCCTCGGACAGGGCCGGATGCCACAAAAACTCGATTCCGGCGCCGCTGAGAAGGTCAAAGACATTCGGCCCCTCGGCGCAAAGCAGCGACATCGTACAGCCGCCACAGTCGGCCGATTGCAACCATAATACGTTCATCGGTCCTTGCCTTTCGGAAGATTCAGGCGAAAACAGCTTCCGCCCTCGGCACTCTTTTCATAGCGCAGGTCGCCGCCGTGTTCCTGCGCGATCTTGGTGGAAATCGACAGGCCAAGCCCGGTGCCCTTGCCGACCGGTTTCGTGGTGAAGAACGGATCGAAAATTGATCCCGCGATGGTCTCGGGGATGCCGGGGCCATTGTCCGTCACCCTGAGAACCGCATGCGCGCCGTCGATCTCGTGGTGCAGGGTCACCTGCGGGTTTTCTGTCTCGCCAAGCGCATCTATCGCGTTTTGCACAAGGTTCATGACGATCTGTTGCACGTGACCGGGGTTGCCCCGCGCAATCGGATGCGCGCCCTCGCAGAACACCACCTTGACCGGGGTCTTGGTGCCACGCACCACCCAATCGGCGGCGGTGCGCGTGGTGGTCACAAGGTCGAAATCGACAGCTTCGCTGGTCCCTTCCGCCGACAGCCGCCGCAGGTCTTCGACGATATCGCGCACACGCTCCGCGCCGTCTTTGGCGCCGTTGATCGCCTCGCGCAGGTTCTTGAGATCGCGGTCAAGTTTCAGATCACGGCGCAGCGCCACAAGATCTTGGCGGGTCGCCCCTGATTGCACCGCGTCAAAATAGGTTTCGAACCGGGTCGCGTATTTCTCAAGCGCATGGGTGTTGGCATAGACAAAGCTGATCGGGTTGTTCAGCTCATGCGCCACCCCGGCCACAAGCCGCCCCAGCGACGCCAGCTTTTCGTTGCGCACCAGATGCCCCTGCGCCTCTTTCAGCGCCCGGTGGCTTGCCTCCAACTCGCTATAGGCGCGGCGCAACTCGCCGACCGGGCGGCCAACGATAACCGCCCCCACGCTTTTGCCGCGCTCATCAAGACGCGGCGCGATGCTGAGCTCCAGCGGGGCCGCCCCCTGCCCGGTGTCGACCTCGATCTCAACGGTGGTAAAATCGCGCTTTTGAATGACCTGCTCAAGCGCGGCGCGAAACTCCGGTCGCGAAGCCTCGGTCGCCAGATCCTCGACCCTGCCCCCCAAAGCGCGCGTGCCTGCCGCCTCAAACACCGTATCGAACGACCCGCCGGTCTGTTCGATCCGCTGGCCCCGGTCCACGACAACAAGAACATCCGACACCGAACGGAAAACCGAACTCATGAACCGTCGCAGATCTTCAAGCTCGGTGTTCTGAAGCTCCAGCTTTTCCTGATAAGGTCACCAGTTCCGAATAGGTCCGGTCCATCGCCTGAATGACATCCACCCAAGCGGTATCGCTAAAGGCGGCCTCTGGCAGGTCGGGCGAATTGGACAGCGACATGGCGACATCTACTTTCTGGTCACGCCCAGCTTAGACGATGGCACCAAGGTCGGGAAGGCCCGGCCTGATCAGAGGCTGCGGCGCGCTCAGACGGTCCGCTTGGAGCGGTCTTCGACATCCATCGCGTATTCGGCAACCCGAAGCTTGAAGCGCTTGGTCAGATTGCCGCGCGCAAGCTTGAGCGATTGCACCAAAAGCCGCGAGGCCAGGTTCTTGGGCTCCAGCGTGATATCAACCGCCATGCGTGTGCGCCCGCGCGACAGCGCCACAAGATCAACCACCATCGCACCGCCCATTGCCTTGGACATCGACGACAGGGTGATCCCGTTGGGGCGGTCATACTCGGTGAGCTGCATCTCGATATCGCGGCGTTTGCCACGCATGACAAAGCCGATATGCCAAGCCATACCAACACCGGGCGCGACCCGATCATCCAGTCGACGCACCTCTGCCCCGCGACGCAGGGCAGAGCGTTCAAAGCTCTGAAAATCGGTGATTTCCGCAAAAACCGTCTCGATCGGCGCTTCTATGTCTTCTTTGGTGCTGAACTGCATTGGTTCCGCCCTTATAATTATTATTTCGCCAAATGCCCGGCGGCATTGTTGCGTCAATCAAGGTTATCGGCAAGCCAGTTTTGTAAAAGAAAATGTGCAATTGCCCCTTTTCGGGCCGGCAGCATAAAGGGATGCTCACCGGCAAAGGCCTGCATGATCTCTTCGCGCGTGCACCACACGGCATCCTCGATTTCCTTGGGGTCGATGGTGATCTCTTCGCCAAGCGCCTCACCGCGACAGCCAAACATCAACGAGGCCGGAAACGGCCAGGGCTGACTGGCAAGATAACTGACCCGCCCAACCTTGATGCCCGCCTCTTCCCAGACCTCGCGGCGCACGGCGGCCTCGATGGTTTCACCCGGCTCGATAAAGCCAGCAAGCAACGAATACATCCCCTCGGGCCAGGGATGCGAGCGCCCCATAAGCACCTTGTTGCCGCGCGTGATCAGCATGATCACGACCGGATCGGTGCGCGGAAAATGCTGGCCGCCGCAGCTATCGCAGGCGCGTTGCCAACCCGCTTGGATCATCCGGCTCTCGGCGCCGCAGCGCGCACAGAACCGATGGCTCAGATGCCAGGCAAACACCGCCTTGGCGGTCGCCGCCAATTCGGCGTCGCGCGCGTCAAGATGGGTCATCACCCGGCGCAATTCAGCAAAGACTGCGCCCTCGGGCAAATCCGGGTGGCACTGCTCGGAGGCATCGAGAAAGCTGTCAAGCTGATCGGGTTCAAGCCCCGGCGGCACCCAGGCGGAAATGTCATGGGCAAAGACAAGATCGCCGTTTTCCTCGCGTCCAAGCAGGATCGGCGGCACCTTGTAGCGTGCCAGAACCGGATGGTCGACCGGCACCCGGACCAGCCGGTCAAGCGTCTCTGCCGCCACCAGCGGCTTGCCGCGCCACAGCACCACGGCGCTTGCGCGCCCCTCGGCCCGTGCGATTGCAATCGCCGCCTCGTCGCCGCGCAGATCGTCGGCCCGGTCAAGCCCTGACCCGCCGAATGTCACCGTTTCCGCCTGTTGCATTCCCACGCCTCAAAATCTGTTCCGCCATCTACACAACGCTTGCGGGCCCGGCGCAAGGGCCGGGGAAAGAAAAGTGCCGCAGCGAAACACAATGCAACCTATAGTGTATTGCACCCGCGCCGCAGCTATGACACCCTTGACCGAACGGTCAGCTTTTCCCGAGACCTTGCCGAACGCAATGGAAAAGCTACCTATCATGCATGGTGGTCCACACCCCGACCAAGGGCATTGCACATTTGACCCAGACGACATCGGATAAACAAGGCCAACAGGCAAGCCCGAACGCTACGTCCACCGCCGCGCTCAGGGTTCTGGCAACGACGGATGTGCACGGGCATATCCTGCCGTTTGATTATTACACCAACACCCCCGACCGGCCCTATGGCCTTGCACGATTGGCCACCTTGATCGCGCGGGCGCGCGCAGAGGTGGATGACGGGGCCTGTGTTCTGTTTGACAACGGGGATTTCCTCCAAGGCACCCCGATCAGCGACCTCACCCCGCAGCCCGGTCAGGGCTGGCAAGGCCCGCACCCGGTGCTTTTGGCAATGAACCAGCTTGGCTATGACGCCGCATCGCTTGGCAATCACGAGTTCAACTTCGGGCTGGACTGGCTTCAAAAGACATTGCCCGAGGCCGTTTTTCCGGTTGTCTGCGCCAATGCCGTCTTGCGTAGAGGGGCGCGCCCCGAGGCCGATGAAACCCTGTGCCAACCCTGGCATATGATAACCCGCGAGTTGCGCGACACCGACGGCAAGATCAAGACCGTGCGGATCGGCGTTCTGGGGCTTGTGCCGCCGCAGATCATGACATGGGATCACGCGCATCTGACCGGTCGCCTGACCTGTCGCGACATGGTCGAGGCGGCGCGTGCCTGGGTGCCGGTGATCCGCGCCGCCGGGGCGGACCTGGTGATTGCCCTGGCCCATACCGGGATCGGCGAGGGCCCCGACCGTCCGATGATGGAGAATGCGGCCCAGGCCATTGCGCGGGTTCCGGGGATCGACGCGTTGATCGGCGGGCACAGCCACCGGATCTATCCCGATCCCTCCAAAAGCCCCGGCGATCCGGACCATCGTGACCGCCTGGACGGCAAACCCTTCATCAAACCCGGCTTTCGCGGCTCGCATCTTGGGGTGCTTGACCTGACCCTGGCGCAGGGCGCCGACGGCAAGTGGACGGTCACAAGCCATCAAGGCGAAGTGCGCGCCGCCGCCGGTATCCCGCCAGAGCCGGCGTTCTGCCGCGTACTTGAATCGGCCCATGCCCATACGCTGACGCTCACAGAGCGCGAGATTGGCCGGACGTCCACACCGCTTCACAGCTATCTTGCGCTTGTGCGAAATGATCCCGCCACGCAACTTATCAACGCGGCGCAGCGCAGCGGCCTCACAAGGGCCCTCTCGGGCACCGCCTATGAGGGCCTGCCGGTTCTCTCGGCCACGGCCCCGTTCAAGACCGGCGGACGCGGCGGCCCGGCCTATTACACCGATATGCCGACAGGCGCGCTTCGTCTGCGTAATCTTACCGACCTTTACCCCTTTCCGAACACGCTTTGCGGGGTGCTTGTCACCGGTGCAGACTTGCGCGACTGGCTTGAACGTGCCGCGATCTGCTTTCACCAGATCAGGCCGGGCGCAACCGATCAGATGCTTATCGACACGACCGTGCCGGGCCACGACTTTGACGTGATCGACGGGCTGAGCTATGCCTTCGACCTGTCACAGCCCGCGCGCTTTGACCTTTCCGGCTCGCTTGTCGCACCCAAGGCCCACCGCGTATCTGACCTCCGCCACGAGGGCGTTCCGATCTCTGACGACGCGCAATTCGTCGTCGCCACCAACAGCTATCGCGCCTATGGCGGTGGTCCGTTCCGCAATCTGGCCGAAACCAGCCTGATCCATACCTGTTTACGCCCGGTGCGCGACGTTCTGGCCGATTATATCGCCGCGCAGCCCAGGATCACACCCGAGCCACGCCCGGCCTGGCGGTTTGCCGAGCTGCCCGACACGCGGGTGCTCTATGACACCGGGCCGGGCCTGCGCGCGCATCCTGACGAACTGGCCGCACTGCGCGCCGAGGACCTTGGCGATACCAAGCATGGTTTTGCACGGCTTGGTCTTTGGCTTGGTGAGAAACAAAGCCAGCCGAGGGATCACGCACTCTCTTGCGAATCCCCGATCTGATCCTTATGTAGCCGGGTGAGAGGTTGGCGCGGGCAGGCACCTCGCCAACCCGGTCAGGTCCGGAAGGAAGCAGCCGTAACGAGCCCCGCTTGGGTCGTTGTCCAGCCTCTCACCTTTTCCCAACCACTCGTGAACGTTGAATTGGCCGCATGCGTTACGCGTTGCCTTTGCCAATCCTCGTGATTACTATTTAAGGATTACATTTTTAAAAGATTCATAAATTAACGGTTGGCAGAGGCTATGAAGCAGGCTCTTTATTTTAGTCACGGCGCCCCCGGAAGCCCCCAGGACGCGGATTTTTTGTTTTGCAGGTCGCTTTGGCCTGCCACGGGTGATTGCCCCAGATCTCTTCGCGGCGGGCACACCGGGCGACGATCCCATCGAGGCCGCAACGGCGCAATTTGATAGCCTGACCCAGAAGCTGCCCGATGGCGGCATTCACCTTGTCGGGTTTTCGATTGGCGCGATGGTGGCCGCCCATATCGCCGCCGCGCGCCCAGAGCGCATCAACCGTCTGACGCTGGTCTCGCCTGCGGCGCCGCTGCAACTGGGCAATTTCCTGCCGCAGATGGCCGGGCAGCCGGTGTTCCGGCTGGCCGCCCGCCACCCTCGCCTGTTTTCGGCGCTGACCTATGGCCAGGGGGTCTTGACCCGCGCCGCGCCTGATTTCCTGATGCGTCGGCTGTTTGCAAATGCCGGCGGGGCGGAACATGCCCTGCTGGAAAACCCGGAGGCCGCCGAGGTGATCCGCAAGGGCCTGTACCATAGCTTCGCGCAGAACCCCAAAGGCTATGCCCGCATGGTGCGCGCCTATGTGCGTGACTGGTCGCCGGTGCTTGGCGCCATCTCCTGTCCGGTGGATATCTGGCAGGGCGCGGCCGACCGGTGGGTGCCACTTGCCATGGCACAGGCCCTCGCGGACCGCCTGCCCGGCAAGGTACGCATGCGCCTGCTTGAGGGGTCGGGGCATTACAGCACCCTCAGCCACCTCAACCTTGGGGACACATCTACACCGAGCGGAAAAATGCGCGGCTTTGGCGCCCTGCGCGTGGCAATGTAAGCCCCCCTCGGCCCCGTCCCGTAGGGTGGGTGAAACCCACGCTCGCTTCCGGCCTAGACCGTCCGTGCCCAGATCATCTGGGCCTCGGTCTCGACCGCGCAGGCCCGCACCGTGCGCAACCGGATCAACGCCGCATCGGGGTCTTCGCCGGCCTCGATCATGAGCCGAAGCGCCGCCATGCCAGAGCGCCCGCAGCCGCCACGGCAATGGATCAAGACCCGCCCCGCCCCCTGAAGCGCCAAAAGCGCGGCCTGCGCCGCCGCTTCCCATATTTCCGTCACTTCGGGATCCGGCACGCCGTAATCCTCGACCGGAACATGTGCCCAACGGGTGCCGCTCTCCTGTAAATCCGCGCCAAGGCCCGCCGCCCCGCTGGCGGTCATTTCCGCCAGCGTCGTCATCGAAACCACCAGCGCCGGACGCCAGTCATGCAGATGCTCAAGGTCTGCGTCATACCTGCCTGCCGAGCCGGGCAATGGCGCCAGCGCCAGAATTCCGCCCGCCACCGGCAAAGCGTGGATCACAAAGCCGGTCACAACCGCGCCGCGCCAAAGGTGTCACAGCGCGCAAGATCACCGCTGTCATAGCCGCGCTTGAACCATTTGGCGCGCTGCGCCGAGGTGCCATGGGTAAAGGTATGCGGTTGCGGCACCTGACCGGCGCGCTTTTGCAGGTGATCATCGCCAATCATCCGCGCCGCATTGAGCGCCTCTTTCAGGTCACCCGGTTCAAGCAGCCCGTCAACCGCCCGCGCCCAGACCCCCGAAAGGCAATCGGCCTGAAGCTCTAGCCGCACGGTCAGCGCATTGGCCTCCGCCTGACCCACGGCCTGACGGCGGCGGTTGACCTCGGGCAGGATGCCAAGCTCGTTCTGGACGTGATGCGCCACCTCGTGGGCAATCACATAGGCGGCCGCGAAATCGCCCTTGGCGCCCAATTGCCGCGCAAGAGTGTCGAAAAATTCGGTATCGAGATAGGCCTTGCGATCCGCCGGGCAATAAAACGGCCCCGTCGCGCCGGACGCCCCGCCACAGAGGCTTTGCGTCACGCCGGAATAAAGCACCATCACTGGCGGGCGATATGCACCGCCCAACTGCTCGGGGAAGACCTTGCCCCAGACCGCCTCGGTGGTGGCCAGAACCTGCGATGAAAACTCTGCCGCGCGCTCTTCGCCGACGCTCAGCTGGCGCGGCGCACTGGATTGCGTGGCTGGTCCCTGGCCACCCTGCAACAGCGGCGTCACGTCAATGCCCGCAAAGTATCCGATCGCCAGCACCACCAACAGGCCAACACCGCCAAGCCCGGCCTTGCCGCCACCGCGCGTCCCGCGCCCGCCCGCGCGCCGCCTGTCTTCGACATTCCGGCTTCGTCCGATACCTTTTAACCGCATGACACCCTCCACTGCGCAACGCCCAAAGCTTTGCCAGTTGTTGCGGGAAATGCAAGGTAGACGCCCCCCGCGCCCCGCTTTAGGTTGGCGCCTGACACGAATCCAAAGGGCACACGCATGACCGACACCCCCGAAAAAGGCTATCAGGTTCTCGCCCGTAAATACCGGCCCGAGACCTTTGCCGATCTCGTGGGTCAGGATGCCATGGTGCGCACCCTGAAAAACGCGTTCAAGGCCGACCGCATCGCCCAGGCCTTTATCATGACCGGCATTCGCGGCACCGGCAAAACCACCACCGCGCGGATCATCGCCAAGGGCATGAACTGCATCGGCGCCGATGGGGCGGGTGGCCCCACGACCGAGCCTTGCGGCACCTGCGAACATTGCGCCGCCATCATGGAAGGCCGCCATGTCGACGTGATGGAAATGGATGCCGCCAGCCGCACCGGCGTCGGCGACATCCGCGAGATCATCGATTCGGTGAACTATCGCGCGGCCTCGGCCCGCTACAAAATCTACATCATCGACGAAGTTCACATGCTGTCGGTGAACGCGTTCAACGCCTTGCTGAAGACCCTCGAAGAGCCGCCCGCGCATGTGAAATTCATCTTCGCCACCACCGAGATCCGCAAAGTGCCGGTCACGGTTCTGTCGCGCTGTCAGCGGTTTGATCTGCGCCGGATCGAGCCCGAGGTGATGATCGCCCTTCTGCGCCGGATTGCCACCTCCGAGGCCTCCGAGATCACCGATGACGCGCTCGCACTGATCACCCGCGCCGCCGAAGGCTCTGCGCGCGATGCAACATCGCTGCTGGATCAGGCGATTTCGCACGGCGCCGGGGAAACCACCGCCGATCAGGTGCGCGCCATGCTTGGGCTGGCCGACCGTGGCCGGGTGCTTGACCTGTTTGACATGATCATGAAGGGCGACGCCGCAAGCGCGCTCTCCGAGCTCTCCGCGCAATATGCCGAGGGCGCCGACCCGCTGGCGGTTCTGCGCGATCTGGCCGAGATCACCCATTGGATTTCGGTGGTCAAGATCACCCCCGAGGCCGCCCAGGACCCGACCATCGGCCCGGATGAGCGCGCCCGCGGCCAGACCATGGCAGAGGCCCTGCCGATGCGGGTGCTGACGCGGATGTGGCAAATGCTGCTCAAGGCGCTGGATGAGGTGGCCGAGGCGCCCAACGCGATGATGGCCGCCGAAATGGCGGTGATCCGCCTGACCCATGTGGCCGACCTGCCGACGCCCGAAGACCTTATTCGCCGCCTGCAAGACAGCCCGCCGCCCCCGGCCCCCGGCCCGAGTGGCGGTGGTGGCGGTGGTGGCGGCACTGCACCAAGCGCCAGTGGCGGCGCCACGCCGCAGGCCTATCACGCGCCGACACATCAAAGCTCTGGCACTGCGGGCCCGATGGGCAGCGCGGGCCAGACCACGGCGCTTGCCCCGCAGGTTGAAAACGCCCTCGCGCATTTCCCGACGTTTGAGCATGTGGTCGACCTCATTCGCGCCAATCGCGACGTCAAACTTCTGGTCGAGGTCGAAAGCAACCTGCGCCTTGCCGCCTATCAGCCGGGGCGCATCGAGTTCACCCCGACCCCGAACGCCCCCGGCGATCTGGCGCAAAACCTCGGCAACGCCCTGCAACGCTGGACCGGCAACCGCTGGGCCGTCATCCTGGTCAATTCCGGCACCGCCCCCACGATCATCGAGGCACGCAACGCCGCGCAGGATGCGCTAAAGGCCGAAGCAACCGATCATCCGTTGATGCAGGCCGTGCTTGCCGCCTTTCCCAAATCGAAAATCACCGCCATCCGCTCGGCTGCCGATATCGCCAGCCACGCCGAGGCCGAAGCCCTGCCCGAGGTAGAAGACGAATGGGACCCCTTCGAGGAGGATTAAGCGGTGCGCCATACCGACGCCCAACGCTTGCCTGTCGCCATTTCCGACCACATATGATTAAAAGCAGAAAACCAGACATCCGGCCCTCTGCTCTGCTTCCGGGCCCCACGATAGGAGATCACGCTATGTTCAAAGGACTGGGCCAGATGGGCGATATGGCCAAGATGATGAAGGCCGCGCAGGAAATGCAGCAAAAGATGGCCGCCCTTCAGGAAGAGATGCACAATCTCATGGTCACCGGCGAATCCGGCGCGGGCCTTGTCAAGGCAACCTGCACCGCCAAGGGCGAACTCAAGAGCCTTGATATTGATCCGTCGATCTTTAATTCGGACGACAAGGAAGTGGTCGAAGACCTGATTCTTGCCGCGATCAAAGACGCCCAGAGCAAGGCCACCGAGCGCGCCCAGGAAGAGATGAGCAAGCTCACCGAAGGCATGGGCCTGCCCAAGGACATGAAGTTGCCTTTCTAAGGTGCGATGAGCCGGGCCGCACATATCAGCCCCCCGCGCCTTTGGCGCACCTATGGGCGCGCGGCGGTCGCGGCCACGGCCTTTCTGGCCCTGCTATATGCCTATACCGAATGGACGATACGCGGTGACATTGCCGATATTGCCCTGATCGTCCTGGTGACGATCAATGCAGGCGTGGTGTATCAGTTCGGCCACCGGGTTGCGCCGCGCCTTGGCGATATGTTCAAGGCTCTCCCCGCGACCGCCGCCGACCCGCAGGGCGCGGTCGACGATATCCTTGGCGACCGATGGATGCTGCCTTTCGGGCTGTGTTACGGGGCCGTAATGGGCGTCGGCGTCTGGATGCTCGACCCTTGGGGCGCAGCCGACCTGCGCCTCTGGCTGGCCGGGTTTGTGCTTTGTGGCAGCGTGACCATCGGCATGGGCGTCTTTGCCGTCATCAAATTCTGGCGCGCCCTGTTGCGCGCCTTGCCAGAGATGGATCTGCGTATCCTGAATCTTTCGCGCGCGCCCCTGCCCGCCATTTTGCGGGTCAACAGCCAGATCGTGATGGTGACGGCGGTGGTCGCCTCGCTTGCGATCCTGTCGGTGGTGCTGGCGGGCTATGACCGGGATCCGGTCGTGATTCTCTTTTCCCTGTTTTCGCTGTTTCTGGTCGCGGCCACCTATGCGGTGCCAATCATTCCGCTGTCCAACCGGCTCATTAGCGTCAAGGTCGAGGCGCTCAACCAGATTGAGCCGCTGATTGAGGCGCATATCCGCGACCGCTCGAACCAGCCGCGCCGCGCCGATCATCCGCATCCGGACAAACCCCTGCCCGATCTGGACAAGCTGATCGAAGCCCGCGACATGATCGACGCCGTGCGCACCCTGCCGCCCGGCGGCCAGGTATCGGTCTCGGCAGCCGGGATTGTGACTTTCCTGTCCTTTCTTCCCACCCTATTAGACTATATCGCAAACAAACTGCTCTGAGCTTCGGCCAGGGCACCCAACCATGAAGGCCGGGCATACCGTGAGCAGCACCCGCGAGATTGACGCCCTGATCGACATGATGGCCCGGCTGCCGGGGCTTGGCCCCCGCTCGGCGCGGCGCGCGGTCCTGCATATGATCCGCAAGCGCGCGCTCTTGCTGACGCCGCTCGCCGACCTGATGCAAACGGTCGCCGCCACCGCGCGCGAATGTGCCACCTGCGGCAATATCGGCACCACCGAAACCTGCGACATATGCGCCTCTGAAAAGCGCGCCAACGGCCAGATCTGTGTCGTCGAGGACGTCGCCGATCTTTGGGCGATGGAGCGCGGACAGGCCTTTAAAGGGCGCTATCACGTGCTTGGCGGCACCCTCTCGGCGCTGGATCAGGTCGGCCCCGAAACCCTGCGCATTCCCAAGCTTGTGGAGCGCGTATTGGCGGAAAACATCTCAGAAGTCATCCTTGCCCTCAATGCAACGGTGGACGGCCAGACCACAGCGCATTATATCGCAGACCAGCTTGATGGGCGTGTTGCGCTGACCTCTTTGGCGCAGGGCGTTCCCATTGGCGGCGAACTCGACTATCTCGACGATGGCACCATCTCTGCGGCCCTTTCAGCGCGCAAAAGCCTCTGATAGTCCCAGACATACCGGCCAACGGCCAGCGACGGACACCTGTATTCCTTATGACCCCTCTTGTGCTTGTTCTCACCTATCTCGTGATCCTCAATGTGCTGACGCTTGGCCTGTTCTGGTGGGATAAGCGGTGTGCGATCGAGCGCCGCTGGCGGATGCCGGAAAGCACGCTTCTGACGCTCTGCCTGATTGGCGGATCACTGGGGGCCAAGACCGGACAGGGCATCTTTCGCCACAAAACCCGCAAAGAGCCGTTTCGCACTTCGCTGAATGCGATTGCCGTGCTGCACATCGGGTTTCTGGCGGCCCTGGTTCTACCAGAGTTCCGCGCCTCGGTGACACTTCTTGTGCATCAGGTCACGGATCTGGTTCTGGGCTAGAGCATCTTGCTCAAAAGCGGGGACCGGCTTTGAGCTTCTCGAACATGCGACATCAAACCCTTTGAGGGTGTCGCGTGAATTTTGAGTGAACGCGACATTCTCTAGGCTCAGATCGCCTCGTCTTCGAGGTGAAGCTTCATGTCGATCAACACCTGCTGGAGCTGCGAGGTTTCGCGCAAAAGCCGCTTGGCCTCGTTGATCGTGATTACGCCATCCTCGATGGATTGCTGATATTCCGCCATCAAAAGCGCAAAGCGCTGCGACAGAACGATCACGTCGCTGTTCACATTCGCGCGTTCCTTGGTGTTGCGGCGCTTGCCGTCAAAGGTAAGACCGATGCCCTGTAATTCGGCGAGGGCGCCGGTCACATGCGGATAGCTGGCAGCCTCTTCAAGCGCCACCACGGCATCGACGGGCATGAAGCGGTCGGCATGTTCATCATGGTCCGAGTAATACCGCCCCAGCGTCGCTTTTGACTTGCCGGTAAGCTTGCACGCCGCCTCGATGCCAACATCCTTGACCAGGGCCTCGGTGTGCTTCTTGAGATAACTTCCCATCCTCGACATACGCTTCTTCCTCAACTCCGACCCCCAGAACATCAGGGGGACCCCAACAGATGCTTCCCCTTAATCGCTTTGTCCCGGAAAGTCATTTGCAAATTAAACCCGTTAGCGCCTTGCTTGGCCCCCTGCCCAAGGCCCTGCCTCAGGCCCGCTCGACCAGAACCGACCCAACCGAATACCCCGCCCCGAACGAACAGATAAGCCCGCGGTCACCGGGCGCAAGATCGTCGGAATACTTGGAAAACGCGATGATCGATCCCGCCGACGAGGTATTGGCGTAATCCTGAAGGATATTGGGCTGTTCACCCGGCTCCGGCACCCGGCCAAGGACCTTTTTGCCGATGAAATCATTCATCGTCTTGTTGGCCTGATGCAACCAGAGCCGCCGCAGATCATCCGCCGCCACCCCGTCACCGGCAAGATGCCCCAGGATATGCGCCGAAACCATCGGCAGCACCTCCTTGAAGACCTTGCGGCCCTCCTGCATGAACTGCATGTCGCGCCGATCCGCCATGCCATCCGGACGGTTGCGCCGCAAGAACCCGTTGTTGTTGCGGATATTGTTGGAAAACTGCGTGACGCAGCGGGTTGACCGGATCACGAAATGCGCGCCCATCGCATCTTCTGCGCGCTCGATCAACACGGCCGTGCACACATCCCCAAAGATGAAATGGCAATCCCGGTCGCGCCACTCAAGATGCCCCGAACAGATCTCAGGGTTCACCACAAGCGCACGGCGCACCGATCCCGCCCGGATCATATCCGCCGCCGCCTGAATGCCGAAGGTCGCCGAAGAACAGGCGACATTCATGTCAAAGGCAAAACCGCCCGCACCCAGAAGCTGTTGAATTTCAATCGCAATCGCCGGATAGGCGCGCTCATGATTGCTCGCGGCACAGATCACAAGATCAACCTCATCCGCACGCCGCCCGGCCTGTGCAAGGGCCTTGGCACAGGCATCAACCGCCATTTCCGCCATGATCCCCGGCTCGTCATCGCTGCGTTGGCGCAAATTGGGATGCATCACCGCCGGGTCCAACACCCCGGATTTATCCATCACATAACGCTGCTCGATCCCAGAGGCCCCAAGGATGAATTCACTCGATGATGGTGCCTTTGCCTCAACCTCACCGGCCGCAATGGCCTCGGCATTCTGCGCATTGAACGCCTCGGCATAGGCATTGAAGGCCACCACCAATTCGTCATTGGTGATCACCTCGGACGGGGTAAAGACACCCGATCCCGTAATGGCCGGTTGATGCATGATTTTCTCCTCCGCGTTCCCGCCAGATCAGCCCATGCATCCCCCAACGTCAAGCATGACACCACGGCACACCGATGAAGAGGCCCGAAAAGCCGCTTCTTCTTGGCATAAATACTGAACCACTACCGGCTGGCGCCGGTAGGATCAGCGATGTGCTGTTCCAGGTACTGAAGATGGGGTGGTTGCCGCCCTCCCCTGACGGCATCGCAATGTGCCAAGATGGTGGTCTGTAGACCATCTAACGGAGATGACGGCAAAATGAAGGATACAATGATTGGTGTAGATCTGGCGAAGAGTATTTTCCAGGTTCACGAGGCATTGCTGTCGGGGAAGGAACAATTCCGCAAAAAACTGACACGGCCCCAGTTCTGGAAATTCATGT
>NZ_FWFJ01000027.1 GCF_900172365.1 Roseovarius gaetbuli
CCTCCGCAAACTGGCCAAGATCCTTCCTGCACCGCAGCAAACGCGCAAAGCCTGATAGAAAAGGCGCTCGCGCTCTGTTCAGAACCACACTTTCTGCAACAGCAACACGTTGTTTTTCCACAGAATCGGCCAAAAGGATGTCATCCTCTCCCGCACCGCTTTCGGCCACCGCAATAAGCCGCTTGGCGGCCCGGATGGCAGAGGGGCTTTTGGCGGCAATCTGCGCCGCAACATCAAGCGCGGCGGCGAGCGGATCATCGGCGATTTCGGTGACAAGCCCCCAGTCCAGCGCTTGGCTTGCCCCAACCGGCGCGGCGGTATAGGTCAGACGACGGATCACGTCGCTGCGCGTCAGCCCCGGCAAGAGCGCCATGCCGCCCATATCGGGGATCAGCCCCCATTTCATCTCCATCACTGCAAGCTTGGCCTCGGGATGGGCAATGCGGATGTCGGCGCCAAGCGCCAGTTGAAACCCCGCGCCGTAAACCGCGCCATGCAGGGCGGCGATCACCGGCACCGGCACCCGGCGCCAGACCATCGCCACCTCTTGAAAGATATTGGTGTTGCCATGGCTGCGCGGCATGATCATCGCCTCGGGGTCGGCGGCCGCGAACTTGGCAAAGCTCATCACGTCAAGCCCGGCGCAAAACGCCTGCCCCTCACCCGACAGAACGACGGCGCGAATATCGCTTTTGCAAAGCTCCTGACCGGCGGCGACGATCGCCTCGGCCATCTCCGGGTCAACCGCATTGCGCTTATCGGCGCGTGTCAGGGTGACCTTTGCGATGTGATTGTCGATCTCGACGCGAACCCGGCTCATGGCAGTCTCCCGATGTTTGCAGGCATGAAACACCACTTGCCGAGGCAAGGCCAGACCGACGTGGCGGCAGACCCTTGCGCGCACAACCGCGATCCCGTTAACTGCGCGCCATGGATACACCTCGCTATACCGACCTCGTTCAATCCCTGCCCGCCAACGTGCCCTTTGTCGGCCCCGAGGAACAGGAACGCGCCCGCGGCGCGCCCTTTGCGGCGCGGCTTGGGGCGAATGAAAACATCTTTGGCCCCTCGCCATCGGCAATCGCCGCCATGCGCGCCGAGGCCGATAATGTCTGGAAATACGGCGACCCGAGCAGCCACGATCTGCGCATTGCCCTCGCCAAGGCCATGAATGTCGCGGCCGAAAGCATCCTTGTCGGCGAAGGCATTGACGGGCTTTTGGGCAATCTGGTGCGCCTGCTGATTGGCCCCGGCGACGCGGTGGTCACCTCGGACGGGGCCTATCCGACGTTCAACTATCATGTGGCGGGCTTTGGCGGGGCGCTGCACAAGGTGCCCTATCGTGAGGACCACGAGGATCTTGGCGCGCTGATCGCCCGCGCGCAGGACGTCGATGCCAAGCTGATTTACCTCGCCAATCCCGACAACCCGATGGGAAGCTGGCACAGCGGCGCCGATATCGTCGCCGCGCTTGATCATTTGCCCGAGGGCTGCCTGCTCCTGCTTGATGAGGCCTATGTCGAATTCGCCCCCGAAGGCACCGCCGCGCCGGTCGCGGGCGATGATCCGCGCGTGATCCGGATGCGCACCTTTTCAAAGGCTTACGGCATGGCCGGGGCGCGCATCGGCTATGCAATCGGCGCGCCGGACCTGATCCGCAACTTTGACAAGATCCGCAATCATTTCGGCATGAGCCGCATGGCGCAGGTTGGTGCATTGGCGGCCTTCCGAGATGTCGAATGGCTTGCCGATATTCAGGCCAAGGTGGCCGTGGCGCGCAACACCATCGCGCGCATCGCCGCCGAAAACGGCCTTGCCGCCCTGCCCTCGGCCACCAATTTCGTCGCCGTCGATTGTGGCCGGGATGGCGATTTCGCCCGCGCCGTTCTTGCCGCCCTCGTGGCGCGCGGGGTCTTCGTCCGCATGCCCTTTGTCGCGCCGCAAGACCGCTGCATCCGCATAAGCTGTGGCCGTCCCGAGGATATGGAGGTGCTGGCCCGCGCCCTGCCCGAGGCGCTTGCAGAGGCACGCGGATAACGGCCAAGCGACGCGCCAGTGTCAAAAATTTACCTGACAGCGGCAATTCCTGCGCTAGAATCACTCCATGAATCGTGGAAACATGCCCTCTGCGCCCAATTACACCAACGCCGCCCTGGTGATGGGGCTGGTGAACCTGCTTTGGGTGTTCATGGTGATCTGGGTGCAACTCGGGCTATTGGCGGTGATCGCCACCGGTTATGTCCTCGACAAGCTGATCAGTCGGATCGCGCGAAACCCTTAATCCCCGGCCATCACCCGCGCCGCCGCCGACAATCCGCCCGCACCATGCGGGATATCAAGTGCTGCAAACCCGGCCTCGATCACCCCAAGCGCGCCCATCACCATATGCGCATTCACATGCCCCATATGGCCGATGCGGAAAAACCCGTGCCAGGCCGGATCATTCGGCTCTGCCATGCCAAGCCCGATCCCAAGGGTAAGACCGGCCTCCTGCTCGACCCATTTGCGCAGGCTTGAGCCATGCGGCGCGCCGATGCGCAAGGCGGTGACCGCGCGGCTCCGCAGGGCCGGGTCGGAAATGTTAAGCTCAAGCGGCCCCCCCTCGCCCCAGGCATCACAAGCCGCCCAGATTGCGCGGGCCAATTGATCATGGCGCGCCCAGATCGTCTCGATCCCCTCGGCCGTGATCATGTCCAGCGCGGCGCGCAACCCGTAGAGATGATGGGTCGGCGCCGTGCCGCCGAAATACTGATAGAACATCTCGGGGGTGGCGCGCGGCGTCCAATCCCAATAGCGGCTGACGTTGGGCAGTGCGGCGCGCGCCTCGGCGGCCTTGTCGCTGAAGAAGACAAACGCAAGGCCCGGCGGCACCATCAGGCCCTTTTGGCTTGCCGCGACCATCACGTCGACGCCCCATGCGTCCATTTCAAAGCGGTCACAGGCCAGCGAGGCAATGCAATCGGCCATCAACAACGCCGGGTGCCCGGCGGCATCCATCGCGGCGCGAATGGCCACCACATCGCTCAGAACCGAGGTCGAGGTATCTACATGCGTGGCCAGAACCGCCTTGATCTTATGCTCCGTATCGGCGCGCAAAGCCGCCTCAAGGCGGTCCGGATCAACCGGCGCGCGCTTGCCGAAATCAAGCATCTGCGTCTCGATCCCCTGCCCGCGCGCAACCTCGGCCCAGCCGTGGCCAAACCGCCCGGTCGCAGGCACCAGAACCCGCTCGCCCGCAGCGACGGTATTGGCAAGCGCGGCTTCCCATGCGCCGTGACCATTGGCGATATAGATCGCCACATGGCCCTTGGTGCGCGCCACCGCCGCCAGATCAGGGATCAACCCCGCCGTCATCTCGATCAACGCACCCTCATAGATATTGGGCGCCGAGCGATGCATCGCGCGCAGCACCTCTTCGGGCATGACCGAGGGGCCGGGAATGGCAAGGTAGGGGCGGCCTTGGGACAGGCTCATGTCTGTGCTCTCCTGCGATTGAAGCGCCGACATTACGCCGCTTTACCCTGCCGTCAATCACCGATCGTCGACTTGCCATGACGCTCGCACCCCCCTACATGGGGGCGAGCCGGGCCAAACCGCCCCCCAACCGGAGTGCCTTGCGAGAATGAGCCTTTTCAAACGGATTTCCAATTGGGAACGCGCGCTGCGGGCCTCTTATAATACCGACCTCTCGACCCCGGAAAACCGCCGTCGCGCGCATATCTACAACATGTGGTTCGATCATGCGGTGCTGCGCAAATTTTGGACCAACTTCTTTCAGGTGGCGCCAAGGGTGTATCGGTCGAACCAACCCACCCACGAGCGGTTTGAGCGGCTCAAGGCGCAAGGCGTGCGCTCTGTGCTGAACCTGCGCGGGGCTGCGGGGGCAGCGCATTACCTTGTCGAGGAAGAAAGCTGTCGCGATCTTGGGCTGACGCTTGTCAATTGCTCGCTTCAGGCCCGCGATGCCGCCCCGCCCGAGAATATCCTGGCGCTGATCCGCGCCTTTCGCGAGATCGAGAAACCCTTCGTGATGCATTGCAAATCCGGCGCCGACCGGGCCGGGTTTGCTTCGGCGATCTATCTTTTGGTGATCGAAGGGCGTCCCATGGCCGAGGCGCGCAAGATGCTGGGCGTAAAATACCTTCACCTCAAGTGGTCACGCACCGGTATTCTTGACTATATTCTCGACCAATACGAGGCCCGCACCGCCCAGAGCCCGATTGGGTTCGAGGAGTGGATCGCCACCGAATACGACAACGCAGCACTTCAGGCAGCCTATCACGCGACGCATAAACCGCTATTTTGACGCCCGATAGCGCGCCGCAAGACGGGCGGGGTCCGCGCCCAGAAAGTACCGGGTCAACAGCATAAGATTGCGCCCGCCGCGCCGCAGCCAACCCTCGCGCCGATACTTGGCGGCACTGGTGCGCACCCGAAGCGGCAGGGCAGCAAGACGGCCGCGCAGCGCCCGCGCCATCGCCACATCCTCCATCAGGGGCATATCGGGGTAGCCGCCAACCGCGTCAAAAAGCTCGCGCGGGATCAACAATCCCTGATCCCCGTAAGGCAGGCCAAACAAAGCCGAGCGCAGATTGGCCCAACCCGCCACGAAACGTGCCATCCCGCCGCCCGCGTCAAACCCAAGCCGGAAATATGCGGCGCCGCCGCGCGCCATGTGACCGCTCACGGCCTCGGGCCAACCCGCGGGCAAAACCGTGTCGGCATGCAGAAACAAGAGCCAACCGCCCGACGCGACCTGGGCCCCGCGCCGAAGCTGTCCGCCACGCGAGGGCGCGCCCTGCACGATCACCGCGCCGACTTCATCGGCGATCCTGAGCGTGCCGTCACCCGAGCCACCATCGCTTATGATCAGCTCGCGGATAAGCCCCGCCTCAAGCCCTTCGATCAAGGCCCCAAGACAGGCCGGTAGGGCCGCGTCGGCATTCAAGGTCGGGATCACCACTGATAAAGCTGCGCGCATGGGCCACCCCCTGTTGTCTTCGCCTCAGCGACCTATATTACACCCACACCACCAGCGGGAGAGGGTAATGACGCGCACCATTCTGGAAATCACCGGTTCCGACGCGGCGCATTTTCTGCAAGGTCTGATCAGCAATGACATTGCCGGCCTCGATCAGGGGCTTGTCTATGCCGCTATGCTGACACCGCAGGGCAAATACCTGGCGGATTTCTTTTTGCTGGACCGCGATGGGGCGATCTGGCTTGATGTCGACAGCAGCCTTGCCGCGCCTCTGGCCCAACGCCTCGGGATGTATAAACTGCGCTCGGATGTGAGCATCAGCGAGACAGACCGCAAGGTCTGGCGAGGCACCGGCCCCACCCCCGAAGGCGCATTGAGCGACCCGCGTCACCCCGATCTGGGCTGGCGTCTTTACGGCGATGACGATGGCGATGACGGCAGCGATTTCGATGCGATCCGAGTGGCCCGCTGCATCCCGGAAACCGGGATCGAGCTGACCCCCGACAGTTTCATCCTGGAAGCTGGCTTCGAGCGGCTGAACGGCGTTGATTTCCGCAAAGGCTGTTACGTCGGCCAAGAGGTCACGGCGCGGATGAAGCACAAGACAGAACTGCGCAAAGGCCTGACCACGGTGACGATCGAGGGTGCCGCCCCGGTCGGCACCGAGATCACCACACCCGATGGCAAGTCGGTCGGCACGCTTTACACCCAATCGGGCGGTCGCGCGATCGCCTATCTGCGCTTTGATCGGGCCGTGCCTGGCATGACAGCCGACACAGCACGCATCGACCCGATGTGACCCGTAGGGTGGGTGAAACCCACGCTCGTTCCGGTCGAGGTCGGGCGCAAGCGTGGGTTTCACCCACCCTACATGATCAAATCAACCCTGCGCTCAAACGAAAAGAGGCCCCACGGCGGGGGCCTCTCATCGTCAATACATCGCTCACGCGGTTACGCGCGCTCTGCGTATTCCGTCGTGCGACTACGCGCGCTCTGCATATTCCATCGTTTCGGTGTTGACGATGATATCCTCATCGACACCCACGAAGGGCGGCACCATGACCTTGACGCCATTGTCCAGGATCGCAGGCTTGAAGCTGTTGGCGGCGGTCTGGCCTTTGACGACCGGCTCGGTCTCGACGATTCTACAGGTCACCTTTTGCGGCAATGACGCATGCAGTGCCTCGCTGTCGTGGAATTCGACCGTGATCGTCATGCCATCCTGCAGGAACGGGCGACGATCGCCAAGCAGGTCGGCCGGAAGCTCGATCTGCTCATAGGTTTCGGCATCCATGAACACCAGCTTGCCGTTTTCCTCGTAAAGGAACTGCTGGTCTTTCTGCTCAAGGCGCACACGCTCAACCTTGTCGGCGCTGCGAAAGCGCTCGTTGAGTTTCGAGCCGTTGCGCAGGTTGCGCATCTCTACTTGGGCAAACGCGCCACCCTTGCCGGGCTTGACGTGGTCAACCTTGACCGCAGCCCAAAGGCCGCCGTTATGCTCCAATACGTTACCGGGGCGGATTTCGTTTCCGTTGATCTTAGGCATTGCGTCCAAACCATGACAAAAGGTTGATAAGAAGTCTACCAGACCTATATCTGGCGTTATGATGGGTGGCAAGACAACGAGATATCGATTTCGGCGACGCGAGGTATGCGCAATTTGCATATAAGTTATGCATATACGCTCTATCCGAATCACAAAAACTCCTCCATAAGGAGCGTCACGCCCAAAACACAAGAGCAATAAGAACAAGGACGAATGATGAAAGATTTCGTTGACGGCACAGCTTTCAAAAGCGAACAGGGCAATCGTGCGCGTAAACTTTTTGCGGCCGTAGTACTGGCCGCGCTGGATGATGCAATTTCCGACGACAAGAAATACGGCAACGGCCCCGAGCAGATCGCCCGCTGGGCGCGTTCGCGCGATGGCCGCGAAGTTCTGTCTTGCGCCGGTATCGACCCGAACGAACGTGTCGTCTCGGGCCTGATGGATTTTGTCGCCAAAGGTGTACGTACCTCGGTCGCGCTGTCGCGTGAAGAGAGCGAACGTCGCAATGCCGCGGCCCAGGCCGAAGCGGCCTAACCGCGTCAAACCTCGACTGGTTTTCAAAGGCCCTGCCATAACTGGCGGGGCTTTTGCTTGTCCGGGGCACGCCACAAATCCGGGCCACGCCACAAATCCGGGCCACGCCACAAATCACCGCTTTCACCGACCGCGCCGTCTTTGTATCACTCCCGCAAGAGCAAGCGGGGAACACGGCCATGGCGCGCGCGATCATGATACAAGGGGCGGGCTCGAATGTGGGCAAGTCGATGCTGGTGGCCGGGCTGGCCCGCGCCTACCGTTTGCGCGGACTGAGCGTCGCTCCGTTCAAGCCCCAGAACATGTCGAACAACGCCGCCGTGACCTGCGACGGTGGTGAAATCGGCCGCGCGCAGGCGCTACAGGCCCTCGCCGCCGGACGCGCGCCCCACACCGACATGAACCCGGTGCTGCTTAAGCCCGAATCCGACATCGGCGCACAGGTCATCGTTCAGGGCAAACGCTTCGCCACACTGCGCGCCCGCGATTATGCCAAGGCCAAGCCACAGCTTCTGGCCCCGGCATTGGAAAGCTTTCATCGCCTGTGCGCGGGGGCCGACCTTGTGATTATCGAGGGCGCAGGGAGCCCGGCCGAGATCAACCTGCGCGCGGGCGACATTGCCAATATGGGCTTTGCCGAGGCGGCCGGCGTCCCGGTGATCCTTGTCGGGGATATTGACCGTGGCGGCGTGATTGCCCAACTCGTCGGCACGCAAGCGGTTTTGCCGCCCGCCGACGCCGCACACATCAAGGCCTTTGCGGTCAACAAGTTTCGGGGCGACGTCAGCCTGTTTGACGAGGGCGTGACCGAGATCAGCGCGCGCACCGGCTGGCCCTCGCTTGGGGTCATTCCGTGGTTTGATCAGGCCTGGCGCCTGCCGGCCGAGGATGTGATGGATATCGCCTCGACCAAGGGCGGCGCCTTCAAAGTGGCGGTGCCACGCCTCGGACGAATCGCGAATTTCGATGACCTTGACCCGCTTTCAAGCGAGCCGGGCCTGAGCGTCGAGATCATCCAGCCCGGTCAGCCCCTGCCCGGCGACGCCGATCTGGTGCTGATCCCCGGCAGCAAATCCACCATCGCCGATCTGGCGGATTTCCGATCCAATGGCTGGGACATCGACCTTGCCGCCCATATCCGGCGCGGCGGGCATGTGTTGGGGATTTGCGGCGGCTATCAGATGCTTGGCCAACAGATCAACGACCCCGAGGGCATCGAAGGACCGGCCTGTTCGGTGCCGGGGCTTGGCCATCTCGACGTGGTCACCACGATGCATCCCGAAAAGCGGCTGGCCCTGAGCAGTGCCACCTATCTGGCGACGAGCGACGCTGTCGAGGGTTATGAAATCCACCTTGGCAGTACCACCGGCCCCGATTGTGATCGCGCCTGGCTCGCGATTGGCGAGCGCCCCGAAGGTGCGGCCTCGGCGGATGGTCGGGTGCGCGGCGCCTACCTGCACGGTCTATTTGCCAGCGACGCCTTTCGCGCGGCCTTTCTTGGCGGTCTTGGGGCCGCATCAGGCCTGAATTATGGGCAAAATGTCGAAGAGACCCTCGATGCGCTTGCGGCACATCTTGAACGTCATATGGATCTGGATCTGTTGCTATCGCTCAGCGCCGAACCAAAGGGCTAGTCCATGTCCTGACTGGTCAGGGCGCGGTGAATTTCGCGGCGGACAAGCTTGCGCACATTGCGGGTGATCCGCTCGCCAAGGGCGCCCTGCAATTCCTGGCGCACGATTTCCGAGACCATGTCGCGTAGCGCCTCTTCATCCAGAACCGCGTCATCGAGCGACAGGCCACCCTCATCGCCCCACTCTTCGACCGGCGGCACCGGCATCGCCTCTTGCGCCCAGTCTTGTTCATGGCGCGCCGAGGCCACGTCATCGGCTTCGGCCCAATCGGGATCAACCGAAAGCTCTTCTTCTTCGGGTTCGTCGGCCGCGTCACGCGCATCGCTCCATGAGAGCGAGGTCACCCGACCGCCAGCATACTCATCGGCCGAGTCGCCATCCGGCTCCCATTGATCGTCGCGACTGGCAACGGCGGCCTCGAACTCGGCGGCCTGCGCTTCCAGATTACTCTGCGCAGCAACTTCATCCTGAGGGGCGTCCTCATCGGCTGTGGCTGCTTCCTCATCGGGCTGATCATGGTCGGCCGAAAGGTGCTCGCTGCTATCTTCCTGCACCTCGACCTCGGCCTCAGAGTCGGTCTCGGCGGTTTCCAGCCAGATATCGCCCTCAGGCTCGGTGGCGTTGTGCTGGGGGGCGGATGCCTCTTTACTATCTGCCTCGTCGTCCCGTGCCTCATCCGCCTGGGCCTGATCATCCCGGGCCTTCGCGTCATCGCCCTCTTGCAGGGCCTCTTTATGGGCCGACTCGTCGTGATCATCCTGCACGTCGGCGGCTATCGTGGCCTCACCCTGCATGCTTTCATCGCAATCGCCCTGCCCGTCAGACCCATCTTCCGGTTCCGACATAATCTGGTGCGGCTCTTCCTCGGGCGGGGCAATACCGGACGACTCGTCGCCCTGGCGTTCATCGACACGCAAGGATGGCGTTAAAACAAGCCTGTTTGCGGGCTCTTTCTTTGGCATATCCATGGGTTCGGCTTGCGCAGAACTATCTTGCCGACCGTTAGAAACAAGTCGCCGGATAGAGGACAGGACATCCTCGATTTCCACATTGGTCACGGGGTCGGACATTTATAACTACCACTCTTGCCTGATCGCAGCTTACCCCTGAGGGCCTTTTCGCACAACCGATTCACGTAACCGATTAGCAAGAGTTTTAGTTTTTGCCGATTGCGCGCAGAACCCGGTCAAGCTTTTTGCCCTGCGGGCTCATGTCGACGGGGGCCGTTTTGACCAGGTTGTAATAGGCACTCGGGTCATAGGTCTGCACTCCGAGGTTCAGATCCTTCGCCGTCAGCTCGCCAATCGACGAGAGCACCGAATAGGCCGCGATAACCACGTCGGCATTGGCCGAAATCAGGTTGGCCTTGGCGTTGAGCAAATTCTGCTCGGCGTCCAGCACATCAAGCGTCGTGCGCGCCCCAAGCTTGGCCTCTTCGCGCACCCCGTCAAAGGCGACCGTGGCGGCGCGTACTTCTTCGCGGCTGGCCGCACGGCTTGCGCGGGCGGCACGCAGGTTGGCATAGGCGTCGCCCACATCCTGCGTCACCTGAAGCCCCGCAAGATGCAGCGCCCCGCGTTGCGCATCGCGTTGTGCCATCGCCTGGCGCTTGGCCGCACTCAACCGTCCGCCCTGATAGATCGGGCCGCGCAATTCGACGCCGAAACTCCCGGTGCGTGACAAATCAGACCCCGAAAGATCCTCCGTCGCCCCAACCCGGCCGATCAGGTTAAGCTGTGGTTTCATCGCAGCCGCCGCGACCTGAATGTTGAGCTCGGCCGCGGCAACGTCATGCTGGGCCTTCAAAAGATCGGGATGACGCCGCATCGCCACGGATTTGGCGGCCTGAACGTTGCCCGAAAGGTTGGGCATCGCCGTCGGTGTCTTAAGCGCTCCGGGGCTGCGCCCGATGGCAGAGCCGAATTCTTCGACCGCGCGGGCAAGATCCCCCTGCGCCCCGGCAAGCCCGCTTTGGGCATTGGCCACGGCGGCCTCGGCCTGGGCCACGTCGGTGCGGGTCACTTCGCCAACCTCAAAGCGATCCTGAGCGGCGCGCAATTCCTGGCGCAAAAGCCGCAGGTTGTTCTCGCGCAGCGCCACGAACTCGCTGTTGCGGATCACGTTCATATAGGCGTTCACGCCGGTCAGCAGAACAAACTGCTCGATGCTGATCAGGGTCTGGCGGGTCGCCAGAACCGTTTCCTTGGTCGACTCGACAATCAGGTCTCTACGCCCGAAATCATAGAGCAGAAAGCTTGCGGTGATGCCGAGGTTAAGACTTGTGGTGCCAGTGTTGCGGGTCCGCCCGAACGACCGCGTGCGCCCGAAATCACGGGTCACATCGGTGGTCCAGTCGATGATCGGGCGCAGACCGGCAACCGCCTGGGCCACATCCTCGTCTGCGGCGCGCAACAGGGCGCGGTTCTGATCAAGCAGGCCGCTATTGATATAGGCGCTTTTGAGTGCATCGGCGAGCGTTTCGGCGCGCGCCGCTAGCGGAGCCGTCAACAGCACCGCTAACCCGAGAGCGGCCCCAAAGGATGTGAATGACGTTTTCAGGTTCAACTTCCGCTCCTCAAGGTGCCGTTGGCGGCCAAACACGGCCCGTATTATAGAGTAAAGGCCGCGTGGCGTTCAAATCCGGGCATGACCGGTGCGCCAGCGTTAAAGGCAAAGCGCCAATTGATCTTGCCGTCGATCTTATAGCCGATACGCACCACACCAAGCGCGCCCTCCATGAAAAGACAGGCGATCCGCCCACCCTCTTTCAACTGATCGGTCAGGGCCTCGGGCAGATGCTCGACAGCGCCCTGAATGGTAATCACGTCGTAAGGGCCATGATCTGATGCTCCCTCGGTCAACGCGCCATGATGCATGATAACATTATCAGCGCCATTGTCGACAAGAACCCGCTGGCCCTCTTCCACCATGTCTGCGTCATCCTCAACCGCGACAACCGCTTCGGCCATCCGCGCCATGATCGCAGAGGAATACCCAAGACCGGGGCCGATATCGAGCACAAGGTCGTCGCCCTCGATTTCAAGCGCGTCAAGCATCTTGGCCAGGGTGCGGGGCTCAAGCATCACGCGGCCCCCGCCCAGGCTGATATTTTCGCCCATGTAGGCGGCCTCGCGCAGCGCGCGTGGCACGAAGGCCTCGCGCGGCACGGTAAGCATGGCATCAATGATCGGAAATTTCGTCACATCCGAGGGGCGCACCTGCGTGTCCACCATCATCGTGCGCCGGGCGGCATAATCTGTCATGAGCTTAACTCTCGGCTTCGGAATACTATGATCGGGTTTTGGCACAGAACCCGCGCGGCGGCAACGCCTAGCGATGGCGAAAACCTCTCATTGCCCACTTGCGCAGGTCCGGGCGATCAGATACTCGACAGCAACCACAGTCGGCGGCGAGTTGGCGGAGTGGTTACGCAGCGGATTGCAAATCCGTGTACACCGGTTCGATTCCGGTACTCGCCTCCAATATATTTCAAGGACTTAGCTGACACCCCTGATTGCGCGACACGCGCGGTTTACAGGAGCGTTTACAGTTTTGTTCATATTCCACCCCCTTTTGCCTTGGCCAATTTGACCATAACGGCATCGGTTTCATCCGGTGAAACCTGCGCATAATGCTCAATGACATTGGCTGCGTGACGAATAGACCAGCCCATATGGTTGGCAATCTCTGACAGGCTCAAGCCCGAATTAAGAAGTCGCGTTGCTGCAGTGCCCCTGCAGTCCTGCAACCGAAGGTCTCTGCTGAGCCCCACCTTGTCCCGCCACTGCCTCAAGCCTTCGGATGCGCGGTGTTCTGTGAGTGGGCCGCCGCTTGCATTTGTGAGAATGAGAATTCGATCACTTGGCGTCGTGTCGATCACCTCGCTCAGGGCAGGCGTGATCGGAATATGAGCCAAGCGCCGCCGCTTGTTTGTACGTACCCGAAGTCGGCGACCGTGCGGCGTGAGTTCCACAGCCGCTCGCGTCAGCTTGATCAAGTCGCCTGGACGCAAGCCCGTTTCACAAGCCGCGCATAGAAGCCGACGCACCCAATCTGGTGCTTTAGCATTGATCGCCTCTCGATCTGAGGGGGTCCAGACGACTTCAGAGCGATCCACTTGATATAGGCGGGGCAACTTGTTGCAATGGTGCTCAGATAAGAAACCTTCCTCAACCGCCCAGTTCAGAACGCGAACAGCGTGAGTGCCAGCCATGTCATGTTGCTTTGGAGAGTGTTGCCACTGCGCCCGCCAATTGTTCATCTCGCCGCGGGAACCGCGTTCTTCGAAGATGACTGCCGGAGCGTCATGGAAGTGAGCGGCGAAACGCAGAAGCCATTTTTGTTGGTCCGCAAAAGAACGCGGCCCTTTTGCCCGTGCAGCGCTGGACAAAAACATATCCACCATGGTCGGAATCATCAGAACTTGGGGCTGTGGGCGCTCCACAGCTTCCGCAAAGGCAACATGGAAGTCGTGGTCTTTGGGGTCTGGAATATCGTCTATCCAGAACTTCGTGCCTCCGCGCCAGGCATAAAAATGGTAACGACTTTTGCCGCTCGCCAGCTTTCGCCGCACCCTGTGAACACCCTTAGGCAGAGCCACGTTCAGCCTTCCATTTTTCCAGTTCCGTCATGTTCGCCTTACCTTTAGGCTCATCAACTCTGATTGACACACTGCCATCTGGAGCGGTTTCGATGCAAATTGAGTAGAAGCCTTCGGCCCTGAGGCACCTCACAATGCCTGCAACTTCCTGGGCTTTGGGCAGGGAAGGACGAGCCATTATGCGCCCTCCGTGACTTCGAATATCCACTTAAAGACGGCGCCATTGATAGTCACTCTGACCTTCACATTACGCCTGTGCTCAAAGATGGAAATGCCCTCGGGGGGACAGGAGAAGAACGGATACTCAAACAATAGGTTCGTTCGACCGCTATCATCCCGATAGATGATATCAACAGAACAGCATTTTTCAATGTTAACCCAAAGCTCTTTAGCTGGATACTTTCCGGCGCCCAGCTGACGAGCTGCCATCGAAACTAAATCCAGGAATGTTTTACTAGGTACTTCCCTGGGCCCATATCCAAACAACTGTGCAAAAAATTGATCTTCCTCATCGACCAGTTCGGTTAAAGCCACAAATCCATTGAGACGCCCCACTTCACTTGCCGCCAATGTGAGGTTTTCGGCCCCAGCCCAAGCGCAAGCGAGCTGCACACCTTCCGTCAGCGTGATGTCAGGGCGAAACCGACCACGCGCAAGCTGTCGAAGGCCTTTTTTCGCAAGGGCCCGATCTACGGTTGCAAGCTCAGTTCGCTCAATTTCCATTACCTCCGACAAACCCGCGACAAAATCCCTAGGAGTCATGACAGTTATTCTCCAAAATCATTGCGCTTAGAATAAATATTATTCACGCCAAGTCAATGGGATGAATTCAATTTACGCCAAGCTCAAATTCGAATTGGCAAATATCTCCCGAACATCACCGGCGCTTGGAGATTATCCTTACCCCTTCCAATTTCCGTCAAACCCTAGACAGAATCATGTGTTGGCCTCAACCTGAAGCACTGAGGGGATAGCTTAGCCATGTTTCAGCACAGCGAATTAAAGCAAAAGCAACGCCAGCTCCGCGAGGGTTTTCCTGAAGATGTGGGGCTTCGTGTTCATCGTGCAATCAGTTGGATCGGACGAGCTGAACGAGAAAAGCAGGACCCGGACGCTGCCTTTATCTTCCTGTGGATTGCCTTCAATGCAGCCTATGCTGATGAAAGCGACGTGGAAACCACCAAGCCCTTGGGTGAGCGCCGACAGTTTATTGACCTCATAGACCGCCTCGTAGAGCTCGACGCAGATGCTCGTCTTTATTATGCCGTCTGGGACAGGTTTCGCGGTCCGATTGCCAAGCTCATGGAAAATCGTTTCATCTTTCGCCCTTTCTGGCTCAATCAAAACGGCATCGCAGGCAATGAGCAGTGGGCCAAAACATTTAGGAAATCAGCCGAACGGTTTGTTCGCTCGATGGCAGACAAGGACACGGCGTATATATTGCGTGAGGTCTTCGATAGGCTTTATATGCTGCGCTGCCAGATGATGCATGGGGGCACTACCTGGAATGGCAAGGTCAACAGAAGCCAAGTCAAAGATGGCGCCGCTATCATGTCCACGCTTCTGCCGGTGATGGTCGACATCATGATGGATAGTCCAGAAGAGGATTGGGGCCGCCCCTTCTACCCCGTGATCAGCCCACCCACCACTCGAGGCGTCAGACAGAGAAACAGCATCTAAGGACGCCGACCACCTGTTCTAACCCTGCATGCCTCTGACCGCCAAACTTTTTTCCAGATCCAAGAAGAGGCCATTTTCGCAACTTGTGCCCAATCCAGAAGTGCCGGTGCCCTTGGTGCATACTTTTGAAGATTAGGGTCACAGCCAACGTCATACTCTTGGTTTGACGAGCAATACATTTTGAACCCAAAAAACGAAAGACCGTGAAACTAGTGAAAAAAACAAAAGTACACAACCGCGACAGGTCCACGGTTTGCGCAAGACTACGGGAAATGGAGGTTCTCCAATGCGTTATGGTCGTTTGACCGACTTGGTTCGGCTGGCGCTGCAGATGCAGGGCCGGGCCGATGGTCTATCACTCGACGACATCGGTGCAACCTTCGAAGTCTCGCGCCGAACGGCGGAACGGATGCGCGATGCAATCAAAGATGCCCTTCCACAAATCGAAGAGATCAATGAGCCAAGCGGTCGCAAACGCTGGCGCCTTCCACCAGGCGCAACGGGACGACTCGCGGATCCAACCGTCGAGGACATTGCCGCGCTCCACCGCGGAGCCGAACTCGCCCGTCAAAACGGAGATATAACGACCTCAGATAACCTAGCGACACTATCAGATCGCTTGAGGGCCCGTTTGCCAGGCACAATGCGCACACGTCTTGAGCCCGATATAGCCGCGCTCCTCGAAGCAGATGGTGTTGCACTGCGCCCAGGCCCCCGCGAGCGCATCCCAGAGGAAACATTGAACAGCCTCCGTCAAGCCATACTTGCTGGAGTCTGGATCAAGGTGGACCACCGGGCCCGCGCGTCTGGCCTATTGAGTAGCAACGGGCGGCTTGGCCCCTTGGCGATGCTGCTCGGCGAGGGGCGTCAGTATCTTGTTGCCTACAGCCAATGGGCAAAGAATGTCCGACTTTTCGCGCTGGCGGGCTTTGAGAAAATCGAGTTAACCAATGAGAGCTTTGAGCGTCCCAAAGGCTTCGACCTTTCAGCGTGGATGCAGCGCTCATTCGGGATATGGCAGGAAGACGTTTATGATGTGATCTGGCGCTTCACCCCGGCAGCCGCAGCGGATGCAAGGCAGTATTTGTTTCACCCCACCCAAGAGATGACAGACGAGCCTGACGGAAGCCTGACCGTGCGATTTCGCGCAGGTGGTCTGCGCGAAATGTGCTGGCATCTGTTTCGGTGGGGGCAACAGGTAGAGGTCATTGAGCCGCAAATACTGCGCGATACTATGAATCGTCATTTAGTTGATGCTGCACATCCCTTGAAAATCTGCGTCGAAATAAAAGCAGAATAAACAGTTGTATCAGAGACTTATATTGAAATATTTAAAATTTAACATCGCCGACGCAAGTTCATTCCTGTCAGCCCCCAGCCATGAGGTTGTGGCTCAAAAAATGAAGTCCGAGGAATATGCAGATTCCTATCGTGCTTTTCTAAGCTTAGCTGCGCAAATTGCGGATGACGACAGGCATGACGGCGCTCGTGCTTTAGCCTGTGCCACTTATGGATGGATGCCGACAATTCTCAAGAGCTTTAAACCGGATCGGTTTGGTGAAAATAACCCCATCGAAAAGATCAGAAAAATTTCATCACATGCTGATGCAGAAAAGTTCGTTGCAGGCATCACGGAGATCGCGCCAATTAATGGGTCTTGGGTAGGCGCGTCTCTAAACAGTATGAACATGAACGCACTCTAAAGAGAGACGGCCTCTTGCTGGCAACTTATAAGTCACCAACGGACCATCGGTCCCCGCCGAATAATCCAGGCACAGCGCGTTACTGCTCTGAAGCTCGGGTTCTCCCGACATCCAATAGTGCCCGAAAAATACGGGTTTCTCGTCTAACGGGTAAATGTTTGTTGCCAGCGATAGGGGTAGAAGTTCGTCAGGAAGCTCCTCCAGATTTGGCACGGACATCGCGACCTCGCGCCAGGTCTTGGCATCGCCATTCCACCACTTCAGGCGAACATGATGCCGGACGTGTTTATTCTCGTCCGTAAAAAAATAATTCTCTGGCAAACGCTGCTCGGGCCCCTTCGCTAGAGTTTCCGCAAGATCAAAAATGGCATCTCCTTTACACGCGGCGCGGATCAACTGTTCTTCAGACAAAACACCGCTTGGGGTATGCGCTCGCAGATCATCGATCGCCGATTGTATCCAGGCTGCATGGACTGCGCGAAACCCATCGTTTTCGATGAATAGCGGCAAGTCCTTCATCCAATCGAGTACCGCCTTGGTATCGGGTGCCCCTATGGGGAATTCTTTCAAGAAACTCTCATGCTGTTCGATGTTCCTTTTTTCATGCGAACGCAGTGGCAGACCAGTGTCAGGGTCGAGTGTGTGAAAGTGCAGAGCGTTTAGCTCATGGTTGCCCATGATGGCCTGCGCCCGACCGGCATCCATCAATTGGCGCACGATCCGGATCACCGCACTATTCTCAGGGCCACGATCGATGAAATCACCAAGAAAAACGATTTGACGATCCGGTTCGGGGTGCGTCCAGCTTGTTCCGCTGCGATGCCAACCAAGGTTCCTCAACGCAACGCGTAATTTTTCTGCCTGCCCGTGGATATCGGGAATGATGTCGGTAATGCTCATAAGTGCGGCATTCCTTTTGTTCTCATGACAGAAGACTAAAATGCGAATGATCAGAAATGCGGGGTGCGCACTGGCAGCTTTGATCTTCTATGGTGCATCGCGTTCAGTCTCCGATTAAGATTTCCAGTTCAGCACGATCAATCCAATGAACCGCTACATCTGGCGGCGCAAGCTCTTCGTGTTGGACGAGCAGGCTCCGGTATGCCTCAAGCTGTGCCAGATAGTCGGAGAAGCTGCCGGAACCGCTCTTGTGGTCAAGGACAAGCCGTTTTCCAGGCCCCTCAGCCAGCAGATCGATGATCCCGTTGAACTCTGCACCTGAAGGCTCTCGCTTTTGGATCGGCACCTCGCAGTCGACTTGTGTGTAGCCCTCAACCGTTAGCCAGTTTCGCAAAGCTTGAGCGTGCTCCTGCAACGCATCCAGCATGGTTTCATCAAAACCAGTGGCACTTGCCAGGCGAGGGCGCAGGTCTGGCCTCATGAGAAGCACGCGGAGTGCCTTGTGGAGTGCGGTGCCTCTTTCACTCGCAGTCCCCGCAAGCGTGATTGCTTGTGCAGGGATATCCAGCGTCACAAGACGCGTTCTTATCTCGCGCACAGCATCAGGCGCGATCAGCGATGGGCGGACGCGCCATGGGGTACCTGCTGTTTTGTGCATTGGACACTGCTGCCCAAATGCCACGCGCCCTTGATCTTCGGACTCTGCCAGTCTTGGTAATTCTGGAGGCTCGGCACTGCAGATCAAGGTCCTCGCGGGAAAGCTCGCCTCACCAACCCTCAAACAGCCCGCATCGGGCTCAAGCCCAGCCTCCAAAACTAGCATCTCCGCATGATTCTTCGGCCCTTCGCTCTCACCAAGTTTCTTGAGGCTAAAGTCTGGCCATTCGAGGATTAGTCGATCCCGTGCCCGCGTTAGAGTCACATAAAGGAGTCGCCGGGCGTCAGCTTCAGAGGCTTCGCGTCGATCTGCGAGGAAGATATCCTTCTTTTCATTGATTGGCAGATCAGGTGTCCAGATCAACTTTGCGTGTTCAAGGATAGCGCCAAGATCACTGAAATCGGCAAACTCAGCGCTGAGCGTTCCTGCTCGCTCTCCAATCTTGGCATCAAGGCCCACGATGGCCGTGATCGGCCACTCCCGACCTTTTGATGCGTGCCAGGTTACGATCTCAACTCCTTGTCCCTGTCCCTCGCTTTGGCCAGGATCGGGATGACGATCGAAATCCCGCTCCGCACGGCGGGCCTCGAGCCAGCCAAGAAAGACCTGAGCGCTGGCACCATGGAAACCAGCTGCGGCCTTAAAGTCGCGATGCGCTGAAACGAATTCCGCCACTTCTGCATGGAACCGCATCAGATCTGCATGGGCTTGCGCCGCATCTGGAAGCGTTGGCGTCCAATCGAGGATGTTTGCCGCGTCGAGCACCTGTGGCAGAAGGGTCTCTAGCGGCATTACTTGCGCGATCGCTACCAGCTCCATCAAAGGTTCAAGCTCGGCGCAGGTCTCCAGTTCTCCATCGGCAAGTACAGTCATAGCCTGCTGAAGTGGCATCGCAGGCGGGCCGAGAGTTAGTAGAGCCAATGCAGCATGGCGGTCGCTCGGATCGACTGCAAAGCCGAGCGCGTTGCGCGCAGCCATCACCGCGGGCGAGTCCAGCCAGCCAGGCCCGCTGATGCGCACCGGAACGCCCTGCCGCTTGAGAGCGCTGGCATAGCGTACGGCCATGGAATGCGTCGGACATAGAAGCGCGATGTCGCGCGGTTGAACTGGACGCATCACAGGGTTCTTGAGATCGCTCTCACGCTCGACGACCAGGTCATTGCTCGCAAGTATATCGGCAACCCGGGCGGCGACATGGTCCTCAGGGCGCGATTTCTTCGACCGCCGCCCTTCGGTAATCCGCAGGACTTCCGCAAAGGTCTGCCCGGTCTCGGGCCGTTGTGGAGCGAGAGAGACATACGTCTCGCCAAACAAGCCCTGCGAGATGGCATTGACCATTGCCATCAGCTGCGGCTCGGAGCGCCAGTTGCCAGTCAGAGGAGAAGCGGCATGCGGGTTCTGGTGCTCAAGAGCTTCGCTCAGCCTAGGGTCTGCTCCCTGGAAGCCCATGATCGACTGCTTGGTATCGCCAACTATCAACACGCGTTTCGCGGACTGGGCGATGCGCCAGAGTAGAGCAAACTGCACAGGGTTCGTATCCTGAAACTCGTCGATGATGACACAATCGACCTCGGAGAGAAGAGCCTCAAGAATTTCCGGTCGCGTCCTTAGCAGGCGCTCGGCATCACAGATCATGTCCGCGTAATCGATGACGCCAGCCTCACGTTTCATCTCTGCATATTTGGACATGACTTCCTGCGCACCATGGACCAGCGCCGTAAGGTGTGCGCAGGCATCGTCCAGCGGCCCCGGGTGTATGACGATGTCGGAGGCCGCTGCGATTACCTCTCCAGAGAGGTCATCGTAGCCGTCTGGCGTTGGTGCGCCACGTTTCGTTTGGCGCAATTCACTCAGCGTCTTCCATAGCCTCCAATCCCGGCGCAATTCACCCGGGCGCAAAGCAAGCTTCATGGATTTGAAGTCTTTCGCAAAGGCTTTCCGCGCTGCGTCCGATGTCGCGTATGTCGTCAAATCATTCGGAAAGGCTGAAAGCAAAGCCTCGACTGCAGCCGTCAGGCGGGTTTCAAGAGGAGCGGGATCGCTGGCGACTTCGCCATAAAGATCGCGCAGCCGCTCGACTGCTGTTTCAGCCAGCTTAGGATCATTGCCGCTGTCTCCGAGGCCCCGCAGAAGATCAATTGTGCTGAGGATCTTACCGCGAAAGCTGTCCTCGAGGCTCGCATTTGAGACAAAACTGGACCTGTAGCCAAAGCGCGGCAGATCAGCCTTCACTGCGTCAAGGGACGTTGCATGCGCCATGGCCTGACGGATCAGCAAATCCCGCTCAGCCTCGGCCAAGGCGCGGGGTTGAGGTGAAGCGCCCGCAGCAAAGGCGTGCTCAGAGAGAATGCGCAGACCAAGCCCGTGGATCGTCGAAACGTAGGCTTGTTCAACAGCCAACGCAGCCTCGACCATGCCTTCAGCCAAAAGGCTTGCCCGGATCCTTCCGCGCAATTCAGCAGCCGCGGCTTCGGTAAAGGTGACGGCCAGAATTCGCTCGGGGCCAACAAGCTGGTCCTTTACCCACTTCGTTAGGTCCGACTTGATCCGAAACGTCTTGCCTGAGCCGGCACCGGCGGGAACAATGGTCAACATCTCAGTCATCAATATCCTCCAGATATTCCCTTTGCATATCGGCAGGCACCATAAAGCGTGAGACCAGAGGTGAGGCATCAAGCGCATAGGGCGCAAGGTTCGCGGTCTTTTCGAAGAAAGCCCGGTCGTCCTCAGTATTGAGCCGGATTAGCCCCGCACCGACTTCAGAGAGCCGTGTATCCAGCAAGCCCATAGCTTGACCGGAGATATCCCCCATCATGACGGTCACTACGCCATCAGGTGGCTCCAATCCCTCAAGCAGTACACCCTGATCATTGATGAGGTGGTAAGCAACGCCAATCGTAGGCTTCCCAGCCAACGCAGCCTCGAGCGCGGGTCCGGTTTTTTCCGGCCGCAAGAGCATTGCGCGATATAGCCCGAGCTGCAGGTCCCATCCCGCTTCAAGCCGAGAACGCCGCCGTGGTGTGCCGCTCTTTTTGTGATCGACCACAAGCAGGCTGCCATCGGGAAGTTGCAACAGGCAGTCGGCGCGTCCTCGCAAAAGGATGCCAAGCGCCTCTCCGCGCAAATCAATCTCGTTATCGATCACGCACGCGCCAAGCGCTTGGAGCGTGTCGCGCCAGGTGTGAGCGGCCTTGCGGATGTCTCGCGTGAGCCCCTCACGTTCTACCGCCCAGATTGATCGCTGTAGGAACGGGGCGTGCTTGCGGATCGCTGCGGCTAGCAACTCGGGCACCGCCGCATCAATCTGATCGTGATCAGGGAGCGGCGAGTCCTTCGGGAAGAGATATTCCAGCACATCGTGGGAAATCGTGCCAGCGACCATGACGTTCAGCCCTTCCGGGGCCCAGGTAACGGGTTCTGCACCAAACTCGGAAAGGCTCCATGCCAGCGGACTGACCAGAAGCGTCTCCAGTCTGCTTGGCGACTGTGGGCGCATCCGGCCATCTTCAGCCAATTGTCTGCGTAGGAGATCACGGTCGAGACGAAGCACGCCGTCTTCCGGCAAGGGCTTAGGCTGTACCTCACTGCCCGCTGCCGCGAGCCGGTGGGAAAAGGGCCAACACTCCTGCGGGATCGAGCGCACATCGCGGATCAGGGTTTCCTCATCCTCGGTTCCCTTCTCCTCATTTCCGATAGTTCGTGCCACGAGCGACAGGGCAGCGGCAGGCGGCTGACGGCTTCCGTTAGCGGCAAACGCAGGGCGCAGAAGGGTGAGCGTCTCGGAGGCACACAAGAACTGGCGGCGCAACTTTTCAAGTCGTCGCGCAAGTGCATCCCCGCGCGTCTCGACATTTAGCCCCGTCTTTTCGCGCAGAAGTTGAAGTTCCCCATCGAGAAATAGCGGCGATGCAGAAATTGTACGCGGCCAGCGATTGCCGCTCATCCCAAGCGCAATCAGATGCCGTGTTGGGCGCCATGGCATGGCCGACTCGGTGAACACGCTCACACCTTCGATAAAGGCTTCTGAGGATGTTGGTTTGACGGAGTCCGGCGTGGCCATGCGAAACAGAACGGCCCAATCCAGCGTGCCGCCCTGCGACAGCACTCCCCGAAGCGCCGTGAGCTTTGAGCGAAACACGGTGATGTATTCGCGCAGCTCCGGATCATCACTTAGATTCTGTACCGCTTGGTCAAGCGCCTCGAGAATGCCGGAAGGTGTCTGGGAAACATTGCCCCGAAGCAGCGTATAAAGCCGCTTCGCACGCCCGGTCAGCGACTTTGCTGCATAGGGTTCGAACCGGCCCTGCATCACCTCACGCGCCAGCTGTAGTCCGGTCGGCGATGGCCAGGGCATGAGAGGCGAGATGTAGAGGCTGGCGAGCGCCATAGCAGGCGCCGGGCTTTGCAGGCACAAGAGGAGGTGCAGTAGCGTTTCCCCGGCGACATCACGGCTAGCGGGCAAATCCGGTAGACCGGAAATCGGCACACCCAGCGCATCAAAGGCGCGTCGAAGCTGTGCAAAATATCCAACCTCATCTGGCGCAAGAAGGGCGATCTCATTGGGCGCAACGCCCTCGTCTATCAGCCGCTGTGCGCGGGCAGCCGCAAAGTCCGCCTCTTCCGCCTCATCACGCAGTGCGAAGAAACCCAGGCTATCATCAAGTGGTGCTGGCGCAATATCAGCACCGGTCAATCCTTTCTGGACACGCCATAGACTGGTCCCTCCCGGCGCACCGGTCAGCAGGGGCGATTTGCGTCCCCCCCATTCCTGTCGAAACGTTTCACTGGCAAGACCATGATGGCCGAGCAGATGAGCATGGAGACTACGCTCAATCGGTGAGGCAAAGGCACAAGGCTTGGCGGTGGCTAAAGGCAGGGCTTCAAGCGCGTCAGCCGCCGAGCTATCCAAGACATGGGCATAAACCTGAAGGTCCTCGGACAGAGCAGCCGGTGACTGCCGCCAGAGATCGCACAGGGCCGCGAGATGCCGGTAGAGTCGGCTATCCTGATCCAGACAGGACAGGTCGACCTCGTCCGGCGAGAGCCTCTTTGTCGCCATCGCAAGGGAACGGAGCGCCGAAGACACGGCCGAGGCCGTCTCCATAGGAGCAACTTCCATGCTGGCAGACCAAGGCTGACCTTCCATCGTCAAGGCAGCGTTCAGATCAAACTCTTCTGCGCGAGGCGCCAGATAAGCCTCGGCCAGAAGGTCTGCAGTGATCGTGCGGAACGCACCCGTTCCGGCATGGACAGTCACAAACGGATCAAGACCATTCATAGGCACCTCCTCGTCCGGCATAAAGCCGACAAACTTCCGCCAAAGGTGCAGATTACGCAACCTGACCGTTTCAAACCGCGCCGCCGATTTGCTCCCCGAATCGAAACGATGAGTGGCCCACAGCTAATACTCGCGGCAAGTCTTTATCGAACCGGCGCGCGTTACAACCCGTCCCCAAAACAGATACGTCCGAAAGTGACGTACTGCAGGTGTATTATCACATCGAATCGAAGAGAAAAGGAGACCTGCTTGGTTCGAACCAGTAATACCCATCCCCTCCGCATTGACTCCCTGCCGCTCGCAAACGGGCACTTGGGCATAACGTTTTGTCCAGGAAAAAAAGGCGAAAGCGTCTTTGGCGCAGCCTGGAATCGAGATATCGATCTTGACGTGGAAGCAATCAAAACCTGGGGGGCCAGCGCTGTACTGACCCTTCTCGAGGATCATGAATTTGAGATGCTTTCCGTGCCCAGGCTGGGCGAATCCGTGGCGGCCAGCGGTATCGAATGGCATCAGCTTCCGATCAGGGATCTTGATGTACCCACGCTGGAAGCGATGGAGCACTGGCGCGCGGTGTCGCCAAAGCTGCACCAGATCATGGAACGTGGTGGCCGCATTGTTGTCCATTGCCGCGGTGGTCTGGGTCGCGCGGGTACAGTTGCAGCTTTGCTGCTCATCGAACGCGGTCGATCTGCACCCGACGCGATCAATGACGTGCGCTCTATACGTCCAGGCGCGATAGAGACGGCTGAACAAGAGCGCTGGCTCGCACAGATCGCATGTCACCAAGACCCATCCGGCATTCGCCTTCAGGCAAGCCTGATCGGAGGTGCAATCGGCGACAGTCTGGGCGCTGACATCGAATTCCTGTCGCTGGACCAGATCCGTCAGCGGTTCCCGGAAGGAATAACTGACCTGCCGCCCCATCAAGGACTGCGCGGCGCGATCACTGATGACACGCAGATGACCCTGTTCACAGCTGAAGGGATTATTCGAGCTAATGTTCGCGGCACGCTCAAAGGCATCTGCCACCCACCATCTGTTGTGCATCACGCCCTTCTACGCTGGTACCGAACCCAAGGAGGCAAGCCGCGCGTCAAAACGGATGATGTTGGCCTGATCGCTGATCAGCGTCTCTGGGCCCGCCGCGCGCCAGGCATGACCTGCCTATCAGCCCTCGGGCAGAGTGCGCACTTCGGGGCCCCGGCACAGAACGACAGCAAGGGCTGTGGCACGATCATGCGGGTAGCGCCTATTGCCTTGATGGTCCCCCGCCACCAGGTGAAATCTCTCGCCATGGAAACATCCGCCCTTACGCATGGGCACCGGACAGGCCAGATTGCGGCCGCCGCCTGGGCGGAAATGTTGGCTGATGTGTCGATGGGCGCAGACCTTGAGGAGAGTGCAACGCAAATCGCTGAAACCTATGCCCGAATGAAGGATGGGGAAGAGACCGTTCGAGCGATACGCAGTGCTCTTGACGCTCCTCGCGATGGCACCGCTGAAACCGTCGAGACTCTTGGTGGAGGCTGGATAACCGAAGAGGCGCTGGCGATTGCGCTCTATGCGTGCCTCGCCGGTAAATCTTTCGACGAGGGCCTCCAGATCGCTGTTCTGCATGGCGGTGACAGCGACTCTACAGGCGCAATCGCTGGAAACATGCTCGGTGTGATCGACCCTGCGGCGGCACTTCAACATCGGTGGGCGAGCTCCATAGAGGGTGCGGATATCATAACCCGGTTGGCGCACGATTACCTTCGCCTCCAGCATGAGAGTGGCAGCGCCGAAGGTCTTTGGAATGCTTATCCGGGAACCTGAGTGGCGGGTAACATTAAAATGAAAATTCGGTTTTTTGACAAATGAGGAACCACCACAACATGAGCAAAACCGATAGGTCTGCAGTAGATCGGATCATCTACTGTCATGGCTTTGCATCAAACTTTGATCCCCAAAAGGACAAGGTGCAGGCTTCATCGATGCTCGCTCCGGTTCAGGGCGTGACGGTCGATTAAGGGCCGTCACAAAACGAGCCGCAGTCGGCAATTAATCTTCAAACAAAATCAAGCGTTACGACAGGCTTTGGTTCAGGTCTCGGGTCTAAAATCCGACCTCCCGACACCGGCCTTACGGACCGCCGTGATCCCAAGGGCTGCGTCTAGCTGTGACGTTGATTGAACCTGATGAAAGGACCAAATGAGCAAAGGAAGGAAATGTCGCTACGAACAGGAAAAGCGCGATGCCAGGTGGGTAGTTGTTTATCAAGATACTTTCAGCTGGGACGACCCAGACCCTCCAAACATTGTTATGGAACCTTTGCCGATCGACGACGCGTACGAGGAAATGCTGAGGCTCAAAGGGAGCCTTGGGTATGTCTTCGGATACCTGTATCTGACGAAGGTCAAATTTTGAAAATCACATCAAAGGAGTATTAAAATGGAAATGAAACGAAGGTTTCCAACAGAAATTGCTGACTCGGAGAAGATTTTCTATCTTACATGCTGGGGAGGTCCGAGCCCAACAGAAGACTACGTTTGGTTCGTTAACAACTCGGATGAAACTCTAGACTATGTTCGCCCTTCCAGCGGGGGGGGCGCGACTACCGACGATGACGTCATTCCGATGACCCAAAATCCTGATAGCGTAGAGTACCTGGATGTAAAACCACATGAGGCTGTGCTCATTGATGTGTATGACGAAATTTTTGATGGCGATTTTGTTATTTCTTGGGGTGTAGAAGTGAAATCTCGGAGCCTTGGCGAGAGGCACTTTGCAAGCGGCCTTGAAAAAGGAAGTGCGCCAAACGTTGCCCTCTACTGGAGTCCGTTACCGGAAGAGATTATGAAACCAGATGCCCCGCAAGAGCCAGTTGACCCGGGCAATGTGGCAGAGGCTTATCGCGATAGCTCGAAAAGGAGCCTCACCGCGAATATTCATTTTAACAAGGGAAACCTATTGTATGGCGTTGATACGGAACTTTTGAATACGTGTGGCTTGCAGCTCTCGAAAGAAAGCCTGCGCGATGGCCATCTGACGAACTATCGCTTTCTGAACGAAGAGGGCGTTGAAATATTCAGAACCCTTGATTTGGATCGGGCGATGGCGTTCGTCCATGGCCTGAAAGCCCCTTAGGTGAGCTAATGGGGTGAACTGCCTTCCCACCAAACCGCGGTTATTGTTGCGGGCATAGATCGAAGAAGGAGCATTCAGATGGATATGGAAGTTATGGGATTTGATCCGGGCAAGACGGATTGCAGCAGTGCAGGTTGGGACGCGAATTATTACGGCCTAGGATCGAACTTCTGTCCGCAAAAAGACTAGGTGACAGCCCTGTTGATACTATTACTGAATCGCCCCGGATTTGTCGGAGAGCTATTTCTTCATTTGCCTCAGAGTCGTAAGGTTTTCGATGGCATCCGCCAAGTGAACATCCGTGATGGCCAGGTCACCGTTTTCCACTCTGAGCCTGTGAGCCTCTGCCAAGACGTCGCCATGGCTGGCTCACCACCAAATCTATCGCCGCTGCCTTTACTTTTGCTCATGTGATTTTTCAAATTTCTCCTGAATTTTGTCAACAATACCTTCGATCGGGATCGTCTCACCCAGAAGCTCATAAACACGTTTAAATTCGGCTTCGGCATCAGACCCGATTTCACGCACAATTATGAGCGCATCGTTGGCGCTTTCATCGTCGTACGGTCGCTGCAACTTCTCGAACCTTGCGACAATTGTATCCCTCAGTTTACCAGCATCGGACTTAGGGGCCTCGTTCAAACCTTTGAGAAATGTTGTGCGGTGTTCTTCGGGTAATTCTTCTATTTCCTTCCACGCCTGCCCAGCGGCTTCAGAGTATTCTATGACCGTCTGCGCCTGCGGGAATTTTGCCAGTTGAAGCACCGCATTTTTTGCTGAGTTTTTCTTTTTAGTTGTATTACTTTCTATCCTTACCGCTTCTTTCGAACCATCATGCCGATCAACTATGACAGGTGGTGAAGACTTTTCACCAGGAATACATTCGGCAGCAGCAGCACCGTCTGGACTGGTTAGGGCTCCCGCTTCTTTCGAACCATCATCCCCGTCACCCTGGACAGGTGGTGAAGACTTTTTATGCAGAAAGTAATTGTAAGGATCGTCTGGACTGGTGAGACCTTTCGCTTCTTTCGAACCATCATGCCGATCAACTATGACAGGTGGTGAAGACTTTTCACCAGGAATACATTCGGCAGCAGCAGCACCGTCTGGACTGGTTAGCGTTCGCCGTGTTTCGGCAGTATTTTGTTCTTCTGCACGGCGTTGCTTTGCCAACGGCTGTTCACTCTTAGCGAGTGCCCCGGCGAGCGGATCAGTTCCGAAGTTGTTCCTGCCGGAAGTTCCCCTGATAAAAAGCAGGATGGGAACGATAGGCACAACGAACTGGATCAGCGTCCACCAGCCGCTTGATCCGAAGTCGCGAAATCGCTGGGAGGCAATCGCCAAACTAACAATTAGAAGGTAGATGAATGTTGCCGCGGAGAGAATAAACAAGGGGATGGCAAAAACCATCGAGCCGTCATTAACTGAGAGCACGCTAAGAACAAAGAAGATGACGCTGATTAAAAGAAGCGGCAGAACGACAAAAGCTTGGGCCAGCGCGAAGCTTTTGCGGTTGCGTCGCGTACTGAAGGCCGTGAGGTCTTGGAAAACAGGTTTAGACATGTCGGAGTTTCCCTAGCTATATTTTTTTGGAATGCAAAGCATCAAATAGTGATCTGGGCATGCAGGTTTGGGGATGCATTGGATGACGCCTTTCGCCATTATGCTCCCGTTGTCTGTTGTCAGGATTCTTGGAATCAAAGGCAGCTTAAACTAGGCGAGTGTTTGGCTGGCAACCCACGTCGCCTCCATCCTTTCGTCGTTATGCTTGGCGAACAATTAGGCGACAAAGGCTCTGCGAAGACTCAGTGCTAAACCACACACGTCAAGCGCGGCATCCGCCCGATAAGGGTTTTAAAGGATGTCACATTGAGTGATCCCAGCCATCTACATATTCCACAAACACAGGTTTGCGGTTCGTATCGCCAAGCGATTTATTTCTTAGCCCACAGTTTTCCAGCCATCTCCCGCATGCTCGAGGTTGTGCTTGAAATCGCCTTTGTTGCGGACTTTCCGACTGCGCCGGAGGCTGCGGTGACACCGGCAGCGGCACCTGAGATTGCCTGGCTCACTGAATGCAGCACCGAACCGTGTTCACGCAGTGCGTTCTCAATACGTTCAATTGCCATTTCCTCGCGCTCGTCCAGATGACCGTCGGCTTGGGCGATCTCGACCAACAGTTTCCGAATTTCGGCCTGAATGGCGCTGAAATTACAGTCAGGGTTACTACTGGCAAACTCTGCCAAAGACGCGGTCATGTCAGAGAGACGCGACTTGTCAATATTCTGCTCGAGAACATCCAACGCATGTTCGAGGTATAACGGATCATACCCCCATTCCTCGACAAAATACTCCTGCATGCTGGCGCGTTCGGTACGGTCAATATTTCCATCCATGGACGCCACCTTGAGAGCAAGGGTGCCCAAGAGGTCCAAAGTGGAAGTCGCCAAAACATCTAACGGCGTGTTGAGGAATTTGGGAATCTCGTCGACACGACTACCAGAGTAGGATTTGAACAACCGTGATACGCCGTAATAAACGCCGCCTGAAGCGACTGCAGCTCCCACAACCCAGCCTATTGGTGTGGCAGCTGTGGCAACGCCAATGGTTGTCCAAAAAGTTCCAAACAATGTAGACGCTAAAGTTCCCGAGGCTGCAACGCCCGCCCCAGTTCCGACAGTGCAGCCCAGACCCCATAGCTGGGCGACCAGGTTACCGGTTTTCAGGGATGCAAATGCATCGCTGCCGATCCCCAGCTTGACCTTGAATCTCTCATCATTCGCTAAAACGGATTGGACATTATTAAAACTGGCAACCTGTTCTTCTTCCGACAAAACATTCATTTCTGAACTACGCCCAAATTCAGAGCAGAAAACTGCGCAGAAACGCGATCCATTTCGCTCTGGGCCGCGTTATTGCGAAGATCGTCCAAAAATCCTTTGGTTACGCCAAGCAACACAATCAACTTTGACAAGATTGCTGCAAGCCCGCCAATTACTGGCAAACTGCCAAGCGTACTCACGATCAAAGTCGAGACTACCAGCGCGACTAAAGTTCCAAGGACAAGGTTCGGAAACTTTGCCGCCAAAGCCGATGCCACTGCGAAAATATGCCGACCCAGCGCAACAACCGCTTCCCCAACTTTGACGGTAATCTTGGCGATGTCGTACAGCAAAGCCTTAATGTCGGCAGAGAAAGCCGAATTGTCCAAATAGGATTTAATTTTGCGGAGACTTGGAGACCCCTGAACCAGTTCCAAAGCCTCTTCAAAAGTCTTCGGCTGATTTTCGAATAATTCAGTCATTTTCACACTTTCACTTTAAGGAAACATATTTTGAATAAAATGAAAGTCGCGAATTTGAAAAGGTTTTACAAGGAAATAAACTGCCAAATAAACGGGCCTTCTCCAAGTGGCTGAACCTTATGACGAGTCTGGGACCCAACTCGCCGTGTCCCGTGCAACCAGTCACGGCCTTGAACCAGTGGGCAAGCACAAAGGGATGCCCCCTAGAGCGCTGTACAGCTGCACGGAGCGAGGACGGCCCCTGCTTCCGGACCCCACCCACCCCTCAAAGGCTAGGGGCCTTCAGTGACTCACACAGCGGCCGTGAATACTAGGGTCTGGACCTATAAATTCTAAAGTGCCCAATGCCAAAACGCGGTCGTTCGCCGCGCAGTTTTCAGATGTCTCACATGCGGACATACCAGCCTTCCATTGCACGTTCGTCAATGTCCGGTTTGGCGGACCCATCAAAAAAAGGTCGTTTTTGGGAGGCTACGCAGATTGAGAAACGGCTGCTTGTTAATTCGAATTTTGTCTTTTTCGATCACACTATGTTGCTTAGGCCACTTGGATAAATTTAAAAGGCCAGATTGCTTCGTATGCGGATACGCCTTCGTTTGCCGCAATTCCCCGCACGGCAGGCGAAATACGTTCTGCTACGAGCACGCCATCAAGGCGACCAAGTGAGAAATCATCCCGCTTTCCTAGCGCTAACAGGTATTCCGAGACCTGATGCACTGCCGCAATGTTGGCTTCGGCGCGTTTAAGTTCGATAATTAGCCAATCGCCAGTGGCTCGGTCATGCGCTAGAATATCAATTCGCCGTGAGGTTAGTCCGCCATCGACAGGAAATTCATCTTGGACAACGTCATAACGATCACCCCATGGCGTTTGCTTCCAATTCGATAGAATTTGACGCTGGAGGACATATTCCGTTGTGAAGCCCTCACCATCATGTGTGGTGCGATTAAGTGCCAGAACTGAATGATCAAACTCGGAAAGCGCTTGTAGGGTTTTGATCACATCTTGCCGTGCGACAACGAGATGGCCAGATCCCTTGTTGCGGCTCTCAAATTTAAACGGAATTCCGGCACCTATAAACTGTGTTTGATATTTCCCATTGAAAACGGCGGCGCTGTAATCTCCATGTGCGGGATTGAAGGTGTCGATAGCAAGTGACCACTGGTTACTCGATGTTGTCGAAAATGCTAGATAGACAACACCTCGTGGATTCGGCCACCGAGAGTTTCGCCGTGGATGATCGTCTCTGATCATACAGCCTAAACCTGATCCTATTGCGGTTTCGATCAACTCTTCGGTCGCTAATGACAGCTGCCATTTCCGAGCGACGTATGCCTCATCGCCCTGACGCACCAATAGCCCGCCATCCATATTTTCGACTTCAATCCCATCCGAAAATTTGCGGCTCCGCTTTGAACTTTCCATTGAGACAACCTCTATTCAAAGTGTTGATAAATAAAAAATCGGGCCGGATTGAGGCAACCGCTCAAGCGCGTTTGAATTATGCCCACACAGAAGGTGGTTTGGAGCGCTCCAAAACGCTCCTCTCCGGAACTTCTCCAAACCGCCCTGATTGGTGTTGCCACAAACCCAGTGTAAAACCTAAGGGGTTGTTGAAGGTTTTTGGTCGCTCTCATGGTAGCGGACATTCGTCCAACGCGCAGAATTGTTCAGACGGGGCTCGAAGCCGCCGTTCGCTGCGTAGCGCACCAACGTCCACTTTACCGCCATTCATCAGTTTTTTGGCTCTATAAGTCCAGAGCCCAGGTCGGAACCACAGGTCCCTCCCTCACAGCAGTCTCGGCACCCTCAGATGCAACGCCAAACATCGTAACTTCAGACTGAAAACCTCCGCCTGAGCTTCGCGTGGGAACCAATAAGAAAGGGGAGCCAGAAAGGTAAATATATATGGAACCAGAAAATTCAGGGAGGTTATTTATACGAGAGAACTATTAGATAATTTAACGCCAATATTAAGGGGTCGCCTAGCGACCCCTTAATATTGGCTTAACTATACTTTAATTAAACTTAACTTTATTAAGCTTTAGTATACCTTAAAGCATTTAGGGATTGTAACACATATAGATGTTATAGCATTACTAGTCAACAACAATACTACCGCTCCATACAAGGGACTCTCTTCTAAAATGCTACGCTACGCTACGCATTTTCTCGAGGTCCCTTGTATGTCGCTGGAATTAGATTCAGGGATATAGAATCCGCTTAAATAAGAACTCCTATCACGCGAGGAAAATTGATATTCTCAGGGCTCCCCCATGGCAACCTTGATGCCCTCAAATAAATCAGATTCCCCGTCAACATCATGGGTCGACCTCGGACCATTTCTCACCATGGTTCCGTTTGGGAGCTTTCAGGAAGAGCCCCCTACCCTACACCCACTCAGACACCAGTGGCTCAAAAATCAAAAACGGAAACCGACCAGGGAGCGTCCACTTCTGCCCCCAAGTCACGCAACCCCAGAGCGGCAGAGAGCCCCGCTGAGTGAAATTTTGGCCGATAAGCACCCCACGCTCCAGAATTCCGCCAATAGCGACTCAGCGGGCCTCCTTGGGCCTCTGAGTCCCATTGCAGGTCCAATCCCTAGTGTGGTCCGGCAGAATCTGGAGGCTTTTCGGTTAGTTTAGCGGTAATGATAACACTCAAGACCACATAGAGAATGTTTGAAACGCAACCAGGAAACCTGCAATCCGTACTAGGATTTCGAGTTCAACTCGTGAAGACTAAAGAGTTGAAGTCAATAATGTCTACGTTAACTCTCCAGTCCTTAGGGAGACATTTAGCCTTTGGTGTTGAGGGTTAGCCCTTAGTGTTTAGGGTGACCTTAGGTGGGGTAATCTCGTGATCATCCTTTAGGTTATCAGGGGGATCGTGGGGTTCCAGTAGGCTTTTTCGGATCGGGTAGGTTTCTCCAGACCCAGGGTGATCCTGAGGTGTCTCTGCATGGCTTCCTGGCCCTCTTTGAAGCCTACGTCATAAGCCAGGACCATGTGCATTGCTTCTTCTGGTTCGATGCCTTTGGCGATGAGTTCTGCTTCAGTCATTCTGGGCATCACTCTTGTCCCTCAATGGTACAGCAGGGAGCGTCCATGGTTTCAAATCCAAGGGTGTTCTGAGTGTCGTCGGTGATGCCTCCGTACGGAACACGTTCCTGTTGTGTTATTGGGTTCCTTAGGGTGAAAGCAGTCACTTTCGGTCTGTTTTAGTTTTAGGCGCCGAGATTGAAGAAAAGTCTCCAAAAGTCTCTTAATCTTTAGGGTATCAATAGGTTAGAACAGCATGAAAACACAGGCGAAAGCCCAAATATATGCCAGGCAATGAATTCAGCAAAACAGAGTTTGAGACTTTTCCGAGACTTTTGGGGACTGCCTGAGACTTTCCAAGTAAAGTCTCGAGTCTCTCAGAGAGCGGTCGAGCCTCGCAGAGCTCATTGATTGCGTCCTTAAGCGGGTCAAAACCCCTGAAGGCTGACGATCAGGAGCAGCGCTCGGATCGAGGACGTCCGCATGCACAATCTTTTTGAGAAGCCAATATCGTCATATTTTGGTCAAGCCGTGATGCGAACAAGACTTAGCATTTGACGGCGGAGCAACCATGGAAATCCTTTTCTATCAATGTTTTATTTTCACCACGCTTGTCCTGATACGGATTTTTGTAAAAAAATACCTTGAAGTTGCTTGCTTTATCTGGACGGCGCTAACCCTTATCAACCTGTTTTGGCCACCGCTGATCGTTCTGCAACTCATCGTGGTTTGGGGAACATATGGCCTAATCGCGCCGAAGGCGCCCTCCATGGCTCCCACCAAGACAAGTCGCTCGACAGTGAACCAGTTTCATCAAAAGGCGAAACAGGGGAAGCACCAAAGCAATGACAGCGCCCGCAGTTCAGTCACTGCCAGTGCTCGAGATGTCGACAAAGTTGAGCCATTTGAATTAAAAATTGGAAGCCCCGTATCGCCCGACGCTGGAGAGGCGGCTAGTTCCCGCCTCAGGTTTTCTGGCACGCCCTCTCATGCGGATAAAAAACTAAATAAGCGATCCCACGACCGAGGACGGCTTGCAACGAAGCAAGAACCGAGAAATACCGACGGTGATCTGTCTATTGAGGGCATCGTGAAGTCCCGACGTATAGAGTATTTGGTCCACTTCACCCAAGCAGCCAACCTAATTTCGATATTCCGAGAAGGTCTGGTTTCAACAGACGAAGCGAAGCTCAGGGGAATCCATATATTAAAAAACGATGCGGACAGATACGACGGTTACCTGAATGCGATTAGCTTGTCAGTTTCGTTCCCGAATGCGCATATGTTTTACAAGCTACGAAAGCTACGTCCTGAAACAGACTGGGCAATACTTCTAATTGACCCGGCAGTGCTTTATGAGAAGCGATGCGGTTTTTGTCGCTTTAATGCCGCAGACAAGCGGATCCCAAAGCGGAGTGAGGATGTACTCGTCGGAGCATTGCCGTTCGTAGGCATGTTTGACCGCTCAATTCCCTCAAAAGATGTCGAACTTTTGAGGCCCTGCGACCCAACTGATCCTCAGGCCGAGGTGCTCATCTTCGAGCCAATCGAATTAACACGGGTCCTCAGGGTCGTGTTCTTTGATGAGAAAGTTCTACGCTGCTATGAGGACGTGGTTCAGGGAGTGCAAAAGTCTGTAGATCGGGCATTTCTTGATAGCCGATCCTTTTTCCTGAATTCTTCGGTCCATGATTACAAAAATCCGATATCCAAGTTGAGTGATGAAATCCCTGAAAGCGAAATACCATTTTAGCCTTTTCCCTATTCAGTGCGCCCTAAACGAAACAATAGATCACAGAAACCAGGAAAGGAATTCAAATGGCTAGGCGCCCTATATTCATTGCTGAGGCCAATGACCCCTTTTTAATCCAAGTGAAATCCATCGATTTCACTTGGAGCGCGGGCATGGCGAAATCGCGCAGGCAAATGTCAATGCGCTCTTTGCATCAGGCAGCGCAGACGCTTTATCCAGAAGCGCGAATTCTCGAAGTCTCGCGTATGTCGGACGACTCACTGGGAGAGCAACTAAGCGCTTTCAACCTCACCTTTGAGCCACCTGGATACAGTCGGGAAATTTCAGTCGAATGCGCCTTTCAAGCGTCAAAAGTTTTCGAGCGGGGCGGACCATTTCTGGATTTGCTTGAGGCAGGCCCCGCCGACGCGAAGCGAGATCCACGACTGCAAGATGCCGGGCGATTGACCGGTTTCCGTTTTTTTGGGGAAGACTGGCCAAATGAGCCGCTCACCGCGTTCTATGACTGGATTTACATCAATGCACTGCATCGGCGCCCAAAGCTAGCAGAGGCAGTTACACACTATGACATCTTCACCGATATTGCCTTTAACCCTGAAAAATCGATCAACTGCCAAGCCAGCGCAGTGGCGCTATACGTCGCCCTTGTTCGCCGCGGTGAACTTCAAGCGGCACTGACATCTAGGGATGCGTTTCTCAGTATTGAGACAGGAGCGAGCATTAATGACGATGGTCAGGGAAACCAAGGCAGCCTATTCTGAGCTAATGGATAGATAGGCAATCAAAATTTTGGGGCAGACAAATCTTGCTTTGAGCTAACTCAAAAATAAGTTTGATGTCCTGTTTCGCATAACGACAGACAGGACGAACGATGCCATTTTCTTTGTGTCAAGGCGCTCACAATGTTATATTGGCCGTTTCGGTTTTAGCATTAGTTTTTGGTAGCACTGACTACATCCGATGAGTGACGTTTCCTTTGAGGTAAAGACTTGGGCCAGCACCACTTTTTACTGATTATATAAGATACTGCCTTGCATTCAACGTACTGTGTACAAAGCTCTTGGCACTCTTCGAAAGTTACACCGCGAACTCCCTTTTTTGTTAGGTCAGCTCCGACAAAATCCACCTTGGGTAACGAAGTCATTGGTTGCCAGACGTCTTCAGGTGTGGGCTTGCTGGTGGTGTTCCTGAACGCCGGGATGCAGCCTTTAACAAGATCAAGTGGTTTTTCGTCCACTATTTTTTGCTCAAAGCTAAAAAAAGTATCCCCGTCGGGTGTTGTGATGCGTGCACCGAGGCTCTGAGCGTCCGCAACCGCCCCCGCCAAGTGCATAGGAACGAAAAACCCTATGGGTGTGAATTGTTCTTTTTGTTTTGCTACACGAAAGTCGGAAATTTCGTGTGCAGTTCCATCAATGAGAAGTTGAAATGATCCGATATCAATTAAGTCTGGTTTGCTGAAAAATGCGAGCGAGAAAATCATGTCTCGTAGACATGAAAAGCTTATCCCATTCTCCCCGTTGACGCTTAGTTGTTTTAGTGTCAGAGAAAGCTTTCCGTTGACGTTGCTATATATTGAAACTTCTTTGAGAATGTCATCAGTGACCACACGCCATTCCCGCAATATATCGGCCGGAACCCAGTCTATGCCTTCAATATCCGTTCGCCCCATGCGTTCGAAAAGCGCGGGGTCAGCCCCTTGATCGCGAATGTAACTGAGCAGTTCAGCGGAGATTTCCTGTGTAAGTGAGATTGCCTCTGCCCCCCCGAGGCTTGTATCAGGATCGTTGAATTGGTGAACCCCTATACGACTGCCATCTCTAAGATGGCGGAAGTCTGCACCAAGGTACACAAAAACGCAGGCACTTGCACAGATGGCCGTTGGGTTGGACTGGGAACCGACGGAGGCTTTAGTTACTTCTTGTCGCGCCGAGATGACTCTACCAAGTGCGACACCTTCGAGTAGGTTTCCCCCGGGACTTTCGAGAGTGAAAGACATACTCTTTAAGGTGAGATGATCGAAGTCGGCGAGAATATTGCGCAGTTGCTTCGCATCTCCTTTTCTAATTTCCCCGCGCATTTCTATTAAGATGGAGGAATCCGAATCCAACGGCCCATCTGGAACCTTAACATCAAAGTCCATGGCAAAGACTGCGGATGACATCAGCAGCACGAAAATGACTGCAACAAAAATGGAGCGCACTGATATTTTCTCCTGAATTTTGCTTGGAAATATCTTAAAAAATTAATGTGCCGAACCAACATGCACCTTTGAAATGTCTAACCTGACTGACCCAGTCTAAGTGTTACTCAGACATAGACCTTCGTTCAACCAAGTTGTCCCAATTTCTAGGCTAACGAGAGGTGGCTGCGCAAATTTGAACAACTGGGATAAGTGGATTTTCCGCGCAACAGCAGCAAGATGCTGCAAGCGAGGAGAAGACCATGACAAAACGACCGCGCCGGAATCACAGCCCGGCATTCAAAGCAAAAGTGGCCGTGGCTGCGATCAAGGGCGAGAAGACGCTGATTGAGCTGGCGCAGGATTTCGACGTTCACCCGAACCAGATCAAGCAGTGGAGGGACCAACTACTTGAGGGCGCAACGGGGGTGTTCGGCGAAGCTGCGAAGGCCGCGCCAGAACCAGTGATCGACGTGAAGACCCTGCATGCAAAGATCGGAGAGCTGACGCTGGAGAATGATTTTTTGTCCGGCGCGCTCGGCAAGGCGGGTCTGTTGCCGAGCGCAAAAAAATGATCGATCCCACCGCCAAGCTGAGCGTCAGTCGCCAAGCTATCATGCTGGGGATCAGCCGGGGCAGTGTCTACTACAAGCCCCGCCCGGTGTCGGATGCCGATCTGAAGCTGATGCACCGGATCGACAAGCTGCATATGGAATTCCCGTTCGCGGGCAGCCGGATGCTGCGGGGACTGCTGGTTCAGGAAGGGTTCAAGGTCGGGCGCTTGCACATTGCCACGCTGATGAAACGCATGGGAATTGAGGCGCTCTACCGCAAGCCGAACACCTCGAAACCGGCACCGGGACACAAGATTTATCCCTATCTGCTCCGGAAGCTGCCAATCACCCGCCCCAATCAGGTCTGGGCGATGGACATCACCTATATCCCCATGGCGCGTGGGTTCATCTACCTTGCTGCCGTGCTGGACTGGTTCACACGGCGTGTCCTGGCATGGCGGGTGTCGATCACGCTGGAGGCTGATTTTTGCATAGAAGCTGTCGAAGAGGCGTTGGCGAAACACGGCACGCCCGAGATATTCAACACCGATCAGGGCAGCCAGTTCACCTCGACCGACTTCATCAAGGTATTGGCCGCCCGTGAGGTCAAAATCAGCATGGATGGCAAGGGGGCTTGGCGCGACAACGTCTTCATCGAGCGTCTGTGGCGGAGCATCAAATATGAGGAGGTCTACCTGCGGGCATACGCCAGCGTGTCCGAGGCCCGCGCCGGGATTGGCCGGTATCTGACCTTCTACAATACCCGTCGCCCGCATTCATCGCTTGACGGAAGAACCCCCAATCAGGCCTACTTCAACCAGCCGATGCCCGAAGCGGTAGCGGCGTAACCACGGCGGAAAACCACTTAAAAGACGCCCAGAACCTGTTCAGATCAACCGAACCACCTCTAACGAAAATGGATAGGTGTTTCAACGCATTGTCGTAAAGGTTGCCCATTAACGCACACAACGCTAACGCCACCGGCGGCAAAGCCCATCCCCAATCATTACATCGGCAACGTCTCTAACATTTACAAGCCGACAGCTAACCGATCCACCGATCATAGCTCCGCTCGCCTGTGAGGCTGCAAGTGACGCGCTCACCTCACACCAACGCCAGCATCCGCCGCGTCGCGGCCTCACCTGCCAGTCTCGGCACAGTCCAATTGGGCGAGCCGGATGCAAACCAAGATGCACCGCCGGAGGGGGGAGAGAGTAGCCGCGCAACGAAACGCCTTTTCCATCCTGAATTGTGTGGATAGGCTGCACGCAAACAAAGGTCGTCGCGGAAATTCGGACCAGTTGTTAAGGTGGATCGCATGACAAAAGAAGTGATCCAGCATGAAGAAACGTAAAAACCATTCACCCGAATTCAAAGCCCGTGTTGCGCTTGAGGCGATCCGCGAGGAGATGACGTTGGCGGAGCTGTCGAAGAAATACAGCGTTCATCCAACTCAGATTGGCATGTGGAAACGCGCGGCGATAGAGAACATGGCAACGGCATTCACGCGCCGAGGTGCAGCCCCGGAACAGGTAAGCGCGGCCGAAGTCGACAAGTTGCATTCAGAGATTGGCCAGCTTGTGGTGGAACGGGATTTTTTGGCCGATGCCTCGCAGCAGTTGCTCGGGACGCGAGGCAAAAAATGGTGAGCAGAAACCATATGGCCCTGCCATTGAATGTGTTTTACTTTGGCATGTTGCCCAAATTTGGTGAAAACCCATGAACTTTGAAAAGATGCGCTCTCGCATATTTGGATTGGAGGATCGCCTTGTTGAGGACGAGCTCTACCGCATCGTTTGGGAGGAGATCGAAAGCAATAAAATAGATCCTGCAGCTCGAGCCCGCTCTATTGAAGAGGGTGCGGGCGATGAGGGGAAAACTCGCGCAGCTTATATCAAACATCGGGTAAGGCGGCTGAAAACCGAATTCGAAATTCATCAGCGTGAACTTAATGAAAAAAATGAGAGAGCTAAGGAGGCTGTGGACAAGAAATCAGCCGAAAAACATCCTAAAACATGCTCTTTGTGTGGCACAAAACTTGGACTCTTTAATGCAAGGGGTTCATTATGCGCGTCTTGCTCCAAAAAAATATTGAAAACAAAAAGGTTTGTCCATTTCTGATCGGCAAAAAAAAAACGGAATGATTACCTCGAACAACCATGTGAACCTTAGATGTGGTCCTAAATATTCGACCAGCTTGCAGCATACAGGCCGAACACCTAGAGCAACCGTAAGTAAAAAGGCGCGCACCTTCTTCAATCACGCATTGACCTATCGATACATCGGTGCGTAGAGACCTTGAATCGACCGCATTGGCTTGCAAAGCCAATTTACTGGGAGCACACAACCCATACTTAATTTTTTAGGAGAACTTATGAAACGCCAGATTTTTTCACTTGCAGCCGCCGGATTGGTCTTGGCGGGCTGTGATACATACACCACGCAGCAGTATCAAAGTAGTGAGCTACCCCCCGAAAATCGGACACTGACGTAAGCTGCGATTTGTAGTCTGCTGATCTTCAACACGAAGGAGATCAGATATGTCGAAACGGAAGCAACATCACCCAGAGTTTAAGGCCAAGGTGGCGTTAGAAGCATTGAAGGGCGAGGAAACTGTCAGCGAATTAGCCAGTCGGTTCGGGGTTCATCCGACGATGATCCACCAATGGAAACGGGCTTTGCTGGAAGGCGCATCAGGCGTCTTCGAACGGGGCAGCCGGAAAGCACCGGAAGTCGATGAAGAGCAGGTCAAAGACCTGCACGCCAAGATCGGGGAGTTGGCCGTCGCCAACGATTTTTTGGCCAGAAAGCTCAAACCTTGGACCGGCAAGTGAGGCGCAGGATGATTGAGCCGAACCTATCAGGTCTGTCAGTCAGCAAGCAGTGTGCGTTGCTGTCGATCTCGCGGTCGTCGTTTTACTATGAGCCCAAAGGCGAGACGGAGATGAACCTCGATCTGATGCGGCTGATCGACAAGCAGTTCCTGGAGACCCCGTTTTACGGAGTGCGTCAGATGACATGGCATTTGCGCAATGAAGGTCATCTGGTGAACGAAAAGCGGATCAGGCGTTTGATGCGGCTGATGGGCCTCATGCCGATCTATCAGAAACCCAACACCAGCAAGGCTGCGAAAGGCCATAAGATTTACCCCTATCTGCTGCGTGGGCTGCGCGTGGACCGGCCCAACCAAGTTTGGTGCGCCGACATCACTTATCTACCGATGCGACGAGGCTTTCTGTATTTGGTTGCCATCATGGACTGGCACACCCGCAAGGTGTTGGCGTGGCGGATATCAAACACGCTGGAAGCGGAGTTCTGCGTCGACGCCCTGAACGAGGCCATCCACAAATTTGGTTTGCCACAGATCATGAATACGGATCAGGGAAGCCAGTTCACATCGTTCGCATGGACGGATCGGCTGCGGCGATCTGGCGTGCGCATCTCGATGGACGGCAAAGGGCGCTTTCTCGACAACATCTTTGTCGAACGACTGTGGCGGTCTCTGAAATACGAGTGCGTCTATCTGCATGCTTGGGAGAGCGGTTCAGAGGCCAAGGCGGGCATCAGAAAGTGGATCGAGTTCTACAATCACAAGCGACCGCATTCCTCGCTTGGCGGCAGGCCACCTGCCGTGGTCTATTGGCAGAGAAACGAAACAACCAACCCCGATCAGGAGGTGCAAAGAGTAGCTTAATTTACGCCAGATACGGTCCAACTAATGGGGAGTAGCTCATAGTCCTGCAAATACAATCGCGCTCCAAAGCGTTGCAGCGACAGGAGAAAGGGCATCTGTTGGGTCGGTAGCAACTACCAATGGGGTCGATGTAAACCCAACCTGCCGTCTTGCCGGCCCTCTCGACATTGGCGGTGGTCAGGACGTTACGACGGCCGTGAAGCAAGCTTTTCAAGCCGAATTTTTGGCCGGAAACATCTACAGTGCGCGGGGGACGCCAATTGTTGTAGAGTTGACAGAATTGAAGCCTGACTCCTTTGGAGGAAAGTGGACTATCGGGCTGAACGTTGCTTCAAGTAAAGGCTCAAGCTACAACGTTAGAACTGTTTACAATTTCAAAACCAGCTTCTCTGCAATTGCGGCATGCAACAATACTGCCGACGCCTTTAATCGCGCATTGGCGCAATCCATTAACGACGTAGTTTCGAACCCTCGCTTTAGAAGCCTTTTGTAAAAAAGCCTTAATTCAAAAAGGCCCGCACACGAGGGCGGGCCTTTTTCTAGCAGAAAGTCACTCCAATTCATCTGCAAGTTCTCGAGCTCTTTTGCCGAGAACAGAAACTAACTGGCGAAGCTCCGTTATTCCTCGGTGCGCGCTCAACCGGAGGACCGGCGGCAGGTCGGGTTTGATGATTTCGGCAGAAACACCGAAGGTCGACCAATTTGGAGACTTCGACGCGCAACGCGATGCCATCGTGCAGGTTATCCGGACGACTGAGCGACTGCTCGACTGGCTGCAAGCACATAGGACCGAGATTCGGGAATGGTCTCTGATAGTCGATCAGGAAATGCCGCAGGGTAGCCAATGAAATATTACGGGATAAGTTTGTCGCTGGAATGGAAGAATGGCGGCGGCGGCGAAGGCGCCGATTCTCAGTCTGGTCCGGGCTTCTTATTCATCTCGATTTCCTAATCGATCTAATCAACTAGAAATCCTCTGTTGTTCAAATTCTAAAATCTGTTCCACAGGCGCTGACGTCAGACAGAAGCGCGTGTGGAAAAGATTTTGAATTGCTTTTCCTTCGTCCCCCTAATGAACAATTCGAGTGCATCAATCAGCGCCTCATTCTCTTTCCTACCAATTGCACACTCCCATACTACCGCCGTCCGCCACCCCATTTCTTGAAGTTGCTGTAATGCCAAGGCATCCCTGCGGACGTTCGCCGTGAACTTGGCATTCCAAAAATCCACGTTGGATGAAGGCATAGTGGACTTGGGGCAACCCGGATGCCGATGCCAGAAGCATCCGTGAACCTGAATGATGCAGTTCCATCTCCGCAGCACGATATCGGGTGTCCCTGGCATCTTCCTCACATTTATGCGGAAACGGAAACCTCGCGCATGCAAAGCCTTCCTTAGGAAAAGCTCGGGCTTTGTATTAGAACCACGAATGCTGGCCATCATCCGTGATCGGGTCGGTCGATCCACAATATCTGCCATGATATACATATAGCTGTTCGCTCTCCATTTTCCACCTGGCGCACTCTGGCAAACCTAGTACAAGTCTAGGACTGAAACGGGGATCTCATGTCGAAAGAATTTGCCATAGTCGATCTTTTTGCGGGTCCCGGAGGCCTTGGCGAAGGCTTTTCAAGAGCTGGTCGCAACGCTGACACACCAATGAAGATTCGACTGTCAGTCGAAATGGACGACCACGCGATCCACACACTGCGCTTGCGGGCGTTTCTTCGATCGTTCGATGCATTCCCGAAAGAGTATTATGACTCTCTCAATGCTGGCCGTCCGCTGCCAGACTGGTCAGATCTCTATCCGGGCAACTGGAAATCCGCTCTCTCGGAGGCGCGGCAACGAGTCCTGGGCGCAGATGGAGTATTCGAGGAACTCGCGTTCGAACTTGACCGGGTGCGGGAAGATCATCACGGCGACACGATCCTGATCGGCGGCCCGCCGTGTCAGGCCTATTCTCTTGTCGGCAGATCAAGAAACAAGGGTAAGTCCGACTACATCCCTGAGCAAGATGATCGGCATTACCTATATAGGGAGTATGTCCGAATACTCGACCGCTTACGCCCTGCCGCCTTCGTGATGGAAAACGTCAAAGGGATGCTTTCAAGCAAAGTTGACGGCGGAGGCATCTTTAGCAAGGTGCTGGAAGATCTCGAGACGGCAGGGGATGGCTATCGCCTCCTGCCGTTGGCACGGACCGCACCCGCCGATGGTAGTCGGGCACCCGCCCGGGACTTTCTTATCCGTACAGAGGAGCACGGTGTACCTCAGGCGCGCCACCGTGTGATCATCCTTGGAATACGTAAAGATCTTTGCGGCGGGCGGACATTTGAAGAACCAATTCTTGGTCTCCCGCAGAAACTGGTTCCTGTTGGTAAGGTCTTGGCAGGCCTCTGGCCCCTGCGCAGCGGGCTGAGCAAGGGGGACAGTGCAGAGGCTTGGCAGACCGCTCTTAAAGCGCAGGCATCCATAATAGCCAACTTGGAAGAGGTTCCGGCACAGATAAGAGAAATCGCCTTCGCCGTCGCAGGCACCAACGATCTGCCACATCTGCGTGCCAGCAGATGGAAGGAAGCGACGAACGGAATGCCTGAACATCTGGGAAACTGGTTCCCGGATGTTCGCTTGAAGGCAACCGTTCATCACGAAACCCGAGGACACATTCCCGAAGATCTCGGACGCTACCTGTTCTCAGCGGCATTCACTAGTAGCCTCGGTAAATCGCCTAAACTCGCCGAGTTCCCCGAACAACTAAAGCCACGGCACAGGAACCGTGACTCGGGCGATTTCGCCGACCGCTTCAGGACCCAAGCGGCGGACCGGCCCGCGACCACTGTGACCAGCCACATATCAAAAGATGGCCATTACTTTATACATCCTGATCCTATGCAGTGCCGATCGCTGACCGTCAGGGAAGCAGCCCGCCTACAGACCTTCCCAGACAATTATTACTTCTGCGGACCTCGAACCAAGCAGTATCACCAAGTTGGTAACGCCGTCCCTCCGTACCTCGCTTGGCAGATTGCCAAAGCTGTTCAAAGGCTTTTGGGTTGACGGCAGTTCATTCAGTCGCCGTTGCGTATTCCTTTCTAAAACCATGCTCCTCCAGCTTTGCAAGGATTTCGAGCGCAAAGGTCGTCTGCCTTTCGGTAGGGATTCTACCGGGCATCTTGGAACATACGTCCAGCACTCCGTATTCGGATGGCGATAGAAGTCTGTGAGACCTACCCCAGTTCCGCACCTCGGTCCAGAAATCTGCGCCAAGCTCAAAGACCTTAGTCTGAGCCTCAACGCTTTTCGTAAGATTTGCATCTCCCGTGACCTCGGCATCTTCCCCCTTCGCTTCCTCGGGTTCGATAAGCAAATCGCCGAATTCTTCGGAATAGGAAAGCTCGCGGTTCCGGAAACGCTCCCAGCATGCCTGTTTCTTGGCCCATTCGCTCATGTTACGGACCCCTTCCGGCGGGTTGGTGATAACATCCTGCGCCTCAGCGGCCGCAACCAGCAGTGCATCCTCCAAGACCGTTGGTACAGCCTGCACGCGCCACACACGGCTCAGATCAACGACGAGGCCCATCTTCTCGACATCATATGCAACCTTGGCAATCGCGTAGGTTACTATGTTGGCACGGTAGCCGCCTTCATACCATTCCTGAGCCGATACAAGCTTCTCCAGCTTTCGAAAGATGATTACCTTCGAGATCAGGTGTCGAAACCATGCCTCATTGATGCGGTCGCCGTTCCGGCCCCAGACCTTCTCGATGGAGCGGGCAAAGGCGGCGAAATTCTTTTGAGCGCCCTGTGAAACGGTATCGGGTTTGCCTGCCCAAGAATTCTCGAACTTGGCTAGATCCGTCTTTGTGAAAAACTGACTACGAGGGAATTCTGCGTCCCACTTCTTTCTCTCAGCATCGGTCTTACGACTGCGTTCATCCGCGTATTGACCACGCGCACGTTCATAAAACCACTTCGTCTCGCGGTAGCCACCAGAACCTGCCGGAGCGAGGATCTTCCGTGACAATTCCTCGATCTTCACATGGAATGGATGGTTGGCGAAGAAATCTGCCGCATTCACCTTGTTCTGACTGTTGGCGAATTCCGAGATGCGCGGAACGACGCTATCAGAAAGGATTGGGGGCACAACATTGAGTTTCATCAGTACAAAGATGTCCTTGAGACCCTCACCCGCCATTTTTTGTGCTGCATGAATTGACGCTGTAGTCTGCCCTCCATTGACGATCTGAAGGTTATCCGCACATTTTATGACAAGACCATCCTCGGTCCGCTCCAACTCCACGCCTTCCACTGTAGCGGCGATGCCATTGTTATAGGCGAAGAACATGTGCGGCTCCTCGACAATGGTCTTTCTTATCCCCCTGTTCACATTGCCTTTTGCTTGAAGAAAACTGCGAACATTGGATTCAAGAAGACGTGCGCCCCACTTGTCGTAAATTTGCGCAAGCTGCGCACCCGGGATTACCGCGATGTAGCTGTCCAGAGCCGCGTCAGACCCTGATGCCTTCAGAACCGGTATGCTACCGCCGAAGTCTCCAGCAAAGTCGATGGTCAGGTCGGCCCGCGCCTTACCTTGCTCCACATAAGCCTGGAGGCGTTTCAGGTCCCAGACGCTGTAGGTAACCGGCTTTCCGTCGATCTCGCCGGCAGGCATGGCGTCGACCTTCGCACGATTGTCAGAGTTCGTAACAAAGATCAGCTTAATCTTATTGATGATCTTCCATCGGGTGCTTATCAGATCAGCGAGGCCGGCCCCGAGGCTTGTCTCCTCAAGTTCCTCCCGAAACTCCTCTCGTAGAGCATGACGGAGAAATTCCACGAGCTTGTTGATCTGTGACTTCAGATCTGCGCCCCGGGTGACGCGAACATCCGCGCTCATCTGAAAGTCGCAGAGAAGCAGCGAAAGAACACCGTCACTGTTTGATGGGTCTCCACCGGAACCGGTGACCTGCAGCTGGACACCGCGCCGCCCTTTTCCTTGGAAGTAAGCGTAATCACATTGATCTATCTCGCCGGCCTCAGTAAGGATTTCGCCGACCTTCTCGAAGAAGGCCTCCTGCGTGTACAGACCCAGAGCATCAGCATCGCCTTGGATGTCTGCAATGAAACCGTTATGAAATTCCTCGAGATTAGACATTTGCGCGATCCTCGAATAGGATTGTGTTCAGATCCACGTTGCTCTCAAAATCCGCGCACGCGTCCAGTCGGATAGAATACCCGATATCCTCGACCCCCGACAGTATCGGTGGAATTATACGGGGGAAGCCCTCGAGAACCTCAAAAGTTCGAACGGCTCCCAACTGCCAACGTCGTTCCTCCTCGACGGTTTCTGGCGAATAGCGGGTCGCCGCGAGGCATTGTTCCCATATGTCGAGCGCCATGATATCGTCGTCGAACAGGACTGCAGTGCTGTCCACATGATGTTTCAGATTTGCACCTTCGGACCCAATGGAAGTATCCACATCCTGTACCCGCAGGAAAAGCCGGGCTCCCTCGATGTCCATTAGCTGTGATTCCGACGAGATGCGGACCTTTGGATGGGCAGCGCTGCGCCGGGCCTTGATCTCGAAGAAGAGACTCGGCAGTTCAAAATCCTTCGCACTCTTGTCAGGTCCTTTCCATGCCTCCACAGCCTTCAGGGCGCCAAGATGCTCCACAAGGGTACGGAGGAAAGCGAGTTCGCCCACAAGGCCCCTTTGCTCATCAATAGAGAGCCCGCGCATTCCGCCTCGCATTAGATGATGCCACCTCAATGTCCGGCGAACTGCGCGCGCTAATGCGCCCTGCAGATCGTCTACCCGCTCTGCTGCACTGACAACATCTCTGCACAAGGTCTCGAACAGATCGAGTTGGGATCTTTCGCCCAAGGTAATGCAGTAGCAGTTACGCCCGTCGACTATCCGATAAAAGGCCCCGACGTGCTTGAGCTTCGGAAGAGGTCTGACTTCCTCTATTTCGCCGGACAGCTGAAGAAGCAGCCCAAGCGAGTCGTCTGGCATCCTGACCCAAAAAAAGTCGTGCCGACCCCTGCTGTCGACCCGCCTCGCACCGCTCACCGGCAGGTTTTCCCATGGCTTTTCAGTCATCTTCCCACGCACCTTCGTCGTCCTCTTCAGAACCGTATATCTCGCGGAACTTCACTGTATTGATTATGTATTCAACGCGGTCATTGGGCTTCGAAGACGGTGGCAAACTGATGCTCCAGCCGATAACTGGCTTTTCCGGTATCCTGTCGAGATGCGGCAAATTCTGCTCCTCGGGCGGTCGCACCTTGACCACATGGAGCACGAAAAGAGGCTTGTCACGGACCTGCCTATAGATCCTGTCGGGAAACGAAATACGGCTCGCCTCCGGTTTTCCTTCCAGCCTCTTCTCGGCGAGATACTGTGTCTCAGCTTCCTTAGCCTTCTTGGGGTCCACACCGACCTTTTCGACCCCTCGAGAGGCAATCCGCGCACGCTTTCCGCTCATCGAGAGAACATGATCCTGCAGATCCTTGTATCCGATCTTCCGAATTTGCGGCCCTATGGTCCAACCGGCAAGCGTTAAAGGGTCTGTATCACCTGAGACGTCGGTTACGAGTACATCCCAGTCCTTAAGTTCGTCGTACTGCCGATCTCGGATATAGGTGCGGATGGGTCCCGGCTGGGTGAGAAAAGCCTGCTCGTGGTTGCGCCAGCCGAGGAGAAACTGGTCAATCAACTCTACAGGCACATCGCGCAAAAGGTGGCCGCCAGAAACCCGATCTGCACCTGCCTGATCCAGAGCGTGATCGGAGAGTTTTTCAAGAAGCTGCCGGGCAGCAGCTTCGTTTGCATCGATTTCGTTGGGTTTTGCGCTGATCTTGGCCGTTTCAACCCAAGCATTCGATAGCCCGATCAGAATATGCTTCTGCCCGGAGCCCATCTTGTTTCTTGCAGTTACCAAGAGTGAGGCTGGATGACTGCGGACCGCAAGGCCAAAATCCGCTGGAGTGGCCTTAGCCTTTTCCATTTTCTTCAGTTCGAGGTGCAATTCATCACTGGCCTCGGCGATGTGTGCATACCAGTCGATCGCTTCGGACGGCATCCAGATACGGCACAGATCCTCATAGCCACCACGATAGCCAAACCAGCGCCCCATCTGCATGAGCGTGTCGTACATCATGGTGTTTCGCAGGAACCAAGTCACCGTCAGCCCTTCGAGCGTCAGTCCTCTGGACAGGGAAAATCCACCGACGGCGATGACCGTTTGTCCGACACTGGAGGCTCCGGAATAGTCCAGCCCGTTGGCACGGCTGTTAACCTCGACGACCTTCGCGGCAGCGATCGCTTCGAGCATCAGAGCCTGCACACGCGTCCATTCCGGCTCGGCTTCGGAGTATTCTCGCTGCCATGTCTCGCGCAGGGCTGCAATCTGTGGATCATTAAGACCGTCCGGGCCACGTGAACCGTTTACTCGGAGGGCGTCTATGATGGCGGTGAGGTGTTCGTGCAGACGATTGCGCAGACGCCCCTGAACTGCCGTGAACCGGCTCGCATTCACAAGCATGGAACAGTGGGATGCCGTCTGCCCTCGCAGGTTGCGAATTGTTCTTGCTATCAGAAATGCGCGCAAGGCTTCTTGCAAGCTGTCGGGAAGCTCATCGACGGCCTGATCAATCCGGTGCTTGATCGGAAGAATGTCCTCGTTATCGTCAATGTAGCGGAGCCATATCGGATCACCCTCGTCCGGATTGCCGTCGATGAATATCTTACTCGCACCGAAATAGTTTGTAGGAGCATCAAGCCCGACGATAAAGTGCTTTGGGAAAAGATCCTCCTTCAGCGCGTCATCATACTGGTCGGGATCTACGAAGATGTTAGCGAAAGGCGTGGCAGTGTAGCCGACATAGCAACTTCGGTGAAACAGGTTCAGAAGATCGCGGATCTGTCCATTGATCTTCGTGACTTCTTCCTTCGTATATTTCGTGTTAATCGAGGCGTTATCTGCCTCGTCGTCGATCAGCAGCATAGGCTGGTCGATCATCAAATCGTCGCCGCGCGCGCTATTCTCGCGTAGCCAGTCGAGAAGATTCCTTAGCGTGTTGTGGTTCTTCTTGATGACTAGAACGACCGGCACCTTGTAGGAGTCGATCTGGCTTGTGTTGGTGGAGGCCGTATCCTTGCGAAAATCGGCAAGAGTATTCGTGAGGCTTACAGGAATATTACGATCATCGAAGAGGCCGACACCGATCGCACGGCTGCCCTTCTTGCCCTGATTTGCAAATCGCCCTGTATCTCGGCCTATGAAGCCTTCGTCGATCCGCTCTTGGGTTTGATTGCGAAGGTTATTGTGAATGCCCGCGATCACCACGATGAGACGATAGCCCGCATCTGCCGCCTTGCAGATCAGTCCAGTATAATTGGCGGTCTTTCCGCTCTGGACGTGGCCCACGACCATGCCTCGGCGATCCCACTTCTCCGCCAGCCCAGGGTTGCCAAGCCTTTCGAGAATGCCGTCTGTGACCTGGTCGGTGGTCGTGATGACGTCCTGAGGCAAGCCATTCTTGTGAAGGAGCTTCTTGTAGCGATCCCAGTAGTATGGCTGGAATTCCGGCTTGGACTTCGCTTCTCCCAGCCAAGGGCGGAAACTGCTATCATCGACCATAGCTCCAAGACCCATCGTGATGCCAAACCTCTCCTCGATATCGCGAGCGAGCTGCTCAAGCACTTCCGGGGACGCGTTGACCTTCAAAGCCGAGTTCATCGTGCCTATAAAGGTCCGGAGATCATCTCCACTCTTACGGTCATGAGCGAGGGATTGGGACACCACGTCATCAAGGTGCTTGAGTTGGACAGTCACGAGGTTTCTCCCTGTTCCATATCTTCAACGAATCGCCGAATCTCGTCCTTGTGGTTCACAAACGGCTCGGTTGAGCATAGAATCTGGACCACGTCAGATCCTGACATGCCCGTGCCCCTGAGTGCCCTAATTGCAGTCTCTGCAGCTTCGGCGAGGTCGGCAAATTCCGTTTCGTCGGACGCGATGCTTTCTGCTGCGCCGAGCATGTCTGCGTGCAGGGCAGCGATCGGCAGGCCGGAGCCGAGCAATTTTATGCAAGCACGGAAACCGTGCCGGAATTCCTCCGGTAGGGTTTCGGAGAACCCTGAAATCGAAGGGTGTTCCGTGTTGGGGCGGTAGATGATGCTCCCATCCTTCTGGACCCTGCTCCACAAAGGAAGGTTCTCTTGCGCAACAAGCTTGCGCCCTCGTCGCTGGTATGTCCGCTTCGATGCGCCCTGCAGACGTTCAACGATTTTTCGAAGCCTATCGCGCACAACAGGCGGCATCTGGGCGGATGCCTTGCGCACATCTATCTTCCAGTCAGCATCCATCGTGTTCGGAATATCGACCCTGACCCGAGAAAGCTTCGTCAACTCCGTTTGACGAGCAAGGCCGAGCCAGCTACCGGCGATGATCAACCGCTTCTCACGATAGATGTAGAACCCTTGCGAACGCAAATGCCCCTCAGACCCACCCAGTTCATCCCACGCGGATTTCGAAATCATCTTGTGATGAGGCAGCGTGAACGACTGTGTCACTACCTCGCCATGCGCCAAGGCAAGCCGTTCTTCAGGATCAACTTGGGTGGCTTTTTGCTCCGTGGCGAAAGGGTCAATCGGAGACAGCAGCCTGCCGTTCAGCAAGAGGCGCAGTTTCGGCCTGCTCCCTTCCATGTAACGGTGGAAACACAGCCGAAGGTGTCGCTCCGCCCCAGAAAGAGCCTTGTTAATTTCGCCTGACCTTTTCACAGAATCGTGTCGGTAGTTCGTGGAGAGGCGGTCGAGCTTCCTCCAAAGCACGATCGTCCCAGTCTCTGGAAGCCTGTCCGCAGCGGGCATTTCCGATAGGTCATCTTCCAGTTCGACGCTCCAGACATTGGTTTCTGCCACTTTGTCGAGATCCCAAGTGGCCCCTGAGATAGCCCCTTCCTTGCAAGAGATGACCGTCAGCAGACGACATTGGGAAAAACTTGCACTCTTAAGGCCCAAGCCAAACCGCCCCAGATCGTGCCCCTCCCGCTCATCCAGAGGGTTCTTGGAGCCAGGCCTCATGGCATCGACAAGTTCGACTTCCGTCATGCCAACGCCGTCATCCACTATAGCGATCCATGGGTCGTCCGAGGTGGTTTCGGCGAGAACTTCAACCCGTGACGCACCTGCTGTTACCGAATTGTCAATGATGTCGGCCATGGCCGTTTCTAGCGTATAGCCGAAATCGCGCATGCCCTCTATAAGAGCCGCCGCATAAGGCGTCGCATCTGCCTGCCTTTTTCTACTTTTATGCATTATTTCCTTCTTGGATACTCAAAGAACTTTGTTGCTTAAATCGATTCTTGCCGCTCTATGTGTGGTTTTTAAATAAGCGCAGAGTTAGCCCGTAAAGTGAAGATGTCGAGACATGGAAAGATTTTCAGCACAATCCCAAATTCCCTGGGCAACCCACTTATGTTGCCGTCTTGATCATTATATTTGATATGCAAATCATGGCGTTGCAGGCAGTGGGAGGTGGGTTTCATAGATCGCGCAGAGGGTGCAGACAAAAACGGGTGCGTTCGTCGTCAGGGTTTTCTGGAGAAGTTAGCGTTTTTGTTAACCAAGGCTGTGGTTCAGCGATGGACCATTCTGCATCGCGCCAATCGTTTACACTTGAGCCATAAGCCTTTGATTGTTCGTCGTGAACAAATAGGGGGTGTTTACGTAAAAGTTGTTTAATTTCTGTGTGATGCAGCGGATTGCAAATCCGTGTACACCGGTTCGATTCCGGTACTCGCCTCCATTTAAAATCAATAACTTAGCGGAAATTTCCTCCACTCGCATGTGCCCTTATTATATTTGGGGGGACATATGGGGGACATTTTTGCTTGTTTTGGTGCAATTTGGTCTGCATTGGTTTCGGAGACGTAGACTAGACGATGTATCCGATTTAGGCGTTTATGATGTTGATTGTCACTGAGAACTGACCCGGCAACTGCAGAAATTGTCATTGAGAATTGACCCATGTGCAACCTTACCCCTGCTTGATTCAGCTGGGGGCTATTGGAGTGGTAGACATGGGATTTTTGAGGGTTATTCGG
>NZ_FWFJ01000083.1 GCF_900172365.1 Roseovarius gaetbuli
CTTGGTTGGTGGAAACCATCAGGGCCAGCGGCCATGTGCGTCGCGCTAACAGGCCGAACACAAGACTGCTTCTGACAGGCTTTATCATCAAATCGGTACTTGCAAAAAGGGAGCCATCCACACAGGATAAAACGGCCTTTTGCAATTGCGGCCAGTTCTGACGCGGAAAGCCCTCGCGAGTGCAGAAAGGCATTTGCGGCGACGCAGAAGATTTCACCAAACTGGCCGTTCACAGGTGTGGATCCCGCCAGATTTCAATCCGCCCATTCGCCGCAGTTGGCTTCAACAATCGAGGCGCGGGGCGATCTAGACATGGGAATCTATAGCCCGAACGGCAGGTCCGTTCCGTGCTGCCGCCTTCTCACCCGTCTAAGCCAGCGCGCGGGCAATCTCGCGCAGGTGGACGTGGCCGGTGCCGCAGCAGCCACCGAAGATGTCCATATGCGGATAGCGCGCCCGCAGGTCGCCCAATTGCTGGCCAAGTTCCACAGGGTTGCCATCTTCGATATGGCCCAGTTTGCACAATGCGATTTTCTCCATCTTGGAAGCATTGGGCCGCACGCCGCGCAGGCGGTTTATCCAGTTGCCCTCGGTCAATGCCGGTTCGTATTCCAACGGGTGCGAGCAGTTGAGCAGGTAATAATCCGGCGCGGCGTCCCCGGCTTGACGGTCAATCTCAGGGATGGCTTCCGCCAGTGTCGGACCGGAGCGCAGCCGATGAGAACTGTCCAGCGTCAGTGAAACGGTCAGCGGAACGCCTATCCTCGCTGCAGCGCGGGATACGCCGACAGCCTCGGAGATGTTGTTGAAGGTTGCCGCGCAGGCGAAATCCACGTTTGCCGCTTTCAGCGTTTCCAGTTGCACCGAATGATAGTCTTCAGCGCTTTCGGCGGTAATTTCGGTGTTCAACCCATAGGCATCGCCACGCGGCCCAATGCAGCCGCCGATCAGAAGTTGCGGGATCTGGCCAGCATAGGGCTTTGCGATTTCACTCAGGAACTCGATGCTGGCGATATTGGCCTCGGCCAGACCAGCGGGAGAATAGCCCAGCTTGGCCCCCCAATCGGGACTGGCGCGGTAATCCAACCCGGTCAGCATGAACGACAGGCCAAATTCGGCGGCGACGTCCAGCATATCTGACATGACCCGCCGCATGGCCGTCACGGCCTTGGGGTTTTCCAGCAGCGGGAACATGGCGAACTCAGGCAGTTCGAAACCGTGGCGATACATGATCTCTGTCTCGGTGCCGCCTTCGGTCAAGAAAATTGCGCCGGTGTCAGTGGTCGGGGTCGGGTTGGTGCGGGTCATGCCCTATGCCTCCGGCTTGATGTTCTGGTTGAAACGGAAGCGGTTCTGCGGGTCGTATTTGGTCTTGATTTCGACCAGCCGTTGATAGTTTGCTCCGAAGGTGGCACGGGTCAGCGCATCATTGTCTTCGCCATGACCGGGAAAATTGAGATAGGCGCGACCCTCATGCCCGAAGCGCGCGGCGCTGTCCCAGCCATCGCGCGCCCAGGCAATGTTGGCCGCGTCATCCGCTGCATCGGGCCAGACGCCATCGAGCGAATACATCCAGCCAAAGGATCGGTCGCCAAAGGCGGTGGCATCGGCAGGCACCTGCGCAGTGGCCCCGCCAAAATTCCACAGTGACGAGATTGAGTTTTCAGAAGGTGCGGCCTCGGCATTTGCCATGGCCAGATCAATAATCTCATCGGACAGGTCAGTCAGGTAGCGCGCCTTCCAATAGCAACGGAACTCGCCGGTAGGCATCAGCGTGTCAAATAGCGTCTGGACCTCGCAATAGTCCATCCGACCCGAGAAATCGGTGACCATGTCGCCCAGCTCTCGCAGCGGCTGCATCAGCGCCTCACCTTCAGCTGCGTCGCCGTTGTAAACGCAGGCTAGTGTATAGACGCGCTTGCCCCAGCTTTTTTCGGGGAAATCCTCGCCGCCTGCGGTGGAAAATTCGCACAGCGACCCGATCAGCCCGTCGTGCTTGAGCATGAAATCGCGCCAGGCGCGGATCGGGCCGGAGCCGTCTTCCACGGCATAGATCGGGGCGGTGAACATCACTTCGGGTCCGACCGGATGCAGGGAGAATTCGAACCGGGTCACCACACCGAAGTTGCCGCCACCGCCCCTGAGGGCCCAGAGCAACTCTGGGTTTTCTTCGGCGCTGGTGTGTACAAGCGTGCCATCGGCCGTCACCACATCCGCCGCCACGAGGTTGTCAACCGACAGCCCGTGCTTGGCCCGCAGCCAGCCGATGCCGCCCGAGAGTGTCAAGCCTGCCACGCCTGTATCCGAGATCAGACCGCCGGGGGTAGCCAGCCCATGGGCCTGGGTGGCCTTGTCCACGTCACCCCAGAGTGCGCCGCCCTCCACCGAAGCGACGCGTCGTTCGGCATCAACGCTGACACCTCGCATCTGGGTAAGGTCAACCATCAACCCGCCATCGCAAACCGCATGGCCCGCAACGTTATGGCCGCCCGCGCGGATTGAAATGCCCAGATCATGGGCTGCGGCATGGCGCACCGCTGCCATCACATCCTGCGCATTCCGACACCGCGCAATCAGTGCGGGCCGCCTGTCGATCATCGCGTTCCAGACGCCGCGGGCCGCGTCATAGCCGTCTATCCCTGCTGTCAGAAGCTCACCTTCAAAGCCGGAAACATGTGTGTCTGGGCTGCTCATGATCAAATCCTTTCCTTCATTTTCAGAAAGGGTAACGCATCTGGTTTGGCGTGCTCAGTGGCAATTCTGCCAGTTTTGCGGCATACTGGACAAGCGATTATGGCAGATCGGTCAGAACCGGGCCGTTTTGGACATTTGTGCGTAAAAGGGGGAAATCGAGAAAATGGCAAAAAAGCCGCAGATCTTGTTGCTGGCCGCGCCCGAGACTTCGGCTTCGGTGCTTTATGGGCTTTATGATGTGTTGATGTCGGTGGGGGCTGTTTATCTGGATATGGTGATCGGCAAACCGGGGGATGAGTTGCTGGACGTGAAGATTGTCACCGCCAACGGAAAGCCTTTTCGTTGTATTGGTAATATCCCGGTGGAGCCGCACGCCGCCATCGGCGATGTCGAGACCCCTGATGCGGTGATTGTCTGTGACATGTACACCACGATCTACGATGTGCCGCACGGACGCTACCCGCGTGAGATTGCCTGGCTGAAGGCGATACACGCGGGCGGGGCGCTGTTGTCGTCGGTCTGCTCGGGATCACTGCTCTTGGCCGAAGGGGGCTTGCTGGATGACCATCGCGCCACGGCGCATTGGGCCTATCGTGACATGTTCCAGCGGCATTTTCCTAAGATTTCGTTCCAGACGGAATCGGTGCTGTGCCTGGCGGCGGAGGGAGACCGGATCGTCACCGCCGGGGGCGTCAGCGCCTGGCATGATTTGGTGGTCTACCTGATTGCACGCTTCTGTGGCTATCAGGTTGCGATTGAAACCGCTAAGGTGTTCCTGATCGGCGGGCATGCCGAGGGCCAGTCGCCCTATGCGGTGATGACCCGGCCCATGGAATCCAACGACGGCCCGATCACCGGCAGTCAGGAATGGATTGCCGAACATTACGCCACCGCCAACCCGGTGGAGAAGATGGTTGAACGTTCGGGCCTCAACCCGCGCACGTTTTCACGCCGCTTCCGAACGGCCACGGGCTTTGCCCCAATCGAATACGTGCAGGCGCTGCGGGTTGAAGAAGCCAAGCAGATGCTGGAGATGGACCAGATCAGCAATGACGACGTGGGTGCCGCCATCGGCTATGACGATCCGGCGTCCTTTCGACGGGTTTTCAAACGCGGCACTGGCATGACCCCCGCTGCCTATCGCAAGAAGTTCCAACGGATTGCCCGGATCGCACAACCGGCGTGAAGCAAGGCATTACAGACACTCAATCATCGCGCAGATACACGCAAGTTGGGAGCGCCAGATCACGTAGATTGCCCGCCAGTTCCGGCCGTGCTCGGATCGCCCAGACTTGTTTGGGCAGGTGCGGTCGTTTCTGACCGATGATGCGGCCTTTGTTCCAGGCCCGGCGTTTTGGCGTAGTTGCAGGAAGTTGAACTCTAGACATGATATGCCCTCCAACCCTACCTCCAGGCCCAGACATCAGCACCGCGCTGACGGATGATTCTACCATTGCCCGCGAATGTCGGTTTGCGGGAAGCCGCCGAATAGCAGAATGCTGCGCGAGCAGTCGGCTGGAATGAACCCGTACTGACCACCAATCTTCTGTGACCAATTGACATGAACCGGTGACTTCTCAGAAGCTGTAACTTGAGCACAAAGGGAGATTTTCAATGGAAAATACAGGCAATACCATCGGTATCATCGGTGGTTCAGGAATGCTCGGATCGGCGATTTCGAGTGCACTCCTTAGAAGCGAGGCGTTTGAACAATCGAATTTCTGGGTTTCGAACAGGAGTGGCAATGCTTCTGGGGTTGAACAAAGTTCGACTATTCACGTCACGAAGGACAATCAGGAGTTGGTGGACGCCTGCGATGTCATCATTCTGTGCGTGCCGCCTGCTGGATTTCCTGACATCGACATCCGCGCCCCCAACAGGTTGGTCATTTCAGTTATGGCCGGTGTGACGATTGATGAAATGAAATCCAAGACAGGATCTGCTCGTGTCGTGCGGGCCATGAGCAGTCCGGCCGCGTCCTTGTCCATGGCGTATTCACCTTGGATAGCAAGCGCTGAAATTACGTCGGACGACAGAGATATCGTGAGAAAAATCTTTGGGGCGTGCGGGACAACGGATGAGATTTTCGATGAGCAACAGCTCGATCACTTCACCGCAATGACTGGCCCGGTACCCGGTTTTGTCGCCTATTTTGCTAAATGCATGGTGGATCATGCCACAAGCCAAGGTATAGCACCTGATGTCGCTGACCGGGCCATTCGTCAACTTTTCCTTGCTGGCGGAACAATGTTAGCTGCCGACAGCGCCAGCCCCGCCGATCAGGTTCGTTGGATGATCGAGTATGCTGGGACGACAGCCGCCGGGCTAATTGCAATGGAGCAGTCGACCTTGTCCAAAACAATCAGTGACGGGCTTCTGGCGGCAGCAGACAAGGCAAGATCGATTTAGCAGATTACGGAAATTCGAATTGGTGTTTTGTGATGCACCACAAACCATCAAATAGTTTTCTAAGGTCCGTTTTGACCCGCGCTGTGTGAATTCATGGTGCCCGATTTTCGGCGATATGCATAAACGGCCGCTATTCACGCTGCGCAGCAGCGCTGAGAATGATGCGGTCGCGGCGATTTTCTAGGTGCAAGCGCTCGCAGCTATAAAACTGAATTCACAGGTTGGGCTTATTTTGTTGAAAAACTCTTCCTTGATCGAGGCGTGCATCACTGATTCAATTCCCATATTGATCGGGGGATTTTGCCATGTTGGGACCGAGGCAGGAAGCACAGGCGGCGCTGTTTTATGAGTTCTCGCTGGAGGATCACATCCCGCAAAATCACTTGCTTCGTTCGATTGACCGGTTTGTCGATCTGAGCGGCATCCGCCAGTATCTGG
>NZ_FWFJ01000007.1 GCF_900172365.1 Roseovarius gaetbuli
ACATGAATTTCCAGAACTGGGGCCGTGTCAGTTTTTTGCGGAATTGTTCCTTCCCCGACAGCAATGCCCCGTGAACCTGGAAAATACTCTTCGCCAGATCTACACCAATCATTGTATCCTTCATTTTGCCGTCCTCTCCGTTAGATGGTCTACAGACCACCATCTTGGCACATTGCGATGCCGTCAGGGGAGGGCGGCAACCACCCCATCTTCAGTACCTGGAACAGCACATCGCTGATCCTACCGGCGCCAGCCGGTAGTGGTTCAGTATTTAGAGAACGAGGAAAGCTGGCTTGCTTCTTCTTGCTCCAAATATCCCAGCCGGAGGCCCAAATCTCTTTTGGACCAGCCTTGCCTGAACACGCGCCCTTCCGGGTGAGGGAAGGGCGCGCAGGATTTAGCCGAGTTCCGCCAGACGGGCGAGGGCAGCGCGTAGTTTGCCCTCTTCTTCTTCGCGCAGAGCAAGGTTTTCGCGCGCCTCATCGACCACCTCATCGGGGGCGGAGGCGACGAATTTGGGGTTGTTGAGGCGACCGCGCAGACCGCCAAGCTCTTTTTCGAGCTTGCCAAGCGTCTTTTCAAGCCGCGTCTTTTCTTCGCCCACGTCGATGATATCGGCCAGCGGCAGGCCAAAACTGCCGCCCTCTACCGCGATGGTGACACAGCCTTTGGGGAAGGTCTCGGTATCGGTCAGGCTGTCGATGCGCGCCAGGCGCTTGATCATAGCCTCGTTGCGCTCCCATGCCCTGCGCCCGGCCTCTGACAGTTCGCTCACCAGAACCGGGATATAAAGCCCCGCCGGCACATGCATCTGCGCGCGCGCCGAACGGACCTGTTCGATAAGCCCGATCACCCAGTTCATTTCGCGGTCGGCCTCGGGGTTGATCAACTCGTTGCCATAGGTCGGCCAATCGGCATGCACCAGCATCGTGTCGCGCTTGTCCGCCAGCGTATCCCAAAGCTCTTCGGTCACGAAGGGCATGATCGGGTGCAACAGGATCAGGCATTGGTCGATCACCCAGGCCATCGTCGCCTGTGTTTCGGCCTTGGTGGCGGCGTCGCCATCCATCAAGAGCGGCTTGGAAAACTCCACATACCAGTCACAGACCGTGCCCCAGACAAAGGCATAGAGCGCGTTGGCCGCGTCGTTGAAGCGGAAGTTTTCAAGCGCCTCGTCAACCGCCAGCCTGGCCTTGGCGACCTCGCCCACGATCCAGCGGTTAACCGTGGCCTCGGGGGTCGGGACCTGTCCGTCGCTGCCGATGGCCTCGTTCATCTCGGCAAAGCGCGCCGCATTCCAGAGCTTGGTGCCAAAGTTGCGATAGCCCGCCACGCGCTGCGTCGAGAGCTTGAGATCGCGGCCCATGGCGGCCATCGCCGTCAGCGTAAAGCGCACTGCATCGGCGCCGTATTCGTCGATAAGGTCAAGCGGGTCGATCACGTTGCCAAGCGATTTCGACATCTTCTTGCCCTTCTCGTCGCGCACGAGAGCATGGACATAGACATGGGAAAACGGCTTTTGCCCGACCACGGCATATTGCATCATCATCATCCGGGCGACCCAGAAAAAGATGATGTCGAACCCGGTGATCAGCACCGAGGTCGGGAAGTATTTCTTGAGTTCGTCGGTTTCCTCAGGCCAGCCAAGCGTGCCGATCGGCCAGAGACCGGAGGAGAACCAGGTGTCGAGGACGTCGGGGTCTCTATCCAAAAAGACTTGGATGCCAGAACTTGAAACGGAATCATTTAATTCATTTGCGTATTGTGCAGTTCCGTCCGCTAAATCACTTAATGTTTCTCTTTCACTTTCTTGTAAAAGCTTTCTGGCGAGCTTCTTGGACTCCACGGGTTCGGTGCTTACTAAAAAAATTTCAGCCCCATTCGGATAATACGCTTCTGCTAACTTGATCGCCTCAGCCTCACTTGGCGCGCAAAACTGCTTGTCTTTGGTGTCTGAAAGCGTTCCGTCTTTTTCGAGCGTCGGCCCAAACCATACCGGGATCTGATGCCCCCACCAAAGCTGGCGCGAGATGCACCACGGCTCGATATTCTCGAGCCAGTGGAAATAGACCTTGCGGTCACTCTCGGGCATGATCGTGACTTCGCCCGAGCGCACGGCATCAAGGGCGGGGTCGACGATCTTGGCGGTGTCGACGAACCACTGATCGGTCAGCATCGGCTCGATCACCACCTTGGAGCGGTCGCCAAAGGGCTGCATGATCGGTTTCGGCTCGACCAGCGGCACAAGCGAGGCCTCGCGTGGATCGCCGCCCTCTTCGGGCGCGACCGGGGTATGGGCGGCCTTGCCAAGGCGCGGATCGTTCTCGGGCACCATGACGGCAAGGCCCTCGTGGGTGATCTCTTCCACGACCTTGGCGCGCGCTTCGAACCGATCCAATCCACGCAAGTGGTCGGGGATCAGGTTGAGCGTGTCGACCTCGGCGCCGGTGAACTCGGCCCCTTCGGCGATGGCCTGGGCGCGGGTCGCCGCCTCGGCGTAGGGCGCGCCGTCGTCGCGCATGTGGCCCTTGGTATCCATCAGGCGATACATCGGGATGTTGCCGCGCTTGGCGACCTCATAATCGTTGAAGTCATGCGCGCCGGTGATCTTGACCGCCCCCGAGCCAAAGGTCGGATCGGGATATTCATCGGTGATGATCGGGATCAAGCGGCGATGTTCCTTGGGTCCAACCGGAATTTCGCAAAGTTTCCCGACGATTGCGGCGTAACGCTCATCCGATGGATGAACGGCCACCGCGCCGTCGCCAAGCATGGTTTCGGGCCGTGTCGTGGCAATCGAGATGTAATCGCGTTCTTCGGTGAAGAGCACGTTTCCGTCCTCATCCTTCTCGACATACTCATATGTCTCACCACCCGCGAGCGGATATTTGAAGTGCCACATATGGCCCGGCACTTCGGTGTTTTCGACCTCGAGATCGGAAATTGCGGTTTCGAAATGCGGGTCCCAGTTGACCAGCCGCTTGCCGCGATAGATCAGGCCCTTGTTGTACATATCCACGAAGACCTTGATCACGGCGTCGTGAAAATTGCCCTCTTCGCCCGCAGGCGCGCTGTCGGCGCCGGACATGGTGAAGGCCTCGCGCGACCAATCGCAAGAGGCACCAAGGCGTTTAAGCTGTCCAATGATGGTGCCACGCGATTTGATCTTTTGCTGCCACACGCGTTTTTCAAACGCCTCGCGGCCCATTTCAACGCGGGTGGGTTCACCATTGGCGGCCATGTCGCGTTCGGTCACCATTTGCGTGGCGATGCCGGCATGATCGGTGCCCGGCTGCCAGAGCGTGTCGTGGCCGCGCATCCGGTGCCACCGTACAAGGATATCCTGAAGTGTGTTGTTGAACGCGTGGCCCATATGAAGGCTTCCCGTCACATTGGGTGGCGGGATCATGATGCTGAAGGTTTCGGCACCGGGTTTGGCATTGGCCCCGGCCTTGAACGCCCCGGCCGTTTCCCATGCTTCATAGAGGCGGTTTTCGGCCTCGGTCGCGTTGAATGTCTTTTCCATCGCCATGACGTTGTTTCCTGCGCATTTGCGGTTTGCCTGACGTCTAGCGAATGCAGCGCGCAAGTGAAAGACTTGAGCGGCACTTTGTTGGCCGTTGGGTGGGTGACACGGGCGGCAATCGCGCGCAATGTGAGGGCAGACCGGATAAAGGGCAGGGCATGGACGGGATACGGCAATGGCGGATCGCGCCGGAAGGTGCGGCAGAGAGCGTCGCGACCGAGAGCAGCGCGTTTGCGCAGGCACCGGAGGGCGGCTTTACTTGGGTGCACGTGAATTGTGCCCATCCGGGCGCGCGCGAATGGCTTGAGGGCGCGCCGCTCGAGCCGCTGATCCTGCGCGCGCTTCTGGCGCCCGAAACGCGGCCACGTTGCACCACCCATGGCGAGGGGGTGTTGCTCAACCTGCGCGGGGTTAACCTTAATCCCGGCGACGAGGTCGAGGATATGGTGTCGCTTCGGATGTGGGTCAGCGAAAGCCTTGTGGTGACGGTGCAGCTGCGCCGCCTGATGGCGGTGAGCGATGTGCACGAGAGCATCGAGCGCGGGCAGGGGCCCGATGGCGCGGGCGAATTGGTGGCACGGCTGGCGTTGCGGTTGGCGGATCGGGTCGAGCCGGTGGTGGCGGGGCTGAATGAAAAGGTCGATGTGCTGGAGGATCAGGTGATCGAGGGGCTGAGTACGCTGAGCCGTCGCGATCTTGGTGACATTCGCCGGGTGGCCATCGTGCTGCGTCGTCACATGGCGCCGCAGCGTGACGCGCTGAGCACCTTTGAGATCGAGGATATGCCATGGCTGCGCCCCCATGATCGCAGCCGCCTGCGCGAGGCGACAGAGCGGATGACCCGGCTGGCCGAAGAGCTTGATGCGATCCGTGATCGCGCGCAGGTGGTGCATGATCAGATCATCGATGCCCGCGCCGAGGCGATGAACAAGCAGATGCTGTTGCTGTCGGTTGTGGCGGCGATCTTCCTGCCACTCGGGCTTTTGACTGGGCTGTTGGGGATCAATGTCGGCGGCGTTCCAGGGGTGGATAATCCGAATGCGTTCTGGATCGTCTGCGCCGGTCTGGTCGCGATCGGGTTCGTCCTGATGCTGGTGTTTTGGCGGGCGGGCCTTTTAGGTCGGCGATAGACAAGATTTTTCCGCGAAAAATCTTAGCCCAAGAAAATTCGTCGAATTTTCTTGGGTGGTGGCGGATCAGGCGCCGCGATCCAGTTTCGTGGACAGGTGAATTAGGCTCTCGGAGCTGCGCACGCCCTTGGCCTCGCCGATGCGGTCGAGCGTTTCGTCAAGTTCTTGGGTGGTCTTGGCCTCAAGCGTGACAATCAGGTCAAACCGCCCCGATGTGGTATGCACGCGACGCACTTGCGGCAGGGATTTGAGGCGTGCCAGCACTGCCGGGCCCGAACGCGGTTCAATGCTGACAAGGGCGGTGGCGCGCAGGGCCGGGCGGGCGTCTTGCCCAAGGCGAACGCTATAACCCGCGATCACACCGCTTGCCTCAAGCCGGTCAAGCCGAGCCTGGACGGTGGTGCGCGCGAGCCCAAGTTTGCGGGCCAATGTGGCCACAGGCAGGCGGGCATTTTCCGCCAGATGGGCCAGAAGATCGCGATCCGCTTCGTCAGTTTGCATATCTAAGCCTGCATTTTGCCGTCAATCTACGTCACTTTATACGAAGTGCCGCGATGAATCGACGCAAATTCGGGGCACACTGAATGGAAAAGAGCAGCACGAGGTTCCCCCATGCGCAATTCTCCCACCTGGCCCGATCCCCGCGCGCATATCCTGCGCCACGCACCCGACGCGGCGGTGCTGTATTTCAGCCCCGATATGCTTCAGGCTAGGGCGCGGCGGTTTCAGGCCGGGTTCGACGGGCTGGTGACCTACGCGGTCAAGGCCAACCCGTTCGAGGAGGTGCTCGCCAATTTGGTGGCGGCGGGGATCGGGGCGTTTGACGTGGCAAGCCCCGAGGAAATGCGCGCGGTGCGGCGGGTCTGTCCGACGGCGGTTCTGCATTACAACAACCCGGTCCGCTCGCCCGCCGAGGTGGCTGTGGCCTCCGATCTGGGCGTGCGATCGTTTTCGGTTGATTGCCTTGGCGAGCTGGACAAGCTGACCGGTCATGTCGCGCCGGATTCCGAGATAAGCGTGCGCCTTGCCCTGCCGGTGCGCGGGGCGGCCTACGATTTTGGCGCCAAGTTCGGCGCAGGCCCCGAGCGCGCGACCACCCTGTTGCAGGAGGTGGTCAAGCGCGGCTTTACCCCGTCGATGACCTTTCACCCCGGCACCCAATGCGCCGATCCGGCGGCTTGGGGCGCCTATATCGGCGTTGTCGCCGAGGTGGCCGAGGCGGCGGGCGTGCGGCTTGCCCGGCTCAATGTGGGCGGCGGGTTTGCCGCGCACCGGGTCGGCCCTGCCCCTGACCTTGAAGCGATTTTCGCCCATATCCGCACCGAGGTGGACCGCGCTTTCGGGGCGGCCGCGCCGGAATTGGTCTGCGAGCCGGGCCGCGCGATGGTGGCCGAGGCCTTTACGCTGGCGGTGCGCATCAAGGCGCTGCGCGAGTGCGGCGCAGTGTTCCTGAATGACGGGGTTTATGGCGGGCTCACCGAAATGCGCGATATCGGCGCGCCTGACCGGATTGCGGTGATGGCGCCCGATGGCACGTCGCGCACCGCCGCGCCGCGCGACCGCGTTGTCTTTGGCCCGACCTGCGACAGCATCGACCGTCTGCCGGATCCGCTGGCCTTGCCCGGCGATCTGCAAGAGGGGGATTATCTGCTGATCTCGGGCATGGGGGCCTATAGCCAAAGCCTGAGCACCGGCTTTAACGGTTATGGGTTAAGCGATGTGGTGACCTCTGCATCGGTTTAGGCGCGCGGCCTCTGGACATGGGCGGTTGTCGGGTTAGTGTCCCTGTCAAAGCGGATAGGGGACAGGCGATGGAAAAGTTCGGGAAAAGTCAGCCGGTGACGCGGGTCGAGGATGCGCGGTTTCTGACCGGTCAGGGCCGCTATGTTGATGATATCGCGCCCGAGGGGGCCTTGCGCGGGCATGTCTTTCGCTCGAACGTGGCACATGGCGTGATCACCGGGCTTGATCTTGACGGCGCGCGCGCCGCGCCGGGCGTGCATCTGGTTCTGGGCGCCGATGATCTGGCAGCGGCCGGTATCACCGAGGGGCTTGCCTTTAACCTAGTCAGCAATCGCGACGGCACCAAGGGCGCCGCCCCGCGCCGCCCGCTTCTGGCGGAAGGGCGGGTGCGTTTTGTCGGCGAGCCGGTGGCCTTTGTCGTTGCCGAAACACTTGATCAGGCCCGCGATGCGGCGGAGTTGATCGAGTTTGATTATGACGACCTGCCTGCGCAAATGGCCCTCGCGACGGGTGGCGAGGCTCTGCACCCCGAGGCGCCGACAAACCGCGCCTTTGACTGGGAGATGGGCGACAGCACCGCCGTCGAAGCGGCCATCGCCGAGGCGGCGCATGTGGTGCGCCTTACTGTGGCCGACAATCGGGTCATTGCCAATTCGATGGAGCCGCGCGGCTGTTTCGCCGAAATGCAGGGCGGGCGGCTTCACGTTTCGGTCAACGCCCAAGGGGTCTGGGGCACCAAGCGCAATCTGGCGCGCATTCTGGGCATGAAGCCAGAGGCGATCCGCGTCACCAACCCCGATGTCGGCGGTGGTTTTGGCACGAAGGCGATGGATTACCCCGAGACCTTTCTTGCGGCCCATGCGGCGCGCACCTTAGGGCGCCCCGTGCGCTGGATGTCAGAGCGCGGCGAGGCGATGCTGAGCGACAATGGTGCGCGCGCGCTTGAACATGATCTGGTGATGAGCTTTGACAGCGATCTGCGCATCACCGGATACCGCGTTGATACGCGCTGTGATCTTGGCGCCTATAACAGCACCATGGCACAGGCGATTCAGACCGATCTTTTTTCCAAGGTTCTGATGGGCACCTATGACGTGCAGGCGACCTATCTGCATGTGGAAGGGTTTTACACCAACACCACGCAGGTTGATGCCTATCGCGGGGCCGGGCGCCCCGAGGCGATCTATGCGCTTGAGCGGATCATCGACCGGGCCGCGCGCGAGCTTGGGGTTGATACATGGGAGTTGCACCGCCGCAATTTCATCCGGCCAGAGCAGTTTCCCTATGTCTCTTCCACCGGCGAGACCTATGACGTGGGCGAGTTCGACCGGGTGCTCAGCCGCGCCGAGGAATTTGCCGATCGCGCAGGCTTTGCCGCGCGCTGCGCCGAGAGCCGCGCGCGCGGTCGGCTGCGCGGGATGGGCCTGTGTTACTATATCGAAAGCATTCTGGGTAATCCCAGTGAAACGGCGAAGGTTGAATTTCATGAGGATGGGCGCGTGTCGATCTATGTGGGCACTCAAAGCAACGGACAGGGGCATGAGACGGTCTATGCCCGTTTCCTGGCCGATCAGACCGGAATCCCGATGGAGATGATCCGCGTCATTCAGGGCGACAGCGACCTGATTGCCAATGGCGGCGGCACCGGCGGGTCGCGCTCCGTCACCACGCAGAGCAACGCGACGCTGGCGACGGTGTCACGCATGATTGAGGCCTTCACGCCTTACCTTGCCGAGAAAATGGGCGTGGCGGCGGGCGATGTCGGCTTTGACGACGAGCGGTTTCGCGCGCCCGGCTCGAACCTGACGCCGACGCTGATTGAAGCGGCGGCACTGGCGCGGGCCGATGGGCGAAGCGACCTTTTGGTGCATGAGGAAACCGCGACCCTGCCGGGGCGCTCTTATCCCAACGGCGCGCATGTGGCCGAGGTCGAGGTTGATCCCGAGACCGGCGAGATCAGCGTTGAGCGCTACACGGTGGTTGATGATTTCGGAAACCTTATCAATCCCTTGCTGGCCGAAGGTCAGGTGCATGGCGGTGTCGTTCAAGGCATCGGTCAGGCGCTTTGGGAGCATGTGGTGCACGATGGTGACGGCCAGTTGCTCACGGCAAGTTTCATGGACTATGCGATGCCAAGGGCCAATGATGTTCCCATGTTTGGCTTTGCAACAGAGGCGGTGCCCTCGACCGCCAATCCGATGGGCATGAAAGGCTGCGGCGAGGCGGGGACGGTCGGGGCGATGGCGGCCACCGCCAATGCGGTGGCGGACGCACTATGGCAGGCGGGGGTGCGGCAGGCAGATATGCCGTTCACGCCGCACAGGGTATGGAAGATGGTAAATGACGGCATGGCGTCAGTGGGTTAAAACCCTATACGGGCTTCTCCGGCCGGGGCAGCATAGCGGGCATCCGGCCTTTGCGCGTCGGCGCGGCCCGGTCACCCATGTCCTTATTCTGGATGGCACCATGTCATCGCTCTCCGAGGGCTGCGAAAGCAATGCGGGCCTGACCTACAAGCTTTTGAGCGAGACCGTCGGCAGCGGCGTGTCGCTCTATTACGAGGCGGGGTTGCAATGGTATGACTGGCGCACGACGCCCAACGTGATGATGGGGCGCGGGCTAAATCGGCAGATCAGGCGTGCCTATGGCTATCTTGCCAGCCGCTATCGCCCCGGTGACCGGATATTCCTGTTCGGGTATTCGCGCGGCGCCTTTGCGGTGCGCTCGCTGGCCGGGGTGATCGACAAGATCGGCCTTTTGCGCGCCGAAGAGGCGACCGAGCGCAATGTCAGAACCGCCTATCGCCATTATCAATGCCGCCCTGATAGCGAGGCCGGAAAGGCGTTTACGCATGCCTATTGCCATGCATCGGTCGAGATCGAGATGGTCGGCGTCTGGGATACGGTCAAGGCCCTGGGCATGCGGATACCGATCCTCTGGCGGTTCCGGGCGGATGCGCATGACTTTCACAACCATCACCTTGGCCCGACGATCCGGCACGGGTTTCACGCGCTTGCGCTTGATGAGACCCGCAATGCCTATGCGCCGGTTTTGTGGACCTGCCCGCCGGATTTCGAGGGCGATGTGGAACAGGTCTGGTTTCGCGGAAGTCATGGCGATGTCGGCGGTCAGCTTGACGGGTTTCACGCGGCGCGCCCGCTGTCGAATATCCCGCTGATCTGGATGCTGGAGCAGGCGGTCGGATGCGGGCTTCATCTTCCCGAGGGGTGGCGCGGGCGGTTCAAGGTCGATATCGCCGCGCCCTCGGTGGGGTCGTGGCACGGTTGGGGCAAGATTTTCCTGTTGCGCAGCGCCCGGGTTGTCGGTGCCGATCCGTCAGAGCGGCTTCACGAAAGTGTCGAGGGGCGCAAGGTGCCTTTGAAGGGCGGCGCGCGGGCGATGATGGCGATGAAGGACGGCAGTGTCTAGCGGCCCCCTTTTCGGGAGGCCCACCCACCCACCCCCTCCCGAAAAGGGGGCCTCTATTGCGGGGGCGGGCGCATGATGATGCAGGTGGTCGATCCGGTGGCATAGAGGCGGTCGTCTTTGAGCCCGCGCAATTCGCCCGAGGCCACTGCGGTCGAGCGCCCCGAATGCGCCACCGTTCCAATCGCGCGCACCAGAGTGTCAAGCGGCAGGGCGCGGGTGATATTCACCTTGTATTCCAGCGTCGTATAGACCTCGCCGCGCGCCAGTCGGGTCATCACCGCGCAGCCCATGCAGCTATCAAGGATCGCCCCGAACCAGCCACCATGCACCCCGCGCATCGGGTTGGTGACGTCAAAGCCCGCCGCGCCCTCGAACACGACCCGCCCGTCTTCGGCCAGCACTGGCCAAAAGCCAAGCGTCGCCCCGATGGGCGGCCCGGCAAGCGTGCCCGCGATCATGTCCTGCATGAATTCAAGGCCCGACCGCGACAAGAGGTCGGACCTGTTGGGCAGATCGTCAAGCGATGTTGCGCGTCTCACTGTCATTTTCGGCCCCTCCTGATCCCTTGTCGCAAGGTAGGCGGGGTCGATAGGCGCGCGCAAGCCGCTTATGCGACGTGGCGCAGCTCCACCCGGGGCGTGACGCCAAGCGCGTGGCACACATCGCGCGTCAATTCGGGGCGGTTGAGCGTGTAGAAGTGCAAATCTTCCACGCCCCCCTCGATCAGATCGCTGCAAAGCTCGGTCGCAAGCGCGGTTGCCAAAAGGTCGTGACGGTTGTCGCGAATGGCCTTGTCAAACGCATCATCAAGCCATGCGGGCACCTGCGTGCCACAGGCCGTTGCAAACTTGCGCGTCCCGGTCCAGTTTTCAATCGGCAGGACGCCGGGGATGATCGGCGCGTTGATCCCGGCCTTGGCACAGGCATCGCGGAAGCGGAAAAACGTGTCGGCCTCAAAGAAGAACTGGGTGATTGCCTCGCTGGCGCCGACGTCGATCTTGCGCTTGAGCCAGTCGATATCGGCCTGCTGGCTGGCGGCCTCGGGGTGTTTCTCGGGATAGGCGCCTACGCGGATGTTGAATTTGCCGGTGTCGGCCAGCGCCGAGATCAGCTCGCAGCTATCGCCAAAGCCCTGCGGATGCGGGGCAAAGCCATTGGCGCCCTTGGGCGGATCACCGCGCAGGGCGACAATCTCGGTTACGCCGGCGGCGGCGAATTGGTCGGCGATTTCAAGGGTTTCCTCGCGGCTTGCATCGACACAGGTCAGGTGCGCCGCCACGTTAAGGCCGGTGGCCTTGTGCAGGGTGCCAACCGCGTCGCGGGTCAGCTCGCGGGTGGTGCCGCCGGCGCCGTAGGTGACCGAGACAAAGCGGGGCTCAAGCGGGGCGAGGGTCTGGACCGTGTCCCACAGGCGAAAAGAACCCTCAAGCGACTTGGGGGGGAAGAATTCAAACGAAATACGGGGCGTTTTCATTGCGGTAATCCTACTCGGGGTTATCTTGTTGCCCTCTTGTTGCAGGATGCGGTTTGTGAGACAACTTCATAAAATTCATGGTTTGAATGAGGTTCACTAATATATGCACATCGAGTTTCGGCATCTCAAGACGATCCGCGCCATTCATCAGGCCGGTGGTCTGGCCAAGGCGGCGGATCTGCTGCACATCACCCAATCGGCGCTGAGCCATCAGATAAAGGGCCTTGAAGATCAGGCCGGTGTCGAGCTTTTTGTACGTCGTTCCAAGCCCTTACGCCTGTCGGCCGCGGGGCATCGCCTGTTGCGGGTGGCCGAAAAGATCCTTCCCGAGATCGAGGCGCTTGAGGCCGAGTTCGAGGGGCTGCGCGAAGGCAGCGCCGGGCGGCTGCACATTGCGATCGAATGTCATGCCTGTTTCGAGTGGCTCTTTCCGGTGCTTGAGGCGTTTCGCAAGACATGGGGCGAGGTCGATGTTGATATCCGCCCCGGCCTTGCGTTTGACGCGCTTCCTGCCCTGCAAAAGGAAGAGGTCGATCTTGTGGTTTCCTCCGATCCAGAGAAGTTGCCGGGAATCATCTTCAAGCCGCTGTTTGATTACGAGCCGGTCTTCGTCGCCTCAAGCCAGCACCCGCTGGCGCAAAAGCCCTTTGTCGAGGCCGCCGATTTCCGCGATGAGGTGCTGATCACCTATCCGGTGGATCGCTCGCGTCTTGATGTCTTCACAGAGCTTCTGACCCCCGCCAAGGTCGAGCCGCGCAGCATTCGCCAGGTCGAGCTGACGGCGGTGATCCTGTTGCTGGTCGCCTCCAACCGGGGGGTTGCGGTGCTGCCTGATTGGGTGGTGCGCGAGGTCAAGACAAGCACCGATTACGTCACCCGCCCCCTGACCAAGAATGGCGTGACCAAACGGCTTTACGCCGCGATCCGCGAGGATGATGCCGACAAGCCGTTCATGGCGCATCTGTTGCGGTTGGCGCGTGAAATTCCGGTGCGGTTGCAGCGCAGTTAACCAAGCGCAGCGCGCAGCTCTGCAAGCCGCTCGGGAAGGGCGCGCGCGGTGATATCGGCCTCACGCAGGAGGTGGTCGAAATGCAGCGTCAGCGCTTGCACCCGTTCGGTATCGCGAAACACCATGTAATTGCGCCCGATATAAATCACCGCCAGCAGCGGGCCCAGAATTGTGACCGGCGCCGAATAGACCCGCCGCGCATCAAACAGGTAAAGCCGCAGACTTGGGTAAAGCTGGGTCGTGACCGTGATCAGGTGATCAAGCTGCTCGCGCCGTAGATCAAGCGGCAGGTCACGGTAATAGCCCTCGGCGCGGGCAAAGCTTTCAAGCTCGTGGATCGGCAGGGCGATTTCGTAATCCGAGCGCGCGGCGCGCATCCAGGCCATGCGATCCTCTGACGCGCCAATCGCCTGATCGGTGCTGCGCCCCAAATGCGGGGCGTATTCCCATTCCAGCATGGCGCGGGTCTTGAGCATATCCGGCAGGCCCGCAGGCACATGGCGGATCTTGTATCCGGCGGCTTCCTTGTGCCACTGAAATATCTGCTCATCCACAAGCGCACGCGGCGCCTCGGTCAGCGAGAGCGTATTGGCCAGCATGTCGGCGGTGGTTTCGGGCCGGTCGGTCAACCCCAAAAGCCAATCCGCCGAGACCCCGAGCGCACTGGCGCATTCGCCAACCACCTGCGCATTGGGAAGCCGCGCCGAGGGCCCTTTTAGCAGCTGCGAAATGGTCGAGCGATCCACCCCGATGGCGCGGGCAAGTGCGCTTTGGTTGCTCTGGCGCAGGCGCATCGCCTCGCCAAGACGGGTCCGGAACAGATCGGCGCGCAGCCGTTTGTCGATTTTTTCATTCATGTGGTGACTTAAATCATAGATGTAGAGATTTGTTAACCATATCCGAAGTGGCCAGCTTTACCAAAAGCGAACAGTTTCATCATAGATTTTGAAAAGGAAAGGCATGTCATGGAAACGCGGATGCGCACGATTGTAAAGGCGGTGATCTGGAACCTGATCGGCCTGGCGGTGATGGCCCTTGTGGGGGCCTTCATCACCGGATCGGTCATGGCGGGGGGCACAATGGCCCTGATCAACGCGGCAATCGGGCTCAGCAGCTATGTCCTTTACGAGCGTATCTGGACCCGCATCCAATGGGGGCGCTGTCTTGGATAGGGCGCGGCGCGGCGCGGTGGAGTGGCCAACTCTGGCCTTGCTGGTGCTTTGCTATGCGGGCTGGGCGATTGGCACCACCTGGGCTGCGGCGCTCTGGTTGCCGCTTGGAGTGGGGCTATGCGGGCTTTGCATCGCGCTCCATTCCTCGCTCAGTCATGAGGTTCTTCATGGTCACCCGTTTCGCACGCGCCGTTTGAACGAAGCCCTTGTTTTCCCCGCTTTGACCCTACTGATTCCCTATCAGCGGTTTCGCGACACCCATCTGGCGCATCACCGCGATGCGGTGCTGACCGACCCCTACGATGATCCGGAAACGAATTACCTTGACCCGGCTCTGTGGCGTAATTTGCCACGATGGGTGCAGGCGGTGTTGCAGGCCAATAACACACTGGCGGGGCGGATGCTCATCGGTCCGCTGGTCGGGCAGGTGTCTTTCATGGCGTCGGACTGGCGCGCGGTCCGGTCCGGCGACGGCGCCGTTCTGCGAGGCTGGCTCTGGCATTTTCCGGCGGTGGCGCTTGTGCTTATATGGGTAAAAGCGGCGCCCATGCCGATCTGGGCCTATCTCTGTGCGGCCTATCTGGGGCTGTCGGTTTTGAAGATCCGCACCTTCCTGGAACACCGCGCCGCGGATCGGGCTAATGCACGAACGGTGATTGTGGAAGATCGCGGGCCGCTCGCCCTGATCTTTCTGAACAACAATCTGCACGTGGTCCATCACGCGCACCCCAAGTTGGCATGGTATGAATTGCCGATGCGATATGCACAGAACCGCGCGCATTATCAGGCGCGCAATGAGGGGTATGTCTATCGTTCTTATGCAGAGGTTTTTCAACGCCATTTCTGGCGGGCCAAAGACCCTGTTCCCCATCCGCTCTGGCCATGGCGCCGTGGGTGAGGCCGGGCAAAAATATTCCCCTAATATTTTTAGCCTAAGATTTTTCGGCGAAAAATCTTAGGCTCTGGTCATTGCGGAAAATCCGGGGCAAGACAAGCTGATGGAAGCCTGGATACTCCTTTCCGTAGCGGCGGCTGCGTTTCAGACGTTGCGCTTCATGCTGCAAAAGCGCCTGAGCATGGGCGCGCTTACGGCTGGCGGGGCGACGTTGGCGCGGTTTTTCTATTCGGCGCCTTTGGTGGTGGCCCTGACCCTTGGCTATATTGCGCTGACCGGGGCGCCGCTGCCGGGGTTTTCGCCGTTGTTCTGGCTTTATGCGATGACCGGCGGTCTGACGCAGATCCTGGCCACATGGTGCGTTGTGGCGCTTTTTGCCGAGCGCAATTTTGCCGTCGGGATCACCTTCAAGAAAACCGAAGTGGTGCAGACCGCAGTCGTCGGACTGATCGTACTTGGCGATCGCATCTCGGCGCTTGGCCTTGGCGCGATCGTCTTGGGTCTTGTCGGGGTCTTGATCCTATCGGACACGCCGGGTCTTGAGGGGCGTTGGGTGCGTCGGATCGCGAACCGGGCGGCGTTTCTGGGTCTGGCCTCGGGGGCATTCTTTGCCATTTCCGCCGTGGGCTATCGCGGCGCCACGCTTGAGATCGCCAGCCAGGACCCGCTGTTGCGTGCCGGTGTCACCCTGGCCGTGGTCACGCTGGCGCAGACCTTTGCCCTTGGTGCCTGGTTGATCTGGCGCGAGCCGGGGCAGGTCAGGCGCGTAGCGGCTGCCTGGCGCAGCGCGGTCTGGATCGGCGTCGCGGGCATGATGGGCAGCTTGCTGTGGTTCACCGCCTTCACCCTTGAAAACGCGGCCTATGTCTTTGCCGTGGGACAGGTCGAGGTGATCTTTTCGCTCTGCGCCTCGGTGCTGTTCTTTGGCGAGAAAGTCACCCGGCGCGAAGCGCTTGGTATCGCGCTGGTCACCCTGTCGGTTATCGCCGTGGTTGCTTTCCGTTAAGCCGCAAAAACAGGCTTTCTTCGTCGTCATTGCGAAAGAACGGCACCGATTCAGGCGGCGCGGGATCATGGGCGCGGGCGGCGACCTCGGCCAAAACCACCTCGGTGATGAACGGCAGGTCGAACTTGCGTGCATCGCGCAGCGGCACCCATTGCAGATGCGAAAGCTCGTCGCAGGCCTCGGAGAAATCATCAAGATCGCCCGCGATCTCTTCGGCATCAACAAGGAAGAACCGCGCATCAAACCGGCGCGGCCGCCCCGGCGGCGTAATGGCGCGAAACACAAATTGTAGCGGGTGCGCCACTGGCACATGACCGCGTGCGGCAAATCCCTCCCAATCGGCGGGCACCTCGTCCAGCCAGTCACCGGGTTGCCCGAGGATCAAGCCGGTTTCTTCCCAAAGCTCTCGGATCGCGGCGGCGGCAAGCGCGTGTGCGAGATCCTCTTTGCTGTCTTCCAACAGACGCGCGGCGCAGATCACGGGCAGGGCGCGTGCCAGCGGCACACTGGCATCAGCGGCATCGACCGCCCCGCCGGGAAAGACGAATTTGTTGGGCATGAACGCCGCCTGCGCGCCGCGCTGTCCCATAAGGACATGCGGGTCGCCCATGCGATCACGCAAGGCGATCACGGTTGCGGCATTGCGAATGGCGGATTTATCCGGCGTCGTGCTGGTCATACTGGCCCTTTCAGCAGCAAAGGGTCAGTTGCCTCCTCCGAACCCATGCATCAGCCGGGCCCATTGGAAAGCAACAATCGCCCCTTTCAGTCGCGGCAAAAGGTAGAGCGACAGGGTGATGGTGCCAATAGCGAATATCGTGAACAGCACAAGCGGCTCGGGACGAAACTGCACGAACGCGATGTGCAAAAGCGGCGCCATCAGGTGACCGACGATCAGAATCGTAAGGTAGGCCGGCCCGTCGTCGGCGCGGTTGTGGCTAAAGTCTTCGCGACAGACCGTACAGGTGTCGCGCACCTTGAGATAGCTTTTCAGCAGCGGACCATTGCCGCAATTCGGGCATTTCCGGCGAAAGCCCCTGCGAAGCGCGGGCCAGAGGGCGCGGTCTGTGCTGATAGCGGTCTGATAGGTCATGGTAATCCCCGAAATTGATCTGGGCAAACTGGTGCAGATTGCGCCGCGAATAAAGGGGTCAGGGCGTCCTTGCGTCGCCATGTCGCAAAGCCGGGATCTAAAGGTGAGACACGCGCAGAAGGCGGTCTGCGAAAAAATCCACACAAGGCACGACGGAAACCGCAGCGGGTTGCGTATCAGTTTCAGGATTGGCCGATACCGGCCCGGTTCCTAAGGCCCACACACGATCACTTTGATGGAGAGAAAAAATGAAAAGACCAATTTTGGCTTCAGGCATACTTGCCGCCGTGATTGCGGCGACATCGACCTCTGTGATGGCTCAGCAAATGGGACAGGGCGGCATGCGCCACGGTCCCGGCTTTGATTTTGAAGAGCTGGATGCAGACGGCGACGGCAAGGTCACGCAGGAAGAAATGCAGACCCGCGCACAAGAGCGGTTCATGGCCGCCGATACCGATGGCGACGGCGCGATTTCAGCCGAAGAAATGACCGCCCGCATGCAGGCCCGCATGGCCGAACGGATGGCCGCAAGGGCACAGGCGATGATGGAGAGCCGCGACACCGACAAGGATGGCAAGATCTCCATGGATGAGATGCAGGCAGGCCGGATGGGCCGCATGTTCGAGATGCACGACAGCGATGGCGATGGCGCGATTTCCGCCGAGGAATTCGCCGATATCGGCAAGATGCACAAGGGCGCGCGTCAAAAAGACCGGTCCGGTCGCTATGCCGGGATGCATGGCGAGCATGGCAGGGGCCATCATGGCGCCAAAGGGCGCGGGTATGAAGGGCACCGGTATGACGGCCATGGCAAAGGGCATCACCGCGACGGCGGACATCATGACCATGACGATCACCACCATGACCACCATGACCACCATGACCACCATCACCACGGTCATCATGATCACCACTGATCTTTGATCAAGGTGGCGTGCCGACAGCGTTAAACCGCTGTCGGCCTTGTGGAGGGGCCCGCCTCCTGTGCAGTATGATACCTATGGAACACGGACATGCCGCTGGACACCATGAGTGATGAGCCGGATGAGGTTTTGCTGGTCTTGTTTGCCAATGGCAACGCGTCGGCCGCGCGTGCGTTGACCGCGCGTCTGACGCCGCGCGTTATGGGGCACGCCTATCGTCTGCTTGGCAATCACGCCGAGGCCGAGGATGTCACCCAGGAAGCAATGCTGCGCCTTTGGAAGATCGCGCCTGACTGGCGTCAGGGCGAGGCCAAGGTCACGACCTGGCTGTACCGGGTGGTGGCGAACCTTTGCACTGATCTGCGCCGACGTGCGCGGGGCGTTGCATTGGACAGCATCCCCGAGCCCGAGGATGGCCGCGCAAGTGTCACCGATCACATGCAGGCCGAGGCCCGCGCCGAGGCGCTCCAGACTGCCCTTGACCAATTGCCGGACCGGCAGCGACAGGCGGTTGTGTTGCGCCACATCGAAGGGCTGGCGAACCCCGAGATCGCCGAGATTATGGACATCACCACCGAAGCGGTGGAAAGCCTGACGGCGCGGGGCAAACGCGCGCTGACAGCCGCCCTTGCAGGGCGACAAGAGGAGCTTGGATATGGCGATGAGTGACAAAGACGATATGCCGGGGCTTGAGGTGTTCTTTGACGCCGCGCGCAGGCATGCCGCAGAGCCCTCTGCGGCCCTCATGGCCCGGATCGACGAGGACGCGCAGGCGGTTCAGGCCCTTGCGCAAAGACCCGCGCCGCAATCGACCCGCCGCAGCACGCTCTCGAGCCAGCTCTACCGGCTGCTTGGCGGATGGCCCGCAATGACCGGGCTTGCAACGGCGGCGGTGGCCGGGGTCTGGCTTGGCATAAGCCTGCCTGAGGGAATATTGGATGGGACAAGCGACGCCGCCTATCTTGTTGATGTTGCACCGGAATTGGCGTTTGATCTTGCCGGGGGAGATTTCTGATGGCGACGGGAACCGATAAAACCAACGACGACAAGTGCCCCACCCGGCTCGGCCCTTGGGTGCGTGGCCTTTTGGTGGTGTCGCTGGCGTTCAACCTTTTGGTGGTCGGCGTGATCGGCAGTTGGGCCTTGCGCCACGGCGGCACGCATGGCGGGCATCATCCCTCGCGGCTTGACATGGCGGGCGGGCCTTTGACCCGCGCGCTTAATGACGAGGATCGCCGCGAGATCGGTGAAAAGATGCGCGGCGCCTATCGCGATGGCGGGCGCACCCGCGCGGCGCAACGTGCCGGATTTGACGCACTTGTGGCCGATCTGCGCGCGGTGCCGTTTGACCCGGCCACGGTCGCCGCGCGGATGAGCGAACAGCGCGAGGGGTTTCGCGAGCGTTTCGAGATGGGTCAGCGGCTTTTGCTCGATCACCTTGCCACGATGAGCGACGCTGAGCGGGCCGCCTATGCCGACCGCCTTGAGGCGCGGATTGACGAGTATCGCGCCAGGCGGGTCGAAAGGACCGGCGACCGGGACTGACCGGCGCCGGTCTCTGGCCTATTCGTCAAGCGCGCCGTGGATCGCGAATTGCTCGATGCCCGCGTCCTGAGGCTCGATCGCGCGAAAGCTTTCGCGCACCCCCGCGTCGGTCAGATCGCGCGCCACCGTCAACAGGGTGTTGGCGGCATGCTCTTCGCAAAGCTCGACCATCTGCATGATCTCCTCGACGGCCACGGGCAGGGCGGCCTCGGCGTCGGGCGCGCCGTAGACATCGACAAAATGCTGGGCAAGGGCGCGCGCCAGCGTGTCGATCTCGGCCTGTTCGACCTGGGTCACGGCGACAAAGGTCACGCGGCCAAAGGTTTCCACCCCAAGCCAGCCGTTGGCAAAGGCCTGTCGCGCCTTGCCGGTCAGATCGGCCTCGCTCCAGTTGGAAAACTCGAAGCCGCCGGGCACACACCATTCACCGGTGCGCGCCGGGCTGTGATAGACGCGTTGATCGCTTTCATCGAAATGGATGGCACGGGCAAGTTTCATTGCGGTGACTCCAACAAGGTGCTGAGGGGGATAAGGTGGGTGGTGTCATTGTCGCGCAACAGCATGCCAAAACGCTCGTCGACGCCAAGGAATTTGCCCGCGATACCGTTCTGGCGCACATCCTCGCCCATGTCATGGGCCAGCGGGCGCCATTCGGAATGCAGATCCTTGCCGCCGTCTTCTTCCCAGCGGTTGATCCAGACAAGCGTATGACGCGCCCAGCTTTCCAGCAGGGCAACAGGATCAACCTCGGCACAGCCTTCGTCATAAAGCGCGGTCTGGTCGGGCCGGTCGCCGGGCCGCTCATTGATCTGCATCAGCGGCAGGTCGATCCCCACCACAAGCCAGCCGGGCAGGCCAGCAGGATCAGAGCCGCCCGCCGCCACCCGGAAATGCCCGCAGGCGGCGCCATTGATGCGGATACCGCCCGGCCATTCAAGATGCACGGCAACCTCGGGCGGGGCGAGCGCGCCAAGCGCGTTCTGAAACCCCACGCCACAGGCCGGCAGCATCGCCATCGCCTCTTCAAGCGGCACCTCGGGGGCCATGACAAGCGCCGCCAAAAGCCGGTTGGCGGTGATGTTATGCACGATAAGCCCCGCGTCACAGCCAAGGCTGGCCATGGCGCAGGCCTTCTCGAACGGATCAATGGCCCCGCTCACCGCCAGCCCCGACATGAGCGGTGGAAAGGCGGGCGTGCTCATGCGACGCCTGCCTCGATCATTTGGCGGGCAATGGCGCGGAACGCCTGCGCCTGCGGGCTATCGGGTTTGGAGACCACGATCGGTGCGCCCCCGTCCGCCGCCAGCCGGATATCCATATGCAGCGGGATTTCCGCCATCAAGGGCACGCCCAGCTTTTCGGCCTCGGCCGCAACGCCGCCATGACCGAACACGTGCTCTTCATGGCCGCACTGCGAACAGATATGCGTCGACATGTTCTCGATCATGCCCAGAACTGGCACGTTAAGCTGGTTGAACATGTCGATGCCCTTGCGCGCATCCAAAAGGGCGATGTCCTGCGGCGTCGAGACGATGATCGCGCCGTCGACCTGCGCCTTTTGCGCAAGGGTCATTTGCACGTCACCGGTGCCGGGCGGCAGGTCGACCAGAAGCACATCCAAAGCGCCCCACTGGACCTGCATCAGCATCTGTTGCAGCGCGCCCATCAACATCGGACCGCGCCAGACAACCGCCTGACCTTCGTTGGTCATCAGGCCAATCGACATCATCGTGACGCCGTGATTGCGCATTGGCAGGATGGTCTTGCCATCCGGGCTTGAGGGGCGACCAGACACGCCAAGCATACGCGGCTGGCTTGGCCCGTAAACATCGGCATCCAAAAGCCCGACGCGGCGCCCCTCGGCGGCGAGTGCACAGGCGAGGTTGGCCGAAACGGTGGATTTGCCGACCCCGCCCTTGCCGCTGGCGATGGCGATCAGGTGATTGACGCCGGGCACCTTTTCGGGGCCCTTTGGCTCTGCCTTGCGGTTGGGTTTGAGATCGGGCGGCGCCTTGGCGGAATGCCCGGTCAGCACGACCGACACCTCGGTGACACCCTCAAGCGCGCGCACGGCGGCCTCGGCGGCGTCGCGCACCGGGCCATAGGCCTCGGCCTTGGCCGGGTCGATTTCCAGAACGAAGCGCACCGTGCCGCCCTCGACATTCAGCCCGCGGGTGACCCCGGCCGAGACGATATCAGAGCCGCTGACCGGATCGGTGATTTGTTTCAATGCGTCCAGAACGCTGTCGCGGGTAAGGGCCACCTTAGTTTTGCCCCTTGATCGTACCGGTGACCACATGCTCGATATCGAGCCCGTCAACGGTAAGAACCACTTTGGCGCTGAACTCTTGCCCGGCGGTGTCGCCCGCGTTGCGCATGCCTTCTTCGATGGCCTGCTGCGAGGTCACGCCGACCTGTTTGAGGAATTTGCGCATCGACATGTTGAAATCTTCGCTCATGTGTCTCTCCGTTTGGTGTTCAAGATGGTTGACGCAGACATGCGGCTGTTTCTAACGTGGGTCATGCAAGGATGGAACCCAAGCCCGAACCGTGTGCTGCGGATGATCATTTTCTGTCTGGCGGCGCTCTTGCCGACGCTCTTGCCCCTGAGCGCGAGCGCCGACGACCGCCTGTTTCGCCTGAGCGCGCCCGAGGCGCTGATCGCCAGCGGCTTGCTCGATTACCTGCGCCCGCGCTTTTCGCTCAAGACCGGCGTGCGGATAGAGATCTTGAGTGGCGATGGCGAGGCCGAAATGGCCTTTGGCAAGACCGAGGGGCGCGCGGTTTTCATCGGCGAGGGCACGACTTGGCGGATGCGCCTGCGCGGCACGCATGCGGGCGCGACGCGGTTTGCCGATTGGCTGACCTCCGAGATCGGACAGCGCACCCTGACGAGCTTTGAGGTCGACGGGCGCGCGCCCTTTTCCCTGCCAGAGGTCGAGGAGAGGGCCGAGGTTGCCCTTGTGTTCGAGGGCGACGCCGTGGCCGGCAAGGGCCTGTCGCTGCGCCATTGCGGGCGCTGTCACGTGGTATCCGAAGAAAACCGGATGAACGCCATCGGTTCGACCCCGTCGTTCGCGGTGCTGCGCGCGCTGCCCGATTGGGGCGCGCGGTTTCAGGGTTTTTTCGCGCTCAACCCGCACCCTGCCTTTACCCAAGTCGCAGAGATCACCGAACCCTTCGCCGATCACTTTCCGCCCCCAATCGTGCCGGTCGAGATCACGCTTGATGATCTCGAGGCCATCATGGCCTATGTCTCGCGGGTTGCCCCCGCCGACCTTGGCGCACCGATCAGGCATCAGTGATCCTTGCGCTTGCTGAGGTAATCCTCGGTGGTGCGCACGGCCGGGCGTTCGGCCCCGGCGAAGGGGTTGTTCTTTGAATGATACTGGGCGTTGATCCGGCAGCCATCGCACATCTGGATCATCTTGGCGGTGTCCGAGGTGGCGAACATCGAATGCTTGCCTGCCAGCTTTTCAACCACCTTTTCGACGGTTGATTTCACCCCGAACAAGGCGCCGCATTCGATGCAGGCAAACGGCTCTTCCTCGTTCAGCACCACCTGTGTCAGGGCGGAATCCCCAAGGTTCATGCGTGGTTCCAGCGTGATCGCCTGTTCCGGACAGATCGTGGCGCAGATTCCGCATTGCAGACAGGCATCCTCCTGAAAGCGCAGCTGCGGCATGTCGGGGTTGTCAAGCAAGGCCCCCGACGGGCAGAGCGACACACAGCTCAGGCAGAGCGTACAGCTATCGGTATTGACCAGCACCGCGCCATAGGGTGCGGCCTCGGGCAGGGGCAGAACCTCATCGCCGGGCGTGAGCGTCTTGGCCGCAAGGCGCGCCACCTGACGGCGGCTTCCCATCGGCAGGATCGGATCGGCGCAGGGCGCAGGTGTCTCGCCCGCATCATAAAGCGCATCGCAGAGAGCATCGGGATCGCTTAGGTCCAGAAGGGTCACGCGGCCCGCACCGGCCATCGCCTGCGCCAGCGGAATTTCAAGGTCGAGCGCGTCGCGCTCGGCGCGCGGCGACACGAGGATCGCCACCTCGGCAAAGCCCGAAGCAAGCGCCGCCAGGATTTCCGCATGGCCAAAGCCCGACAGGGCCTCGACCTCTAGCGGGATCACATCGGCGGGCAAGCCGCGCCCGTGACGGGCCGCAAGGCTGATCATCTGGCCGCCGTGATCGTGGTCACAGACCAACAGGCGCGGCGCGTCGCCGCCCGCCTTGCGATAGGCCGAGGCCAGCGTCTGAATGCGGCGAAAGGTGACATCGGGCGAGGGCGCATCATAAGTGATCGCGCCAGACGGACAGCGCGCGGCGCAAGCGCCACAGCCGGCACAGATCATCGGGTCGATGGTCACATGCTCGCCCATCGGCAGGATCGCCCCGGTGGGACAGATATCAAGGCATTTGCTGCACCCGGTCTGCTCGGCGCGGCTATGGGCGCAGATCAGCGGCTCAAGCGCGACGTAGAGCGGTTTTTCAAAGGTGCCGATCATCTGGGCGGCCTCGAATACCGCGTCCGAGACGGCAACAAGGCTGCCGGGATCGGCGCGCAGATAGCCTTCGCGCTTTTGCGGCGCCGGGAACATCGGCGTGGCGCCGGTCAGGTCAAGGATCACGTCACAGGCGGTCTGACCGCCATCGCGCGGCGCCCCCCAACCAAGCGCGCCACGGCCCGCCGGGTTGACCTGTTGCAGCGCGTCGATGGTAAGCTCGAACTGCCCGAGCGCGCCCTTGGCATGGGCCACGCGGCCCCGGATCGCATCGAAATTGCGGGTCTCCGGCGGGGCGCAGTCATCGGTCAAAAGCACCGTAACCCCAAGGAGCGGCGCCAGTTTTTCGGCCGCCGCAAGCACCACGTCAGAGGCCCCGATAATCAGGCAAAGCCCCTCTGAAATGACGTCCAGCGTCTTTTCGCGCGGCGCAGGCAGGCTTGCCTCGGCCAGAAGTGCGGCCATTTTGGGTAGTTTCGAGGCGCTGTCATCACTCCACCCGGCACGATCCCGCAGGTCGGCAAAGGCGGGCTCGGGGGCGCCGATATCGGCGGCCAGCTCTTCGAAAATCCGCTGTTCCTGACGGCAACAAATAATTGCCTCGCCGCCCTCGATGGCCTTGGCGGCCTGTCCGATTTCATCGGTGCAAAGCGCGGAATGCACCCGCGAACAGCCAAGGCCGGTGGCCTGTGCAAGGGCGTCGCTATCCAGCGTTTGAGTGCCGGAACAGTCGCACAAAATCAATTGCTTAGGCATTTTTACCCCAGTGTTTTCGCGATGTTGAGAAGAACGTTTGTTGCGTCAGTGCGGCGTCAGAGTAGGCATGATTCGACCCCGTCGTAAACAGCAATTCCAATCGCGCCAACCCGGCGCAACGGCCCAGGTCGGGGGCAGGTGATTCGTTTTCGATGGCCGCATTGTCGCAATTGCTGCAAGGCGGCGAAAGTGGCAGGTCGGTCAATCTGACCATGTTCATCCCTGAGGGGCAGAAATTCGGTCCAAAATGTCCTGTCTTCTCACTTGGTGGACCATTGCACACAGAAAGCGCTTTGAGTGGTCAGAAATCTGCACCAATCTGGGGTCAACCAGCCAGGGACGAAAAACCAAGCGTGATCTACAATCCGAAAACCTATGCCACGATCCCCGTCGGGGTCGTTATCCGCAGGGCACCCGGCGTGACCCGTTGGGCCGCTTGGTCGTGGCGCGCGGTTTCGGTCATGCCCGGCGCAGGGGCGGCGGATTGGCGCGTGTTGCGCCGCGATGGCGACACGGTGGATTATCACGCGGCCACCGCCCAGATGGAATTGCACGGCGCTGAAACCGAGGCCTATCTTCAGGGGATCTCCGCGCGGGTGCCTTCGGTCTACGTGGTGATGCGCCAGAATGTCGGCGCAGATGCGGCGAGCAAGCCTTTTCATGTGGTGCTGGTCACCGCCTCGCCCTTCGAGGCCCAGGATTACGCCGACACCGGCGAAGAGATCGTCGAGAAAGTCGCCATGCCCGAGGGGCTCGTGGCCTGGGTGCGCGAATTCGTCGATGCGCACCACCAGGAAGAAGAATTCAAGAAACGCCGCCGCGACAAGACCGATGTCAATCGTGTCGAGGATGGTGTCGGCGATCCGCGTATTCACCAGCTCAGCGATGTTTACCGCGCGCCTGCTTCCGTCCGTAAAGGACGGGTGCATTGAGCCGGGGCGATTTCTGGTCGCGCCGAAAGGCGCAGGTCGAGGCAGAAGCCGAGGCCGAGGCCCGCGCAAGCGAGGCGCAGGCCCTTGCCGCACGTGACGCCGAGCAGGCGGACAAGACCGACGCCGAGCTTCTGGAAGAGCTGGACCTGCCCGATCCCGACACGATGGGGCCGGGCGATGATTTCCGCGCTTTCATGACCAAGGCCGTGCCGGACCGGCTGCGCCGTCGGGCGCTGCGTCGGCTCTGGACGTCGAACCCGGCGCTGGCAAACCTTGACGGGCTGCTGGATTACGGCGAAGATTTTACCGACAAGGCCAAGGTGCTTAAGCACATGCAGACCGCCTATCAGGTGGGCAAGGGCATGACCGCCCATGTCGAGGAAATGGCCCGCCAGGCCGAGCTTGAGGCGAACCCGCCCGAGGAAGACGAGCTGCTGGAAGGCGAGTTGCCGCAGGAGGATGAGCCAGAGGCGGTTGTCGCCATGGCCGAGGGTGAGCCGGAAGAGAGTGCGGCCACAAGCGAGGCGCAAGAGGCAAGCGCGCCGCCCGTCGAGGTGGCCACGCAAGAGGCCGACGAGGCCCCGCCGCGCCGCCGAATGAGTTTCGTATTTCAAGATCAGACCGGAGCATCGGTATGACCAACCAAGAGGCCCTGATGGAAAACCAAAGTCCCGCGCATGAGATCACCGAAGAGGATCGCCTGCGCGCCGATCTTTACGACTACCTTGGCGTGATCCTGTCGCGCCCGCCCGAACAGGTCATGCTGGATCAGACCGCGACGCTCACCGGCGGCGACACCGAGCTTGGCACGGCGATCGGCGCCCTTGCGCGCATCGCGGGCCACAGCAAGGCGCGCGCGGTTGAAAGCGAGTTCAACGCGTTGTTCATCGGTCTTGGCCGGGGTGAATTGCTGCCCTACGCAAGCTACTACCTGACCGGCTTTCTCAACGAAAAGCCGTTGGCCGGGCTGCGCCGGGACATGGCCGCGCGCAGCATGACGCGCGCCCAGAACGTTTACGAGCCGGAAGACAACATCGCCTCCTTGATGGAGATGATGGCCGGGATGATCACCGGGCGCTATGGCAAACCCGCCAGCCTTGCGGATCAGAAACAGTTCTTCGGCAAACATATCGGCCCCTGGGCCGGTCACTTTTTCACAGATTTGGAAGCAGCGACCAATTCGGTTTTATATGCTTCGGTCGGCGCTGTCGGTCGGGTCTACATGGATATCGAGGCGCAGGGCTTCCGGATGAGCGCGGGCTAGCCCGCATAACCGGCGGGGCAACCCGTCATCACCCAAGGGAGGAACACCCTTATGAGCAAGAAGACCGAGGGCGACACCAGCCGCCGCGATTTTCTGAAACTGGCCGGCACTGCTGCGCCTGCTGCTGCGGCTCTGGCCGTTGCGGGCGGGACCGCTGCCGAGGCGGCCCAGCCTGACCTGTCATCCGACAGAATGCAGGACACTGCGCATACTCGCGCCTATCTCGACAGCGCCCGGTTCTAAACCGCCGGACGAGGTCAAACTCCGCTGACGACTGGTTGCGATAGGCCCGACTGTCAGAGGAAACATTAGTACCCGGCAGTGTCCAACAGGACTGCCAAGGGAGGAGAGAAACATGCTTAGGAAAAAGACCAACGGGGTTGCGAGACGCCCCCAGCGGACCAGTATCCTGTCTGAGGTCGCCGAAAAGTCGGTCGACCGCCGCGCGTTCCTGCGCGGATCCGGTCTGGCCATTGGTGGCCTGGCCGCAATCGGCGCCATGGGTGGTACAGTGACGCGTGCAAACGCGCAAAGTGCAGCCAATGAAGCCGTCGAGACGATCAAATCCGTCTGCACCCACTGCTCGGTCGGCTGTACAGTCGTCGCCGAAGTCCAGAACGGTGTATGGGTCGGGCAAGAGCCCGGCTGGGACAGCCCGTTCAACCTTGGCGCCCATTGCGCCAAAGGGGCCGCGGTGCGTGAACACGCCCATGGCGAACGCCGCCTCAAGTACCCAATGAAGAAAGAGGGCGGTGAATGGAAGCGCATCAGCTGGGAACAGGCGATCGACGAGATCGGCGACGGCATGATGAAGATTCGCGAAGAAAGCGGACCTGACAGCGTCTATTGGCTCGGCTCTGCCAAGCACAACAACGAACAGGCCTATCTGTTCCGCAAGTTTGCTGCCTATTGGGGCACCAACAACGTGGATCACCAGGCCCGGATTTGTCACTCGACCACAGTTGCCGGTGTTGCAAACACCTGGGGCTATGGCGCGATGACCAACTCCTACAACGACATGCACAATTCCAAGGCGATCTTCATCATCGGTGGCAACCCCGCCGAGGCGCATCCCGTCTCGCTGTTGCACATCCTGAAGGCCAAGGAACAGAACAACGCCCCCCTCATCGTCTGCGACCCGCGCTTTACCCGCACGGCGGCCCATGCCGATGAATATGTGCGTTTCCGTCCCGGTTCGGACGTGGCGCTTGTCTGGGGTATTCTCTGGCACATCTTTGAGAATAGCTGGGAAGACAAGGAATTCATCCGCACCCGCGTTTGGGGCATGGATGAAATCAAGGCCGAAGTTGCCAAATGGACCCCCGAAGAGGTCGAGCGTGTCACCGGCGCGCCCGGTCAGCAGTTGCGTCGCGTTGCGCGCACCCTGGCCAACAACCGCCCCGGCACCGTCGTGTGGTGCATGGGTGGCACACAGCACACCAACGGCAACAACAACACCCGCGCCTATTGCATCCTGCAGCTGGCCCTTGGCAACATGGGCACATCGGGCGGTGGCACCAACATCTTCCGTGGTCACGACAACGTGCAGGGCGCAACCGACCTTGGCGTTCTGAGCCACACCCTGCCGGGCTATTACGGTCTGTCGGGCGGTGCCTGGGCCCATTGGGGCCGCGTCTGGGGTGAAGATGCCGACTGGCTTGCCGGTCAATTCGACAGCATCAAGGACAAGGACGGCAAGGACACCTCCTTGCAGAACCTCAAGGGTATCCCTGTCAGCCGCTGGATCGACGGTGTTCTGGAAGACACGGAAAACATGGATCAGCCCAACAAGGTGCGTGCCATGGTTCTGTGGGGCCACGCGCCCAACTCTCAGACCCGCGGCAAGGAAATGAAAACGGCTATGGAAAAGCTGGACATGCTGGTCGTCGTTGACCCGTATCCCACCGTTTCCGCCGTCATGCATGACCGCACCGATGGCGTTTACCTCCTGCCGGCCTGTACGCAGTTCGAGACCCGCGGGTCCGTGACCGCGTCCAACCGCTCGCTTCAGTGGCGTGACCGCGTTGTCACACCGCTGTTTGAAAGCAAGCCGGACGAGGTCATCATGGCCAAGTTCGCCAACAAGTTTGGCTGGGCCGACCGCCTGTTCCGCAATATCGAGATGGACGACGCGGAAACGCCGAACGTCGAAAGCATCACCCGCGAATTCAACAGCGGCATGTGGACAGTCGGCTATACCGGTCAATCGCCTGAGCGCATCAAGAAGCACATGGCGAACCAGCACACCTTTGATCGCACCACCTTGCAGGCCCGTGGCGGCCCCGCAGATGGCGATTACTACGGTATGCCTTGGCCATGCTGGGGCACCCCCGAGATGAACCATCCCGGTACGCCCAACCTCTATGACATGTCCAAACCTGTCAGTGAGGGTGGCCTGACCTTCCGCGCGCGTTTCGGCGTTGAGCGGGATGGCGACAATCTTCTGGCCGAGGGCGTCTATTCTGCGGGGTCGGAAATTCAGGACGGTTACCCTGAATTCACTATGCAGATGCTGATGGATCTTGGTTGGGACGGTGACCTTACCGCCGAGGAGCGCGCGTCGATTGATGCGGTTGCCGGAGCAGGCACCAACTGGAAAACCGACCTTTCGGGCGGCATCCAGCGGGTGGCGATTGCCCATGAATGTGCGCCCTTCGGCAATGCCAAGGCGCGGGCCGTCGTCTGGACCTTCCCCGATCCGGTGCCCCTGCACCGCGAGCCGCTCTATACAAACCGGCGCGATCTGGTCGTGGATTATCCGACATACGAGGACCGGCACGATTACCGTCTGCCGACCATGTATGCCTCGATCCAGAAGAACGACTTCTCGAAAGAGTATCCGATCATCCTCACATCCGGCCGTCTGGTCGAATATGAAGGTGGCGGTGACGAGACCCGTTCGAACCCCTGGCTGGCCGAGCTTCAGCAGGACATGTTCGTCGAAATCAACCCGCGCGATGCCAATAACCTTGGTGTGCGGGACGGCGCGCAGGTCTGGGTCGAAGGTGCCGAAGGCGCCAAGGTCAAGGTCATGGCGATGGTCACCGAACGGGTGGGTGAAGGCGTTGTCTTCATGCCCTTCCACTTTGGCGGTCATTTTGAGGGCAAGGATCTTCGGGCGAATTATCCCAAAGGGGCAGACCCCTATGTCTTGGGTGAAGCGTCCAACACGGCCCAGACCTATGGCTATGACTCAGTCACACAAATGCAAGAGACCAAGGCGACTCTTTGCAAAATCAGTGCAGCATAAGGAGATACTGACATGGCAAGAGCAAAGTTTCTTTGCGACGCCGAACGCTGCATCGAGTGCAATGCATGCGTAACGGCCTGTAAGAACGAGCACGAGGTGCCGTGGGGGATCAACCGCCGCAAGGTGGTCACGATCAACGACGGTAGCCCGGGTGAGCGTTCGATTTCGGTGGCCTGTATGCATTGTTCAGATGCGCCGTGTATGGCGGTTTGTCCGGTGGATTGCTTCTACCAGAACGAAGAAGGCATCGTTCTGCACTCCAAGGACCTGTGCATCGGGTGTGGCTATTGCTTCTACGCGTGCCCGTTTGGCGCGCCGCAATATCCGCAGGCTGGCAACTTTGGCAGCCGCGGCAAGATGGACAAATGTACCTTCTGCGCCGGCGGCCCCGAGGAAAACCACTCGGCAGCCGAGTTCCAGAAGTACGGGCGCAACCGGATTGCAGAAGGCAAATTGCCGATCTGTGCCGAAATGTGCTCGACCAAGGCGCTGCTGGCGGGCGATGGCGACGTTGTGTCGGCCATCTACCGCGAGCGTGTCGTGGCGCGCGGCTTCGGCTCGGGTGCCTGGGGCTGGGGTACGGCCTACGAACAGAAAGGCGGCTGACCTCTGGTCAGGGGCGCACCCGAAACGGTGCGCCCAACCGCAGTTCGGATCGGGTGGGCGGCGGTTGCGTCGCCCCCCTTACCAATGTTTGAAATTCCCAGACAGGATGACCCGCGATGACCCGCATTCTCATGACACTTCTGGTGTCTCTTTTCCTGACGGTTCCGCTGGCCGCGCAAGAGGCGGCCGAGGCGCCGCAGCCGGACCGTTCGGCAACCGGTGGGGCGCAGACACTGGACGATATCCTTGCCCGGCAACGCGGCGAGAAGATTGACGATTCATTCCGCTCCGGCGCGACGGGCGACCCCAATAGCGCCGCCGGGGCCGCAAACCAGCTTGGCACTTTGGGCGGGGCCTCGGATTCCGAAGTCTGGCGCGCGCTGCGTTATGGCAAAGGCGACGTCACGGTTTCGACCGGCGGGCCGGTGGCGGGGGTCCTCATTCAGGACGGCGGCATGAAATGGCTGCAATTCCGCCAAGGGCCGCTGGCGACCTATGGCGCCTACCTTTTGGGTGGCACAATCGTGTTGCTGGCGCTGTTCTTTCTGCTGCGCGGACGCATTCGCATCGACGGCGAAAAGACCGGCCGCACCGTCACCCGCTTTCAGGCGGTCGAGCGCTTTGGTCACTGGCTTATGGCCGGCTCTTTCGTGGTGCTTGGCATTACCGGGCTGATCACGCTGTTTGGCCGCAAGGTGCTCATTCCCGCGTTCGGCCACGAGATGTTCTCGACCATGGCGATCGCGTCGAAATGGGTGCACAACAATATCTCATGGGCCTTCATGATCGGCCTTGTGATGGTGTTCTTCATGTGGGTGATGCACAATATCCCCAACAAGACCGACCTGAAATGGCTGGCCGTTGGTGGTGGTATCTTCAAGAAAGGCGTTCACCCGCCCGCCAAAAAGTTCAATGCCGGTCAAAAGATGATCTTCTGGTCGGTGATCCTGTTTGGTGCCTCGATCTCGGTGACTGGCCTGTCGCTGTTGTTCCCGTTCGAATTGCCGATGTTCGCCAAGACCTTCGCGATCCTCAATCAGACTGGCCTGCCGCAGGCGATTGGCTTTGGCGATCTGCCGGTCATCCTTGCGCCGCATGAGGAAATGCAGCTTGCGACGCTCTGGCATTCGATCATGGCCTTTGTTCTGATGGCGATCATCCTGGCGCATATCTACATCGGTTCGATCGGGATGGAAGGCGCCTATGACGCAATGGGGTCGGGCGAAGTCGAAGAGCAATGGGCGCGCGAGCACCACAGCCTTTGGCTTGAGGAAATTCGCAAGGCCGAGGGTCAGACCGAAGGCAAAGCGACCCCTGCAGAGTAGCCATGGGCCGACTTTTGACAGGCCTGTTGTCTCTTGGACTGGCGGCGATGACCTCGCCGCTGGCCGCGCAGGATTTTACCACGCTAAAGGGGCATGGCGGACCGATCATGGGCATTGCCGTGCAGCAACAGACCGGACAGGTGGCCTCGGCCAGTTTCGACAATTCGGTCGGGCTCTGGCAGGGGCGGATGCCGCGCTGGCTTGAGGGGCACCGCGCGGCGGTGATCAGCGTTGAATTCCTCGATCAGAGCCTGCTGGCATCGGGGGGCGATGATTTTGCGCTGATCCTCTGGGACGCGCAAAACGGCAGCCACACCCGCCTTGAGGGGCACAAGGGCAAGATCGCGGCGCTTGATGTCTCGCCGGATGGGCAATGGATCGCCTCGGCAAGCTGGGACGGCTCTATCGGGATTTGGCCGCTTGCGGGGGGCGCGCCACGGTTCCTGAGTGGCCATGACGCCGCCGTGACCGATGTTGCGTTTGGGCGTGATGGCGCGCTGCTTTATTCGTCGTCCTCCGATGGCACGGTGCGCGAATGGCACTGGCAAGAGCCGGACATGCGCCCTCGCGTCGTGATCAATCAGGGGTTTGGCGTGAACCGGATCATGCTTGGCCCCATTGATGCCTGGCTGGCCTATGGCGCGGTTGACGGCGCGACGCGGGTGATCCGGCCTGAGACCGGCGAGACGGTGGCGGATTTCACCCTTGATCGCCGCCCGATCCTGTCGCTGGCCTTTCATGCGGGCAGCGGGCAATTGGCGGCAGGCGACGGGCATGGCTATATCATGGTGATCGACACCCATGACTGGCGCATCGCGCGCGATTTTCGCGCCATGCAGCGCGGCCCGGTCTGGGCGCTTGAATTTTCGCCTGATGGCGAGACGATCTATGCCGGCGGGCTGAACGAGGTGGTCTATGGCTGGCCTGTGGCCTTGCTGAGCGAATATGACCCGGCGGGCGCGAGCGAGCACAGCTTTTTGCGCGCGCCCCGCGAGATGAGCAACGGCGAGCGGCAATTCATGCGCAAATGCTCGATCTGTCACGCGCTCACACCGCCGCCATCGCGCAAGGCGGGGCCGACATTATACGGGGTGTTCGGGCGCGCCGCCGGCAGCGTGCCGGGCTATGCCTATTCCGAAACCCTGACCGGATCTGATGTTATCTGGTCGGACGAAACGATCGACGCTTTGTTTGATCTTGGGCCGGACCACTATATTCCCGGCTCCAAGATGCCCATGCAACGGATCACGGCCGCGCAGGATCGAACCGATATGATAGACTATCTGCGTGATGCCACGGCCAAACAGGAGAACTAAGAGATGAAAGCTATGATCACGGCCTTTGTGGCCAGCGCCATTATTGCCGCCGCCGCGCCCTATGCTATTGAAATAGCAGGGTTTACGACCGAAGGTCAACGTTCGGGCGATGCGGTTCGCCTTGGTGACGCCGCGCAATGAACCCCACCGCGGCGCAGGGGCGGACCGCGCAGGACGAGCGTGACGACTACGGTGAAAACCTTGGTGCGGCCTCGGTCCTTGTGATCGACGACGAACCGGGCATGCGCAACTTTCTGGTCAAAATCCTCGGCCCGCGCTGCAAGCGGGTCGAGCAGGCACGCTCTTGCCAAGAGGCCGGCGACATCCTTGATCAGGCGCATTTCGATCTGGTGATCCTCGACAATATCATGCCCGGCATGACCGGGCTTGATTGGCTTGAGCAACAGCGCCACGTCGGCTTTTTCGCCGATACCATCCTGATCACCGCCTATGCCGACCTTGATACCGCGATCAAGGCGCTGCGGGCGGGGGTGAGTGATTTCGTGCTGAAACCGTTTCGCGCCAATCAGATTTTGAACGCGGTGGCGCGCGCACTCGACCGCAAATACCTGCGGCGGGAAAACTATCTGTTGCGTCATGAATTGTCAGAGGGCGGACAGGCCGCGCGCGGGCGGCTTTTGGGCAATTCCGAACCGGTGCAGGGGGTGCGCGAGATGCTCGGCAAACTGGCGCCACTGCCCACCTCGGTGCTGTTCACCGGCGCAAGCGGCACCGGCAAGGAAATCGCAGCGCGCACCCTGCATGGCATGTCGGATCGCGCGGAAAAGCCGTTTGTCGCGATCAACTGCGCCGCGATTTCCCCCGAGCGGATCGCCGAAGAACTCTTCGGTGTGGTCGAGGGCGAAAGCCACCGCAAGGACGGTCTTTTGCTGCATGCCGATGGCGGCACCTTGTTGCTTGATGAGGTGGCGCAGCTGGCCGAGAATGTGCAGACCGCGCTGCTGCGGGTGCTGGAGGACAAGCGGATCAGGCCGCTTGGCTCGGAACGCGAAATCCCGCTGAACCTGCGGTTTCTGTTTGCCACCAATGCCGATCTGAAGCAGGCGGTCGACGAGGGCCGGTTTCGCGCCGATCTTTATCATCGGATCAATGTGGTCAACATCGAGATGCCGCACCTCAAGGAGCGCAAGGAAGATATCGTCGAGCTGGCCGCGCTTTTCATGAGCGAATTTTCCAGAAGCCTTGGCATGCCCGCGCTAGAGCTCAATGAAGAAGTGCTGTTGAAGCTCAGCCGCTATGACTGGCCCGGAAATGTGCGCGAATTGCGCAACCTGATTGAACGCTCGGTGATCCTCGGGGCCTTTCCCGTTGAGTTTTCCGGCTCGGGGCGTGTCAGCGGCGCACAGGCCATCGAGACGCTGGAACTTGTCGAACAACGCCATATCATGGCGGTGCTTGACGCCTGTGGTGGCAACCGCGCCGAGGCGGCGCGCCGACTTGGCGTGGCGCGCAAGACGGTCGATCGCAAATGCATGGCCTGGGGACTCTAGAGCATGTTGCTCAAAAGTGGGAACCGGTTTTGAGCTTCTCGAACACGCGAAATCAATACGTTAGAGCATGTTGCTCAAAAGTGGAAACCGGTTTTGAGCTTCTCGAACATGCGAAATCAATAACAGTGCTCAGGCGTCCTCGGGAAGCCAAACGGTGAATTCTGCCCCGCCGCTGGCCCGGTTGCGCACGGAAATAAGCCCCTTTGCACCCTGGATCAGGGTTTGGCTGACCGAGAGGCCAAGCCCGGTGCCTTCGCCAAGCTTGGTGGTAAAGAACGGATCAAACACCGACGCCAGCTTGTCGGCGGGAATGCCGGGGCCGGTGTCGGCAATGACAAGCGCCACGCCGCTTTTCCCCGCCTGATCGCGCCGCATCAGGTGGATCGTCAAGGCGCCGCGATCCCCCATGGCCTGTACCGCGTTGACCACAAGATTGATGATTACCTGCTGCAACTCGCCGGGATTGATGCGCACAGGCGGGGCGTCCTCGGCCATCTTTATGGACAGCCGGGTTCGCGGATTGGTGATCACGTGATCGACCAGCACAAGGCAATCTTTCAGCACGGTCGCGATATCCACCTGCTCTTCGAAGGTTCCAAATTCGCTTGGCCGCGCAAATTGCAGCAATTTGCTCACGATCGCGCTGATCCGCCCGACTTGCCTGTCGATCAGCGAGAGCTCGGTTTCCACCGCTTCGGTGGCGCTGCCAAGGGTCTGGCGGATCACATCGACATTGCCCTGAATGACCGCCACCGGGTTGTTGATCTCATGCGCGACCCCGGCGGTAATCTCGCCGATAGAGGCGAGCTTTTCCGACATCACCAGTTGCTTATAGGTCGTTTCGAGCTTTTGATTGGCTTCGCGCAGTTCCGCCGTGCGCTCCTCCACCCGCGTGTTGAGCGAATCCGCCCAGGACCGCAGATCGCGGTCGCGTTCCTGTACCTGGTCAAGCAGGCTATCGAGATGCGCTGCCACCGTGCCGATTTCATCGCGCGAGCGCACCGGCCCGATGCGCGCGTCAAGCTGGCCGTCCTCGACCTTGCGCATGGTCTGGGTCATCCGCTCCAGTGGCGAGAAAATCCCGCCCGCCAGCCGCAGGAACAGCGGCACACTCAGCGCCAGAATGGCGAGAAAGGCAGAAAATATAAGGATATAGGCGCTGCGCTTGGCGGCCGTGAAGGGCGCCTCAAGGAAGCCCACGTAAAGCATGCCAACGCGATTGCCGAAACTGTCGATCAGCGGCTCATAGGCCGACATATACCAGTCATTGACCACGAAGGCGCTATCGAGCCAGGTCCGCCCTGCATCCAGAACCGCACCGCGCACCGCCGCCGAAACGCGCGTTCCAAGCGCGCGCTCGCCCTCGAACAGGCGCACATTCGTCGAGACGCGCACATCTTCGAGAAACAGGGTCGCGGTGCCTTTGCGATCATCGCTGTCGCCGGTGGTGCGATAGACAAGCGCGTTGATCGTGTCGATGAAATCAAGGTTCCGGTTGAGCAGAATTCCCCCCACCAGAACCCCGTTGCGCCCCGGCGTCGTGACCGGCGTGGCGGTGTGCACGACCATGCCACGATCCTCGGTGGTGCGCTCGGTGGGCACGGCGGCGAGGGTCTCGATCAGGGGCACCCGCGCGCGTGCCGCAAGCCCGGCGCCACTTGGCAGGGTGGCCAGATGAGCGGCCGGGAAAATATCAATTTCGGTGGCCGAACCGCCGCGCACCGCGGCCGCAATCACCGGCCAGCGATTGGCCTCTTCACGCGCCTCGGGGGCGGGCAGGAAATAGAGGAAATCAAGCCCGAGGTTCGCGCGGTTATCCTGAAGAAAGCGGTTGAAACGGTCAGCGTTGTGCTGGCTCGCGCGGTTGAAATCGAGCGAGCGCGCAAGGCTTCGCACGTCGTTGCCGGTGGTTGTGAGGATGCGTTGCAGATATTGATCGGCGATGCGCAGATCGCTTTGCACATTGGTGATCAAAAGGTTGTCGTAATTGGCCGACCAGCGGTTGACCGCCAGCAAAAGCAACAGCGGCATCAGCACCATCAAGGGCAGCAAGGCCAGGATCAGAAGTCGAAGCCGAACGGAGGTCATGAATGTGCCGGGCCCTATGGTCTGAGCCCGACATTAGGATATTTGCGCGCCGCCCGCAATCATGCGCGGGGCATGGAATTTGCGCCTTAGTTCCAACCGACCTGATTGAAGATCGCCTGTGCCTCGGCGGCATTGCGGCTAAAGGCCGAGGTGTTGGTGGTTGTGTCGGGCTTGAACGCGCCAAGCCGCGCCGTGCCCTCGTCCCCGGCCATGCCGTCAACGACGGGGTATTCGTGGTTGTCGCGGGCAAACTGGGTCTGGGCAAATTCGTCGGTCAGGAACTCCAGAAGCGCAGTGGCTTCCTCGGGGTGGGGGGCGGCGGCGGTCATCGCGGCCACGGCCAGATTGACATGCGCGCCGCGCCCGTCCTGATTGGGCCAGACCCAGCCGATGCCCTCGATACCCGAGGTCAGCCCGTCAACATCGCCATCAAAGCCGCGCAGGAAGTAATAGTTGTTGGCCACCGCCACATCGCATTCGCCCGAGACAAGCCCGCGAAGCTGATCTGTGTCACCGCCCTGGGGCGGGCGCGCCATGTTGGCGACAACGCCAGCCGCCCAATCCTTGGCCGCCTCGGCGCCATCGGCGTCGATGATCGAGGCCAGAAGCGACTGGTTATAGACGTTCGAGGAGGAGCGGATACAGACCTTGCCCTGCCATTTCGGATCGGCCAGCTCTTCGTAGGTCTGCGGCGGGGTCTCGACGCGATCCTTGGCGTAAAAGAGGATGCGGGTGCGCTGCGAGAGACCAAACCAGAGGTCATCTGGGTGGCGCAGATGCGCGGGCACGCGGGTTTTGATGACGTCCGAAGTGAAGGGCTGAAGCACGCCGGCCTCTTCGGCGCGGGCCATGCGGCCCACGTCAACGGTGATGAACACATCGGCAGGGCTATTGGCGCCTTCGGCGGTCAGGCGCGCGATAAGCTCGTCTGCGTCGGCCTCGATCCGGTTGACGGAAATGCCGGTCTTGTCGGTGAATTCCTCGTAAAGCGCGTTGTCGGAATCATAATGGCGGCTGGAATATACATTGACCTCCTGCGCGAACACGGGGGTGGTCAGCGCGAGTGTTGCGGCCATGCCTATGACAGCTTTGAGCGATTGCATCGGGTGTCCTCTCTTGGGTGTCCGAGTGAAGTGATGCGCCTGTTTTCTTATTTCCGACTAAAAGAGTCAATAAATAATTCCGACTAAAATGGTCGGAGTAAGTTTCTTGGGCGGATCAGCGCGCAGATGACCCCCTTTGGCGGGCCAGCATACTGTCGGCAAGGCTGGTCGCGGCAAAGATCAGGGCGGCCAAACAGACAATCGTCGGCCCGGTCGGCGTATCAAGCCGGAACGACGCGCCAAGCCCGCCAAGCGCCGAGATCGCGGCGATCACCGTGGCAATCGCGGCCATGCGCTCTGGTGTGCCCGCCAGCGGGCGCGCGGCGGCGGCGGGCACGATCAGCATGGCCGCGATCAGCAAGACCCCGACCACCTTGATCGCCACCGCCACCACGAGCGCAAGCGCCAGTGTCAGAACAAGCTGTTCGCGCCGCGGGTTGATCCCCGCCGCATAGGCAAGATCAGTGCTGAGCGTGGCGGTCAACAGCGCCTGCCATCGCCAGAGCACCAGGCCAACCACAAGAGCGGCCCCGCCCCAGATCACCGCAATATCGCCGACGCTCACGGCCAGAATATCGCCAAAGAGATAGGCCATAAGATCAATCCGCACGCCGCTCAGGAAGGACACCGCCACAAGGCCAAAGGCAAGCGCGGAATGGGCCAACACCCCAAGCAACGTATCCATCGCAAAGCCACGCCCCGACAGGGCGGAGACCGTCATCGCCATGGCAAGCGATACCGCAAGCGCGCCGATAAAGACCGAGGTCGAAAACGCCAGGGCAAGCGCCACCCCAAGGATCGCGGCATGCGCCGTCGCATCGCCGAAATAGGCCATCCGCCGCCAGACCACGAAGCAGCCCAAAGGGGCGGCGGCAAGCGCCACGCCAAGCCCGGCAAGGGCGGCGCGCATCATGAAATCGTCAAGCAGTGTCATTCGGCGGCCTCATGTGGATGATCGTGATCGTGATCGTGATCATGCGTGCAATCGGCACTATGGTCGTGATCGTGGTTGTGTTCATGCCGGTAAAGCGCCAAGGCGCCCTGGGTGCCGCGCCCGAAAATGGCGCGATATTCTTCGGCCTGCGCCACCACCTCGGGGCGCCCCTCGCAACAGATATGGCCATTGAGGCAAATCACCCGGTCGCTGGCGCTCATCACCACGTGCAATTCGTGGCTGACCATCAGAACGGCGCAGCCAAGGCTTTGGCGGACCTCTTCGATGCGGCGGTAAAACGCGGCAGAGCCGGGTTGATCAAGCCCCTGCGTGGCCTCGTCGAGGATCAGAAGATCGGGCTTTTCCATCAAGGCGCGCGCGAGCAGGACGCGCTGAAACTGTCCGCCGGAAAGATCCGCCATCTGGTGATCGCGCAAATCCGGCAGGCCCGCTTGTTCCAGAGCGGCACGCAAATCGCTCGCCGGATGACGGCGCGGCAGGCCCAGAAATCGGGTCACCGTCAGCGGCAGCGTCGGGTCGATATGAAGCTTTTGCGGCACATAGCCGATCCTGAGCCCCGGCGCGCGGGTGATCGCGCCGCTGGTCGGGGCGAGGGCGCCGATAATCGCCCGCAAAAGCGTTGATTTACCCGATCCGTTCGGCCCGACGATGGTCACGATCTCGCCGCGCGTGATCGAGAGGTTGACGCCCTCAAGCACGACGTTGCCGCCAAGGCGCATGTTCAGGTCCCTGGTCTCGATCAGGCGCATGCCGAGGCCCCCCTGCGGCAATTGGGGCAGAGGCCAAGCGCCTCGACCACGGCCTGTTCGATGGAAAACCCGGTGTCAGAGGCAGCGCGCCCAAGCATCCCGCGCGAGGGTTCTGCATGGGCCTCGGCCACCGCATCGCAATTGCGGCAAATCAGAAAGGCCGGGGTGTGATCCTCTCCGGGATGGGTACAGGCGATAAAGGCGTTGAGCTGCTCGATCTTATGGGCAAAGCCGTGGTTGACCAGAAAATCAAGCGCGCGATAGGCCACGGGTGGCTGTGATCCCAAGCCCTCGTCGCGCAGCGTGTCGAGGATTTCGTAGGCCCCCATTGCGCGATGCCGCGCCAGCAGGATTTCAAGCACCCGGCGACGCACCGGAGTGAACTGAAGCTTATGCGCGGCGCAATAGGCCTCGACCGCCGCAAGGGCGGCGCGCATGCAGGAGGCGTGGTCGTGCTTTTGAAATCCGATCGTATCCATGGCGGGCCTTTCGGGGCAACGTTTCGGGGTTGATATGTTATAGAGTTACATTTATCAAGCCGCATGAAATGTTATACTATCACGGGAGCATCGGAATGCTGAACCGTCTTGTCGTCGCGCTTGCAGGCGCCGTGAGTGGGGCCGTCGGGCTTGCCAGCGTGGCCTTGGCCGAAGCGCCGCGCGTCGCGGTTGATGTGGCACCGGTGCAGTCCTTGGTGGCGCGGGTGATGCAGGGCGTGGGCACGCCGACGTTGATCGTGCGCCCCGGTGCGTCGCCGCATGGCTATGCGATGCGTCCCTCCGAGGCGGCGGCGCTTGAAGAGGCCGATCTTGTGATCTGGGTCGGCGAGGCGCTGACGCCCTGGCTTGAAGGGGGCATTGAAACCCTCGCGTCGCGCGCGCGGGTGGTCGAGCTTTTGGGGGCCGAGGAGACGCGCGTTCTGGACCTGCGCGAAGGGGTAGTCTTTGGCGCGGCGCAGGATGGCGAGACCCCTGCGGCCCACGACCATGACCACGATCACCACGACCATGAGGGGTTTGACCCGCATGCTTGGCTTGACCCGGAAAACGCGCGCCGATGGCTTGGGCTTTTCGCCGACGAGCTGGCGGCGCTTGATCCCGAGCATGCGGCGCAATACGCCGAGAACGCGGCCACGGCGCAGGCTGAGCTGGATGCGCTGATGGGGGCGATCAAGGCCGAGCTTGCCCCGATCAAAGACGCGCGCTTTCTGGTCTATCACGACGCCTATCAGTATTTCGAGGCGTGGTCTGGCCTGCACGCATCCGGTGCGATTGCACTTGGTGATGCGGCCAATCCCGGCCCTGCGCGGGTGGCGGCGCTGCGCGATATGGCGCGCGCCCAAGACATTGCCTGCGTCTTTTCCGAACCGCAGTTCGACCCCAAGCTTGTGACGCGCGTGTTCGGCGATGTGGCCGGGCATGGCGTGCTTGATCCGATGGCAAGCGATCACGCGCCGGGGCCCACGCTATATCCCGATCTGATGCGGGCGATGGCGCGGGCCCTTGCGACCTGCCTTGGTTCACAGCGCTAGACCTGTCGAAACCTGCGCGAAAACGCAGCGTAAAACTTGCGCCTTCCCGCAATCCCGCACATTCTGGCGTGCAGGGAGAGAGCCGTGCGCAACAGCGCGGCCGATTGGGAGGACGCTACATGAGTTTTACGTGCCGACAGGACGTGATCGACATTGAGAACGAAGTGACATGGGAGGCGCGGGACAAGCCCGACACCCTGTATCAGATGCTCAGCCACACGGCGCGCAGCTTTCCCGACCGCCCCGCCGTCAGCTATCAGCTGTTTTCCGGGCCGACCGCCCCGTCGCATACCCTGACCTGGAAACAGTTCCACGATCAGTGCTGTCAGGCGGCCAACCTGTTCCGCAGCCTCAAGGTCGGCGAAAACGACGTTGTCGCGCTTGTCCTGCCGAATTGTCTTGAGACCGCGATTGCCACCATCGGCGGCGCCATCGCCGGGATTGTCAACCCGATCAACCCTTTGCTAGAGCCCGAACAGATCGGCGCTATCCTCCGCGAAACCGAGGCCAAGGTCGTCGTCACCCTCAAATCCTTCCCCAAGACCGACATCGCCCAGAAAACCGCCGAGGCGGTGCGCCATGCGCCGGGCGTGCATACGGTTCTCGAGATTGACCTCAACCGTTACCTGAGCCCGCCCAAAAGCTGGATCGTGCCACTGGTGCGCCCCAAGACCCCGACCGGGCACCATGCCGATATCCTGAATTTCAACAAGGCGATGGCGGGCCAGAACACCAGCCTTGATTTCCCCGATGCCACCGGCGACCGGGTGGCGGCCTATTTTCATACCGGCGGCACCACGGGCATGCCCAAAGTGGCGCAGCACCGCTATTCCGGGATGATCTACAACGGCTGGATCGGGCATACATTGCTCTTCACCGAGCATGACAACGTGATGTGCCCGCTGCCGCTTTTTCATGTGTTTGCCTGTCACGTGATCCTTATGGCGATGATCAAATCGGGCGCGCATGTGGTGTTCCCGACGCCTGCGGGATACCGCGGCGACGGCGTGTTCGACAATTTCTGGAAGCTCTGCGAGCGCTGGAAGATCAGCTTTGTGATCACCGTGCCGACGGCCGTTTCCGCGCTGATGCAGCGCAAGGTCGACGCCGACCTCAGCACCGTGCGCAACGCCTTTTCCGGCTCGGCGCCGATGCCGCTTGAGCTGTTCAAGCGGTTTGAATCGGCCACCGGCATGACCGTGATCGAAGGCTACGGGTTGACCGAGGCAACCTGTCTTGTGGCCTGTAACCCCCCGGAAGGCGAAAAGAAAGTCGGCTCTGTCGGGGTGCCGTTCCCCTACACGGATGTGCGCATCTACAAGACCGACGCTGACGGGCATCCGGTGGAATGCGCCGCCGATGAGGTCGGTGAAATCTGTATTTCAAACCCCGGGGTTTACGAGGGCAATACCTATACCGAGGCCGCCAAAAACGTCGATCTTTACCACCACGAGCATTACCTGCGCACTGGCGATCTGGGCCGGATTGACCCGGACGGCTATGTCTGGATCACCGGGCGGGCCAAGGATCTGATCATTCGGGGCGGGCATAATATCGACCCCGCCGAGATCGAAGAGGCGCTGATGGCGCATGCCGAAGTGGCGATGGCCGGCGCGATTGGCCAGCCCGATGCGCATTCCGGCGAAATGCCCTGCGCCTATGTCGAGCTGGTCGAGGGCGGGAGCGTCACCGGCGAAGAGCTGCTTGAACATTGCAAGATCCACGTCCACGAACGCGCCGCGATCCCGAAATATGTCGAGGTTCTTGACGAGCTTCCGAAAACCGCCGTGGGCAAGGTGTTCAAGCCCGACCTGCGCAAACGCGCCATCACGCGCATCTATAATGCCGCCCTCGCCAAGGCCGAAATCGCGGCCGAGGTGGTGCTTGTGGTTGACGACAAAAAGCGCGGGTTGGTGGCGCAGGTCCGCAAGACCGGCGATGTCGACGAGGAACAGCTTGGCCATACCCTTGGCCAATTCGTGCGGCCATGGGAATGGGCCGACTAGGCGGCGTGCATCGGAGGGAATGGGATGACAGATCGGACTTTCAGACTGGACCCTAACCCGGACGTTATGGAAGCATCCGATATCAACGGGCCCGAGGTTTTTACCACCGACGATCAAACCGAGCTGAACCACACCCATTTCGCCACGCCGGACGAGTCGGTTTTGTCAGGTGTCTGGGAATGCGCGCCGTGCCGGGACGAGATCGAGAGCTACCCGGTGCATGAAATGATGACCGTCATTTCGGGTGTTTTGGTCCTGACCCATGCCGATGGGCGGTCCGAGACATTTACGGCGGGCGACACGTTCTTCATCGCCAAGGGAACGAAACTGATCTGGGAAATCACTCAGACCCTGCGCAAGTTCTATATGATCGTGAACTGAATCAGCCTGCGGGTTTTACAAGGGTTTTATGCGCTATTTCAGAGATTTGAGCGATGTATTTTTCCTGGGACCAGCCGCACATCTGGGTCAGAGTCTCCCATGTGGGGATCGACAGCAGGGTCCAGAGCAGGTCTGTGGCGCTATCGCGGTCGAGACTTAGCGCGCCGTCACGGTCCAGCGCCGCAACCGCAGCGGCGCAGCCCTCGCGCATGTCCTGCATCCGCTCGCCCCAGACGCGGGCGGCATCCTCGTCGGTGGCCTGCATCACCATCAGGGTTTTCGCGACACCGAAAATCTTCGGGATATAATTGCCCCAGACCTCGATAAAGGCATCGAGGCGCTCGCGCCCGGTTGCGGCCGCGCGACTGGCGCCGAGCATCTCTTGCACGCCGAACATCTCGTCCTGGTGTTTGGTCGTGGCGATGAAAAGCTCTGTCCGGTTGGGGAAGTGCAGATAGAGCGCCTGACGGCTGACCCCGGCCTTTTTTGCAATGTCCGACATCCGCGCGGCAACGCCGGGGTTTGATTCCAAAAGCTCCCAGGCGGCTTTCAGGATGCGGATTCGGGTGGGTGAATTTTCACTTGACACAATATAAATCTCCGGTCTATTTACACCGTGTCAATTGACACAGTGTAAAGTCAACGGAGAAAAGGCCATGACCAAGAAAATATTTATCTGGGTGGCACACCCCAAGGCGGCCTCGCTCTGTGCGGGGTTGGCCGATGCCTACGAGGCCGGCGCAAGAGGCAAGGGCGCCGACATTCGCCGCATGGACCTCTGCGCGATGCAGTTTGATCCGACGTTCGAGGGCTATGGCCCCGATGCCCCGGCGCTTGAGCCGGATCTTCTGGAGTGGCAGGACAACCTTGCCTGGGCCGATCACGTGCTGATCGTGCATCCCTATTGGTGGGGGGCGATGCCGACGCGGGCCAAGGCGGTTCTGGATCGCGCGCTGACCTCGGGATTTGCCTATAAGTATCACCAGCGCGGCATGGGCTGGGATAAATTGCTGACCGGGCGCACGGCGGATGCCCTGATCACCTCGGACACGCCGCCGCTGATCGACACGTTAATCTATCTCAAACCGGCACGCCGGGTGATCCGCAATCAGGTGCTTGGCTTTTGCGGGATCAAGGCGCGCAAGGTGGTGCAATTCGGCTCGGTCAAGCTTGCCGATGCGGCCAAGATCGACCGCTGGATCGGCAAGGCCCGCGCCATGGGACAGGCCGCGGCCTGAGACATCAAGGAAAGGAACGGATCAATAACACATATGATTGAAGTGACAGTTTTCGCGAGCGCGGCCCTTGTGATGGCGCTTGTGGCGGGGGTGTTTCTGGCGTTTTCAGATTTCGTCATGCGCTCGCTTTGGGGGGCCACGCCGGAAACGGGGATCGAGGCGATGCAAAAGATCAACCGAGAGGTCTATGGCTCGGCGTTCCTGGTGGCGCTTTTGGGGCTGGCACCGGTGTCGCTCGGGCTGGCGGGCTATGCGCTTTGGGGGATGGATGGACCTGCGGCGGGATGGATCATCGCCGGAGGGCTGATCTATTTTGGCGGCACGATCCTTGTGACGATGCTGGGCAATGTGCCGATGAACAAAAGGCTTGACCTGATGATCCTGCACGCGCCGGAAACCATCAGCTATTGGCAGGTCTACGCGCGCCGCTGGACCCGCTGGAACCACCTGCGCACGGTGGCCTCGGCGATTGGTGCGGCCTGTTTGCTGATCGGGGCGGTGCTTTATGCCTGAAGCGGTCCCTCATCGCGCCCTTGCGTGCGCGCCTCGTGCGAGGCAGCCACGCAAGGGGCTGATGAGCCTGTCGTCTAGGTCAGGTCTTTATAGTTCACCTCGGGCGTGTCGCCGCCCGATTTCTCGCGTCGGATCAAGAGGTTGTTGAGCGCGTGCACATAGGCCTTGGCACTGGCCACAACCGTATCTGTATCGGCCGATTGCCCGGTCACGATCCGTCCGGCCTCTTCCATCCGCACGCTGACCGTGGCCTGTGCGTCTGTGCCCTCGGTCACCGCATGGACCTGATAAAGCTGCAAACGCGCGTCATGCGGAAACAGATTGCGGACCGCGTTGAAGGTCGCATCGACCGGCCCGTCGCCAGTGGCCTCGGTCGTCTGCTCAACCCCGTCAATCGCCATGGTCAGGGTTGCCTGTTGCGGCCCTTCGGTGCCACAGATCACGCGCAAATGCTTGATTTGCAAGCGATCGCCCTCACCATCAATGCCGACATTGACCAGCGCGATCAGGTCTTCGTCATAGACCTCTTTCTTGCGATCGGCCAATTCCTTGAAGCGCACGAACACATCGTTGAGCTGATTATCGGCCAGATCATAGCCCAAATCATGCAGTTTCGAGCGCAGGGCGGCACGGCCCGAATGCTTGCCCATCACGATATTCGTTTCCGCCAGACCAACATCCGACGGGCGCATGATCTCGAAGGTTTCGGCGTTCTTGAGCATGCCATCCTGATGGATGCCCGATTCATGGGCAAAGGCGTTCTTGCCGACAATCGCCTTGTTGAACTGCACCGGGAAGCCCGAAACCGTCGCAACCCGGCGCGAGATGTTCATGATCTTGGTGGTGTCGATGCCCGTCGCATAGGGCATGATATCGCCGCGCACCTTGAGCGCCATCACCACTTCTTCCAGCGCGGTGTTGCCGGCGCGTTCGCCAAGCCCGTTGATGGTACACTCAATCTGACGTGCGCCGCCCGCGACGGCGGCCAGGGCGTTGGCGGTCGCCATGCCAAGGTCATTATGGCAATGGGTGGCAAAGACCACCTCATCGGCGCCGGGCACGGTTTCGATCAACCGACGGATCAGATCAGCCGATTCAACCGGCGCCGTATAGCCGACCGTATCGGGAATGTTGATCGTGCTGGCCCCGGCCTTGATCGCGATCTCGACCGTGCGGCACAGATAGTCCCACTCGGTACGGGTGGCATCCATCGGCGACCATTGTACGTTGTCACAGAGGTTGCGCGCATGGGTCACGGTCTCGTGGATACGATCCGCCATCTGATCCATGTCGAGATTGGGGATCGCCCGGTGCAGCGGTGAGGTGCCGATAAAGGTGTGAATACGCGGTTGCGCCGCGCCTTTCACCGCCTCCCAGCAGCGGTCGATATCCTTGATGTTGGCGCGCGCCAGCCCGCAGATCACCGCGTTCTTCGAATTCGCGGCAATCTCGCTCACGGCTCGGAAATCACCTTCCGAGGCGATGGGAAAGCCGGCCTCGATGATATCGACGCCCATCTCATCCAGCAGCCCGGCAATCTCGAGCTTTTCGGCATGGGTCATGGTCGCGCCGGGGGATTGTTCGCCGTCACGCAAAGTGGTGTCAAAAATCACCACACGCTCTTTTGTCGCCTGCGAAGAGGCGCTGTTTTTGGTCTGATCAGTCATTTTGAGTCTCTTTTTGTTTGTCCTAAGCCTATGGCGCGAAAAGGCACATCCTCTGAGCGGTCGCGCCGGGCTGGCACGCTCAGAGGCGGCTTAGGTCTAGCAGGGCAGCCGGAAACGCGCGCGAAATCGCACGTGTCATGGGCATCATCTTATGATCCTGCTGTGTCATGGGCCAAACTATAGGATTGGCCGCGCCGGATGAAAACCCCGAAATTGCGCTTTGGCGCGATTGGTCTTGATCCCCGGCGCAATCCGTCTAGCTCTGCTGTCATGGAAAACGCATTGATCATCGGGGCGTCGGGCGGGATTGGCCGCGCGCTTGGCGCGGCGCTCACTGCGCGGGGCGTTCGGGTGACTGGCCTCTCGCGGAGCGCCGACGGGCTCGACATCACCGACGAGGCCTCAGTCGCGACAAGCCTTGGCCGACTGACCGGGCCGTTTGACCTTATTGTCGTGGCCACCGGCGCGCTTGAAATCAACGGCGCCGCGCCCGAGAAGAGCCTGAAGTCGCTCGACGCAACGACGATGATGGATCAGTTTGCACTCAATTGCATCGGCCCCTCTCTGGTACTCAAGCACAGCCTTGGCCTGATGCCGCGCAAGGGGCGGGCGGTTTTTGCCGCGCTCTCGGCGCGGGTTGGGTCGATCGGGGATAATGCCAAGGGCGGCTGGTATAGCTATCGCACCGCCAAGGCCGCGCTGAACCAGATGATCCATACCGGCGCGATTGAGATGGCGCGCACCCACCGGGAGGCGATCTGTGTCGCGCTGCATCCGGGCACGGTGCGCACGCCCTTTACCGAGAAATACCTTGATCGCCACCCCGCCGTGCCTGCCGCCGAGGCGGCCGAGAACCTGCTTGGCGTGATTGCGGGTTTGAGCCCGGCGCAGAGTGGACAGTTCTTTGACTGGCAAGGCAAACCCGTCGCATGGTAGCGCGTTTGGTTCTGGTGCTGGGCGATCAGCTTTCGCTTGGCCTGTCTGCGCTCGCCGAGGCCGATAAATCCAGCGATATCATTGTCATGGCCGAGGTCATGGACGAGGCGCGCTATGTGCCTCATCACCCCAAGAAAATTGCGCTTGTCCTGTCGGCGATGCGCCATTTTGCGCAAGATTTGCGCGAGGATGGCTGGCAGGTCGCCTATACCAAGCTCGATGATCCGGAGGCGTCCAAATCAATTGTCGGAGAATTGATGCGGCGCGGACAAGAGCACGGCACCAGCACGGTTCTGGCCACCCAACCGGGCGAATGGCGTCTTCTTGAGGCGCTGGAAAACGCGCCACTCTCGTTGAAAATCCTGCCCGATGATCGGTTTATATCCTCACCGGCCGAGTTCAGCGCCTGGGCCGAGGGGCGCAAAGAGCTTCGGATGGAGTATTTCTATCGCGAGATGCGCCGCAAGACCGGTTACCTGATGGAAGGCGACAAACCGGCGGGGGGCAAGTGGAATTACGACCATGACAACCGCAAGCGCGCGCGCGCCGACATGCTGCGCCCGGCGCCGATGCAGTTCACCCCCGACGAGATCACCGAAGAGGTGCTTGATCTGGTCGAGGCGCGGTTCGGCAATAATTTCGGCGCGCTGCGCCCGTTCTGGTTTGCCGTCACCACCGCGCAGGCCAAGCGCGCATTGGATCATTTTGCCAAGCATCTTTTGCCCGAGTTTGGCGATTATCAGGATGCGATGCTGTCGGATGACAAATTCCTGCATCATTCGGTCTTATCGCCGTATTTGAACATTGGATTGCTCAATCCTGTGGATATCTGCACCCGTATTGTCGAGGAATGGAAAGCCGGGAATGTGCCGATCAACGCCGCCGAGGGCTATATCCGCCAGGTGATCGGCTGGCGGGAATATGTGCGCGGGCTCTATTTTCACGAGGGGCCAGAGTATACGGCGCGCAATCTTTTGGGTCATAATCGCGACCTTCCGCCCGCCTATTGGGGCGGCGACACTGGCATGAATTGCCTCGCCCATGCGGTCGATCAGACCCGCGCAGAGGGCTATGCCCACCACATTCAGCGCCTGATGGTGACCGGCAATTTCGCGCTTTTGGCCGGGGTCGATCCGGGCCAGGTGCATGACTGGTATCTGGCTGTTTATGTGGATGCCTTTGAATGGGTCGAGGCCCCCAACACCATCGGCATGAGCCAGTTCGCCGATGGCGGTATCATCGCCAGCAAGCCCTATGTCTCGTCGGGCAACTACATCAACAAGATGTCGGATTATTGCGCGGGTTGCTCCTATTCGGTCAAGGAAAAGACCGGCGAAAAGGCCTGTCCGTTCAACCTGTTATACTGGGATTTCCTGCACCGCCACCGCGACCGGTTTGCGAAAAACCCGCGCATGGGCCCAATCTATCGCACCTGGGAGAAGATGAACGAGGACCGCAAAACCGCCGTTTTGGACGGCGCGGCGCGCATCCTTGGCGATCTTGACGCGGGCAGGTTGGTCTGATCACTCTGACGGGGCCGGGGCCTCTTCGCTCGGTTGCACGGCCTCTGCCGGGGTGGTGTTATCGGTGAGCGCGCCATCCTGCCAGTCGCCGCTGGCCTCTTGCCCGGTGGCATAGCGCATCGTGCCTTCGCCCTGGCGCTTGCCCTGACGGAACATGCCCTCATAGACATCGCCGTTGACATAAGTCGCGGTGCCCTGACCGGAAATTTCGCCATTCTGCCAGGTGCCTTCATAGATAAACCCATCCGGCATAACGATTTTTCCCTGACCGTGGCGCTGCCCGTCGGCAAAAACACCGCTATAGACCGTGCCATCGGGATAGGTTGCAACACCCTTGCCATCGCGTTGTCCGTCGCGCCATTCGCCCTCATAGCGATAGCCGTCGGCATAGGTCATCACGCCCTGACCGTGGTTGCGGGCATTCTCGAATTCGCCCTCATAGACAAGCCCGTTGGGATAGGTCGCGCGGCCCGTGCCCTCGATCACGCCGCCAACCCATGAGCCTTCATAGGTCGAGCCGTCAGGATAGACGATCTTGCCCTCGCCATTGGCAAGGTCGTCGCGAAACGCGCCCTCATAGATTGATCCGTCGGGATAGGTCACGCGGCCCTCGCCCGAGATTTTACCCGCCACCCAGGAGCCGGTGTATTCATAGCCGTCGGTGCCGGTAAACCTGCCTTGGCCGTGGCGGCGGTCGCCCTCAAATGCGCCCTCATAGACATCGCCGTTTTCATAGGTGACACGGCCCATGCCTTGGCGCTGACCGGCGACAAGATCGCCTTCATAGATATCGCCATTGGGCTGGATTAGCTTGCCCTTGCCGTCAATCTGGCCTGCGCGCCATGTGCCCTCGTAGATAAGGCCATCGGCCATGGTCAGCTTGCCCTGACCCTCGCGCGCGCCGCGTGCGACCGCGCCCTCATAAATCGCGCCATCGGGATAGGTGAGCTTGGCGGTGCCTTCCTTGACGCCATTTACCCAGTCGCCGTCATAGATATAGCCACCCGGTGATTCCATGCGCCCGCGCCCGTCGTGCATCGCATTGCGAAATCCGCCCTGATAGCGCACGCCGTTGGCATAGACCGCCACACCCTGGCCGGTGATCTTGCCATCGGCCCAGGCCCCTTCGTAGGTGCCGCCATCGGTGAACACGATCTTGCCGACGCCATTGGGTTTGCCGCGGGCAAATTCGCCCTCATAGACCGAACCATTGGGAAAGCGCGCCACGCCCTTGCCCTTGATCTCGCCGTCCACCCACTCGCCGGAATATTCATAGCCATTGGGCAGGGTATAGGTGCCGGTGCCATGCTGAAGGCCGTTCTTGAAGGTGCCCTCATAGGTGCCGCCATCGTCATATTGCTTCACACCCACTTCGCCATCCTGTGCAGAGGCCGCAGTGGCCCCGCCTAGCGCAATGGCGAAAATCACGGTTCGTGTCAGTGAAAAGTACATATTTGCCCCGATGCCCTATGCCGCCTGATTGAACGGCGGCTCTGGCAAATCTAGTGGAGGTGACAGGGGCTGACAACGGGTTTTGGGCAAATCGGCTTTCCCTCGCGCGGTGATCTGCTAAATCAGACGGGTACAGCAGCAAGGGGCATGCATATGTCTGACCGGTTTCGCCTCACACTGGCACAGTTGAACCCGACCGTCGGAGACCTTGACGGCAATGCCGCAATGGCGCGCGGCGCTTGGGACAGCGCACGCGAGGCAGGGGCCGATCTCGTGGCCTTTCCCGAGATGTTCATCACCGGCTACAACACCCAGGATCTAGTGCAAAAGCCTGCCTTTCATCAGGCCGCCATTGCCGCGATTGAGGCGCTTGCGCGGGAGTGCGCCGACGGCCCGGCCATCGCGATCGGCGGCCCGGCGCTGGAGGGCGTCGGGCTTTATAACGCCTATTATATCCTGCAAGGCGGTGAGATCACGGCGCGGGTGCTCAAGCATCACCTGCCCAATGAAACCGTGTTCGACGAAAAGCGTATTTACCAATCCGGCCCGGTCGGTGGGCCTTATTCGGTGGGCGGCGTGCGGATCGGGAGCCCGATTTGCGAAGACAGCTGGCACGAAGATGTCGCCGAAACCCTGGCCGAAACCGGGGCCGAGTTTCTGCTCGTGCCCAACGGATCGCCACATTACCGCGACAAGATGGACCTGCGCCAAAATTTGATGGTGGCGCGGGTGGTGGAAACCGGCCTTCCGCTGATTTACCTCAACCTTGTCGGCGCGCAGGACGATCAGGTTTTTGATGGCGGCAGTTTCGTGCTTAACCCCGGCGGCGGGCTGGTGATGCAGATGCCGATGTTCAAAGAGGCGATCGCCCATCTCGATCTGCGGCGCGGGCCCGAGGGGTGGATCGCCGAACCGGGCGCGCTTGCGACCCTGCCGGATGCGATGGAACAGGATTACCACGCCATGGTCCTCAGCCTGCGCGATTATCTGCGCAAGACCGGGTTTTCCAAGGTTCTTTTGGGGCTTTCTGGCGGGATTGACAGCGCCATCGTAGCCACCATCGCGGTGGATGCGCTTGGCAAGGACAACGTGCGTTGTGTCATGCTGCCCTCTGAATATACGTCGGAGGCCTCGCTTGAGGATGCGCGCGAGGTCGCCGAAAACCTTGGCTGCCGCTATGATTTCGTACCCATCAGCGAAGGGCGCACGGCGATCACCAACACGCTTGCGCCGCTTTTCGAGGGCGAAGAACTGGGTTTGGCCGAGGAGAACATCCAATCGCGCCTGCGCGGGCTGTTGTTGATGGCGCTGAGCAACAAGTTCGGCGAAATGCTCTTGACCACCGGCAATAAATCCGAGGTCGCCGTGGGCTATGCCACGATTTATGGCGATATGGCGGGGGGCTATAACCCGATCAAGGATATGTACAAAACCCGCGTCTTCGAGATTTGCCGCTGGCGCAATGCAAATCACCGCGACTGGATGATGGGGCCTGCTGGCGAGGTGATTGCCCCGCGTGTGATCGACAAGCCGCCCAGTGCCGAGTTGCGCGCAGATCAGAAGGACAGCGATTCTTTGCCGGATTACCCGGTGTTGGATGGCATCCTTGATATCCTGGTCGATCAGGATGGCAGCATCGCCGATTGCCTGGCTGCGGGATACGCTTTGGCGGACGCCAAGAAGGTCGAGCACCTGCTTTACATCAGCGAATACAAACGCTTTCAGTCCGCCCCCGGAACACGACTGAGCAAGCGGGCATTCTGGCTTGATCGCCGCTATCCGATTGTAAACCGCTGGCGCGACGACAGTGCCGAAGGCTAAGCTCTGCCTGCCCATTTTGGGCGGGGATCATTCCGCGGCGGTCTGGGGCGGGTCTTTCCTGTCTGCGGCCAGTGTTTCATCCATGGCCTCATCCTCGGCCCGGCTTTGGCGCAGGTCTGGAGCGAGCCTTTCGACATAGGCGATCAGATCGGCCTTGCGCAACGGTTTGCCCAGGAACCCATCCATTCCGGCCATATGCGCGGCCTGCTTGTGCTGTTCCAGCACATTGGCCGTTACCGCCACCACATGCGCGGGCTTCAGGCCTTGTGCTGCTTCGCGGGTGCGGATCAACCCGGTGGCCTGATACCCGTCCATCCCCGGCATCGACACATCCATCAGGATAAGGTCGGCAGCTGCCAGACTGGATTGCGCCACCGCGTCATGACCGTCGATCGCCAGCCGGAGTTCAGCCCCGGACCCGCTGAAATATCGCTCAAGCAAGAGCCGGTTGGTGGCGTTGTCATCTACCGCCAGTACCCTGATGCCAGCGGCCCAGCCAGTTTTCGCCCCGGATTTAACGGAATTGGAGGCCGGAAAGGCGGCAACATTTGCGGGGTCTTTCATTGTCCCGTTCAACGCGCCGCGCACCGCCTCGATCAAAAGCGTCTCACGCACCGGTTTGCGCAAGTGCCCACCTTTGGCGCCGGTCTCCGGCACTGCATTCTGCGACATCAGGATATGCGGGACGGTGGCGGGCAGCGCGCTATTGGAAAGGCTATTATCAAGCAGAATCAGGGCCGGGAGGGCATCGCGGTGCGCGCTCAGAAGGGCCGTAGGATCGCTATCGGTGTGAACCTCGCATCCCAGATGGGCCAGGCAGGCGGCAAGCCCCGCACGACGCGCGGGAATCGGATCAAGCACCCAGACAACCGGCTTTGGTCGGTCGGGGGACTCCAGAAGGGGCGCGCGAAGCCCCTGACCTTCGGCCGCATCCGGTATAAGGGGAAGGGTGATTTCAAAACAGGTGCCGTGCCCCTCTCGTGATGTCACCGCAAGGGTGCCGCCCATAAGCGTGGTCAATTGGCGGCTGACCGCAAGGCCAAGCCCGGTGCCACCAAAGCTTCGGGTGGCGGTGTTGTCGACCTGTTCAAAAGCGGCGAACACACTCTCAATCTGATCCTCTGGAATACCGACGCCTGTATCGGTGACCGAGATCGTGAACCGTCCCTTTGCCCCTTGCGAAACACGCAGCGCGACATGGCCATCAAGCGTGAACTTGAGGGCATTGCCGGCGATATTCACCAGGATTTGACGTAACCGCCCTGCGTCGCCAAGCATGACATCGGGCACGTCCGGGGCAACGTCAGAGAAAAATTCAAGCTCTTTGCGCGCAGCGAGCGGCGCCAGCAATTGCGTGACATCCTCGACAAGTTCGCGCAGGCGATAGGGCTCTTGCGCGAGGGTAAGCTTGCCCGCCTCGATCTTGGAGAAATCAAGGATATCGTTGATGATCGTCAAAAGCGCGTCGCCCGAGCGCACCATCGTGCTCACATAGCTGTCTTGCTCGCGGGTCAGCTCGGTCTCGCCAAGCATATCGGCCATGCCAATGATGCCGTTCATGGGGGTTCTGATTTCGTGGCTCATCTTCGCAAGAAAGGCGGATTTTGCCTGATTTGCGGCCTCTGCCACCTTGCGCGCCTCTTCGAGGCGACCGATCAGTGCGCGCAGGGGGCGCCCGACGATGACGCGAAAGGAAATCCAATTGGCCAGAGAGGCGATCAAGATGCCACCGGCCAGCAAAAGCAGCATGAAATCACGCTGATACCGTTTGACGGTGGCGATTTCACGCTCGTCAAACCGGGTCACCAATTGTGTGATCGGCCAGGAAAATACCTCGTAGGGCAGGGAGAGCGCCGTGTCGGCCCCCTGACAACCTAGCCCCTGCGGTACGACGGCGAGGACCGCGCCACTTGCCGGATCGGTCAGCTCGACGCAGCGGATTGCCGGATCACCAAGCATCGTCTGCATGAGATCGGTGACATAGGGGCTGGTCCAATCCACCGGCGCGGTGCTTTGATCGCTAAAGCGTTCAAGCGCGCCGCCAACTCGGGCGGTGGCGTTGCCGATCCGCATCGCCATTGCTTCTTCGCTGCGCAGCAGGTTCTTTTCGCTCATCCACAACAAACCACCGGCGGCAAAGAGCAGGAAGGTCGGCACCATCACCGCAGTCAGTTTCAGGTAGAGGCCAAGCGTCGGCGTGTGCAGTTTGGCACCATCTGTGGTGGTCATGGACTTACTCCAGCCGGACCGCCTTGCCCGCCTTGATTAGGGCCCTGATCGGCGCCCGGTTGTTGATTTCGGTGCGAATAACCCCATAGCTGCCGCGATTTTGCGCCATGTAGTAATCAACGGTCGCTTCCTTGCCGGCGTCCGTCACCAGCATTGCGCACATGACATAAAGGTCATTCATCTGAAGGATCACCTCGTGGTTCTCGGTCGGGTAAAACCGGCTCACTTCGCCAGTTTCAAGATCAAGATGCGGCAGCGCGCCGTCGATCATCGTGCGGCTCAGGTTGCGTTGCAGGGCGGCTTGAAGCTTGGTCCTGACCTCGGTCAGGGATTGCGCCTGGGCGCTATGGCCAAGCAACATGGCAAAGGCCATCAGCGCGGGCAGAATAAAGCGGGTCATAAAGGGGCCTCCTTGGATGGGCGGGTCACACATCGCAGGATGAAAGCCCGACAAGGTTACCAAACCATTGAACGCGCCGATTATTTTACCGACAATGCAACACAATCGCCGGTCGGGCACGCGCTTGTGACTTGCCTTTCAGCGCGCCCAAAGCACAGTAATGCGGTACTCAAAAGGAGGTTTCTCATGCGATTATCGGCAGTTTTCCTTGGCGCCTTGATGCTTGCCGCGCCCAGCCTGACCATGGCCTGTGGGGCGGATACGGATTGTCGACTTGGGGATCGTCATTACCGGATCGCCTTGCCCGAGGGGCGGTCGGGCGCTAGCGCAATCGGCGCGGTGGTCTTTGCCCATGGCTATCGTGGCTCAGCGGCAGCTGTGATGAAAAACAAGGGCTTACGGCGCGTTCTTTCCGACATGGGGCTGGCGTTGATCGCCCTCAAATCGGCCGATGATGATTGGGTCATTCCCTATGCCCCGCGCCATATGGATGCCGACGGCTCAGAGGAGTTCACCTATGTCGAGGCGGTGTTGCAGGACGTGACGGAGCGCTTTGCGATTGACGACAAACGCATCATGGCGGCCGGGTTTTCCGCAGGCGGGATGATGGTGTGGAACCTGGCCTGTACCATGCCCGAGCGCTTTGCCGGCTTTGCCGCGATTTCCGGCACGTTCTGGATGGAGCCGCCGGACAATTGCGCCACGCCTGCGGCAAGCCTGGTGCATATCCATGGCGATTCGGACCCGACCGTGCCCCTCGCCGGGCGCGCGATCCTTGAGACACATCAGGGCGACGTGGCCGAAGCCCTTCAAATGTACAAAACCCTCGGCGGGTTTCGTCCGGTCGGCACGATGAAGGCCAAGGGGTTAAGCTGTGAGTTGGAAAGCAATGCCAAGGGCGACATCCTGGATTTCTGTCTGCATCCGGGCGGGCATTCGTTTCGCAGCGACTATTTGAAGTTCGCCTGGGAACGGTTCGAGGCGGCGGGTAAAATCTGACGCTTGACCCAAAGTAAAAATGCTCGCCCTGATGTAAGGATCGAGCATTTATTATTTTAGAACAAAAACTTAACGCGTAAAGCTAATGTACTACATTAGCCTTAAAGCATGAGCTGATAGCTGCTTGGCACATAGCTGAACGCGCTGTCTTTGGCCTCGACATAGCCGACGGCGGGCCAGGGCATGTGATACCCGATGAACGGAATCTTATCGCTGGCCAGCATGCCGAGAATACGACGCCGGGTCGCGGCAGCGGCGGATTTGTCCATGTCGAACTTTACTTCCCAGTCGGGCTGTGCCAGCGACCAGACGTAGTGGTTGGCAAAATCGGCCGCGAGCAACAGCGACTTGCCGCCGCTTTCGATCATATAGGTCATATGCCCCGGCGTATGCCCGAAGGCGGCCATGGCGGTGATGCCAGGGGCCACGCTTGCGCCATCGCCGATCATCGTGGTCTTTTCGGCCAGCGGGCGCATGTTGGCGTCAAAGCGCTCGTTCCCGGCCGCCGCCCAGTGGTCGAACTCGGCGCTGCCGGTGACATAGCGGGCATTGGCAAAGGTCGCCTCGCCGCCCTCGCGCATCAAGCCGCCGATGTGATCGCCGTGCATATGGGTCAGCACCACGACATCAACCTGATCGGGGGTATAGCCTGCCTCATTGAGCGCGCTTGTGATCGCATCGGGATTAAGGCCGGTATCAAACAGGATCAGCTCGGAGCCGGTGTTGATCACGGTCGGGGTAAAGAAGAACTGTGCCGCATCGGTGGGGATATTGGCGGCGGCAGAGACCTCGTTGAACTCTTCGGCGCTGACGTTCAGGCCGAAAATCGAATGCGGATCAGGGCGCGGCATGGTCGCGGCCAAAAGCGCGGTCACTTCGCAATCGCCAAGCACAAAACGGTTATGGCGCGTGGTTGACGCCCCCATCATCGGGGCGCTTGCGCGGGCGGGGCCAAAGCTTGCGGCCAGCGGGACGGCGGCGGCGGCGGTCAAAAGGCTGCGGCGGGTGAGGGTCGTTTTGGTCATGTGATTCCTCCTGTTGCTGCAAGGGAGGATAGGGCATTTTATGCACACTCCTAGGGCTTCACGGCGTTTTGACGCATTCGCACGGGAAAATCCGCAAGACGGGGGGGGCAAAGCGGGGATTTCTGGACAATGACGCGCACCTGTGACACATCCACCGCGAAGCAGGAGAAGCCCATGACCACCACCCGATTTGCCCCGTCGCCCACCGGATATATCCATGTCGGCAATTTGCGCACCGCGCTGATGAATTACATGATCGCCGCCAAGGCGGGGGGCAGTTTCATCTTGCGGATCGACGACACCGATCCTGAGCGCTCGAAACAGGAATATGTCGACGCGATCAAATATGATCTGGAATGGCTCGGCCTGCACTGGGATCGCACAGAGCGCCAGTCAGAGCGGCTTGACCGCTATGCCGAGGCGGCGGACAAGCTGCGCGAGATGGGCCGGTTCTACGAGGCCTTCGAGACCCCAACAGAGCTTGACTTGAAGCGCAAGAAACAGCTCAACATGGGGCGTCCGCCGGTCTATGACCGCGCCGCCCTTGAGTTGAGCGAGGCCGAGAAGGACGCGATGCGCGCCGAGCGCGGCAATGGCGTGTGGCGCTTCAAGCTTGATCAGGAACGCATCAACTGGAATGACGGCATTCTCGGCGATATCTCGATTGATGCCGCTTCGGTCAGCGATCCGGTGTTGATCCGTGGTGATGGTCAGGTGCTTTATACGCTGGCCTCGGTGGTGGATGACGTGGAAATGGGCGTGACCCATGTGGTGCGCGGCTCGGACCATGTGACCAACACCGCGACGCAAATCCAGATCATCACCGCGCTTGGCGGCACCCCGCCGGAATTCGCGCATCATTCGCTCTTGACCGGGCCGCAGGGCGAGGCGCTGTCAAAGCGTCTTGGCGTGCTGTCGCTGCGCGATCTGCGCGAGCAGGGCGTCGAGCCGATGGCGCTCTTGAGCCTGATGGCGCGGCTTGGTTCGTCGGACCCGATCGAGCTTCGCACCGATATGGCCGAGTTGATCGAGGGCTTTGATATCGATCGCTTTGGCGCGGCCCCGACCAAGTTTGACGAACAGGATCTGTTCCCGCTGACCGCGCGCTATCTTGCCGCTCTGCCGCTTGACGCGATGGCCGAAACCATCGCCGAGGTCGGCGTGCCGGCCGAGCAGGCCGAGCAATTCTGGCAGGTGACACGCGAAAACATCACCACGCGCAAGGACCTTGCGGCGTGGTGGGAATTGTTCCGCGATGGCGCAGAGCCGGCGATCGAGGACGAGGACCGCGCCTTTATCGCCGAGGCAATGGCGCTTTTGCCCGAGGGCCCGCATGACACCGAAACCTGGGGCAAGTGGACCGCCGCCGTCAAAGAGGCCACTGGCCGCAAGGGCCGTGGTCTTTTCATGCCACTGCGCAAGGCGCTGACCGGGCAGGCGCACGGGCCCGACATGTCACAGGTTTTGCCGCTGTTGCAGGTGATCAAGGCCAAGGGCTAGGGTTATCGCTCCGGTCGCGAAGCCGCTTTTTTTCGCTCTCTAGCGGCAAGGCCAGATCGGCATACTCAAGCGCGCGCGCGGCCAGATCGCGCGCGGCACCGGCAAGCTCTGGTTCGGGCCCCTCTGCCAAGGTGCTGAGCGCGTCTTGCAGGCGTTCGGCCACCTCGATAAGGCCCGCCCCGTCGCGGGCGGTGCTGGCGAAGGTGTTCTCGATCAAGGCGCGCCGCGACACATCCGGTAGAAACAGCCGAGGAAACAGCGGCGTGTCGCTATCGGGGGTGCCATGCGCCCAGTCCAGCAACAGCTTTTCCTGCCGACAGATCACCGCAATCGCCGTGCCGGGATCGTTGATGCCCGGCGACAGCGCCCGTGATGCGGTTTCCGACAGCACCAGCAAGCCGTAAGAGGCATCCTGTTCAAAGGTGCGATAGCGCCCGATGGTCAGGCTTTTGGTGATCAGGGTTTCCGCCATCTCACCAAGCCCGGTGGCATGGCCGATCACTTGGCCTTTGATCACGTAGTCGCCGGGGCGCACGTAAAGATAGACCCGGATCTGATCGCTGGTCAGCTTGTCGCTTATGGCGCGCAGGTCGATGAATTGCACATAGCCGGTGGCGCGCGAGGCGAGCGGCTCTGCCTCACTTGGCAAAACCATGTCGCGCGTCAAGCGCTGCGCCCCAAGCGAGGGCAGGCGGCGGGTCCGCATAAGACAGGCGCGGGTGATCTCTTCGGTCGAGGCAAGCGTGGCATCCATGCTTCCAAGATCGCTGAGGTGATGAATCCAGCGCAGCAGCGCCAGAATGACAAGCACCACCACCGCCACGGTAAAGCCAAGCACAAGAACGCTCGCGCCCTCGGGATAGAACCCGGCCTTGAACAGGATCATCGCGCTGAGCGAATAGACAAACGCGCCGATAAAGGTGGCCAGAACCGTGTGCGTGGTGGTGTCGGCCAGCAAGATGCGATGCACCCGCGGTGTCGCCTGACCGGCGGCCGCATTATGCGCGGTCACCATGACGTTCAGCGAAAACGTACTTACCGCGAGCATGCCCGAGGCAAGGATCGTCAGGATCGGCATGACCGAATTGGAGGTAAAGCGGTTCTGAAGGCCGATCGGGATATAGCTCTCAAACAGGATTGCGATGGCCGAGGCCAGCACCGCCAGCAAGGCCATGAGCGCGACCCTTATCCAGAGCTTACGGCTCATCCGCAAAAGGGTCATGCCGGTGGTTGAAAGAAGCTGAAGTTTCACGAGGATCACGCCCTTTTGGCACCAGTTTGGCGCGGGGCTGCGCCCGTGTCCATATCCTGTGGCTCAGGCGGTATCGCGGATCAGGCGGGCGTTCACGCGCTCAAGGTGATCGTCGGCAAGCCCGCGCTCGGCCGCACTCAGGATTTGGTGGCGCGGATAGCGCGGCGCGGCGCGATCATCAAGGATCGGGGCCTCCCAGCCGTGGGTGGTATCAAAAAAACGCGCCACACCCTCGGGGCCAAACTCGCGGGCATAGCCCTGTACCACCACATCAAGATAGCTCAACAGGATCGGATGGGCGATGCTTGGCGTGCCATGTGCGCCCTCAGGGATGCTATAGACCGCGATCTCGGGGCGATGCGGCAAGCTGTGGGTGACCTGATCGTGTGCGGGCACGCGGGCATAGGCCGCCTCGCGCAGATCAAGCGCGGGCCAATCGGCCCCCGGCACCGCCGCGATCAGCCCGTCGATGGTGCTGGCGGGGTCGGGCACAACCGTCAAAAAGGCCACCGGGCGCAGCTCTGTAGGCCTCCAGACCCGCCGCCAGCCGCGAAGCTTCGCGGGATGGGCCGCATCGAACACATGGGTGTCGCGGTTCACGAGGCTGCCGTAGCCAAAGAAATATGCATCGCTAAGTGAGGGTATAACGTGCCCCTTTTGATCTGAATCATGGTCGCGGTGGAGTTTGCAGGCAAAGTTGGCAACATTCAAGCAAGGGGGCGGTTTCGCCATGCGGGTCACCAAACGTGCAAATATCGCCATCAGGCTGCTGATGTTCTGTGGTGCCAATCCGGGTCGGATGGTAACCAAATCCGAGATCGCGGAACGCTGTAATACGTCGGAAAGTCATCTGGCGCAGGTGATCAACAAGCTGGCCCAGCTTGGGTTTTTACATACGCAGCGCGGGCGGCACGGCGGCGTCATGCTTGGCCGTGCCATGAGCGCGATCACCGTCGGCGAGGTGTTTCGCGCGATTGAGGCCAATACGCCGGTGGCGGAATGTTTTGCCGATGTCGACAATACCTGCCCGCTGGTCGATGCCTGTCGGCTCCGTCTGGCGCTGGCCGATGCGGTCGAGGCATTCTATGCCCACCTTGACGAGATCACGCTTGAGGCGCTGGTCTGTAACAACGAGGCACTGTTCACATTGTTTTCAACACCGCCCTGCCTGAAATAGGCTTGAAGCGGCTCAAACAGTATACTAACGTACACGCAGATCGGATAGGGAGAACTGGCTTTGCCAGTGCCGAAGGAGCAACCGCCCCGGAAACTCTCAGGCGCAAGGACCTGTCCGACGACAAGAGACTCTGGAGAGATCCCGGATATATGCCGGGGCGCCGAAGGGATAGCGATCTCAGGCAAAAGGACAGAGGGGGCATCGTGACGCGGCTTTCAGGGCCAATGCGTCGTAACGGTGCCGGTGTGATCATCTGATTATCCGGGCCCAAAGGTAAGGGAGGATGCAGATGGCCGATTTGCTCACAACGCCACTGAACGCACTGCACAGGGAACTGGGCGCCAAGATGGTGCCCTTTGCCGGCTATGACATGCCGGTGCAATACCCGGCGGGCGTGATGAAGGAACATTTGCATTGCCGCGCCAAGGCCGGGCTTTTCGACGTGAGCCACATGGGGCAGGTGATCCTGCGCGCGCCGGGCGGTTATGCACAGACCGCGACCGAAATGGAAGCGCTTGTGCCGGTTGACCTTATAGGACTTGGCGAGATGCGCCAGCGCTATGGGTTTTTCACCAATGACGAGGGCGGCATTCTGGACGATTTGATGCTGGCCAATCGCGGCGATCACATGTTTGTGGTGGTCAATGCCGCTTGCAAGGTGGGCGATATCGCCCATATGCGTGCAGGCCTGCCCGGCTGCGAGGTCGAGGAAATCACCGACCGCGCGCTTTTGGCGCTGCAAGGCCCGGCCGCCGAGGCGGTGCTTGAGGGCATGGTGCCCGGCGTCGCGGCGACGCGGTTCATGGATGTGGGCATTTTCGCCTCGGAATTCGGCGAGCTGTGGATTTCACGTTCGGGTTATACCGGCGAGGATGGCTATGAGATTTCGGTGACTGAAGCCGAGACCGAGGCCCTTGCGCGCGCTTTGCTGGCGCATGATGACGTAGAGCCCATCGGCCTTGGCGCGCGCGACAGCCTGCGCCTTGAAGCGGGGCTTTGCCTGTATGGCCATGACATCGACGAGACCACGAGCCCGGTCGAGGCAAGCCTGATCTGGGCAATCCAGAAGGCACGCCGCGCGGGCGGCGCGCGCGAGGGCGGTTTTCCCGGCGCAGAGCGCATCCTTGACGAGATGGTCAATGGCGCTGCGCGTGCGCGCGTCGGATTGCGCCCCGAAGGGCGTGCGCCGATGCGCGAGGGCACGCCGCTTTTCGCGGCTGCGGAGGGCGGCGAGCCGGTGGGGCAGGTCACCTCGGGGGCTTACGGGCCGACGATCGAGGCACCGATGTCGATGGGATATCTGCCCAAGCCCTTGGCAACCGAGGGCACGGTCATTTACGGAGAAGTGCGCGGCAAGCGCATGCCGGTCAAAGTGGCGAAACTGCCGTTTACACCTGCCAATTTCAAACGCTGAACATCATCAGGGAGAAGAGCATGAAATTTACTGAAGAACACGAATGGCTGCGCGTTGAAGACGACCTTGTGGTGGTCGGAATCACCGAGCATGCCAGCGAACAGCTTGGCGATGTCGTCTTTGTCGAGCTGCCCGAGATCGGCACCCAGGTGACCAAGGATGACGAGGTGGTCGTGATCGAAAGCGTCAAGGCCGCAAGCGATATCCTGGCCCCGATTGACGGCGAGGTTGTCGAGGTCAACGAGGCGCTGGCCGACACGCCCGGCAAGGTCAATGACGACCCGACCGGTGATGGCTGGTTCTTCAAGATCAAGGCGAGCGACCTTGGCCAGATGGACGAGTACATGGATGAGACCGCCTATCAGGATTACATCAGCTAGCGTCTGATCGCGCAGTGCGGGACGCGCGCCGCGCGGGAGTATTTTTGGAACGATGAAAGCCGGGGCGCTGGGCCATGATGGTCCGGCATCTCGCGCCTGTCAGAGGGAGATCTGGGATGCCTTTCAAGCCAACAGACTATTTGCCGTATGATTTTGCCAACCGGCGCCATATCGGCCCGTCGCCCAAGGAAATGGGTGAGATGCTGGAGCGTCTTGACGTGCCCAGCCTTGAGGCGCTTATTGATGAAACCGTGCCCAAGTTGATCCGGCAGGAGGCGCCGCTTGATTTCGGCAAGCCCAAATCCGAAAGCGAGTTGCTGCATCACATGTGGCAGACCGCCTCGAAGAACAAGGTTCTGACTTCTCTCATCGGGCAGGGCTATCACGGGACGGTTACGCCGCCCGCGATCCAGCGCAACATCTTTGAAAACCCCGCCTGGTACACGGCCTATACCCCCTATCAGCCGGAAATCAGCCAGGGGCGGCTTGAGGCCCTGTTGAACTTTCAGACCATGGTCAGCGATCTGACCGGGCTTGAGATTGCCAATGCCTCGCTTCTGGACGAGGCGACGGCGGCGGCCGAGGCGATGACCATGGCGCAGCGTGTCGCCAAATCCAAGGCGCGCGCGTTTTTTGTCGATGAAAATTGCCATCCGCAGAATATCGCCGTGATGCAGACCCGCGCCGCGCCGCTTGATATCGAGATCATTGTCGGCGCGCCCGACGATCTTGAGGCCGACAGGGTCTTTGGCGCGATTTTCCAGTATCCCGGCACCCATGGTGCCCTGCGCGATTTCACCCCCGAGATCGCGGCGCTGCATGCGCAAAACGCCATTGGCATCGTGATTGCCGATCCGCTGGCGCTTACCCTGTTGAAAGAGCCCGGCGCGATGGGCGCCGATATCGCCGTCGGCAGCACGCAGCGCTTTGGTGTGCCGGTGGGCTATGGCGGCCCGCATGCCGCCTATATGGCGACCAAGGATGCCTATAAACGCGCGCTTCCGGGGCGGATTGTCGGCGTGTCGGTCGACAGCCATGGCAACCGCGCCTATCGCCTTAGCCTGCAAACCCGCGAACAGCATATCCGCCGCGAAAAGGCCACCAGCAACGTTTGCACCGCGCAGGCGCTTTTGGCGGTCATGGCGTCGATGTATGCGGTGTTTCACGGCCCCGAGGGCCTTCGGGCGATTGCCGAGCGCATTCACCGCAAGACCGTGCGTCTGGCCAAGGGGCTTGAGGCTGCGGGATTTCATGTAGAGCCAGAGGCGTTCTTTGACACGATCACGGTCGATGTCGGCCTCTTGCAGCGCGGCGTGTTGCAATCAGCGGTGCGCGAGGGCGTGAACCTGCGCCATGTCGGCGAGACCAAGATCGGCATCACGTTGGACGAGCGCACCCGCCCGGCCACGATCGAATCCGTCTGGCGCGCCTTCGGGATCATCATGGAGGACACCGATTTTACCCCCGATTACCGCGTGCCCGAGGCCTTGCACCGCGAGACGGATTACCTTGATCACCCGATTTTCCACATGAACCGGGCCGAGACCGAGATGATGCGTTACATGCGTCGCCTTGCGGATCGCGACCTTGCGCTTGATCGCGCGATGATCCCGCTTGGCAGTTGCACGATGAAGCTCAACTCGGCCGCAGAAATGATGCCTGTAAGCTGGCGGGAATTTGCCCTGTTGCACCCGTTTGTGCCCGAGGATCAGGCGCTTGGCTATAAGCAGATGATCGACGATCTAAGTGCCAAGCTCTGTGATATCACCGGCTATGCGGCGATCTCGATGCAGCCCAATTCCGGCGCGCAGGGCGAATATGCCGGCCTTTTGAGCATCGCCGCCTATCACCGCGCGCAGGGGCAGGGGCACCGCAAGGTTTGCCTGATCCCGGTCAGCGCGCATGGCACCAACCCGGCCAGCGCGCATATGGTCGGCTGGGATGTGGTGGTGGTCAAATCCGCCGCCAATGGCGATATTGATGTCGATGATTTCCGCGCCAAGGCCGAGAAGCATTCGGACAATCTTGCCGGCTGCATGATCACCTATCCAAGCACGCATGGCGTCTTTGAGGAGACCGTCAAAGAGGTCTGCGAGATCACCCATGGCCATGGCGGGCAGGTCTATATCGACGGCGCCAATATGAACGCCATGGTCGGGCTGAGCCGTCCCGGCGATCTGGGCGGCGATGTGAGCCACCTGAACCTGCACAAGACCTTCTGCATCCCGCATGGCGGCGGGGGGCCCGGCATGGGGCCGATTGGTGTGAAGCAGCATCTTGTGCGGCACCTGCCGGGGCATCCCGCAACGGGGGGCGAACAGGGCCCGGTCAGCGCCGCGCCCTATGGCTCGCCTTCGCTCTTGCCTATCTCATGGGCCTATTGCCTGATGATGGGCGGCGCGGGCCTTACCCAGGCGACGAGGGTTGCGATCCTGAACGCCAACTATATCGCCAAGCGTCTGGAGGGGGCCTATGAGGTGCTCTACAAGGGGCCGACGGGACGGGTGGCGCATGAATGCATCCTCGATACGCGCCCCTTCGAGGACAGCGCGGGCGTGACCGTGGACGATATCGCGAAGCGGCTGATGGATTGCGGCTTTCACGCGCCAACGATGAGCTTTCCTGTGCCCGGCACTTTGATGGTGGAACCTACCGAAAGCGAAACCAAGGCCGAGCTTGACCGTTTTTGCGATGCGATGCTGGCGATCCGCGAAGAAATTCGCGACATCGAAGAGGGCCGGATTGATGCGGCCAACAACCCTCTCAAGAACGCGCCGCACACGATGGAAGATCTGGTGCGCGAATGGGACCGGCCCTATAGCCGCGAACAGGGCTGTTTCCCGCCGGGGGCGTTCCGGGTCGATAAATACTGGCCGCCGGTCAACCGGGTCGACAATGTGTATGGCGACCGGCACCTGATCTGTACCTGTCCGCCGCTTGAGGATTATGCCGAAGCCGCCGAATAGCGCCCCTCGGTTGGATATGAAACACGGCCGCAGGGGCACCCCCTTGCGGCCGTCGGTTTCAGGCGGGGCAACAGACGAAAAAGGCGGCCCTTGCGGACCGCCCCTCATCGTTTGAAAATTTACTCTTGAAAACCAGAACGACCAAATAATCGGTCAGTGTCAAGCAGGGCCGGGTGCGCCATCACGTCATACCAGTCCACTCACGCAATATCACGGTAGCGTGAATAAGATGAGTCTGTCATACCCCATATAGGGTAAAATAGTGATTATTCCGCAATAAGTGCTGTGAGGCGATCCAGAACATCGCGCCAGCGCCGGAAAAACGCCAGCTGACCGGCATCCTCGAACAGGTGGAATTCGATCCAAGTGTAATCGCGCTGAAATTCTTGCAGGGTGGCAAGCGGCACCTGCGGATCCTGGGTGCCGCTCATGAAGACCACCGGAAGCTGGCCGCGCAAGGCATTGACCTCATCGCTCCAGTCACCAAGCTGACCCGAGGTTAGCTGTCGGGAAAAGGGTTCATGCGCGCAATGGGTGTCGGACAGGGCGGTGTCCGATCCGGTAACGATGGCCTCGAACACTTCGGCATCTTCAAATGTGGCCATATCGCCGGGCGAATTGCCGAAAACCGAGTGGAAGAAGCCGCGTTTGCCGATCTTGCGGGCCAGCAGAAAGCCGGCCTTGACCATGAACGGCAACAGATGCGGCGTATATTTCGCGCCCGCCAGAATGAAGCGGTGCCATTTGTCCATGCGCTCGAATTGTTCGCGCCGGGTTAGCGGAAGCATGCCGGAACAGGCGATGATCGCACTGATCATCTCGGGGTTCTGGCGGGCCAACAGAACGGCGTAATAAAAGTCGCCACTCTGACAGATGATCGGGCAGCGGGTCACGCTTTCGGCCTGCAATATCTGGATCGTATCGGCGGTCAGGGCGGCGTCGTAATCGGTGCTGCGCGCCACCATGTCCGACAGGCCATAACCGGGGCGCAAAGGCACGATAATGCGCCAGCCGCGCCTTTCGGCCTCGGCCTCGGCCGAGGCGGGCCACCGCACAAGCCCGAAATCCAGCGGCAGATACAGCACCGGCGTGCCGCCCGGATCGCCAAGCACGAGGTAATCAAGCCGCCGTCCGTCCGGGGTAACCAGCGATTGAAAATCCAGCTCCTTGAGCATGCCATCGCCGCCACTCACCACGCGGGGGCCGGTGGCCGATTTCAGGGTCAGGCTGGTCATGTCCATGACCGAAAGCGCGAGGCGCACCAGCTCCAGCTGGGAATGGGTTTCGGTTTTGGCGAGGATTGATTTGATCTGGGCGCGGATCGTATCCACCGAGCGGCCGCGCTGCGTGGCGATCTCGTTGACGGAGCGGCAATCGACGAGATGGCGCACGACTTCGGCCTCGGCGCCGCTCAGGCTGAAGGCGCTGCGCAGGATATCGCAAAAGCCCTCTGGCCAGGCGACCTCGTTTGACGCGGCAATCACAAGCGGCGTGCCATCCGCTGCCAGATGACGTTGCAGGCGCAGCACGATCAGGTGCCCCTCGACGCGCGAGCGCACGCGCAAGACGGCGCTGTCCTTGTCGCTGTCATGGATCAGAAGGCGCACGGTGGCGGCAACGGCCTCGATGTCATCGGCGTTGATCGACAGATCGCCAAGCCGCGCCTTTTCGGGCAGGTTTAGCCGTATGCGCGCCGCCTCATTTGCCGCGCGAATGCAGTTCTCTTGATCGAACACGAGCGCCGCGACCCTGTCAAAGGGGGCAAGGATGGCGTCGATCTCATCGGGGTCTTCGCTCAGCGCGATCCGGTCCAGAAATTCCCCGGCACGTCGGAAATGGCTGGCGATTTGCGGGTCATCAAGCAGGCGCGGCGCCGCGAAATCGGCGCGCGCGCGCAGCGGGCTGATCGCGCTTTCCCAATGATCCAAAAGCGCCTCATAGCGGGCCGGATCAAGCGCGACGTCATAGAGACAGCCGATCGCCTCGGCCCTGTCCTTGTCGGATAGGGTGGGGAAATCGGTATTATCCGCCTGTCGCTGGTTGGTCACCATGCCTGAGCCCATGTTGGATCAATCGGAAGTAGAATGATCTAATGTCATACGTCTTTGTTCGTTTTGAGGCGGGAATTAGGATTTTTCGTCCCAGGCCTCGCCCAGCAAACCGGCGAAATGATCGCGCAGCCGGGTCCAGGTGTCTTGATTTGCGGCGCAGAGCAGAAAGCCCTCGGAAATCTCCGTGTTATAGGCGCGCCCGTCAAGCATCATGGCAACCCCACCCGCCTGTTGGCAAGCCACAACCCCGGCCGCATGATCCCAAGGGTTAAGCATGCCCGACATCACGAAATCGACCGCCCCCTGCGCCAGAACGCGGTACTCATGGCACGAACAGCGCAGCGATGTCACCCGCGCCAGACCCGGCAAAAGCCGCGCCACAAGCTCTTGTTGCTCCTGTGTCATCAAGGAATAATGCATGTACCCCTGCAACTCGGACAACTCGCCCCCCGAGGATACCTTTGCCGGGCGCTCTGCGCCAAGGGCGGCGCCAAGGCGGGTTGGCGTGGCCTCATCCGCGATGATCCAGTCATCCGCAATCGGATCATAAAGCAGGCCAAGCACCGGCCGCCCGAAACGCGTCACGGCGATGATCACCCCGAAAAGCGGCAAGCCGTGGGCGAAATTCCAGGTGCCATCCACCGGGTCGATGATAATTGCCAGCTCTGCGGCGGAGACATCCTCGCGCAGCGACGGTTTGGCCGCGACCGCCTCTTCGCCGATGATGAGGGCATGCGGGAACATCCGCTGCAATCCGCGCGCAATCATCGCCTCGGCCTGGTGGTCTGCCTCGGTCACAAGGTCGTGCGGGCCCGATTTGGTGGTGATATCGCCCTGTGCCAGATTGCGAAACCGCGGCATGATCTCGGCGCGCGCGGCCCGGCGCACCAGGTTGATCAGCGCGCTCTGCTGGGCGGGTGTCATCGGCGAGCTAAGCGGGATGGGCAGCGAATCTGTCATGGCGTCTCCTGTCATGCTGGGTCGTTAAGGTGCCACTGCCCGCGCCGGGTTTCAATGCGGCTTACTCGCGCGTGCGAAGGGTTTGCGCGGGCCGCGCCGTCAGTGGCCCAAGCGCAAAGCCAAGCCCGGCCAGAAGGGTCACAAGCGCACCACCAAGGATGATCGCGATGGCCGAGGGCCAGATCACCGCAAAGCTGGTCTCCATCACGAAATGGCTCACCGCCCAGCCCCCGGCGATCCCCGCGCCAAGCGCCACAAGACCGGCCGCCGCCCCCAGAATGGCGGCGCGCAACACGAGGCTGGTCAGGATCCGGCCCCGCGTGGCGCCAAGCGTCTTGAGGATCGCGGCCTCATAGGTACGGGCGCGCTGATCGGCGGCGGCGGCGCCAATCAACACCAAAAACCCGGTCAAAAGCGTCACCGACGCGCCCCAGGATGTGGCCGAGGCGAGACCGGCCAGAAGCTCAGACACCTGCGCAATCGCGTCGCGCACCCGGATCGCGGTGACATTGGGAAAGCGGTCGTTGATATCGTTCAGGATCGCCGCCTCGGCCTCTTGCTCGGCATAGACCGTGGCGATGAAACTATGCGGCGCACCGGCAAGGGCCGCAGGGTTCATCAGCATCACAAAGCCCATGCCGGCGGTCGAAAAATCAACCTCGCGGAACGAGGTGATCGGCGCGGTGATGTCGCGCCCCAGAATGTTGAGGGTGATCAGGTCGCCAAGTTTCAAGCCGATTTCCCCGGCCTCTTCGGCGGCAAAGCTAAGCTGTGGCGTGCCGGTATAATCCTCGCCCCACCATGTTCCGGCGGTGAGTTCGGTGCGCGCGGGCAAGGCATCGGCATAGCTGATCGCGCGGTCGCCTTCGACCACCCAATGGCCGGGGGCGACCTCGGTTGCGGGGCGGTCGTTGATCCGGCTGATGATCCCGCGCAGCATCGGCGCGCTGTCGATCCGGCTCACGGCCGGGTCACTTTCCAACCGTTCCAGAAAGCCGGGCATCTGGTCCTTTTGCATGTCGACAAAGAAGTAGGACGGCGCGCGCTCCGGCAGGTCGGCGGCAATCGCGCGGCGCAGGTTGCCGTCAATCTGACCAACCGCGGCCAGAACGGTGAGGCCCAGACCGAGCGAGAGCATCACCGGCCCCGCCGTGGTGCCTGGCCCGCCGATGGCGGCGAGCGCCCAACTCAGGGCCGGGCGGCGGCGCAGGCGCGGGCGAAGGCCGCGCGCGGCGCCTTGTACCAGCCATGCGGCGGCGGCCAGAGAGGCCAGTGCCCCACCGATGCCGCCCGCCGTCCAGAGGGTCAGGCGCAGGTTGCCGGAAAACAGGATGGCCGAGGCCAGAAGCGTGGCGATCAGCAGCGCCGTGGCCAGCAGGTAGGGCCAGCTTGGCCAGCGGCTTGATCCCGAAACCGCATCGCGAAACAGCGCGGCGGCGCGCACGTCGCGCGCCCGCGCCAGCGGCCAGAGGGTAAAGATAAGCACGCTGAGGGTGCTATAGAGTGCGGCCTCGGCCATCGGGCGGGGATAGGGCGCAAAGACCGCCGGCACCGGAAGGCCGTCGGCAAAGACCGGTGCCAGGGCAATCGGTACACCCACGCCAAGGCCTATCCCGACCGCGATCCCGACAAGCGCCAGAACGCCGACCTGGATGAAATAGGTCAGAAAGATCGTCCGCTGATCCGCGCCAAGCGTGCGCAGCGTGGCGATCACGCGGGTTTTGCCCGCCAGATAAGAGCGCAGCGCCGAGGAAATGCCGACACCGCCCACCGCCAGCCCCGAAAGGCCGACCAGCACGAGAAACGCGCCAAGGCGTTCGACAAACTGGGCAACGCGGGGCGTGCCGTTTCGCGCATCAAGCCAGCGAAAGCCGCTTCCGGCAAGGCCGGTCTTGGCGCTCTCTTCCGCCGCCGAAAGGTTGGCGCCATCCGGCAGATCAAGCCGGTATTTGGTCTTGAACAGCGATCCGGGCGTCAAGAGGCCGGAGGTTTCAAGCGCCTCTGTCGCCACGATGGTGCGCGGGCCAAGGCCGAACCCGGCGCGCGACTGATCGGGTTCGCGCACAAGTTCCGCCATCAGGCGAAACTCTTGCGTGCCAAGGCGAAATGTGTCGCCGACCTCAAGGTCAAGCCGCTGGATCAACAGCGCATGCATCACCGCGCCGGGCAGGCCGTTGCTGTCGGCAAGCGCCTCTGCAAGCGCCATCTCGGGCAGCAATTCAACGGCGCCGACAAGCGGATAGGCGGCATCGACCGCCTTGACTTGCGTGAGCTCGCGCGCGCCCTCGGGGATCACCGCAAGCGAGCGGAAATCGGCAACTTCCGAGGTGCGGCTGGCGAATTGGTCGATCCAGTCGCGCTCGGCCGCGGTCGCAAAGCGATAGGTCAGCTCAAGTTCCGCATCGCCGCCCAAAAGCGCGGCGCCCTGCGACACAAGCCCGGCCTTGATGCTTTCGCGGATCGTGCCGACGGCGGCAATCGCGGCCACGCCAAGGATGACGCAGGCCAGAAATACCCGAAAGCCCCGCAAGCCGCCACGCAGCTCGCGCCGGGCCAGTTTTACCGCGACCCCAAGGCTCATGCGGCGGCCTCGGCGGTTTCGATCCGGCCGTCGCGAAGGCTAATCACCCGGTCACAGCGCGCCGCAAGCTCGGGGTCGTGGGTGACCAGAACCAGCGTGGCATCATGGCGGTCGCGCAGATCGAACAGCAGGTCGATGATCGCAGCGCCGGTGCTGCTGTCGAGGTTGCCGGTGGGTTCATCGGCCAGAATGATCGCCGGGCGCGGCGCGGCGGCGCGCGCCAGGGCAACGCGCTGTTGTTCGCCGCCCGAAAGCTGTGAGGGGTAATGCCCGCCGCGCGCATGCAGGCCGACCGCCTCAAGCTCTTGCGCGGCGCGCTCCTGTGCATCGGGCTGATTGGCAAGTTCAAGCGGGGTGGCGACATTTTCGATCGCGGTCATCGTCGGGATCAGGTGAAAGGATTGAAACACAATGCCGAAATTGTCGCGCCGCAGGCGGGCAAGCTGATCTTCGTTCATCGCCGAGAGGTCATGATCAAGCGCCATGACCTTGCCCGAGGTGGCACGTTCCAGCCCGCCCATCAGCATCAGCAGCGAAGACTTGCCAGATCCCGACGGCCCGATCAGCCCGACCGTCTCGCCACGGTGGACATCCAGAGAAATCCCGTGGAGTATCTGGACAAGTCCGGCATTGCCCTCAAGCGAAAGTGTGGCGTCGGTAAGCGATAAAATCGGAGAGGTCATACGAGTGCGCCTGATCAATAAGGATTTTGTGACATATGGGGCCTGCCGGGCCTTGGGCAAGGCAATAGCCGCCTTTCTCATGCTTGTCAGCCCCGCCTGGGCCGGGCCGGTCACGGTGCTCGCATTGGGCGATAGCCTGACGCAGGGCTATGGCCTTGTCGAGGATCAGGGCTTTGTGCCTCAGATGCAGAAATGGATTGCGGATCAGGGGCTTGAGGCGCGGCTTGTCAATGGTGGCGTGTCGGGCGACACCACCACAGGTGGCGCGGCGCGCGTGGAGTGGAGCCTGACACCCGAGGTTGATGCGATGATCGTGACGCTTGGCGGCAATGATCTTTTGCGTGGGCTTGATCCGGCCATGAGCCGCGGAAATATCGAGGAAATTCTCAAGGTGGCCAAGGCCAAGGGCATCGAGGTTCTGCTTGTGGGGATGACGGCGCCGGGCAATTACGGGGCCGAATACAAGGCCGATTTCGACGCGATCTATCCTGAGCTGTCAGAGGCCTATGGCACGCTTTACGCGGGCAATTTCTTTGCCGGTCTGGGCGAGGGCAGCCCGGCCGATCTTCAGGCCTATTTTCAGGCGGATGGCATTCATCCAAATGCCGAGGGCGTAGCCCGGATCGTCGAGGCGCTTGGGCCGAAGGTGGTCGAGTTGATCACCGCCGCAAAATGAAAAGGGCCCACGCGGGGCCCCATTCGCAACGTAAGGTAGCGCGCTTTATGCGAGGGCGATATTTGCCGCCGATTCACGGCCATCACGGCCCGCTTCCACGTCGAATGTCACTTTCTGGTTGTCGGCCAGACCGGTAAGGCCTGCGCGCTCAACAGCCGAAATATGAACGAAAATGTCCTTGCCGCCGCCATCGGGCGCGATAAAGCCATAGCCTTTGGTTGCGTTAAACCATTTCACGGTGCCACTTGCCATTCTGTGGTCTCCTTCTCAAGTGTTGCTGCCCGCGTTGGTGCGGCAGCCCGGCAAAGTCGTGCAAGATCGAGTGACTGAGCCGTTGATAGGAGCAGATGGTCGATAGCTGTAACGTCGCAGTGAAAAATATGGGAGCAGATTTTTTAAAAATCAAGAGACAAGACGCGATGCGCGGATTGCTGCAATCCTGATGAAATTTCACGCTTTACTGGTGTTAAAGGCAAAACCGCCGGTCCTGCGGATGGCGGAACCGGCGGCGATGTCTGATGTGGAATGGTCTAGAGAACCGTGACGACGGTGCCGGTCGGCACACGCTCGTAAAGGTCCTGCACGTGTTCGTTGATCATCCGGATACAGCCGCTTGACACCGAGCGCCCGATCGAGCTTGGCTGGGTCGTGCCGTGAATCCGGTAATAGGTGTCGCGCCCGTTCTGGAACAGGTAAAGCGCGCGCGATCCAAGCGGGTTGCCCTTGCCGCCCGGCTGAACATAGTCGTTGTCCTTGAACTTGCCATAGGCACCGGGATCACGCTCGATCATCTCGTTGGTCGGGCGCCAGGTGGGCCATTTCTTTTTCACGGCAATTGTCGCGGTGCCGGTGAATTCAAGACCGGCCTTGCCCACGCCGACGCCGTAACGCCGCGCCTTGCCCGGCGCGGTCACGAAATAGAGGAAATGCGCGCGCGGCAGGATGATCAGCTGACCGGGTTCATACTTGGGATCAAAATCCACCTCTTGCGGGGCGTATCTTGGATCAAGCTCAAAGGCGCTTGCTATGGCAGGCACAAGCGCGGGAAGGGCAACGGCGGCAAGGCCGGTGGCCAGAAATTTGCGGCGTTGGATCATTGGCTGTCTCCTGAAATTCGGCTCAGAGTATAGGATAACCCCATAAGGTTGAAACAATCAAAACCCGGTGATGGGGGCATCTTTTACGCAACTGTGGCGGTGGGGCCGCGATTCAGCCGGGTTTAGATCGCCGCCCAATCGGTGAATTTGAACGGCAGAGTGCGCCGTTGAAGGGGGCTAACGCGCGCAGGTGGCGGGGTTTTGACCTTGGTGTCCTTGGCGGGGCGGGGGGCTTGCGGGGTCATGAGGGCCTCCTTTTGATTGGGCTTATACCCGAGCTAGGCGGTGCTTGGGCCCATATCCAGAGGGGATCGAAACATCGTGAGCGGGCGTGAGCGGGCGTCAGGATAGCCCAAGGCGGCGTTCGCGCCGCATCACCATCAGGATCGTCATGATCGCGGCAAGCGCGGTGCTCAGCATGATCCCGAGCAGGGCAAACGCGCCGCTCTCGGGGGTCAGAAGCAACCCGGCAAGCGCCGAGAGAGCCGCCCCAAGCCCGATCATCAGCGCCCCCGCCAGCCCGCTCGCGGTGCCGGCAAGCTCGGGGCGCACCGAAAGGGCGCCAGCGGTGGCATTGGGGATGACCATGCCGTTGCCCAGCCCCATCAGCGTCATCAGCCCGAAAAACGTGAGCGGCGTGCCAAGCCCGAGGTAGAACAGCGTAAGGTTCACCGTGATCCCGCCGGCATTGGCCAAGGTGCCCCATAACACCATCCGGTTCACGCCAATCCGGGTGGAATAGCGCCCCGAGGCGAAGTTGCCGAGGAAGTAGCCGATGGCGGGGGCGCCGAAAAACAGGCCAAGCTTTGCGGGTTCAAGGCCAAACACCTCTGCCCCGACAAAGGGCGCGCCGCCGAGATAGGCAAAGAACGACCCTGACGAAAACCCCGACGCGAGGGCATAGCCCCAAAAGCGCCGCGAGGTCAGAAGCTCGGGATATTCGCGAAACTGTTGCGCAAGTGTGCGCCCGCTCAGCGGAGCTGTTTCGCCAAGGTCGGACCAGGCCAGCCAGAGGATCAGCGCGCCAAGCGCAAACAGAGCCCAGAAGTTGGCCTGCCAGCCGAACAGATTATCCAGCACCCCGCCAAAGGCCGGGCCGACCATCGGCACCACGGCCATGCCCATGGTGACATAGCCGATCATGCTTGCGGCGCGGTCCTGCGGGACCATGTCGCGCACGATGGCGCGGCTCAGGACCATGGCCACGACGACGCTGGCCTGCACCATGCGAAAGGTCAGGAAAACATAGACGTTGGGCGCAAAGATACAGCCAAGCGTGGCGATCAGAAACAGGCTCAGCCCGCCGATAATCACCGGGCGCCGCCCCCAGCGATCCGAAATCGGCCCCATCAGCAATTGCAGGCCGGCATTGACGCCGAGGTAGAGGGCGACCGAGAGCTGGATCAGCCGGTATTCGGTGTCAAACCACGCGGTCATGCCCGGCAGGCTTGGCAGGAAAATGTTCATCGCCAGCGCCGAAAGCCCTGCCAGCAGGATGAGGGTGATGATATGCGGTGGTGTTGTGCGGTCCAGAAACCGGACCTTGTTTTCCCGGTTCATGAGACTGGCGTAAAAGGGGCCTGTGGTGAAGTCCATGCCGGCCGCCATTTGTTCGCAAGTTTACAGATTTGCACTTTATACTTTCCAAGTATTTGCAAATTTGCGGGATTCTGCTTTGTCCTTGAGGCTAAAATCCCTATGATGCCCGCAATATCGCAAGGGGAGTGCCATGAAAGACATCCTTCAGGAATTGGAAGGCCGCCGCGCCGAAGCCCGTCAGGGCGGTGGACAGCGCCGGATCGACGCCCAGCATGCCAAGGGCAAGCTGACAGCGCGCGAACGTATCGAACTGTTGCTGGACGACGGCAGCTTTGAAGAATTTGACATGTTCAAGGCGCATCGCTGCACTGACTTCGGCATGGAGCAGGACCGGCCATATGGCGACGGTGTTGTCACCGGCTGGGGCACGATCAATGGCCGGATGGTCTATGTGTTCAGCCAGGATTTTACCGTCTTTGGCGGATCACTGTCGGAAACCCACGCTGAAAAGATCTGCAAGATCATGGATATGGCGATGCAGAACGGCGCGCCGGTGATCGGGATCAACGATTCTGGCGGTGCGCGTATTCAAGAGGGTGTCGCAAGCCTTGCCGGTTACGCCGAGGTGTTCCAGCGCAATATCATGGCCAGCGGTGTCGTGCCGCAGATCAGCCTGATCATGGGCCCCTGTGCCGGTGGCGCGGTCTATTCGCCCGCGATGACCGATTTCATCTTCATGGTGCGCGACAGCTCTTACATGTTCGTGACCGGCCCCGATGTGGTCAAGACCGTCACCAACGAGGTGGTCACCGCCGAAGAGCTTGGCGGCGCCAGCACCCATACCCGCAAATCAAGCGTTGCCGATGGCGCGTTCGAGAACGATGTCGAGGCCCTGGCCGAAGTGCGCCGCCTGGTTGATTTCCTGCCGCTCAACAACCGCGAAAAACCGCCGGTGCGCCCGTTCTTTGATCAGCCGGGCCGTGTCGAGGAGAGCCTTGATACGCTGATCCCCGACAATGCCAACACGCCCTATGACATGAAGGAACTGATCCATAAGATCGCCGATGAGGCAGATTTTTATGAGATTCAGGCCGATTTTGCCAAGAATATCATCACCGGCTTTATCCGCCTTGAAGGTCAGAGCGTTGGTGTTGTCGCCAACCAGCCGACGGTTCTGGCTGGCTGTCTTGATATCGACAGCTCGCGCAAGGCGGCGCGCTTTGTGCGGTTCTGTGATGCGTTTGAAATTCCGATCCTGACGCTGGTCGACGTGCCGGGCTTTTTGCCGGGGACAAGCCAGGAATATGGTGGCGTGATCAAGCATGGCGCGAAATTGCTGTTTGCCTATGGCGAGGCGACGGTGCCGAAGGTGACGGTGATCACCCGCAAGGCCTATGGCGGCGCCTATGACGTTATGGCCTCCAAGCACCTGCGCGGTGATTTCAACTATGCCTGGCCGACCGCCGAGATCGCGGTGATGGGCGCCAAGGGGGCGACCGAGATCATCCATCGCGGCGACCTCAAGGATGCCGAAAAGATCGCGGCGCATACCAAGGATTACGAGGATCGGTTCGCCAATCCCTTCGTTGCCGCCGAGCGCGGGTTCATCGACGAGGTGATCCAGCCGCGCAGCACTCGCATGCGGGTGAGCCGGGCGTTTGCGTCCCTGCGCAACAAGAAGCTGGCTAACCCATGGAAAAAGCACGATAATATCCCGCTTTGAGGGAGGGGTAACTTGGGGGCAGCCCCCAAACCCCCGGGATATTTAACGCAAGAAGAAACAGGGTAGATAGATAGGGCATGGGCCGGGATCGCTGGCATGAGGTCGAAGAGGAGGGCGCGCTGATCGTGGCGCGGCGGTGGCCTGTTCGGTTTGATCTGGCGGTGGCGACTCAGCTTCCGAAGGGTGGGCGGCGCTATCTTGCGCATCTCGTGCGTCAGGATATGTGGCGGGCCCTGCAGGCCTTGCGCGGGTTTGTGCCGGCGGTGCGGGTGACGCGCTCTGGCAACGGCCTTGAGGTTGTCGCCGGTGGCGAGGTTCAGGGCCGGTTTGACCGTGCCGATGCCGAGGCAAGGATCGCCGCGGTGCTTGAAGATCCGGCCAATCGTGCGCGCTGGATGCGGAGGGCGAGATGAGGATCGCGGGGCTGGTTTTGACGCTTTGCCTTGCGCAACAGGCAGCGGCGGCGCAGGAGGAGGCGCTGCTGCTGCCATCGGGGCTTGAGGCGCGGCTTTTGGAGGTGCTGACGGATCGACCGGGCGGGGGGCTTACTTATCGGTTTCGCTTTGTCGCAGAAGGGTTTACGGGCGGCGAGGCGGCACTTGAGACGGTCATGGCGGATATGGATCACCTTTGCCAGACCTACGCCGTGACGCGCCTTCCGGGGATTGGGCCGATGCCCAGCCGGATCGTGATATCACTGGCCGACAGGCCATCGGAGTTCGGGGTGTTCGACCCCGAGGTTACACAGGTTTTCGAGGCCTATAGCGTGCAAGACGGGGCCTGCATCTGGGAGATGTTTTAATGCAAACACAAGATGTTGACAGACACAGTTCAGGTGGACGCTGGAACGAGGCTTTGGCGTCACATGAGCGGGTGTTCGCCAATAGCGCGTATTCATTTTCCCGGAATTCGGCTATGCTTGCCGCTGGTTGCACCAGAGTAACCTTAACCTCGCCATTCGGGCGGTCGGCGGGATTCGTCCCCACGACCCCTGATTACGTAGACAAGAGAGACAGGAGAAATACATGTCGAACAGCATCAAGAGCGTTCTCGCAATTGGCCTTGTGGCCTTTGTCGCAGCTTGCGCACAGCCCGCACAGGAAGAATTCGTCGTTGTCGAGCCCGAGCCGATTTCGACCGAGCCGGTCATCACCGGTAAATACAAGTAACCTTTTCAAGGTTGAAATGGGGCAGGCGGCGTCGCCTGTCCCGCTTTTGTCGCGATGCGGCAATAGGACAAAGATAATTGACCTTGGTCAATACAGCCCTCTTTTGGATTCGGATACTCAATCTGCCGGTGATTGCAAACACGGGTACCGAACGAAGCCTCAAGGGGAAGATAAATGTTTTATAAAACAAAAACTGCATTTTGTTTCGTCGCAATTAGCGGACTCGTGGCCTGTGGCCAGCAGGAACCGCCGCCGCCTATCGGTGTTCAGCCAGGTTTCACAAAATATGGCGAAGCCATTTGTCCCGAGGACATGGTTTTGTCGGGTGATCTCTGTGTCTCGCCAGAATCCGCAGCGGCTGCCGCTGCTTCCGGCGTTGGCACCGCTAACGGTGGTGGCGCCGCAGCGGGCGGCACAGGCGGTGCAGATTCCGGTACGGACCCGGGTACGGACCCAGGAACGGACCCGGGAACAGGGCCTGGACCGGGGGCTGGTCCGGGCTCGGGTGCCGGTCCCGGACCGGGCGCCGGCTCGGGGACTGGCGGCGGCGTATAGGCCGCACCCATTCCATAATCACTCATCCATTCCGCAGGCGGCTGCGGGATGGACCACGGCCCCCTTTGCCGAATTTGGGGCCCTGTCATGATCAAGCACCGCGGTTTCCCCGGACGTCTTCCGGGCACTGATTTTCAATTTGTCATTCGTCGCGCCAATCCCAAGGGTGCCACGCCACTTACCGAGCGAGAGCGGTTTCGCGATCGCCGCCCCGCAGACCGGCGCGCCGATGCGGGCTTTCTGCGCGCGCTTTGGGAACATTTCGGCGATCAGCCGTTTGAGCGCGGCAATCTGGACGCCGGGCGTCTGGCCTGGCTGTTCGGGCGCGAGGTGAAAGCCTTTGACGAGAGTTTTGACCCGGAAAGCTATGACGCGCTGCTGGTGATTGACCTGGCCGTCGCGCGGTCGTCTTTTCCCGAAGCGTTCAGCGACCGGGGGGGTGAGTGATGGCGCTGGTCGGCATGAAATTGCCCATGGGTTGTGAAAATACGCGGGATACAGCCGATGCGGTCGCATTGCGCGGTTTCAGCTTGGCCGGAGCGCGCGATATCGACAGTGTAATTCAGGTTATGGATGCCCTTCCCCAAGGGGCGTTGACCAAACGTCTGATCCGTTACCCTTCCCCTTACGGGCGGCGCTGTGCTGGCTGGTACAGACCGCCCGTTTTTTCTTTGAAAGCCGGGGTTTGCGCCTATCGGCGGGGGCTCGCCGATAGGCGCCATGCAAGACCTGATCGCTTTGACGGCGCATGTGATATGGCGTTGAGTGGCGGCGATATCCAATCGCATATTTCAGGAGAGACTCCACCATGCAGACCATTCAGCGTAGAGTTGTACCGATGCTCTCGGCCCTTGCCCTCGTGGGGCTTGCGGCCTGCGGTGACACCATCCCCGAACAGGCGCTTTTGGGCGGCGGGGCCGGGGCGATCACCGGCGCCGCAGTGGGCGGCAGCGTCATCACTGGCGCCGCTGTCGGTGCTGCGGGCAATGTCGTTTATTGCCAGGCTTACCCAAGCCGCTGTAACTAAAAAGAATTCAAGCCGCGCGCCGGGCCTATTGCCCGTGTCGTGCGATGCTCAGATACGGACCATCGGCGCATAACGCGCCGGTGGTCTTTTTTATGCAAGATCCGTGCGCGCAGACGTGCGGCCAAGAACCGGAAAGAAGGGACCTAAGATGTTCAAGAAGATCCTGATCGCAAACCGTGGCGAGATCGCCTGTCGGGTGATCAAAACCGCGCGGGCCATGGGTATCAAGACGGTGGCGATCTATTCGGATGCTGACCGCAATGCGTTGCATGTGCGCATGGCCGATGAGGCGGTTCACATCGGTCCCGCACCGGCCAGCGAATCCTATATCGTGATCGACAAGGTGATGGATGCCATTCGCCAGACCGGCGCCGAGGCGGTGCATCCGGGCTATGGCTTTCTGTCCGAAAACCCCAAGTTTGCCGAGGCGCTTGAGGCTGAAGGCGTTGCCTTTATTGGGCCGCCCGTTAACGCGATTAAGGCGATGGGCGACAAGATCACCAGTAAGAAGATCGCCCAAGAGGCCAACGTCAGCACGGTTCCGGGCTATATGGGCCTGATCGAAGATGCCGAGGATGCGGTCAAGATTTCGAACGAGGTCGGCTATCCGGTGATGATCAAGGCCAGTGCCGGCGGCGGCGGCAAGGGCATGCGGATCGCCTGGAATGACGACGAGGCGCGCGAGGGCTTTCAAAGCTCCAAGAACGAGGCCGCAAGCAGCTTTGGCGATGACCGGATTTTCATCGAGAAATTCATCACCCAACCGCGCCATATCGAAATTCAGGTGCTCTGTGACAGCCACGGTAATGGCATTTACCTGGGCGAGCGTGAATGTTCGATCCAGCGGCGGCAACAGAAGGTGATTGAAGAGGCCCCAAGCCCGTTCCTTGACGAGGCCACGCGCAAGGCGATGGGCGAACAGTCGGTCGCGCTTGCTCAGGCGGTGGGATATGCCTCAGCCGGGACGGTGGAATTCATCGTCGACGGTGCGCGCAACTTCTATTTCCTTGAAATGAACACCCGCCTTCAGGTCGAGCATCCGGTGACCGAGCTGATCACCGGGGTCGATCTTGTGGAGCAGATGATCCGCGTTGCTTACGGCGAAAAGCTTGCTATGGCGCAAGGTGACGTCAAGCTGACCGGCTGGGCGATGGAAAGCCGACTTTATGCCGAAGATCCCTATCGCGGGTTCCTGCCCTCGATTGGCCGTCTGACCCGCTATCGCCCGCCGCAGGAACTTGCGATCGAGGGGGCCGTGGTGCGCAATGATACCGGCGTCTTTGAAGGCGGCGAGATCAGCATGTATTACGATCCGATGATCGCCAAGCTCTGCACCTGGGGCCATACCCGCGCCGAGGCGATCGAGGGCATGCGCAATGCGCTTGATGCCTTCGAGATGGAAGGCGTCGGGCATAACCTGCCGTTCCTGAGCGCGGTGATGGATCACCCGAAATTCGTGGCCGGTAAGATGACCACCGCCTTTATCGAAGAAGAATATCCCAATGGATTTGAAGGGGTTAGCCTTGGAGTTGACGCCCTGCGCGCGATTGCGGCAAGCTGTGCGGCGATGCACCGGGTCGCCGAAATCCGGCGCACCCGCGTGTCGGGGCGCATGGACAACCACGAACGCCACGTCGGCGAGGATTGGGTCGTGTCGCTTCAGGGCCAAAGCTTTGCGGTGACGATTGATGCCGATAAATCCGGCGCTAACGTCAAGTTTGAGGATGGTGACTGCCTCCGGGTAACAAGCGGTTGGACGCCGGGCGATCAGCTTGCGACACTGATGGTCGATGACAAGCCGCTGGTGTTGAAGGTCGGCAAGATTTCGGGCGGTTTCCGCATCCGCTCGCGCGGTGCAGATCTCAAGGTGCATGTGCGCACCCCGCGTCAGGCCGAACTGGCCGCGTTAATGCCTGAGAAACTGCCGCCTGATACATCGAAACTGCTGCTCTGTCCGATGCCGGGTCTGATCGTCAAGGTCAACGTGGCGGTCGGCGACGAGGTACAGGAAGGTCAGGCGCTTTGCACCGTGGAGGCGATGAAGATGGAAAATATCCTGCGCGCCGAGAAAAAGGCCAAGGTGACCAAGCTTAACGCCGCTCCGGGCGACAGCCTTGCGGTTGACGATGTGATCATGGAGTTCGAATAAATCAATGATCGGGGCCGCCGCTCATATGCGTAATGCGATGTCTATGCTGGTGCTTATGGCGCTGGTCACGGCCTGCGCGCGCGATGAAGAGGCGGCCCAGAGAGATCGGCTTGAGCAATGGTTCAGCCTTGGCAAAACAGTTGAGTTCAAGGCTGAGCGCGATTGTGCCGCAGCGGTGTACCAGGTCAAGAGCGGCGGGGCGAAGGCCGCCATGCCGCTGACCGATAATGTTGGCGAAATGGGCCGCGTGCTTGCTTCGCGCGGGCTTGTGGCGATGACGCGCGCGGGGCAATCGCCGGATCAGTCAATGGTGGCGCTCGCAAATTTCGACCGCGCTATCGGCATGCAAATGCGTCGGGTCGGCCTTGAGGCGCGCGCCTGCATGGGCGAGATCACCGAAAGCGCGTTTCGTCATGTGATCGTCACCACCGGCGCCACCCTTGCCTATGACAATGAGAGCGGCGCCTTGATGCTGCTTGAGCCGAGATCAGGGCTTTTGGTTGTTGCGATGGGGGCCAAATAGATGGCGCGCCAGCCTCAGCTTCCGCCGGTATGGTCGCGCAATTCCTGCTGGCGCATCGGCAGTTTGTCGATGCTGCGGGTGATTTCACGCACCCGCCAGGGCGCCGGTTTGCGCAGGTATATGACCCCGTCCTTGCCCACCAGCACCAGAGAAAACCCGCGCGGGCGCAGCGCCTTGCGCAGCTCTGAGCGGGCCGCAGGATCGGTATCTGTCAAAACCACCACGTCGCGCTCGTCAAGAAAATCAAGCCGCTCGGTTATATATCCCATCTGCTCGACATATCGCGGATCTGCGGGCGTATCGGCGAAGACAATAAGCGGCCTTTTAATCCATAGAAATTCATTCAAATTTGTCGCGGTTCCATCAAGGATGAGGCTATCCACAGGATCTTGGATCGCGTCTTGCGCGATGGCGGACATGGCAGTAAATGCTATAAAAACAAGGGGCAATAAGGGTTTCATCGGCTCTCCTACAAAACAAGATATAGGGGGGATGAGTGCAATTGCGAAGGGGCAATCGCGGCGGGTCCGAAAAATTTTACGATTAATGCCATGGTCAGAATTTCGCGAGCAGAGTGACGGGGTTGAAACAAATCTCCCGCAAGACGCGGCGATCGGGCGAAAGGCACGTATTGATATGGAAATCATCCTGCATCTGGGGGCGCATAGAACCGCCTCGACCAGCTTCCAGCATTATATGAACGCCAATCGCAAGGTGCTTGAGGCGCAGGGAATTGGATATTGGGGCCCGGATGTCACGCGCGACGGGGTGTTGACCGGGGTTATTCCCGTGGCGGGGCGCCGTACGGCGACGGAGCAACTTGACCGTGCCCGCGGTCGCATCGCGCTCCGCCTGCATCGCGCCGAGGCGGCAGGGCTTCGCCAGCTTGTTGTCAGTGACGAGAACATGATCGGCACGCCGCGCCGCAATTTGCGTGACAACCGGCTTTATGGCGGCATCGGGGATCGCATGGCGCGCTTTGCCAATGCATTTGACGGGCGCATCACCCGGGTTGCCGTTTCGGTGCGCGGGCAGGATGCCTGGTGGTCGTCGGCGATGGCCTTTGCGGTGGGACGGGGGCACCGGGTGCCTGGCCCGGACGATCTTGATCGGCTGGTGACAGTGAACCGCCACTGGCGCGATGTGATCACTGATTTGGCCTGTGCCGTTCCCGGCGCGGAAACTCTGGTGCTGCCGCATGAGGTTTATGCCGACCTGCCGGAAGAAAAGCTGCGCCAGATGACCGGCATCGACAGCCTGCCGCGCAAAGCGGCACGCGAATGGCTGAACCGCGCGCCCGATCTGGAGGAGTTGCGTAAACTTGTGACGGCGCGGGGTGGCGATTGCGCGCGTCTTGGCGAAGGCACAGGCCGTTGGCGCCCGTTTGACCGATATCAGACATTGGCCCTGCAAGAGGCTTATTCCGACGATCTGTTCTGGCTGAGCGCCGGGGCCGGTCGTCTGGCACGATTGACAGAGGAAACCGGACCGGTGAAGGCGGGACAAAACCCGCCCATCGGCCAGACGACAAGAGGACACCCCAATGACGAAGAAGAAAGACGACTGGCGTAAACTGGCCGAAGCAGAGCTGCGGGGTCGCCCGCTGGACGATTTGACCTGGAACACCCTTGAGGGCATCCCGGTAAAGCCGCTTTATACCGAAGAAGATGTCGCGGACCTGCCTCATATGGGCACGATCCCCGGACAGGCGCCCTTTACGCGCGGCGTCAAGGCAACGATGTATGCCGGACGCCCCTGGACGATCCGGCAATATGCGGGCTTTTCCACCGCCGAAGAATCCAACGCCTTTTACCGCCGCAACCTGGCAGCGGGCCAACAGGGCGTTTCGGTGGCCTTCGATCTTGCCACCCACCGCGGTTACGATAGCGACCACCCCCGCGTTGAAGGCGATGTCGGCAAGGCCGGCGTGGCCATCGACAGTGTCGAGGATATGAAAATCCTGTTCGACGGCATACCGCTTGACAAGGTCAGCGTGTCGATGACGATGAACGGCGCCGTGATCCCGGTTCTGGCCAGCTTTATCGTCGCCGGCGAAGAGCAGGGACATGACAAGAGCGTGCTATCGGGCACCATTCAGAACGACATTCTGAAAGAGTTCATGGTGCGCAACACCTATATCTATCCGCCCAAGCCCAGCATGCGGATCATCAGCGATATCATCGAATATACCAGCAACGAGATGCCGAAGTTCAACTCGATCAGCATCTCGGGCTATCACATGCAAGAGGCCGGCGCGAACCTTGTTCAGGAGCTGGCCTATACGCTGGCGGATGGTCGCGAATATGTGCGCGCGGCGATCGAGGCGGGCATGGATGTGGACAAGTTCGCCGGGCGGCTGAGCTTTTTCTTTGCCATCGGCATGAACTTTTTCATGGAAGCGGCCAAGCTGCGCGCCGCGCGTCTGTTGTGGCACCGCATCATGACCGAGTTTGGCGCCAAGAACGAACGCTCGAAAATGCTTCGGACCCATTGCCAGACCAGCGGCGTGAGTTTGCAGGAGCAAGACCCCTATAACAACGTGATCCGCACCGCCTATGAGGCGATGAGCGCGGTGTTGGGCGGCACGCAGAGCCTTCATACCAACGCGCTTGACGAGGCGATTGCCCTTCCGACCGAATTCAGCGCCCGGATTGCACGCAATACCCAGCTGATTTTGCAGGAAGAAACCGGCGTGACCAATGTGGTCGATCCGCTGGCCGGGTCGTATTACGTTGAAAAGCTGACCGCTGATCTGGCCGACAAGGCCTGGGAGTTGATCGAAGAGGTCGAGGCCATGGGCGGCATGACCAAGGCGGTTGAATCCGGCATGCCCAAGCTGCGCATCGAGGAAACCGCCGCCACGCGGCAGGCGATGATCGACCGTGGCACCGAGGTGATCGTCGGCGTCAACAAGTACCGCAAGGACAAGGAAGACCCGATCGACATTCTGGATGTGGACAACGTTGCCGTGCGCGAGAGCCAGATCGTGCGCCTGAAAACCATTCGCGACAGCCGTGATGAGGCCGCCTGTCAGGCCGCGCTTGACGAGTTGACGCGCCGTGCCAAAGAGGGTGGCAACCTTCTTGAAGGGGCCGTCGAGGCCGCGCGAGCCCGCGCCACCGTAGGAGAGATCAGCATGAGCCTTGAAAAGGAATTCGGCCGTCATCGCGCTGAGGTGAAAACCCTGGCAGGCGTTTATGGCGCGGCCTATGCAGGCGACGAAGGCTTTGCCGCGATCCAGAAATCGGTCGAGGACTTTGCCGAGGAAGAGGGGCGCCGCCCCCGGATGCTTGTGGTCAAGATGGGCCAGGATGGCCATGATCGCGGCGCCAAGGTAATCGCGACGGCCTTTGCCGATATCGGCTTTGACGTCGATGTTGGCCCGCTGTTCCAGACCCCCGATGAGGCCGCGCAGGATGCAGTCGACAACGACGTGCATGTGGTTGGGATCAGCTCTCAGGCGGCGGGGCACAAGACCTTGGCGCCGAAATTGATTGCAGCGCTGCGTGAAAAGGATGCCGGTGAAATCATCGTGATCTGTGGCGGCGTCATTCCGCAGCAGGATTACGAGTTCTTGCAAAAGGCTGGTGTGAAGGCGATCTTCGGCCCCGGCACCAATATCCCGGAGGCCGCGAAGGATATTCTGCGCCTGATCCGCGAAGCGCGCGCCTGAGGTGCCAGCGGCGGGGGGGGCAGCCCCCCGCACCCCCCGGGATATTTGGGGCCAGAAGAAAAGGGGTGAGGCATGAAGCTTGATCATCTGGCAGTGGCCGCAGAAAGCCTTGAGGCCGGGCGGGTTTGGGTTGAGGACAGTCTTGGACTGCGCTTGCAGGCGGGAGGGCAGCATGCGCATTTCGGCACTCATAACCTTTTGCTTGGGCTTGAGGATGGAATTTATCTTGAGGTGATCGCGATTGATCCGGGCGCCGAGGCGCCGGTTTGTCCGCGCTGGTTTGATCTTGATCGCTTCAGTGGCGCGCCGAGATTGAACACCTGGATCTGTCAGGTCGATGATCTGGCAGGGCTGGTGGCGCGTTACCCCGAGGCGGGGCGCCCCGTGGCGCTGAGCCGGGGAGATTTGCATTGGCAGATGGCGGTGCCCGAGGATGGGATATTGCCCTACGACACTCTTTTTCCGGCCTTGATGGAATGGGGCCGGGGCGGGCATCCAAGTGCGCGGCTCACCCCGTCGGGGGGCAGGTTGGAGCGTTTGGTTGTCAGCCACCCGCAGGCTGCGGCGCTTGCGGGCGCGCTTGGCCCCGTGCTCGACGATAGGCGGGTTGTGTTTGAAACCGGCGCGGCGGGATTGCGCGCCGAGATTGCAACGCCCTCAGGGATCAGGGTCTTGGGATGATTGTCCGTCAGGCCCGGCCCGGCGATATCGAGGCGATCCTTGCAATCTGGAACCCACTCATTCGCGAAACATCGGTTACCTTCACCACCGAGGAGAAGACGCCAGAGGGTTTGGGGCAGGACATCGCGGGTCGTGGCGAGGCGTTTCTTGTGGCTGAGCGGGGCGGCGTGATCCTGGGCTTTGCCAGTTTCGGCGCATTCCGGTCCGGGCCGGGCTATGCGCATACCGGCGAGCATACCATCATCCTTGACGCGGCGTCGCGTGGGCGTGGCGTTGGCCGAGCCCTGATGACGCGGCTGGAAGAGGTGGCGCGGAGCCAGAGGTTTCATGCCTTGGTGGCCGGGGTCAGCGGCGAAAATGTCGGGGCGATTGCATTTCACCGCGCAATCGGCTTTTCAGAGGTCGCGCGCATGCCCGAGGTGGGGCGCAAATTCGGGCGCTGGATGGACCTTGTATTTTTGCAGAAACTTCTGTGAGTGTGGCGCTGACAAGCCCTTGGAAAGCCGATAGTCTATTGCCATGTCGATCTGGACCCGCATCACCGAGGCCTTGGCGGCCCTAGCCAGCGGCGAGGGTCTTGGCGCGGTTTTTGACCGTCTGCGCACCGCGCCGGAACGTAGTGTCGGCTTTACGATTGCGGTGATTGCCCTCTCGGCGAAGATGGCCAAGGCCGATGGTCTTGTGACCCGCGATGAGGTGACGGCGTTTCGCGAGGTGTTTCAGATCGCCGCCGAGGATGAGGCCGGGGCGGCGCGTGTGTTCAACCTCGCGCGTCAGGATGTGGCGGGGTTCGAGGATTATGCCGCTCGTATCCAGCGGATGTTTCAGGCTGAGCCGGGCACGCTTTGCGTCTTGCTTGAGGGCTTGTTTCACATTGCCATGGCCGATGGGATCTATCACCCCAAGGAAGATGCGTTCCTGGCGCAGGTGGCGGGCATTTTCGGCGTGAAAGACAACGACTTTCGCGCGCTTCGGGCGCGATTTGTGCCCGAGGCACGCCCTGATCCCTATTCGGTTCTGGGGGTCGACGAGAGTATGACGCTTGAACAGGTCCGCAAGGCCTGGCGTCAAATGGTGCGCGACAGCCACCCCGACAAGATGATGGCGCGCGGCTTGCCGCAGGAGGCGATCAAGCTGGCGGAAAAGCGGCTTGTCGATATCAATCACGCCTGGGAGGAAATCCAGGATGAGATCGGCAAAGGGGGCGCAGATGCGGATCGCCACCTATAACGTGGAATGGTTCAACGCGCTTTTCGACGATGCGGGCAATCTGCTGGATGATGACCAATGGTCGGCCCGTTATAATGTGACGCGCGCCGATCAACTGGCGGCGATTGGCATGGTTTTCACCGCGATGAATGCCGATGCGGTGATGGTGATCGAGGCGCCGGATCACAACGGGCGGCGCACCACCGTGACCGCGCTTGAGAACTTTGCGAGCGTGATGAAGCTGCGGGCGCGCAAGGCGCTGGTTGGCTTTGGCAATGACACCCAGCAGGAAATCGCACTTTTGTATGACCCGGATGTCCTGACGGCAGAGCATGACCCGAAAGGCGAGATCATCCCCCAGAAGGGCAGCGACGCGGCGCCGCGCTTTGACAGCGTGTTTCGGATCGACCTTGATATCGACGACACCGCCGATCAGGTACGGTTTTCCAAGCCGCCGCTTGAGGTGGCGGTCACGACGGCGGGCGGGCGCAGGTTGCGCATGATCGGCGCGCATCTGAAATCCAAGGCGCCGCATGGCGCGCAGGGCCGTGACGAGGCGATGCGAATGTCGATTGCCAATCGTCGCAAGCAATTGGCGCAAGCGGTCTGGTTGCGCCAGCGGATCGAGGTGCACCTTAGCAAGGCCGAGCCGCTTATCGTGCTGGGCGATCTCAACGATGGTCCGGGGCTTGACGAATACGAGCATCTGTTCGGGCGCTCGTCGGTTGAAATCATCATGGGTGAGGGCGCTGAGACCAGGTTGATGCTCTATGATCCGCATGCCCGCAACGCCCTGACGCGGCGGGTCGGCGAGGTGCACAGCACGTCGCGGTTTTACCTGACCGCCGAGAAACGGTATTTGCAGGCGCTGCTGGATTACATCCTGATTTCGCCTGATCTTATGGCGCAGGGGCCGGTCTGGCGGATATGGCATCCGTTTGACGATCCTGAATGCTGGAACATGCCGGAGCTGTGCAATGCGCTTTTGACGGCGTCGGATCATTTTCCGGTGACGCTGGATATTGATCTGTGATCTTAAAATCCGCGAATTGAGTGCTTATATGACGGTTATGAAACACATACGCCCGCTCATCACCGCCCTGTTCATTGCCTCACTTGGCGCACTGCCGCTCTCTGCGCAGGACGCTGAGCAAGAGGAGCAGGGCAGATCGCTCATGGAAGAGGGCGCGCGTTTGTTCCTTGAGGGGATTAGGCGCGAAATGGGCCCGGCGCTTGAGGATCTGCGCGGCATGACCGAGGATATGGAACCGGCCCTGCGCCAGTTTGTCGAGGAAATGGGCCCGGCGCTGAGCGATCTGATGGCCAAGGTCGGCGATCTGAGCGCCTATCACGCGCCAGAGGTTCTGCCCAATGGCGATATCATCATTCGCCGCAAAACCCCGCAAGAGATCGGGCCGTTGCCCGAGGGCGAAATAGAGCTTTAACGCGGGTTCTTGACCACGGCGGTCGCCGAAAGCGATGCCGCCAGCGAGTCAAACCGCGCGCGCGCTACTTCGCCAAACAGCGGGGCCGCTTCGGGTGAGAGGCGCAATTCCAGAATTTTCTTCTTCGGGAACCATCGCATTTCGCCGAGTTTGGCGTTTTTTGTCAGCCAGAGCATCGCGGCAAAGCGCATCGCCTTGCCAAGCACTTCGGCCTCTTGGCGGTCGCGCTCGGATAAAAGCGGATCGAGATCGGCAAAGCGGCTTCCGTCGCGCTTGTTGGAATAGCGATGCAAAAGCGCCAGCCCCAGATAGACCCGTTCGGAATGCTTGAGGCCGCCAAGGTTGGCGCGGGTGGCGTTGTCAAAGCAAAGCTCGGCGCGGTAATCGGGATGCGCGCGCCAGCTTACGTCATGCAGCAGACAGGCGGCGCGAACAAGGCGGCGCCGCTCGGCCGGGGAGGATTTGAACAGCGGCTGGATGAAATGATAGATCACCTTGCCAAACCCGGGAAGGCGCGCGTCCTTGTGCTCGGCAAAGCGGCAGGCCTCGATCAGAGGATCGCGGTCGCGCAATTGCTGGGGCATCTGTTCGTAGAGCATGCCTTCGCGGATGCCATAGCTTGACACCGCAATGTCACGCGGGCGGAAGGTCTTGAGGATTTCGTGCAGCACCTCGGCGGCATGCGGCACAAGCGCGATCCGCGCCGAGGATACCCCCGATTGCGCGCGCAGCGCGTCTAGATCGTGATCGGCGATGTATTTGATGGTCTCGCGCACGGCGGCGGGTGTCATGCGGTATTCATGCAGCACATGCAGCGGATAATTGCGCCGCGCCATGTCGATCTTAGCAATCGCCCGCCACGATCCGCCGACAAGGAAAAGCCGGTTGCGTTGCTCGCCAAGCTCGGCCTGCATCGCGGTGAGGGTTTCCTTGATATGCGCCTTGCGGGCCTTCTTGCCGCCCTTGATATCGCGCAGCTTGAGCGGCCCGAGCGGCGATGAGACCCGCGCGCCCACGGTGCCGGCGTCAATCTCGGCCAGCTCCATCGACGAGCCGCCGATGTCGCAGATAAGCCCGTAAGCCCCGGGCCAGCCCAAGAGCACACCCTGCGCCGAAAGCCGCGCCTCTTCGCGCCCGTCAATCACCCAGAGTTTGAGGCCGGTCGCGGCCAGAACATCAGCGCAGAACTCGGGGCCATCCTCGGCATCGCGCACTGCGGCGGTGGCGACGGTGACAAGCGGGCCGGTTCCCATGCCCTCGGACAAAAGCTGAAACCGTTTGAGCGCCTCAAGGGCGCGCACGCGCCCCTCTGGGTTAAGGCGCCCGGTATCGGCCATGCCTGCCCCAAGGGCGCACATGATTTTCTCGTTGTAGAAATAGGCCGGGCTGCGCGCCGCGCCGTCAAACACCACAAGGCGAACCGAGTTCGAGCCGACATCGACCACGCCAACACGCGCCAGAGCGCGCGCAGAGGGTTTGTTGAAAAGGGGTCGGCCAAACGGGCCGCCGTCAAGTTCCATCGGATCGTTATGACCGTCCATGTTCACCCCAGTGTGGTGTTCCTCTCTATGCGACAGGGAGGGCTCTTGGTCAATCATCCGTATGGGTCAGTTTGGGCACATCTGATGCCCCCGCCGACCCGCGCCCGGAAAGCGAGGGGTTCTCCATGAAGAAGCGGTGGCAGTTGAAGGCAAACTCGCCCTCGGGTTTGACCGTGCGCCCAAAGCTTCCGTCGGCGGCCATGACCCAGCTTTGGGCGACATCGGCCATGTTCGCGGCCATCACCTGGCTCACGATCTGGGCCTTGACGGTGGGGTTTTCGATCTCGACCAGAGTTTCGACCCGGCGCACGAGGTTGCGGCCCATCCAGTCGGCGGAACTTATGAAAACCCGCGCCTTTTTGGACGGAAGGCCGTGGCCATTGCCGAAGCAGACGATGCGCGAATGCTCCAAAAAGCGCCCGATGATCGACTTGACGCGGATGTTTTCACTCAGCCCTTTTATGCCGGGGCGCAGGCCACAGATGCCGCGCACCACAAGGTTGATCTGCACGCCCGCCTGGCTGGCGGCGTAAAGCGCGTCGATCACGGTGGGGTCGATCAGCGCGTTCATCTTGGCCCAGATCGCGCCCGGTTTGCCCTCGGCGACATAAGCGGCCTCGGCTGCGATCATCTCGAGCAGGCGGGATTTGAGGGTGATCGGCGAAATCGCAAGGTTCTCAAGGCTGTCGGGCTGGGCATAGCCCGAGAGATAGTTGAACACCTTGGTGGCGTCGCGCCCAAGGGTGACATCGCAGGTAAAGAACGACAGGTCGGTGTAGATCTTGGCGGTGATGGGATGGTAATTGCCGGTGCCGAAATGGGTATAGGTCACAAGGTTCTCGCCCTCGCGGCGCACCACGATCGAGATTTTGGCGTGGGTCTTTAGGTCAAGAAAGCCATAAACCACATGCGCGCCCGCGCGTTCAAGACGGCGCGACTGGCGGATATTGGCAGCCTCGTCGAACCGCGCCTTGAGCTCGACCAGAGCGGTGACCGATTTGCCATCCTCGGCGGCCTCGCAGAGCGCCTCGACGATGGGCGAGTTGCGCGAGGTGCGATAGAGCGTCTGCTTGATGGCCACCACGTCGGGGTCGCGCGCCGCCTGTGCCAGAAAGCGCACCACCATGTCGAAGGTCTCGTAGGGGTGATGCAGCAGCATGTCCTTCTGGCGGATCGCGGCAAACATGTCGCCGTCGTGATCCTGCACCCGCTCGGGCACGCGCGGCGCAAAGGGCGGCCACAAGAGATCGGCGCGCGCCTCAAGCACCAGTTCCTTGAGGTCGGCCAGCCCGATCATGCCGTTCACCTCGACCACCTCTTCGGGGGTGACGTGTAATTCTTCCATGATCACTTCGCGCAGCGCTGCGGGCGCATCGGCGGAAATCTTTAGGCGCACCACCTCGCCGCGGCGGCGGCGTTTCAGGGCGACCTCGAATTCGCGCACGAGGTCTTCGGCCTCTTCCTCGACCTCAAGGTCGCTGTCGCGCAGCACGCGAAAGGCGCAATGGCCCTTGTATTTATAGCCCGGAAACAGGCTGTGAAGGTGCAAGAGCAAAAGCTCTTCCAGCGGCAGAACCCTAAACGTGCCCTCGGGCGCGGGCAGGGTGACAAAGCGGTCGATCTGCTGCGGGATCGGCAAAAGCGCCTGAAGTGGGCGCTTGTCTGATTTGCGCTCCATCTGGAGAGCGAGGGAATAGCCAAGGTTGGGGATAAACGGAAACGGGTGCGCCGGGTCGATGGCCAGCGGCGACAGCACCGGGAACACCTTGTGCAGGAACACATCCGCCAGGACCGTCTTGTCGTCCTCTGTCAGGCTGGCAATGTCGAGGATCGAAATCTGTTCCTGTTCCATCTCGTGGCGCAGGACCTCGTAGGTATCTTGCTGCGCATCCAAAAGCTTGCGCGCGTCCTCGTTGATCAGCACAAGCTGTTCGGCGGGGGTAAGCCCGTCGGCGGCCGGGGTCACGTTGCCCGCCTGTGCCAGCTCGCGCAGACCCGCGACGCGGACGTTGTAGAACTCATCAAGATTGGTCGCCGAAATCGACAGGAACCGCAGCCGCTCAAGCAGCGGCACACGCGGATTCTTGGCCTCTTCCAGAACCCGCCAGTTAAAGCCAAGCCAGCTTAGCTCGCGGTTGTAAAACCGCCCCGGTCCGGTGATATCGAGATCCGGAAGCTCGACCGGTTCGGGCATTGGGGATTTGAGGAAATCAGCGTTTGTCATGGCGGCCTTATGGCGTTGCAGTGTAACGGAAAGGTGACGCAGGGTGGCGCTATTCGGACATTTTGTCCAGCACCTTTGCCGCCATGGCGCGGTTGATCGGGCGCCCGGTTGAAAGGGCGGTTGCGTCAAGCGTCGCCACGAGCCGACGGGCCGCATCAAACGAGCGGTCCATGCGCCGCGCGAGGTAGGGCAGAATCTCGGGGTTGGGCGAGAGTTGCCGGTCGGAGAAGAGCTTCATCAAAAGCGCCGCCAGAAGCGTATCATCGGGCGCGCGCAGATGTGCCAGCGTGGTCGCCTGCATCCGGCTGGCAAGATCGGGCAGCGCGAGGGGCCAGAAATTCGGCGCGGTTTCAGCGGTGAGCAGAAGCGAATGCCCCTCGGCGAGGGTCAGGTTATGAAGGTGAAACAGCGCCTCTTCGCCGGGGGCGTCGCCCGCGATTTCATCGGCGTCCTCGACGGCGACCGGGCCGCTGGCAAGCCCCGCGATATCGGCCTCTGCAAGGTCGCGCGCGGCGATGATCTTGGCCCCGGTGAGGGTTGCCCAGACATGGGTGAGATGGGTTTTACCCGCCCCCGCAGGCCCCGCAAGCACCAGTTTTCGCGAGGGCCAGCCTTGCCAGTCCTCGATCATCGCGACGGCCTGTGCGTTGGCCGGGGCGACATAAAAGTCCTCTCGCCCGAGGGCGGTGCGCACGGGCAGATCAAAGCTCAGCTGTTCGGCCATCAATCAGGATCCTGTGCGTCCAGCCCGCGATAGAGGCGGCTGTCCTTGTATTGGCGCAGAGCAAAGCGCGTGATCACCCCGAGAGAGGCGGCGACCGGCACCGCCACCAGCATGCCGACAAAGCCGAACAGCGTGCCAAAGGCCGACAGCGCAAAGATAAGCCAGACCGGATGCAGGCCCACGGAGGAGCCGACAAGCTTGGGCGTCAGGACATTGCCTTCGATCACCTGACCCGAGACAAAGATCGCCGCGACCAACCCGATGCTGAGCCAGTCGCCCCAGAACTGAAACAGCGCCAGCCCGACCGCCAAAACCCCGCCGACAATAGAGCCGACATAGGGAATGAAGGTGATCAGCCCGGCAAAGGCCCCGACCACAAGGCCGAATTGCAGCCCCACGAGCATCAGCGCGATGGCGTAATAGGTGCCCAGCACAAGGCAGACCGTGCCCATGCCGCGGATAAAGCTGGCGAGGGTGTGGTCGATCTGGCTGGCAAGATCGCGGATTACCGGCGCATGATCGCGCGGCAACAGCCCGTCGATCTTGGCAATCAGGTGATCCCAGTCATAGAGCAGGTAGAAGGCCACCACCGGCACGATCACGACGAGAAGCACCAGATCAATCAGCGAGGCCGCAGAATTGAGCAGGGTCTGAAACACCTGGCCGCCACGCTCGCGGATGGTTTCGCCAAGCGACAGAAGGGTCTTGTGCAGGGTGGATTCCGGTTGGAAAATCGACGGGAAGTGATCAGAGAGAAACCCCTGAAGGTCACGCGCCAGTTGCGGCGCGATGTTGAAGAGCGCCACCGCCTGTTCCACCAGCAGGGGGATCACCAGAAGCGCCATGAGCACGAAGGTCAACAGCGCCACCAGCGAGATCACCACGGCCGAGGCCGCCCGGCTTAGCCCCATCCCCTCTAGCCGGTCCGCCACCGGATCGAGGAAATAGGCAATCGCCCCACCGATCACGAAAGGCAGGATCACATCGCCCAGAAACCACAGCGCCACAAGGAAGACCGCCGAAGCGAGCCCCCAGTATTTCAGCTGATCCTTGACCGGCAATGCCATCTGTTCCGCCTTTTGTCGCTTTTACCCCTCCACATTGCCCATGCGGCCCCCGGTTTCAAGGGGGCGGAGGGTGAAAGCGTGATCCTCCCTTGTCTGGACCGCCGCAAAGCCATAAACCGGGGCAAATATCCTTTGCCAGAGGTCTAACATGCGCCTGTCCCGTTACTTTCTGCCCGTGCTCAAGGAAACCCCGTCAGAGGCGCAAATTGCCTCGCACCGCCTGATGTTGCGGGCGGGCATGATCAAGCAGGCGACCGCCGGGATTTATTCCTGGTTGCCTCTGGGCTTCAAGATCCTGCGCAAGCTTGAGAATATCGTGCACGAAGAACAGGTGCGCGCGGGTCATATCCCGATGCTGATGCCGACGCTGCAATCCGCCGATCTCTGGCGCGAAAGCGGGCGCTATGACGATTACGGCGCTGAAATGCTTCGGATCACCGACCGGCATGGCCGCGATATGCTCTATGGGCCGACCAACGAAGAGCTCATCACCGATATTTTCCGGAGCCACGTCGGCAGCTACAAGGATCTGCCGCTGACGCTCTATCATATCCAGTGGAAGTTTCGCGACGAGGTACGCCCGCGCTTTGGTGTGATGCGCGGCCGCGAGTTTTTCATGAAGGACGGCTATAACTTTGACCTGACCAAAGAGGATGCGTTGCACGCCTATAACCGCCACATGGTCAGCTATCTGCGCACCTACGAGCGGATGGGCCTTCAGGCGATCCCGATGCGCGCCGATTCTGGCCCGATTGGCGGCGATGACACGCATGAGTTTCTGGTTCTGGCCGAGACCGGCGAATCCGAGGTGTTCTATGACAGCGCGATCACCGATCTGAGCCTTGGCGAGCGCGCCGTGGATTACAACAGCTGGGACGACTGCGCGGCGATTGTAAAGGAATGGACCACGCCCTATGCGCGCACCGACGAGACCCACGACGAGGCGCTGTTCAACGCCATCCCCGAGGCGCGGCGCAAGACCAGCCGTGGTATCGAGGTGGGTCAGATCTTTTATTTCGGCACCAAGTATTCCGATGCGATGGGCGCCACGGTGCAGGGCCCCGATGGCAAATCCACGCCGGTGCACATGGGCAGCCACGGCATCGGCGTCAGCCGCCTTGTCGGCGCGATCATCGAGGCGAGCCATGACGACAAGGGCATCATCTGGCCCGAGGGCGTGACGCCCTATCACGCCGGTATCGTGAACGTGAAACAGGGTGACGCCGAGGCCGATGCCGCCTGTGAGGCGATCTATGCCTCGCTGAACGCGCTTGGCCTTGAGCCGCTTTATGACGACCGCGACGAGCGGGCAGGCGGTAAGTTCGCCACGATGGATCTGATCGGCCTGCCATGGCGGATTACGGTGGGGCCGCGCGGCCTAAAGAACGGGGTGGTTGAGCTGGCCTGTCGGCGCACCGGGGAAAGCGAAGAATTGCCGCCCGAACAGGCGATTGAAAAGCTGGCGCTGGCATACGCAGGTCACGTTCTGCGCCCGAGCCTGTGAGCGAAGCCGATTTTCAGAGGTCGGTGGATGATGGCGGCGCCGATCACCTGACGGGGATGGCGATGCCGTCGCTGGCCTTGCCCGCCACCAACGGGCAAGAGGTTGATTTTGCGACCCTTTCGGGGCTTGTGGTGATCTATGCCTATCCCAGGACCGGCCGCCCGGATGTGGCGGCCCCGGCGGATTGGCACATGATCCCCGGCGCCAAAGGCTGTACGCCGCAAAGCTGTGCGTTTCGCGATCACCATGCCGAATTGCGCGCGCTTGGCGTGGATCATGTATTCGGCCTTTCCACACAGACCACCGACTGGCAGGCAGAGGCGGTGGCGCGGAGGCATTTGCCGTTCGCGCTTGTGTTGGATGCCGGGGTGCGGCTTGCCGATGCGCTTAACCTGCCGCGCATGGAGGTGGCGGGCGAGACATTGCTGCGCCGTCTGACCTTGATTGTGCGCAACGGTGTGATCGAACGCCATTTTTACCCGGTCTTTGTGCCCGAGGCCAATGCGGGCGAGGTCTGTGATTGGCTGCGCGCGCAGGGCAGTGACGCATAGCGGCGCGTGAACGGGCAAAGCCTTGCCGGGTTTGGCGGGCTTGGCCTTGACGCGAGCGGGTACAAAACGCACTGTCCGCGCAAATTTACCAAGGTGTCAGAATGGCCAGAACGCCCGCCCCCTTTGCCCCGTTTGAATGGATGATCGCCTGGCGCTATTTGCGCGCCAAGCGGGCCGAGGGCGGTGTCAGCGTGATGACATGGATCAGCCTTGTCGGCATCACGCTGGCGGTGTTTGCGCTTATCGCGACGCTGGCGGTGCGGTCCGGGTTTCGGGCGGAATTTGTCGACACCATTCTTGGCGCGAACGCGCATGTGACGGTCTATAACGCTGGCGAGGTTGACGCGCAGAGCGGGCGCATCGACCGCACCATTCAGGATTACGAGGCCATGGCCGAGCGTGTGCGCGCAGTGCCGGGCGTGACCCGCGCCGCGCCGCTGATCAAAGGGCAGGTGATGGCCAGTGCCCGCGACCGAAACGCCGGGGTGCAGGTGTTTGGCATCGCGCCGGACGACCTGCGCAGCATTCCGCGTGTCGCCGACCCCGAGACGAGCCGGGGTGATATCGCCAGCTTTGCGCAAGGCATCGCGATTGGCTCGGGCGTGGCGCAGGAATTGGGCGTCGGGATTGGCGATCGGATCAAGTTGATCTCGCCCAATGGTGTCAAGACCGCCTTTGGCACCAGCCCGCGGATCAATGCCTATGACGTGGTCTATATCTTTTCGGCCGGGCGCTATGACATCGACCGGGTGCGGGTTTATCTGCCGTTTGACGAGGCGCAGAGCTTTTTCAACCGTGAGGGGCGCGCCGACGAGCTTGAGGTGATGGTGAGTGAGCCCGAAAATGTGGATGAGCTTGCCTTGCCGCTGTTGCGCGCGGCGGGCGAGCGGGGGCAGGTCTGGACCTGGCAGGATGCCAGCGGCTCGTTTCTGCGCGCGCTTGAGGTCGAGGACAACGTGATGTTCATCATCCTGTCGATCCTCGTGCTGATCGCGGCGATGAATATCACCAGCGGCTTGATCATGCTGGTCAAGAACAAGGGCCGTGACATCGGGATTTTGCGCACGATGGGTTTGACCGAAGGCTCGGTCCTGCGGGTGTTTTTTATCTGTGGCGCGTTCACCGGCCTGATCGGTACGGCGATGGGGGTTGTTCTGGGCTGTCTCTTCGCGCTTTATATCGACCCGATTTTCAGCCTTGTGAATGTGATGATGGGCGGGCAGGTCTGGGATCCGTCGATCCGCGGGATTTACCATCTGCCGGCCAAGTTGCAGTTTGGCGATGTGATGTCGGCGGTGTCGCTGTCGCTGGCGCTGTCGTTCGTGGTGACGATCTTTCCGGCGCGGCGCGCGGCGCGGATGAACCCGGTGGAGGCGTTGCGCTATGAGTGATGTGATGCTGTGCCTTTCGGGCGTCGAGAAGACCTATAACAAGGGCGAAACTGGCGAAGTCCGAGTGCTGGCTGGCGTCGATCTTGCGCTTGCGCGCGGTGAGATGGTGGCGCTTGTGGCGCCATCGGGGGCTGGAAAATCGACGCTGTTGCATATTGCCGGGCTTTTGGACACGGCCGATGCGGGCAAAGTGGAGATAGCGGGCGAGGATATGACCGGGCTGAGCGATCGTCGCCGCACCGCACTGCGCCGACAGGAGGTGGGGTTTGTCTATCAGTTTCATCACCTGCTGCCCGAGTTCACCGCGCTTGAAAACATCGTCTTGCCGCAGCTTGCCGATGGCGTGGCGCGCAAGACCGCCGAAGAGCGCGCCCGCGGTCTTTTGGATCAGGTCGGGGTTGGCGCGCGCGCCGGGCATCGCCCCTCGGCCATGTCGGGCGGCGAGCAACAGCGGGTGGCCTTTTGCCGGGCGCTGGCCAATAGCCCAAGTGTTTTGTTGGCCGATGAGCCGACTGGCAATCTTGATCCCGGCACTGCGGATCAGGTATTTGGCGCGCTGGAGGGACTGGTGCGCGACACCGGCCTCGCGGCGTTGATTGCCACGCATAACCTTGAGCTGGCGGCGAAAATGGATCGGGTTTTGCGGCTTGATCAGGGTCGTCTTGTCGAGGCGGGGTAACGGAAAGGGCGTGGGTTTCACCCACCCTAAGGGCCCCTTTTAAGGCGCGCTTGAATTGAGAAAATTGCGCAGGATACAGAGCGCGCAGGACCACACGGAGGCCGCATGGCACAGGTATCACTTGACGAAATTGAAGCGCAAACCAAAGTGGCACTGATGCGCCATGGCGCGGCCGAATGGGTCGCGGACGAGGTCGCCTTTGCGGTGCGCAAGGCCGAGAGCGTCGGCAACCGGATTTGCGGTCTCTATTACCTTGAAAGCTATTGCCAGCAGCTTGAATCCGGGCGCGTCAAGGGCGATGTCGAGCCGGTTGTGAGCCAGCCCAAGCCCGGCACCGTGGTGGTGGATGCGAAGTTTGGCTTTGCCCAGCCCGCATTTTCCCGCGCGCTTGACGAAGCCGTCGAGGCGGCGCGCGCTTGCGGTGTGGCGAGTCTTGCGGTGGGGCATGCGCATACCTGCACCAGCCTCGGGTTTTTCACCGAGCAGATCGCCAAGCGCGGGCTTGTCGGCCTTGGCATGACCAATGCCTCGCCCATCGTGGCGCCGCCGGGGGGCAAGAGCCGGGTGATAGGGACCAATCCGATTGCCTTTTCGGTGCCCGACGGCACGGGCGGCATCGCCATGCAGTTTGATCAGTCGACCACTACCGTGGCGCTTGGCAAGATCACCATGGCCAAGGCCGCAGGTAAGCGTATTCCCGAGGGCTGGGCGCTTGATGCGCAGGGTCAGCCGACCACAGACCCCGAGGCGGCGCTTGGCGGGTCGCTTGTCAGCATGGGCGGCTACAAGGGCTGGGGTTTTGGCCTCATGGCCGAGCTTTTGGCCGCAGGCATGACCGGCGGTGTGGTCAGCCGGGATGTCAAACCGCTGAAAGCGCCCGAAGGGCCGCCGCATGATCTTGGGCAGTATTATCTGTTGATGGACCCCGACACCTCTGGTGCGTTCTATGATCGCCTTGCGCAGGTGGTCGAGGGCGTGGCGCTTGACGAAGGCGCGCGGATGCCGGGGCAGGGCAAACGCGAGACCGATCCCGTCGACGTGCCGGATGCGCTTTGGGCGCAGGTGGCCGAGCTTGCCGGATAGGGGCAGCTCTTGCAGATGACGCAGATCAATGCACGGCACGTCAAATCCGGGTCGGATGGAGCGGGCGGGAGATAAGGGAGGCGATGATGCAGATCAGAACTTGGGCCGGCATGATGGCCGTTTTATGCCTGCCGATCGGTGCGATGGCGCAGGATGCGCGCCTTGGGAAAAAGACCTATGAGCGCTATTGTGCGGCCTGTCATGGCGCGGATGCAAGCGGCAATGGTCCGATGCGTTCGGTCCTGACAGTCGCGCCGCGTGACCTTGGGGCACTGGCCAGAAACAATGGTGGGGCCTTTCCGCTGGCGCGGGTGGTGCGCCAGATTGACGGGCGGGAGCCGATGGTGGCGCATGGCGATCCGATGCCGGTTTATGGCGACTTCTTTGAGGGACGCGATGTTGTGCTCAAGGTCGAAGAGGGCGTGCAGATCAGGACCAGCCGACAGGTGGTCGATCTTGTGGCCTATCTGCAAAGGCTTCAAAGGCGCTAGGGCAGGGTGCTTGAAGAGCGTCCCGGCGGCGCTATTTTGCCTGAGCATGGAGGTGGCCCATGCGACATTTATTCTATCTGTTGGTTCTGGCGGTTGGTCTTTCCGGCCCCGCGCGCGCCGATGAGAGCGCGGCAAAAGCGGTGATTTCGGCCCAGATCGAGGCGTTTCTGGCCAATGATGTGGAACGCGCCTGGGAGTTTGCCAGCCCGACCATTCAGCACCGTTTTGGATCGCCCGAGCGCTTTGGTACCATGGTGCGAGACGGCTATCCGATGGTATGGCGTCCGTCCGATGTGACGTTTCTGGACAGTGAGGTGATTGCCGGTAAGCTCTGGCAGAACGTGCTTGTCCGGGACGCCGGGGGCGCGCTTTACGTAGTCGAATACCAGATGATCGAGAATGAGGGCGGCTGGAAGATCAATGCCGTGCGGGTGCGGCAGGCGCCCGCGGGCACGGTCTGAAGCAGGCAGAGATCAGGGGGGCGCTGCCCCCATCGCGAAGAGCGATTCCCCCGGGATATTTATGGCCAGAAGAAACCGGTATGACCGGCGCAGGACAGGGCACCGTGACGGTGGTGTGAGAGCCGGTTAACCCCCTGTTGATACTTCCCTATCCCATCGGATGCGGTGCGCCGTGCCGGGACAAGCATGGGTCATGTGCGCGTGACGCGGGATGTGGAAAGGGAACCATATGAACAAGGCAATTACCGACGGCATCGTTTTCATGCCTCAACCTTATGCGGCGGGGTTGGATCAATGGTCTAGCGGCGATGGCACGCCGGGATCGGATACCTATGAGAATGCCGTGAATGCGGCCTTTGTGCCCGCCGATCAGGATTTTGGCGGTGCGCTGGAGATTCAGAAGGTCGATGCGGTGCAAAAGCTGCGCTTTATGGGCGAAACCCCGATTTTGCCGGGCTGTTACCTTCAGGTGCGGGCGCGGATCAAGGCGATTTCCGGCAATCTGCCGAGCGTGCGGATTGCGGCATGGGCCGGCGGGGCCGGGGGGCTGGCCGTTGCCGGTGTGACGCTGAGCGGGCCGCAGGTCACGTTGACCACCTATGGCGACGTGGTGGAGGTGACGGCGATTGTCGGCACCGGAGCGCGCAACGGGGTTGATATGGCCTGGGGCACGCAGGCGCTCTTTGGGCACTTCGGGCTTGATCTTACGGGGGCGAGCGGTGGCATCGTGCGCATCGACGATATCGTCATCGAAGATGTCAGCAGGTTCTTTCTGCGCGATGTCGTGAGCGCGGTAGATGTGCGCGATTATGGTGCCGTTGGCGATGGGGTTGCGGATGATCACGCCGCGTTTGAAGCCGCCGACGGGGCCGCGAACGGGCGCGAGATCATCGTCCCGGCGGGCACCTATTTTCTTGGTCAAAGCACCACGATCCAGAACCGTATCCGGTTCGAGGGCACGCTTGAAATGGCCGAAAGCAGCATTCTGGCACTGACCAAGAATTTCGATCTGCCTGCCTATATCGATGCCTTTGGCGAGAGTGAACTTGCCTTCAAGAAGGCCTATCAGGCGCTTTTGAACAACGCAGGCCACGTCACACTTGATCTTGGTGGGCGCAAGGTCGCGCTGCGGGCGCCGGTGGATATGGCGGGTGCAGTCAACAACAAGACCACCTACAAGCAGCGCCATGTCATTGAAAACGGGCAGTTTTCCGTTTTCCCCGGTGCGAACTGGGATACCGAGGTCGTGACCTCGCAGGCGACCTATGATCCGGGCAACTCGAAGCGGCTTACCAATGTGGTGAATGTTGCCAATATCCCTGTCGGTTCGGTGATCGAAGGCAATGGGGTGGGGCGCGAAGTCTATGTGACGGCTCGAAATATCGCGGCGCAAAGGCTTGATATCAGCCAGCCGTTGTTCGATGCAGCGGGCACGCAGGTCTTCACCTTCCGGCGCTTCAAGTACATGCTGGATTTCAGCGGCTTCGAGCAGATTTCCCGCATGGTCATGTCAGAGATCGAGTTTCAGTGCAGCGGCGATTGCAGCGCCATCCTTTTGCCGCCGACCGGCACCGGGTTTCACCTTCGCGATTGCTTTATCACCCGGCCCAAGGATCGTGGCATCAGTAGCCACGGCGAGGGCGATCAGGGCATGATGATCGACCGCTGTCAGTTCCTGTCGGATGAAAGCCCGCTGTTGTCCACCGAGCGTGTCTCGATCGGATTCAATGCCAATGACATCAAGGTGCGCGATAACCGCGTGGTGCATTTTCGGCATTTCGGGGTGATTGGCGGGTCAAGCTCGATCATCGCGGGCAACCATGTGTTTCAGGGCGATTCCGCGCTGAATGGCATTCGCACCGCCGGGTTTGTTCTGACGCGCACCAATAACCGGGGCACGATCAACGGCAATTACATCGACAATTGCTTTATCGAATGGGTCAACGAGCACGATCAGGCGCCGGAATTCTCGGGCGAGTTTTCGTTCAGCGCGCTGAGCATCACCGATAACGTGTTTCTCGCCAGCGATGTAGCGCCTTGGTTCACCTTCCTTATGGTCAAGCCGCATGGGGCCGGGCATTTCCTGAACGGCGTGTCGGTGACGGGCAACTCTTTCCGTGGGATCGGCGGGGTGCTTGATCGGGTTGAAACGGTGGACACAAGCTTTACCGATCTTGATTACAACCGGATCCGCAATGTCACCTTTGACGACAACGCCTTTCACAACATCCAGACCCCCGCCGCCAGCCCGCTTGTGATGGAGCATACCGAGGCCAGCGCCGCAAGCACCTGGGTTGTGCGCCCCGCGCCGCGATTGCCATTCGGGGCCTGGGCGCAGGTTATGGAATCGGTCGTGGCTTCCGGACCGCTTCGCAACGGGGCAAATGGGGTGGAATATGTGACGCCCTATTATCAGGCCAATCAGGGCGCAAATAGCGACCAGATCAACCTGCGCTGGCCACTGGCGGTTTCGGGGACGGTTATCCTCAAGGTGCGGATCGACGACCCGCTCTGACCCAAGGGCCCTGGCGGGGTGTTCAAAAGCTCCGCCAGAGCCCCAGTTTGACGCCGTGCGTGCGCCCACCAAGCACCGTCTGGCTAAGGCCGAATTCGATGTGTTGGCCGGGTTTTGTCTCGTAGACGAACGAGGGCGCAAAGCGGGCGTAACTATTGCCGGTTACGGGGTGGCCGACCTGCAGCTGTAGGATCAGCTTGGTTTTCCGCGTGGTGGAGAGGCCAAAGGTAAAGTCGCCTTCCATAGCCACATCGCTGCCGCTGAACAGGATTGCGCGGCTGTCCACCGCAATCCAGCCGTTTCGGCCCCAAAGTGAAATCCCGCGCCCCAGCGACAGTCCCGGTCGCAACGCAGTCTGGGCATCCACTTGCCCCGCGCCCAGTTCAAACGCGAGTTTCGGGCGCCGCTCGGTACGGCCAAGGGGCCAGCGCAAAAATCCGATCACCTTGGACATCCGCTCGCCATCACCGCCCAGATCCGCCCCGGCGGTCAAGCGGTCGGCCAATCCGTGTTCCGCGTAAAAGGTAAAGCTTGGGTGATAAAATCCGTAGGCATCCGGCCCTTCGATCTGACCCGAGTTGGCGACAAAGGTTTCGCCCTTTACGCGCGCCCATGCCCCCGCCTGCGCCATGACGGCCAGGCATGGCAAAAGGATCAACGCAAGAATGAGTCGTCGCAGCATGGTTACCTCTGCGTTAACCCTCGTTAAAAAGGGTAAAGCGAGGGTTAAGGGCCCCAGAGAATTTACCCCTCTGCCCGCGCGTGATAGGCTTGTGTTGCAAAGGAGGTGCGCTATGCCCCATATCGCCCAAAGCAACAGCCATCAGACCGTTATCACAACGTTCGATGTGACCCCCGGAACCTGTCAGGATTTACTTGATCTGTTGACTGGCGCCTATCAGGATTTCATTTCCAAACAGCCCGGCTTTGTCGCGGTCGGCCTGCATGTGAACGATGCCCAGACCCGGATTGCCAGCTACTCGCAATGGCGTAAGCGCGAGGATTTTCAGGCGATGCTCAGGACCGATGAGATGCGTGTGCGCAATCGCCAGATCAGCGGGCTTTGCAAAAGCTTTGAGCCGGTCATGTATGACGTGGTGGCGACGTTTGAATGAAGAATGACGTGCCGCCCCCCGAGGAACTGACGAAAGAAGTGCACGCGCTGCGCGTCGAGCTGCGCCGCCTGAACAGCCATCGCTTTATCCGGGTCCATAATTCGATCCCGCGCATGCTTGCGTTCAACTTTGCGCGCGGGCTTGCGATTGGGCTTGGTACTGTGTTGGGGGCCTCTGTGCTATTGTCGCTTCTGGTCTGGGCGCTGAGCCAGATCGAGTTTTTGCCGATCATAGGCGAATGGGCGGCCCAGATCGCCCGGCAGGTGAAAGAACTGAATTAAAGCGCTCAATACACCTGATCTGAATCAAAGCATACGACCCCGGATTGCGCGATCCTTGCAAGAACGCAACAGGGAAGGAAACCTTATGTACAAGCATGTTCTCGTGCCGATTTCGTTTGATAATGATCGTGACGCAGCGGGCGCTGTAAGCGCCGCCAAGGTCTTGGCCGGAAAGGATGGGCGGATCAGCCTGCTTCACGTCATCGAGCATATCCCGGCCTATGCGATCTCTTACATGCCGCAGGATTACCTGATCGAGGCGCGCAAGGCGGTTGTGAAGGAACTCTCGGATCTGGCCGATACGCTGCCCAATGCCACTGCGGATGTGGTTGAGGGGCATTCGGGCCGCACCATTCTGGATTGGGCGGAAGAGAACAAACCTGACTGCATCGTCATCGCAAGCCACCGACCCGGCATGCAGGACCTGTTGCTTGGCTCGACTGCCAATCAGGTGGTCCGTCACGCCAAATGCGCGGTGCATGTGATCCGTTGATTTCAGGCGGTTTTTTGCCTGTCTCGTCGCCGCCCTTGTATCGGGGCGGCGACACCCCCAGCTTTGATGCGACACAAATCAAAGCAGGAGGATGCCCATGCAATGCCCAATCGACGGAACCCAGCTTGTTCTGGCCGAACGCGCCGGGGTCGAGATCGACTATTGCCCGCAATGTCGGGGTGTTTGGCTGGATCGCGGTGAGCTTGACAAGATCATCGACCGTTCGGCGCCCGCGGTTGCAACACCGCAGGGCTATGACGATCACGGACATCACGATGGGCAAAAGCGGCGCAAAAAGCGCGGTGGTTTCCTTGAAGAGTTGTTCGACTTCTGATCTCTGCGCGGGTTCAGTTGGTTGATCTATCGGCCTGTCCCGCCTAAGGGCTTGGCATGGCCTTTAAACTGACCCTTTGCATCATTCTGGCGATCGCCGCCCTCACCCTGACTCCGCCGGGGGCATCAGGGCCGGGTATGCCGGGCTTTGACAAGCTCGCGCATTTTTTGGCCTTTGCAGCGCTCACGATGCCTATGGCCTATACCCGCCGGTTTCCCATGATGTGGATCGTTCTGGCCGGGGCGTCCTATGGCGGGCTGATCGAGTTAATCCAGCCCTACGTAGGGCGCGGCGCCGAATGGGGTGATTGGCTGGCGGATGGTTTGGGGGCGTTTCTGGGGGCTTGGCTTGTGGGTCGGATCAGTCGCAGGGGACGGGCGGGTTGAGCGTCAATGCCGATCGCGTGCGCCGAAATCTTGAAAAGATTTCGGTCCGATTTCTTTAAAAGAAATCGTGGGTTCACCGGGGGTGAGCCACCGGATCGGCGCGCGGTTGCAAAAAATGATGATTTGTCCCGAGTTCTCTACCACCTGATAGCCGCGTCGGTGGATTTCACGCATGAAGCGCTCCATGCCAGCAAAGCGCTCCACATCCCTCGCCTTACGCCGGATCACGGCGCCTTCTTGCACGGCCTTGGATGTGAACAGGTCGTGGAGCCAGACCTCGGATGATAGGGGGGATTTACGGTTTTGCATGCGGGCAAAATGCCGTGCGGTTGGTTAAAGTGAGGTTAACCGTAGTGGATTTTAGGTGGCGTAGCTTGCCAAGCCCAAGCCCTCACCGCCCCCGCCGTTTCACATTCCCGCCATGCTGCCCCGGCCGACCTGCTGTTGAGCGGCCGCGCCCTTTGACCGCCTCGGCGCTTGCCTTTGCCACTGCCTGTTGGCGCGCGAGGGGATCGTCGGAGATCACGAGATCGACCGCTTCAAGCCGCTTGACCTCGTCGCGCAGGCGGGCGGCCTCTTCGAATTCCAGGTTCTCGGCGGCCTTGCGCATGTCGCTGCGCAGCCCCTCCAGCACCGCTTGAAGATTGGCCCCTGCCAGCGGTTTGTCGATCTTGGCTGTCACCCGGTTCATGTCCACGTCGCCCTTGTAGAGCCCTTGCAGAATGTCATCGACGTTCTTCTTGATCGTCGTCGGGGTGATGCCGTGCTCTAGATTATAGGCGACCTGTTTTTCGCGGCGCCGGTTGGTTTCGCCAAGGGCACGCTCCATGCTGCCGGTGATGCGGTCTGCATACATGATCACCCGACCTTCGGCATTGCGCGCGGCGCGTCCGATGGTCTGGATCAGCGAGGTTTCAGAGCGCAGGAACCCTTCCTTGTCGGCGTCCAGAATGGCCACAAGCCCGCATTCCGGGATATCAAGCCCTTCGCGCAACAGGTTGATCCCGATCAGAACGTCAAACGCCCCAAGCCGAAGATCGCGCAGGATTTCGATCCGCTCAATGGTGTCGATATCGCTATGCATATAGCGCACGCGGATGCCCTGTTCGTGCAGGTATTCGGTCAGATCCTCTGCCATCCGCTTGGTCAGCGTGGTGACAAGCGTGCGATAGCCTTCGGCGCTGACCCGGCGGATTTCATCCAGAAGGTCGTCGACCTGTGACCCGACCGGGCGGATTTCGACCTCGGGGTCGATAAGGCCGGTGGGGCGGATCACCTGTTCGGTGAAAACGCCGCCGGTCTGCTCGATCTCCCATTTGGCGGGGGTGGCCGAGACAAACACCGATTGCGGGCGCATCGCATCCCATTCCTCGAACTTGAGCGGCCGGTTATCCATACAGGACGGCAGGCGAAACCCGTGCTCGGCCAGCGTGAACTTGCGCCGATAGTCGCCTTTGTACATGCCGCCGATCTGGGGCACCGAGACGTGGCTTTCGTCGGCAAAGACAATCGCGTTGTCGGGGATGAATTCAAACAGGGTGGGGGGCGGCTCGCCCGGCGCGCGCCCGGTCAGGTAGCGCGAGTAATTCTCGATCCCGTTGCAGACGCCTGTCGCCTCCAACATCTCAAGATCAAAGGTACAGCGTTGCTCAAGCCGCTGCGCCTCCAAGAGCTTGCCTTCGTTGACCAGCTGATCCAGCCGTTGGCGCAACTCTTTTTTGATGCCGATCAGCGCCTGTTGCATGGTCGGCTTGGGCGTTACGTAATGCGAATTGGCATAGACGCGGATTTGCTCAAAGGTATCGGTCTTTTCGCCGGTCAGCGCGTCGAACTCGGTGATGCTTTCCAGTTCCTCGCCGAAGAACGACAGCCGCCAGGCGCGGTCTTCAAGGTGGGCGGGAAAAATCTCAAGACTGTCGCCGCGCACCCGGAACGACCCGCGCTGAAACGACTGATCGTTGCGCCGGTATTGCTGGGCCACCAGATCGGCCATGATCTTGCGCTGGTCATAGTCGCTGCCGACCTTGAGGTCCTGCGTCATGGCGCCATAGGTTTCGACGCTACCGATGCCATAGATGCATGACACCGAGGCCACGATGATCACATCGTCGCGTTCCAGAAGCGCGCGCGTGGCCGAGTGGCGCATCCGGTCGATCTGTTCGTTGATCTGGCTTTCTTTCTCGATATAGGTGTCAGAGCGCGCCACATAGGCCTCGGGCTGGTAGTAGTCATAGAAGCTGACGAAATACTCGACCGAGTTGTCGGGGAAAAATCCCTTGAATTCCCCGTAGAGTTGCGCGGCAAGCGTTTTGTTCGGCGCGAGGATGATCGCGGGGCGTTGGGTTTCTTCGATGATCTTGGCCATCGTAAAGGTCTTGCCGGTGCCGGTCGCGCCAAGCAAAACCTGATCGCGCTCGCCGTCGACAATGCCTTGCGACAACTCCTTGATCGCGGTTGGCTGATCGCCTGCCGGTTCAAAATCCGTGGCCATCACGAAACGTTTGCCGCCCTCAAGCTTGGGGCGCTTGATCAGCTCGGGCGCGGGGCTGTTGAGAGCAGATGGCGTTTTGTCGGAATGGGCATAGGGCATTGGCGCGATCCTCTGGCTGATATCACATTTGTGATCTTTGCACCGGGGTTCAACCCCAAAGACAGGCGTCGGCTGGTGCCGGGCCCGTGCAGTACACCCGTGGCACCTGCTTAGATCGGTTTTGGCCGTCACACCATGCGCTAAACCCCGGAAATTCCCCTTTCCTGCCGCAGAGCACCCGCGTAAGGCGAATCGTGCCTGTGCCTGCCCGCGGTGTGACGTTACGTCAAATTTAGGGGCGGGGCATCTTGCCGCAGTGCGGCTTGCAACGCGCCAAAGGTCGGGCGAAGGGCGGCCGATTGGTGTGTGTGCGCTAGCGGTAAACCGCTCAGAACCCCAATAAAACCGCAAATAGTAAAATAATTTACAGAGACGCCCATAATAAAGGCAAAGATTTCACCTGATTTATAGGCGCATAGGTGATAACTGTTAATTTTTTGCGCATTTCAAGGTAGGGTATGCGAAGGGATACAAAATCCAGCTTGATCGGCTTTTCAAGCGGACATTGGGACGGAGGAATTCAAGCCATGGTACAATCATCGAATGCCGCAGGTGCAAAGACACCGGATTTTCACATTGATCCAGAGGCCTATGACCGCATGTATGCGCAGTCGGTCAATGATCCGGCGACCTTTTGGGGCGAGCATGGCAAGCGGCTTGACTGGATCAAGCCCTATACCCGCGTCAAGAACACCTCTTTTGCCTACGACGATGTCTCGATCAAATGGTTCGAAGACGGCACTCTGAACGTCGCCGCCAACTGTGTCGATCGCCACCTTGCCACCCGCGGCGATCAGACCGCCATCATCTGGGAGCCCGACAGCCCCGATGAAGAGGCGCTGCACATCAGCTATAAAGAGTTGCACAGCCAGGTCAGCAAGATGGCCAATGTCCTGAAATCCATGGGCGTGGGCAAAGGCGACCGGGTTGTGATCTATCTTCCGATGATCCCCGAGGCCGCCTATTCGATGCTGGCCTGTGCGCGCATCGGTGCCATTCATTCGATCGTTTTCGCAGGCTTCAGCCCCGACGCCCTTGGCGCACGCGTCAATGGCTGTGACGCCAAGGTGGTGATCACCGCCGATCACGCGCCGCGCGGTGGCCGGGCGACCAAGCTCAAGGACAACGTCAATCAGGCGCTGTTGCATGATGTCGACGACGTGAAATGCCTTGTGGTCAAGCGCACCGGCGGTCAGATCGCATGGCGCGAGGGCCTCGATTTCTGGTGGCACGAAGAGGCCGCCAAGGTCAGCGCCGATTGCCCGCCCGAGGAAATGAATGCCGAAGATCCGCTGTTCATCCTCTACACCTCCGGCTCCACCGGGCAGCCCAAGGGCGTTGTGCACACATCGGGCGGCTATCTGGCCTATGCCGCGATGACGCATGAGTATATTTTCGACTATCACGAGGGTGATATCTACTGGTGTACCGCCGATGTCGGCTGGGTCACCGGCCACAGCTATATCGTCTATGGCCCGCTCGCCAATGGCGCCACCACCGTGATGTTCGAGGGCGTGCCGACCTACCCCGATGCGGGCCGCTTCTGGCAGGTCTGCGAAAAGCACAAGGTCACGCAGTTCTACACCGCCCCGACCGCCATTCGCGCGCTGATGGGCAAAGGCATCGGCCCGGTTGAGGGCAGCGACCTCAGCAGCCTGCGCCTTCTTGGCTCGGTCGGCGAGCCGATCAACCCCGAAGCCTGGAACTGGTACAACGAGAATGTCGGCAAGGGCAAATGCCCGATCGTCGATACCTGGTGGCAGACCGAAACCGGCGGCATTCTGATCACGCCGCTGCCCGGTGTGACCAAGCCCAAGCCCGGTTCGGCCACCAAGCCGTTCTTTGGCGTCACCCCGGTCATTCTTGACGATCAGGGCAACGAGTTGAGCGGCGCGACCGAGGGTGTGCTTTGCATCAAGGATAGCTGGCCGGGGCAGATGCGCACCGTCTGGGGCGATCACGCGCGCTTTGTGTCGACCTATTTCGAGATGTTCAAAGGCTATTACTTCACCGGCGACGGCTGTCGTCGCGATGAGGACGGCGATTACTGGATCACCGGGCGCGTCGACGATGTGATCAACGTTTCGGGCCACCGCATGGGCACCGCCGAGGTCGAAAGCGCCTTGGTCGCGCATGCCACCGTCTCCGAGGCCGCCGTTGTCGGCTATCCCCATGATATCAAGGGGCAGGGCATCTATTGCTATGTCACCCTGATGGACGGGGTCGAGGCGACGGACGAGCTTCGCACAGAGCTTGCCAACTGGGTCCGCACCGAGATTGGCCCGATTGCCAAACCCGACGTCATTCAATGGGCGCCGGGCCTGCCGAAAACCCGCTCGGGCAAGATCATGCGCCGCATTCTGCGCAAGATCGCCGAGAACGATTACGACAGCCTTGGCGACACCTCGACCCTCGCCGATCCGTCGGTCGTGGAGGAGCTGATCAGCAACCGCGCCGCACTGGCCTGAGGGGGGGAAGACGATGATGGACGGAGTGAAAATACCGCAAACCGCCGCCAATCTGGTCTTGCTTGGGCCGCCGGGGGCGGGCAAGGGCACGCAGGCGCGCATGCTTGAGGAAACCTTTGGGCTGGTTCAGCTTTCGACCGGCGACCTTCTGCGCGCGGCTGTGGCCGCGGGCACAGAGGCCGGGCGCGCCGCTAAGGCGGTGATGGAGGCGGGCGATCTTGTCAGCGACGAGATCGTCATCGCGATCCTGCGTGACCGTCTGGCCGAGGCCGATTGCGCCTCTGGCGTGATCCTTGACGGCTTTCCGCGCACCACCGTTCAGGCCGAGGCGCTTGACGGTCTGCTGGCCGATATCGGTCAGGACATCCGCGCCGCGATCAGCCTTGAGGTTGACGATAGCGCGATGGTGACCCGGATTTCGGGCCGCTACACCTGTGGCGGCTGCGGCGAGGGCTATCACGATAGCTTCAAGACGTCGGCCGTCGAGGGAAAATGCGACAAATGCGGCGGCAGCGAGATGAAGCGGCGTGCCGATGACAACGCCGAAACCGTCACGCAGCGCCTTGTCGCCTATCACGCGCAAACCGCGCCGCTGATTTCATATTACGACGCGCGCGGTGTTCTTGCCCGCGTCGATGCGATGGCCCCGATCGGGGATGTCGCCAAAGAGCTGAACGCGGTCGTCACAGCGACGCTTGCGTAAAGAACGGCCCGCGCCGGGATGGTCCCGCGCGGGCAGGAGGAAACCTGTAAAAAGGGAGGGCACGCTTTGTCCGATAAAGAAGCATCCAACGCGTATTGGAAAGCCAATGTGCGTCTTATTCTATGGAGCCTGCTGATCTGGGCTGTTGTCTCGTTCGGCTTTGGCATTCTGCTGCGTCCCATGCTGTCGGGGATCGCCGTCGGCGGCACCGATCTTGGCTTTTGGTTCGCACAGCAAGGCTCGATTCTTGTCTTTCTGGCGCTGATCTTTTTCTACGCCTGGCGGATGAACAAACTTGATGCCGAACACGGCGTCGGTGAAGAATAACAGGGACAGGCACAATGGATCAGTTTACACTCAACCTGCTGTTTGTGGGCGCGTCTTTCGCACTCTACATCGGCATCGCTATCTGGGCGCGCGCAGGCTCGACCAGTGAATTCTACGCCGCCGGTCGCGGCGTTCACCCCGTCACCAACGGCATGGCCACGGCGGCCGACTGGATGTCGGCGGCCTCGTTCATCTCAATGGCGGGCCTCATCGCCTTTACCGGCTATGACAACTCGACCTTCCTGATGGGCTGGACCGGCGGTTACGTTCTGCTGGCCCTGCTGCTTGCGCCTTACCTGCGCAAGTTCGGCAAGTTCACCGTGTCCGAGTTCATCGGCGACCGGTTCTATTCCAAGACCGCCCGCATGGTGGCCGTGGTCTGTCTGATCGTGGCCTCGACCACCTATGTGATCGGCCAGATGACCGGCGTTGGCGTGGCCTTTGGCCGCTTTCTTGAAATCTCCAACACCAGCGGTCTTTTGATCGGTGCTTGTGTGGTGTTTGCCTATGCGGTTTTCGGCGGCATGAAAGGTGTGACCTATACGCAGGTTGCGCAATATGTCGTGTTGATCATGGCCTATACCATTCCGGCGATCTTCATCTCGCTCCAGCTGACCGGCAACCCGGTTCCGGCGCTTGGCCTGTTTGGTGATCACGTTGCCAGCGGCGAGCCGCTTTTGGCAAAGCTTGACCAGATCGTGCGCGAACTGGGCTTTAACGAGTATACGACACACCACTCTGACACGCTGAACATGGTTCTGTTCACGCTGTCGCTGATGATCGGTACGGCGGGTCTGCCGCACGTCATCATGCGCTTCTTCACCGTGCCGCGCGTGGCGGATGCCCGTTGGTCCGCTGGTTGGGCGCTTGTCTTTATTGCGCTGCTTTACCTCACGGCCCCGGCTGTGGGCGCCATGGCCCGTCTTAACATCACCGAGCTGATGTGGCCCAATGGCACCGACGCACAGGCCGTTTCGGTCGAAGACATCGCAAACAACCCCAAGTACGACTGGATGCAGACCTGGCAGAAAACCGGCCTGCTCGATTGGGAAGACAAGAATGGCGACGGCCGCATCCAGTACTATAACGATGCAAACGCTGCCATGCAGGAAAAAGCGGCGGCCAACGGCTGGACCGGCAACGAACTTACCAAGTTCAACCGTGACATCCTCGTGCTTGCCAACCCCGAGATTGCCAACCTTCCCGGTTGGGTGATCGGCCTTGTTGCTGCGGGTGGCCTTGCGGCGGCCCTGTCAACGGCGGCGGGTCTTTTGCTGGCGATTTCCTCGGCCGTCAGCCACGACCTTATCAAAGGTCAGCTGAACCCGAATATCTCGGAGAAAAACGAACTGATGGCGGCGCGTGTTGCCATGGGTGTTGCGATTGTCGTGGCCACCTATCTTGGCCTCAACCCTCCGGGTTTTGCGGCGCAAACTGTTGCTCTGGCCTTTGGTCTGGCGGCGGCGTCGATCTTCCCGGCGCTGATGATGGGGATCTTCTCGACCAAGATCAACAACCACGGCGCGGTTGCCGGCATGCTCGCCGGTCTGCTCGTCACGCTGGTCTATATCTTCCTGCACAAGGGTTGGTTCTTCATTCCTGACACCAACAGCTTCACCGATGCTGATCCGCTTTTGGGCACGATCAAGTCGACCTCCTTCGGTGCAATCGGCGCGATGATCAACTTCACCGTGGCCTATGTTGTGGCAAGCATGACCAAGGAAACTCCGCAAGAGATCAAGGATCTTGTGGAAAGCGTGCGTGTGCCCAAAGGCGCAGGCGCTGCGACTGACCACTAAACACTTCGGCGGGGGCGGCATCTGTCGCCCCCGTCCTTTCCGACGCCCCCGATATTTCCGGACAACGGGCGCTTTTAGATGGATTTCCTGACGAAACAAAAGGGATACTGACCCGATGAGTGATCCCAGACCCGACCCGCTTGAGGCGCTGACGCGCCATGCGCCGTTTAACGCGCTGCCCGAGGCGTTGCGCCGTGAGATCGGCCCGCATCTCGCCATTGTCGAGATCGCCACCGGCGAGCTACTGTTCCAAAAGGGCGCCCCGCTGGCCGGGCTTTACGTGGTCGAAAGCGGCGCGCTTGATATCGAGACCGGCCACGCCGACCTTGTGTCGCGGCGCGGCATTGGCGACATCATGGGCGAGCGCGGGTTGCTGCGCGACGGCAATGCCATGCTCACCGCCCGCGCGGTCGAGCCGAGCCGCCTTATCGTCATCCCCAAGGACCAGTTTTCAGACCTGATGCAGCGCTCGGACGAGATCGCCGAATGGTTCGAACGCGCCCGCCCCTCGACCGGCGCGGGCGAGGATGGACCCTATGCCACCGGCCTGACCGCGCTTCAGGTGTCGGACATGATGGCGCAGACGCCGATCACCTGTGCGCCCGAGGCGACGATCACCGATGTGGCCCGCCTGATGCGCGATCACGTGATTTCCTCGGTGGTGGTGATGCAGGGCGAGCGCCTTGCCGGGATCATCACCGCGCATGACCTGACCAACAAGGTACTGGCCGAGGGGCTGACCGGTGCGGTGCCGGTGGCCGAGATCATGACGCCCGATCCGGTCACCATCGCGCCCAACCAACTTGGGCTTGATGCGCTGATGAAGCTGTCGGAACTTGGGGTCAACCACCTGCCGGTGGCGCAAAACGGGCGCGTGGTGGGGATGATCGGCAAGACCGACCTCTTTCGCCAGCAAGCCGCCACCGCCAGCCACATGGTCGCCGATATCGCCCATGCCGACACGCCCGAGGGCATGGCCCAGGTGATGGAGCGGGTGCCAAGCCTTCTCGCCCAGCTTGTGCATGCCGGCGCGCGGCCCCAGTCGATCACCCGGCGGATCACCGATATCACCGACGCGATTACCCGCCGCCTGTTGCATCTGGCCGAGGCCGAGTTGGGCGCCCCCCCCGTGCCCTATCTCTGGGCCGCCTGCGGCAGCCAGGGGCGGCGCGAGCAGACCGGTGTTTCGGATCAGGACAACTGTTTGATCCTCGACGATGCGGTTCTGCCCGAGCATGACGCCTATTTTGCCGCGCTCGCCAAATATGTCTCGGACGGGCTTGATGCCTGCGGCTTTGTCTATTGTCCGGGCGACATGATGGCGACCAACCCGAAATGGCGCCAGCCCCGCCGCGTCTGGAGCGCGTATTTCGCAGGCTGGATCAGACAGCCCGACAGTGAGGCGCAAATGCTGGCCTCGGTGATGTTCGACCTGCGCCCGATCGCCGGTGAGGCCGCGCTGTTTGACGACCTGCAGGAAGAGGTTCTGACACACGCGCGCAAGAACTCGATCTTCGTGGCGCATATGATCTCGAATTCGCTCAAACATACGGTGCCGCTCAGCCTGTTTCGCGGCTTTGCGCTGATTCGCTCGGGCGAGCATAAGAACACCATTGATCTCAAGCATTCCGGCGTGGTGCCGGTGGTCGATCTTGGGCGGATCTATGCGCTTTTGGGCGAGCTTGAAGTGGCGGGCACCCGCGACCGGATTGAGGGCGCGCGCGCGAGCGGCGTGATTTCCGAGAGCGGCGCGCGTGATCTTCTGGATGCCTATGACCTTATCGCCGAGACCCGTCTGCGCCATCAGGCGAGCCAGATCAGGGCAGGGCGGGCACCCGACAATTTCATGACGCCGTCGGATTTGTCAGAATTAGAGCGCACCCACCTGCGCGATGCGTTTATGGTGGTCAAGACAATGCAATCGGCCCTGCAACAGAGCCGCGGAACACCGGGATAACACATGTTTTTTGAACTGATCGCCACATTCGCCGCAGGCATTTGCGCCGCTGGTCTGGCCCTTGTCGCCGGGCACCTGAGCGGCGGGCGCCTGCCGCGCTGGTCCATTCCCGTCGCGGCGGGGGCGGCGATGCTTGGGTATGCGGTCTGGTCGGAATATTCCTGGGCTGGGCGCACCACGGCCGGCCTGCCCGAGGGGGTCGAGGTTCTGGTGAGTGTGACCGAAACCCGCCCCTGGAAGCCCTGGACCTATGTTGTGCCGCAAACCACCCGCATCATGGCGCTTGATCGCGCGGGCGTGCAGACCAACCCGGATGCCCCCGATGTGCAGCTGGCCGATCTTTACTTCTTTGCCCGCTGGACACCGCCCGCCAAACGCCCGCAGCTTGTCAATTGCACCACCACGTCGCGCGCTGACCTTACCGAGGGCGCGCTGAGTGATCCCGCCGCCGCGATCTGGCGCGAGGTGGATGCCAGCGACCCGCTGATCGCCGCGCTTTGCGCCAAATGACCCGTCACTAAGCCATCAGGAGGAGGCCCGCCCATGTCCCAAAAATCGGTTCTTCTGGTCGAGGATGAGGACAATATTGCGCTGGCCTTGGAACATCTTCTGGGGCGCGAAGGCTATCGTCTGCGCCGCGTTGCGAGTGGCAATGCCGCGCTTGAGGCCCTGGCCGAAGAGCGCCCCGATCTGGTGGTACTTGACGTGATGTTGCCAGAGCGCTCGGGCTATGAGATCTGTCAGATGATCCGCAACGATGCCGCGCTTCGGGATATCAAGGTGCTGATGATGACCGCCGGTGGCGGCGAGATCGAGCGGCGCAAGGGGCTTGCGGTGGGGGCGGATGCGTTCATGACCAAACCCTTCGCCACGCGCGATCTCACCACGCAGATCGGGCAATTGCTGAACGGCTCCGACGATGGCTGAGCGGTTGGGGTTGCGCCTGCGCTTTGCGCTTTTCTTTGCCGCCCTCGGGCTTGGCGGGGTGGTGATCATCGCCGGTGCGCTCTGGTTTGGCCATTCGCGTGCGGGCGGTTCGGTGCAGGGCTATATCGTAGGCGGTCTTGTCGCCTCGCTTGGCCTGTTGGGCCTTGCCGCCTGGATAGGGCTGTTGTTTGACGAAAACGTCGCCAAGCCCATTCTGGCGCTGGCCTCGGACCTCACCACGCGGGCACGCGCCGATGTCGATCTTGAGATTGACGAGGCTCAGGCCAAACACCTGAGCACGCTGGCCCCTGCCGCCAATGCGATCAACGCCGCCCTTAGCGAGGCCCGCGCCGCCCGCCAACGCGCGGTCGAGCGCGAAACCGCGCGGATCATGCGCGAAAAGGCCCTGTTCGAGGCGCTGTTTCGCGACCTTGGCGAAGGCGCGGTGGTGGCCACGCCCGACAACCGCGTGATGCTTTATAACCGCATGGCGCAAGAGCTTTTGGGCGAGATCGGCCTTGACCGCCCGCTGGCGGATTTCCTGCGCCCAGAGCCGGTGATCGACGCCCTGACACGCATGCAAGAGGCCCGCATTCAAGGCCGGGTCGGCGCCGAGACATTTCTGGCCGCCAGTGCCGATGGCACCCGCTTTTTGCTTGGCCGGGTCAGCCCGATCCTGTCGGATGAAGAGCTGAGCGGGCATGTGCTTATCTTTCGCGATGCCACCGATGACCTGAGCGCGCATGCCCATCACGATCACCTGTTCAACAGCCTGCTTGAGGGCGTGCGCCGCCCCGCCGCGACCATCGGTGCGCTTCTGGACGTGCTGCAATCGGGCGATGATTTGCCGCCTGAAACCCGCGCCCGCTTTCGTCAGGGGATCGAGGATGAGGTCGGGCGGCTCTTTGCCTGTCTTGACGATATGGGCAAGCGCCACTCGGCCGCCAAATCGCGGCGTTGGCCGATGTCGCCGGTGGCGGTCTCGCATATCTTCGACGGGCTGAGCGCGCAAATCGACCTGCCGATCAAGCGGGCAGAGACCGACGCGACGCTGATCTGTGACGGCTTTGCCATCACCTCGCTTTTGGCGCATGTGATTGCCGGGCTAAGCGCGGGTGGCGAGCGCCACGATTTCGCGCTCTCTGCCGAGGTCGAGGGCGAAGAGACCCGTCTTATCCTTGGCTGGCAAGGGCAGGCGGCCAATGACGGCGAGATTGCCGACTGGCTTGGGGCGCCGCTTTCGACCGCTTACGGCGATTACACCAGCCGCGACGCCCTGAGCGGGCATCAAAGCGATCTGTGGTGCGAACCCGCCGCCAGCGGTCACCGCATCGTTTTGCCGCTGGTCTCGGGCGCGCCGCCGCTTGAGCCCGGTGACACCCGCCCCGAGTTTTACGATTTCAACCTGCCCGACGCGCCACTTGGCGACCTTGCAGAGCGGGCGTTGGCCGACTTGTCCTTTGTGGTGTTTGACACCGAAACCACCGGCCTCTCGCCGCGCGGCGGCGACGAGATCGTGCAGATCGCCGGTATTCGCATCGTCAACGGTCGTATCCTGCGCGGTGAGACCTTTGACACGCTGGTCAATCCGGGACGCGCCATTCCGCCCGCCTCGACGCGGGTGCATCATATCTCTGACGAGATGGTGGCCGATGCGCCCGATATCGCCAGTGCCGGCCAGCGGTTTCACGATTTTTGCAAGGGCGCGGTTCTGGTGGCCCATAACGCGCCGTTTGACCTGGCGTTTTTGCGGCTAAAGGAAGAGGTGATCGCGCGGCGGTTTGATAATCCGGTGCTCTGCACGGTGCTGATGTCGGCGGGGCTGTTTGATCACACCGGATCGCACACGCTTGATGCGCTTTGCGATCGCTTTGGCATCACCATCCCACCAGAGGCGCGCCATACCGCCATGGGCGACACTTTGGCCACGGCAGAGGTGTTTGTACATATGCTTGATCTGCTCAAGGCCAAGGGCGTGACCACCCTTGGCGGCGCCATCGCCGAAGAGGGGCGGATGACCAAAATCCGGCGCGCGCAAAATTACTAGCGCTGCCTGAACGCCGTTGGCCAGCGTTCAACGCTGCGCCAGAACCTCGGCGAGGACATCAAACACCAGCCGTATTTTCGGGCTGGTGTGAATTTTGCGATGGGTCGTAAGCCAGATCGGAAAGCTGATCGCGGTCTGCGGCAGGATCCGCACCATGTCGGGGCTGTGTTTCGCGACGGCCTCGTCCATCGGGACAATCCCGAGACCGGCCTGCGCCATTGCCCATCCGACCATCCCGTTTTCCGACCCCACGCGAAATTGCCGCTCGTCCAGATCAATGCCGATCTCGCGCAGATAGGCCACCATGCGCGGCGTGTCGCCCATGGAAATGAAATCGTGCTGATCCAGATCCTTGAGAGAGCGGGGATGCCCGCGCGTGGCCAGATAGGCCCGTGACGCATAGAAATGGCCCGTCGCCTCGCATATCAGGCGCGCGACAAGGTCGGGCTGATCGGGGCGCACGTGGCGAATGGCGATATCGGCCTCGCGGCGCATCAGGTCGCGCAAGTTATTGGCCGCGATGACATCAATCACAAGATTGGGGGCAAGCGCCCTGATCCGGCCCAAGGCGCGCGGCAACAGGACCACCTCTTATCGAGGTGCCAGATCGAGGAGACGCCCATTGGGTGGGTGAGTGGCGGTGCTACGAAATCGGACAAGAGTGGTTGGCGTTTTGGAAAGCTTGCCTGGCGCTGTCCGGAGAACTCGATGGAGCGCTGGAAATTGCGTTGCGCGAGGGTCGAATGCTTATCGTAGAAGAACTTTTCCCCGGCGGACTAACCCGCTGGTGCTGTTCAGCTAACGCTTACTTTGGGGGAGGCTCAAAGAAAGACGATAGCATCACCAAGGCTTCAACTCAAAAAATAGCTTTTTCAGAAGGTGATGGTGTTTTTCGGCGGTGTTCCAGCAATAGATTTGATGATCCAGACCAAACTGGATGCTCAAACACCTGCACCCGTCAAGGATGGAACTCGAGCAACTCAGGCCTTAGCTATTTCAGCCTGAGCCCTGCAGAATATCAATTGCCGTATTTTTGCACAGCATTGGGGTGCATCGTATAGCTTACAGAAACCGGTGTCTGGCCATCGACGTAACCTATGTTTTGAATTGAACGCTCTGCCGCAATTTCTCCCGATATCCAGACTGGCGTAAACAGACCATTGATTTCTATCCCTTCCGGATAAACAACATGGACAACCTGATTGGCAGGAGGTGGCGGCGTGTGGAT
>NZ_FWFJ01000003.1 GCF_900172365.1 Roseovarius gaetbuli
GCGCTGTGTCAGAGAATGGGTTGCTGCCCGAAATCAGTTCGCTATCATATACCCAGAACGGTTCAACAGATGATCCGTTTCAACCGCATGGGCTGAGCATCATACACAGAGTTTCGGATACTCTCGTTTAAACGGGGCCTTAAGCGTATTCAGAATTTGAGGGCAACGGCCAAAGCACTTTGCAAAAAGACGCAAACCGCTTGAGCGGTTTGCGCGCAGCGCACCAACTCACATCACCCTTTTTCGCAGAGCATTGAACCTTTCCTGATACTTAATATCGCTTCTCATCTCGTCGAGATACTCGTCCCGCTGGCCCTGTCCTTGGGACCAAAGCTGACTGTCCTCGCTGATGGCATCTTCTATTGCAAGATCAGCCAACACCTGAATTCCAGTTCGGCGTAGGGCTGAATTGGCAGCAACAAGCCTTTCCATATGCGTAAGCATGGCCTCGATGCGCTGGCTTCTTTTGCTCGTGGAACTCTTTCCACTTGCCGCATTTCGGCGATTTTGCGCGTCCTCAAAAGCCTGCCCCAGCTTCGCGTATGGCTCGATTTCATATCGTACAAAATGCTCGCTGATCAGCCGCCCTGTTAGGAAACCAATCGTATAGTGATTATCCAACAGATCGACGAAGTCGTTCGGAGTTTGGAAGATGTCATGCATCGCGGCACGGTTATCCAAGGTCAACGCGCTCTGAATCATCCTGCGATGCTCACCCAAAAGAAAAAAGATGGATTTGAGATTATGGGCCCGCCAAGAGTCCTTTTGACACTCATCGCTGAGCGTTGCCCTGAGCCCGCCCAGTGGCGGCCCATTTTCGTAGAATACGCTTGGGTCGATCCCAAGATGCTTGCGCACCTCACCTTCGAGATACTGTTGCTCTGCACTTGGGTTGAACAACATTTCGGGGTTGTGAAGATAGGTTCGAGCAAGCTCCGTCAAGCTTCTGAACTCTTCAAGTTGCTCTCGTCCGATCAAGGTCGATAGCGATGTAAAACCGCTGGATTGCGTGATTGAAATCGCATCCTCGTTGCACTCGCATCCCTCCTTTTGGCACGGAGTGATGTTGACCACGACGTTCAAGGACCATTCAGGATACTGAAGCATGAACGGGCCACTGGCAGAAATCACTGCTTTGAGATGTTCATAATTTATCGGCCCATTATGATCATAGGTGCTTGGGGCAACCCTGTCCGCTTTCGGGTCATATCTCATGCAATCACCTTGATTTGTGGCGCGCGCGGGTTGGTCACAAAAGCCGACCAGTCATTCATCAGCGATCTTCGTTTTTCCAGCAAGTCAGAGCGCGCATAAGCCCGCTCGACGTTCGTTCCAACTGTATGCGCTAAACTCATTTCTGCAACCTCACGAGGCGCATTGGCCACCTCAGACGCCCAATCACGGAATGTGGACCGGAAGCCATGCACCGTGACGCCCTCGACCTGCATGCGGCGCAACAGCATCAGCATCGACATGTTCGACAGCGGCTTGTGCCGTTTCTGGCCTTCAAACACATAGTCCGATTGCATGGCGCGCAGCGGCTCGATGATTGACAGCATTTCATCCGTCAGCGGCACCCGGTGATCCACTCCTGTCTTCATTCGGACGGCGGGACAAGTCCACAACCGCGCCTCGGCGTCGATCTCGTCCCATCGCACGCCCAGTACCTCGCCCGTGCGTGATCCCGTTAGACAGGTAAACATCAGAGCCTTTGCGGCCATTGCATTGCGGGATTTCAGACCGGCATAGAAGGCTGGCACATCCTGCCACCGCATCGCCTTGTGGTGCTTTGGTTTGGCCTTCACCTTTGGCAAGACCTGAGCTTCCTTGATTGCAGTCACCGGATTTTCGCCAGATCGAAACCCTTTCGACTTGGCCACGTCCAGCACGATCTTGATACGTTGCGCCAGCCGCCGGGCGGTTTCGTGCTTTTCGGTCCAGATCGGGGACAGGCACATCAGCACCTCAGGCTGACCAATGCTATCAACGGGCATCCGCCCCATTTTGAGAAACGCATAGTCGCGCAAGGTGTTGATCCATTGCGCCCCGTGCTTGGCATTTTTCCAAGTTGGCATCCGGTCAATGTGAACCTGTTGGGCGATTTCTTCAAATGTCGGGATTTCGCGAGCGGCATTAAATCGCGGGTTCAATCCTTGCTTGGCCATGCGCCGATATTCCAGCGCCCGTTCGCGTGCCTGATTCAGCGTGACAATATCAGCCCCACCCAAACCGAAATCAGTTCTCAGGGGAGCGCCTTTCTTGTTCTTCTGACCTTTGACCACGACGCGCACGATCCAGCGCCGGGCGCCCGACGGGTCCACAACCAGATAAAGCCCATTGCCGTCGCCATGCCGACCGGGGCCGAGATTCTCAACCAACCGCTTTGTCAGTTTTCCAGTCAGGGCCATCCTAAGTACCACACTCCATACCACTCAAGGTAAGAATACAGACGCAATCGAAAGAAAGCCAATACAAAGAGTAAATGCCACTATCGTCATTAAAATAGGGCAAAAGTGTCGCTGAGGGCGATCCGGTGACATCAGTATAAAAGGTATATTGGCGGAGCGACAGGGATTCGAACCCTGGAGACGGTCTCCCGCCTACACACTTTCCAGGCGTGCGCCTTCGACCACTCGGCCACCGCTCCGTTGCGCGGTTTCTAGACGCTAGGGCATAGGATTTGCAAGGGGGTCTGTGTGTTCTGTGCGCTAGTGATTGTAACTTTCGTGAAAATTCTGAATAATCAGCCTGATATCGCGAAAATTTCCGTAAATACCACATCAATACAGGTGGTCCCGTGCCCCAAAGTGAAAACCCGGCTCCCATTCCACGCCTTCCGACGTCAGACCTGCAACGCATCAGGACCATTTCGCAGCTCATCATTGCCTTTGCGGTGGTCCTGTTCCTGTTGGTGCAGGCGCGGTTTCTGCTGATTTCGCTGGCCACGGCGATCATGCTGTTCAGCCTGACATCGGACGCCATCAGCTCGATCGCGCGGGTGCGGGTCGGACCGTTCCGCATTCCCAACTGGCTGGCGAGTGTGGTGGCCCTGTTCATGATCTCGATGGCGCTTTTGTCGCTCTCGGCGATCATCCTGTCCCAGGTCAACACGGTGCTCTCGACGACGCTGGCCTATACCGACCGCGCGCCCCAGGCGATTGCGGCGATGGTGGCCTGGCTTGGCCCCGACGCCGAACAATCGGTGCTCAATTCGCTGTCGACGCTGGATGTGGCGGGCTATCTGCGTGCCCTAGCCGGTCAGGCAAGCAACCTGATGCAGGGCACGGTTCTCGTGATCCTTTTCGTGGGCTTTCTCTTTGCCGAGAGGATTCGCTTCAACACCAAGCTTGAAAACTTCTTTGGCGATGCCGAACAGGCCCAAAAGGTCCGCAAGATCGTCGGCTCGATCATTCACCGGGTCAATTACTATCTTCTGGTCAAGACCGCCGTCAGCGCGGTGACCGGCGGGATGGTTTACGGCGTGGCGCTGTTCTTCGGGCTCGATCTTGCCGGGCCGCTTGGGATTCTGGCCTTCGTGCTCAACTATATTCCCAATGTCGGCTCGATCGTGGCGACGGTGCTTGTGGCGCTGGTGGCCTATGTACAGCTTGCCGATGGCACGCTGGCGCTGGTGATTTTCGCACTTGTGGGCGGCATTCAGTTCATGAACGGCAATGTCATCGACCCGATGCTGATGGGGCGCGCCTTGCGGCTTTCGTCCTTCGGGATCATCATCAGCCTGGCGTTCTGGGCCGCGGTCTGGGGCATTCCGGGGATGTTCCTGTCGGTGCCGATCATGGTGGCGCTGATGATCGTGTGCAGCCATGTGCCCGGCCTGCGCCGGGTTGCCATCCTGTTGTCGCGCGAAGGTCTGCCGGAAACCGCGCAGGATCTTGAACCGCGCGGGCCGGACACGCGCGATCAGAGTGCCGCTTAACTGTCGAGGTGAAGATAGACCCGGCGGTTCTGACGGCCCTTGTTTTCGACCTTGCCAAGCCGCAGGCGGCCGATTTCGCCGGTGCGCGCCACATGGGTGCCACCGCAGGGTTGCAGATCGACCTGATCGCGCCCCTGCCCGATCCGCACAAGGCGCACATGACCCGAGCCAAGCGGCGGCATCGCCGACATGGTTTTCACAAGACCGGGATTGGCGCGCAGGGCATCATCGGTGATCCATTCATCCGTGACCGGCAAATCACGATCCACCAAAAGGTTGAGATGCTCTTGCAGGGTGTCGCGATCCTCGGGGGCCTCGGGCATGTCGAAATCGAGACGGCTTCGCTCCTCGGCAATCGCACCGCCCGTGACAGGCAGCGGAATGATCACCGACAACAGATGCAGCGCGGTGTGCATCCGCATCAGCCTATGGCGCCGGGACCAGTCGAGATTTTGCACCACGATGGCCCCGACCGGCGGCAGCGCGACCGGCTCAGAAGGCACCAGAGCGATCTTGTCACCCTCTGCTTTGACGGCCGTGGCAATCGGCAGGCTGCGCCGGTCCCACGTGAGGCGCCCGCTATCGCCGGGCTGGCCACCGGCGGTGGCGTAAAACAGCGTCCGATCCAGAACAACGCCGCCCTCCTGCGTGTGAGCGAGCACCTTGGCGGTTGCCTCGGTCAGGTAGGGATCGTCGCGAAACAACAGCTCGGTCATCGCCCGTCTCCATCGCCGCCCTCGGCGTCATAATCGGCCTCGGTCTTTTGTACAGGCGCGCTTGACGGCGGCGGTGTCGCGTCGCTTGGCGGGGCCTCTTGCGCAGGGGCCGGTTTGCCCGACAGGGACTCGCCATTTCGGAACCAGACATCCTGTTGCGGGAAGGGAATTTCGATTCCCTCTTCGACAAAGCGGCGCGCGATTTCGTGGTTCATATCGGAGTGAACCGACATCACCCAGTTCACATCGCGCAGGATGGCGCGGATTTCGAAATCAAGCGAACTGGCGCCAAAGCCGCGGAACACGACATTGGGCGGCGGCACCGCAAGAACCATCGGGTGCGCCTCGGCAATCTCGCGCAGGATGGTCTCGATCTGGCGGGTATCGCTGCCATAGGCGACGCCGACCGGCACGATCACCCGGCCCACCGTATTGCCACGGGTATAGTTGGTAACCGTGCCGCTGACGAAATCCGCGTTCGGCACGATCACATCGGTGCGGTCAAAGGTCTCGATCCGGGTCGAACGCACGCTGATGCTTCGCACATAGCCGTGCTTGCCGCCAACCTCGATCCAGTCGCCTTCGGAAATCGGCCGCTCGATCAGAAGGATGATGCCGGACACAAAATTCGACACGATATTCTGAAGGCCAAAACCAATCCCGACCGACAGCGCACCGGCGACGATGGCAAGCGAGCTAAGGTCGATGCCCGCGCTGGTGATCGACACAAGCGCCGCGAGGAAAATCCCGACATAGCCGACCCCCGAAACGATGGCATTGCGCCCGCCGGCATCAAGCTTGGTCTTTGGCAGAACGGTGTTCTTGAGCGTCCCCTGCACCAGCCGCGTCAGCACGTAGCCGAGCATGAACACAACCGCCAGCGTCAGGAAGATCGACGGTGAAATCGTTGTACCGCCGACGGTCACACCCTCGGTAAAGCGCACCCATATCTCGGTGAGTTGCGCCGGTCGCGCGCCCCAGATCAGAGCAAAGAGCGGCAGCGACAGGATCACAAGGACAAAGCCCGCCAGAACCGGCATCAGCGCATCATCGGCCCCCTCGCGGTTGCCGCTCAGCATGACGTAAACCTCGGTCACCACCCGTTGAAGCACCAAAAGCGCCGCCGAAAGCATAAGCGACAGCAAGGCCGGCAACATCATCGCCTGCGCCGCCATGAGATAGCCCACGGCGGCCAGCACCGGCGCCAGAATGGCCAACAGCATGAGCGCGCGCGCCAAAAGCTGCGCAAGCCGGTCGCGGAAGGTTTCCTCGGCATCACTATCGCCACCGGCCGCGCGGCTGTGCATCAGCAACAGCTTGGCCAGCCGGAACAGCAACAGCCCCGCCAGCACCAGAACCGGGAACAGCACCACGTTGGTGGCTTCCTCGCTCCAGCTGCTTTGCTCGGCGATAGTGCGCAGGAAATAGAAGGCCGCGATCACAAGCCCCATCGACGCGCCGTAAAGACGCCCCGAATAGCGGCATTTGTCATCGAGATTGAGCAGCGGCACGCGCTTTTCGTTGCGCGGGAAGATTTGCAGGGCAAGCCACCGCGCAAGTAGGAAAATGAACGCCGCCGGCAGGATCGTATCAAGGATAAGCGTGCCGCGCGTGCCAAACAGGGCCGTGGCCGAAAACGCCTTCACAAGTGCGTAAACCCCCGCATAGGGCAAAAGCCATTCGCCAAGCGAAATCAGAAAGGTCGCCATCCAGCGCCCGGCGCTCATCTCTTCCTTGGTCAGGTGGCGCATCAGCCGCCGGGACCAGCGCCGCCCCCGTGCAATCAGGACCAGCCCCGCAAGAAGCCAGGCCAGGACGACCGGCAGATTGTCGTTGAACACCGTGCGCCCGACCGGGGATTCCCAATCGCCCGTCACCTCGCGCTGAACGGTTTCGGCAAGCTCGTAGAGCACCTTCACCCCTTCGGACCAATGCAGCGGGTTCATCGGGGACGGGCCAAGCCGCAAAAGCTCTGCGGTCTGGCGGTTGCGAATGATCTCGTCGATGCCCTGGATTAGGCCGTCGGCGCGACTGCGGGCCAATTCGGCGGTGCGTATCGGCGCCTGAAGCCGCGCAAGACGGCGGTTGAGCTCGTCGCGCTGCGCGGAAATATCCTCGACCTCAGCACCGGTTTCGGGCGGTGGACCAATCGCGTCAAGCTGATCCTGGACGGTTTTGATCGTGGTCGAATTCGCGCCCAGTGCATTGACGAACTGCTCGCGCCATTGGGTCAACTCGCGGCGCAAATCCTCAAGGACTGCGGTGCTGACCCCACCGCTTTCAATCGCGTTTTCAACCCGCGTCGCGGTGTCTTCCCAGGCCGCGTAATCCGGCCCTTCGATGGTTTGCTGGGCATGGGCCATTTGCCCGACCCCAGTGAGGGGCAGGTTGGCAAGGCACAGCGCAAGGATCAGGCAAAACGATCGTAAAAGTTGTCTCACTCGGCGAATACTCCGGGGATCGAGCGCGGTGCATGATCAAGCCAGGCCGGGGCCGGCAGGTTGTTGGCATGCAGGAATTCGGGATTGAAAAGCTTGGACTGATAGCGCGTGCCGTAATCGCACAGGATGGTCACGATGGTATGGCCCGGCCCCATCTCGCGCGCCATGCGCATTGCGCCCGCCACGTTCACGCCGCTCGAGGCACCCAGGCAAAGGCCTTCATGTTCCAGCAGGTCAAACACGACCGGAAGCGCCTCTTGATCAGGCACCTGACAGGCGAAATCGGGGGTAAAGCCTTCGAGGTTCTTGGTGATGCGCACCTGACCGATGCCCTCGGCAATCGAGCCGCCCTCCGAGGCCAGCTCGCCGGTGGTGTAATAGGAATAAAGCTTGGCCCCCATCGGATCGGCGATGCCGATTTTCACGCCCTTGGGCTGAAGCGCCATGCCGACGCCCGCCAATGTGCCGCCCGAGCCGACCGCGCAGATAAAGCCATCGACCTTGCCGCCGGTCTGTTCCCAGATTTCGGGGCCGGTGGTTTCGATATGCGACTGGCGGTTGGCGGTGTTGTCGAACTGATTGGCCCAGATCGCGCCATTAGGTTCGGTTTTGGCAAGTTCGCTTGCCAATCTCTCTGAATATCGAACGAAATTGTTCGGATTTGAATAGGGCGCCGCAGGGACCTGAACCAGGTCAGCCCCGGCAAGGCGGAGCATGTCCTTCTTTTCCTGACTTTGGGTCTCGGGGATCACGATCACCGTCTTGAACCCAAGCGAGGCCCCGACAAGGGCCAGACCAATGCCTGTATTGCCGGCCGTGCCTTCGACAATCGTGCCGCCTGGCTTGAGGTAACCGCGCGCGATCGCGTCGCGGATAATGAACAGCGCCGCGCGATCCTTGACCGACTGGCCCGGATTGAGAAATTCGCATTTGCCGAGGATTTCACAGCCGGTCTCTTCGCTGGCACGCCGAAGCCGAATAAGCGGCGTATTCCCTACGGCCGAGGCCAGATCCTTTGCAATGCGCATCACCCGTGCTCCTGTTATCAAATTGCTGTTCACACTTAGGCCGTCAGGCCCCGAAACTCAAGCGGATGCACGCAGGCGCGCGCGTTCCCGCTGCAGCCACATCAGGCACAGGATCAGGGGGCCATTGTTGGCCTCGCCGCTGTTCAAAAGGGCGATTGCACGGTCATATCCGATGATATGGGTGCGAATATCCTCTTGCTCGCTGGCCAGACCGCCCTGCCCCACGGTTTCCTCGGGCAGATCGCACAGGCCGAGAAACAGGTGGAAATATTCTGTCGAATAGCCGGGGGTGCAATAGTGGCTTGAAATCGCCTCAAGCCTGCGCAGCTCAAGCCCGGCTTCTTCAAGGCATTCACGCCGTGCGGTCTGTTCGGCGGTTTCGCCCGCATCCATCCGCCCCGCGACAGGCTCAAGTATCCAGGGGCGCGCGTCACCGCGCCCATAAGGCCCCATCCGGAACTGTTCGACAAGCAACACCCTGTCGGTCACCGGATCATACGGCAGCACAAGCGCGGCATCGGTGGCAACAAACACCTCGCGGCACATCGGCGCGCTCATGGTGGCGTCAAACCGAGGGTGGCGCAGGGTATAATTGCGGCTCAGGAAATACCCGGCGTGCGAAATATCACAGGTGATTTCATCGACCTGCCCCGCCTCTGTCGGGCTGCGCAGATCGCTGGGAACGACAGATCGGGCGGCCAGGCGCGCCGCGGCGCGCGACAGGATCATTTGCAGGCGCTCGGCAAGATCAACGGCGGGCACCCGCGCCGCAAGCGCAGATATTTCCGCCACCGCCATCAAGCTAAGATCGCCCCAGCGGTTGGCCCACGCCCCCTGATGCCAGGGCTCTGATCCGGGGTGACCGGGAAAGGTCAGCGCCTCGACAGTCATGCCTGCAAGATCAAGAGACACCGGCGTCGGCGCGCCCATGCCAAACACCTCGGCCAGATAGGCAAGCCGCGCCACCGCCTCGCTATCGCTGACAAGCCAGCCCTCGACCCGCCCCGCGCCAGGGCAAAGCCCCGCCATCAACGGCGTGCCGACCTCGCTCGTCACCTCGTGCTCTGAAAGATAGGCGGTGCGGGTCAGGTCAAGCCCGTCCTGCCCAAGCACAGCGCGCAAAAGGCAATCCCAACCCAGTGGCCCATAAAGGAACAGCGGCCCGCTTATTACCAACGGTGCGATACCCATTCGCCAATCAGGCCGACAAGCACAGCTCCGGTCAGCAACAGCCCGATCAGCGGCCCGTTGAGCATGTAGGTGCCATATTCCACGCCAAGCTCCATGATCGCCGTCACCCCTTCAACGGGCCCGTCATAGCGATTATCAAGTGCGCGGCGCAGCATCTCGTTGAAGCTTTGCAGAAACAAGGCCCAGAACACCATGGCCCCAACTCCGGTCAACCCCGCGCTAAAACCTTCGGCGTAGCCTCTGCCAAGGCGCGTGCCGGTCACGAACCAGCCGCACAGCAGGCCAAGCACGACATTGACCTCGTTGAAGATCCCGAAATTCGTCTCGGGCGGCATCAGCGGGCGGAACACCTCAGAGGCGATCCACCCCAGGGCTCCAAGCCCGATGGCTGCAACCATCTTGGCCGCAGTCGGCATTTTATCTGTTACGGGCATTCACCTTGGCCTTGTGATCGTGATTTGTGTCACGTCACAGTTACCCACGTGAAAGGTCGAGGCACAAGAGGTGAGATAAAAATTCCACATCCGCCGGAACCGGTCATCAAAGCCCATGGCCGCGATCTGATCCCATTTCGCGTTGAAGGTTTCATGCCAGCGGCGCAGCGTCTGATCATAGCTTTGGCCAAATTCGATCGAGCGCGCCACAACAAGCCCCGCCTTTTCCGCCTCGGCGCGCAGCACGCTCGGGCTTGGCAGCATGCCACCGGGAAAGATGTATTTCTGGATGAAATCGACACCCTTGCGATAGGCCTCCCAACGGCGATCCTCTACGGTGATCACCTGAAGCGTGGCCATGGCGCCGGGGCGCAGGCGCTCGCGCACAGTCTCGAAATAGGACGGCCAGTATTTTTCGCCCACCGCCTCGAACATCTCGATGCTGGCGATGCCGTCATACGTGCCGCGCTCGTCGCGGTAATCCTGAAGCTTGAGGTCAACCATATCCGACAGGTTGGCCTTGGCAATCCGATCCCGGGCATAGGCAAGCTGTTCGCGGCTGATGGTCAGGCCGGTCACGCGCAAGCCACGCTCGCGCGCCGCATATTCGGCAAACCCGCCCCAGCCACAGCCGATTTCAAGCACGTGATCACCGGGCTTTACCCCCATCTGATCGACCATGCTGGCGTATTTCGCGATCTGGGCGCGCTCAAGGCTTTCCTGCCCGGTTTCAAACAGCGCACTGGAATAGGTCATGGTTTCATCAAGCCAGAGCCGATAGAAATCATTGCCAAGGTCATAGTGGTGGCTGATGTTCTTTTTTGCCTGACGCTTGGAATTGCCCTTGAGGAAATGGCGCAGCCGCTCATAGGCGCGCACAAGCGACATGCCGGGAAATCCGTCATAGATCACGTCGTTATCGGTATGCACGAAATCCATCAGCGCCTGAAGATCGGGCGTGTCCCACCAGCCATCAAGATAGGCATCCGAAAACCCAAGGTCGCCCTCGCGAATGAGGCGCTCAAAGCAGTCGGGGTTTTTCACCACCACCTCGGCCACCGGGCCGGGCTTGTGCCCCTCGGCGCGAAACACCCGGCCATCGGGCAACACATAATCAAGCCGCCCGGCGTTGATCTTTTTGGTCAGCTCGAAGACCTGTGCAAAATAGCGCGGCAGGTCTTTCTGGCCGTTGGTGTCGGTCAGGATCATGCGCTGTGTCCCCAGTGTGTCTTGTGCATAAGCTAGGGCGTCAGGCCCCGTTTGATCAATATTTTTCATTATTTTCAGAAGTCCCGGCCGCTATAGGCCTCTAGGGCGCGCTTGCGCCCCTCGGCCAGATCGACCAGCGGCGTGGGGTATTTATCCTGCGGATCAAGGCCCCAGCGTTTCGGCACCGCCGCGAAATAAGACAGCGCCGTGTCTGAGGGCTCAGCCTGTCCTTCGGCGATCCAGCGGTCGGTATAGACCCGTTTGGCGTCGAACTTATCAAGCTGGGTCTCGGGGTTGAACACCCGGAAATAGGGCGCCGCATCCGGGCCACAGCCCGCCGCCCACTGCCAGCCCATGGCGTTGGCGGCGATATCCCAATCGGTCAGGCACTCGGCGAACCAGTCAAGCCCGACGCGCCAATGGGTCATCAGGTGCTTGGTCAGGTAACTCGCCACGATCATCCGCGCACGGTTGTGCATGCGCCCGGTGACATACATCTCACGCATGGCGGCATCGACAAAGGGCACGCCGGTGCGCCCCTGTTTCCAGGCCAGAACATCCGGCGCCTCGCCATCCTCGTTCCACGGGAAGGCCGACCATTCGCGGCGCCAGTTGTCGTTCAGAATATGCGGCGTGTGATACATCAGGTGATAGGCAAACTCGCGCCAGACCAACTCCTTGAGCCAGGTTTCGGCGCCCTTGGCACCCTCGTGCAGCGCGCGTTGACCCGCGTGCCAGCATTGGCGCGGTGAAATCTCGCCAAGGGCGAGGTTTTCCGACAAGCACGATGTGCCATCCACACCCGGAAGGTTGCGATCATCCCTGTAGTCAGTGATCGCACCGCCGGTGAACTCGTGCAACCGCTCCATCGCCGCCGCTTCACCAACCCGTTGATAAGGCGCACAAACCGCCGCCCCGCGCCGCATTGCCGCCGACATCTTCCAATCCTCAAGCGCATCGCTTTCGGGCCAATTATTAGGGGTGGGGATCGTCGCGGGCGCCGCGAGCGGGGCTGCAACCTCGCGGTCCTTCACGGCGCGCCACATCGGGCTGTAGACCTTGTAATAGCCGCCGGTCTTGGTCTCGACTGTCCAGGGCTCGAACATCAGGTGGCCGGCATGGCTCTGGGCATCGACACCCTCGTCGCGCAGGGCGGATTTGACCCGCTTGTCGCGCTCGATCGACTGCGGATCATAGAGCCGCGACCAATGCACGGCCCCTGCCCCGGTTTCCGCCACAAGCGCGCGCAGCACGTCAAGCGGATCGCCCATGCGCATGATAAGTCGGCTGCCCTTGCCCTCAAGCGCGCGGCCCATTTCCGCCAGTGACAGGCCAAGCCGCCATTTCGGCGCGGCGCCAAGGGTGGCAACGCTCTCGTCATGGATGAAAACCGGAATAACCGGCCCACCATTCTTGCAGGCCGCAACAAGTGCGGGATGATCCGCGAGACGCAAATCGCGCCGCAGCCATAGGATTGTCGGTTTATCGTCACTCATGTCCTGCCCCGGTGTTTTAAAGTCATACGTCGCGACTCGGGGCGCGGATCAAAGAATATCGTCGAGGGCCGTCAATAGTTTATCAATCTCGTCGCGGCTTGTGTAATGCACGAAACTCAGGCGCAAAACACCCTGCGCGGGATCGATCCCCATCGCCGTCAGCGGGCGCACCGCGTAAAAGTCGCCGCCCCCTGCCATGATGCCGTGTTTGGCAAGCTCCGTGGCCGCCTCTTCGCCGGGTCTGTTGAGGGCAACCGCCACCGTGGGTGCGCGATCTTCGGCGCGGTCAGGGCCCAAAAGCCGGACCGAATTGCGATCCTTGAGGTAATCCAGAAGCGGCTGTAGCAGCGTTACCTCATGCGCGCGCATCAGGTCATGCACGCCAACCGCCCGCGCCGAGGCCTCGCCGGTGATGCCGTGATGCGCCGCCAGATCGTCGACATAATCCGCCATGCCCGCACTTGCCGCCACCTGCGCATGATCGGGGCCAGCCGGGGTAAAACGTTTGTAGAGCGTATCGGCGTTGAAATAATGCGCCTGATTGGGCAGCAGATTGCCCAGCTCGCGGCGGATCACCATGATGCCCTGATGCGGCCCATAGGTCTTATAGGCCGAAAACAGATAGATATCCGGGCCCATCCCGCCCACATCCGGCAGGCCATGCGGCGCATAGCTAACCCCGTCGACACAGACAAACGCCCCCGCCGCATGGGCAAGCGCAGTGATGGCCACCACCGGGTTGATGGCGCCGATGACATTGGAGCAATGGGGAAAACACACAAGGCGCACCCGCTCATCCAGCAGGGTCTCGAGATCTTCGGGGTCAAGCATGCCGGTGTCGGGGTCGACCTTCCATTCGCGCACCTCAAAGCCTTCGTCGGCCAGACGCCGCCAGGGGCCTGAATTGGCCTCGTGGTCCTGATTGGTGACGATGATGGCATCGCCCGGCTCCATCCATTTGCGCACCGCTTGCGCCAGCACATAGGTATTGGCCGTGGTCGAGGGGCCAAAGCTTACCTCGTCGCTGGCCACGCCAAGCATGGCGGCAAGGCGCGCGCGCGCCTCGTCCATTTCATCGCCTGCAAGGCGGCTTGCCTCGTAGGGGGCATAGGGCTGAACCTTGCGCTGACGGTAATAGCGCTCAAGCCGGGCAATCACCGGCGCGCAGGTATAGGACCCGCCGGCATTCTCGAAAAACGCCTGTCCCTGAAGGGATGGCTCGGCAAAGGCCGGAAACTGGGACCGTACAAATTCAACATCCAATGTCACCGCGATATCCCCCTGAAATCTGTGAGTGCAGGCACAAAACAGCAAAGCCCCCCGGCACGCAAGCACCGGGGGGCCATGATCTCCAATTTACCTTGCGCTGTCAGAGGCTTCGCTTTTCGCTTTGCAGCCCCCGGAAGATCGCCCAGCACATCACCAAAAGCACAAGCGTGAATGGCAGGCCGGTTGAAATCACCGCCGACTGGAGCGAGGCCAGCCCGCCGCCAACCAATAGAACGATGGCAACCGCTCCTTCAAAGATGCACCAAAACACCCGCTGCGCAACCGGCGCATCGACCTTGCCACCTGCCGTGATCGTGTCGATCACAAGGCTGCCGGAATCCGATGAGGTGACAAAGAACACCACCACAAGAACAATCCCGATGGTCGAGGTGATCGTCGCCAGCGGCAACTGATCAAGCATGTAAAACAGTTTGAGCTCCAGCGATGCGTCCTTGGCCAGGGTATAGCCGTCATTGACGACCTGGCTGATGGCGGTGCCGCCGAAAACGCTCATCCACAACACGCAGACGAGGCTTGGTATCAGCAGCACGCAAATCAGGAATTCGCGCACCGAACGGCCCCGGCTGACGCGGGCGATGAACATGCCGACGAAGGGTGACCAGCTGATCCACCACGCCCAGTAGAACGCCGTCCAGCCCTGCATGAAGTTGGTGTCCTCGCGTCCAAACGGATTGCTGAGCGGAATGACGTTTTGCAGATAGGCCCAGAGACTGTCCGCGAAGAACGTCAGAAGAAAGATCGGCCCGCCGACGATCAGCGTGAACACCAGCAAAAGCGCCGCCAGCCCCATGTTGATCTCGGACAAGACCTTGACCCCGCCATCAAGACCGCGCACGACTGAGATAAGCGCAATTGCCGTGATCCCGGAAATCAGCAGCACCAGAAGCAGGCTCGAATTGTCCACGCCGCTTTCCGGGGTGTTGCCGTAGGGGATGCCGATGAAGCTTCGCGTGCCCTCTGCCGCGTCACCCGACCCGTAAAGAAAGGTCAGCCCCGAGGCCGCCTGTTCGGCGCCAAAGCCAAGCGAGGTGGCCAGACCGAACAGCGTGGCAAAAACCGCCAGAATGTCGATCAGGTGGCCGGTCCAGCCCCAGACCCGCTCGCCAAAGATCGGGTAAAAGGCAGAGCGCAGGGTAAGCGGCAAGCCTTTGTTATAGCTGAACAAGGCCAAGGCAAGCGCCACGACCGCGTAAATCGCCCAAGGGTGAAGCCCCCAGTGAAAGATCGTCGCCGCCATGCCAAGGCGCGTGGCCTCGCCCGCGTCGCCACCCGCCGCGCCAAGCGGCGCCCAGTCAGAGCGCAGGCCGTTCTCGCCCATGGACGTGCCGCCCATCGAGCTTGCGAAATGGCTCATCGGCTCAGAGACGCCAAAGAACATCAGGCCGATGCCCATGCCCGCCGCGAACAGCATAGAGAACCAGCCGACATAGCTATAATCTGGCGTCGCTTCGGCCCCGCCAAGGCGAACGCTGCCATAGGGGCTGACGATCAGGAACAGGCAAAACACCACAAAGATATTCGCCGCCCCCAGAAAGAACCAGTCAAAGCTCTTGGTGACCGCCGAGAACAGCCAGCTGAACACAGCAGCCGCCTGTTCGGGCAAAGCGAGTGCGTAGAAGACGAACAAAATGATCGCCAACCCCGAGATAAAAAACACTGGGTTGTGGATATCAAGCCCAATCGGCCCCATTTGAGGTTGAACGTTGTCCTGACCGAGCTCGTAGTCGGTATCGATCAGGTCGGAATGACCCTCAGGCGCGGGAATACCCGGATTTACAGTTTCATCGGCCATTAAGGCCCCCTTTTTATCTTAGCCGTTCTGTTGAACCTGCGCGCAAAAAGACCCGCCTTGGGGCGGGCTTTGGCGAAACGCGGCCACGTAAGATGCGTCGGCTAGTGTTGCGTTCTGGGCTCTTAAAGCGGCAGGCGATCGGTGCCTGCGCAGTGGTGTATCGTGCCCGCTTTGACCCGCTTGATAAGCCAGCTTAACAAGGCGCAGGGGGCTGACGCAACCGCAGCGCGGGCATTTCACGACGAAACCGACACAATTTATGTCGCAAATTCGCAGTCACCGCCCTGCAGAATCGCACATGACGGGCCAAACCGCCCCCGGCCGGACCGCGCTTCAGAAACTTCACGTTTCTTGTTTCGCACTAAAGCATCGCTGAAATACCGGGCGCGCCGCGCGCTCTCGGAGGCGCAAAGCGTCGCAAACCGGCGGTCGAGCGCCGTATTTCTCTCCGGCGCGAAACTCTGCCCTGTGAGACACTCTTGCGATGGGGCGAAAGGCCGCATCTTGCGCGACCTTGACCAAGACACGACCCAGAATGATCCGCCCCCAACCAAATAGAAACGGAACCGGGAACAGTCACACATGAGTATCAAACCCCCCTTTACCGATCTGGAGATCAAGACCGCTCCATCGGGATTTTACGAAGGCTATAGCCTTCCGATCGCGCTTATCTCCAAAACGGCCATGGTGCTTTTGGTGATCTGGGCACTTGTCTTTCCGCTGAATGCTAATGCGACGCTTTCAAGCCTGAACTGGAAACTTCTGGAAGGCTTCAACAGCTTTTACATCATCGCCACCGGCATCTTTGCCTTTTTCCTGTTTATCGTGGCGCTTCTTCCGGCCACTGGCCGCCGTTTGATGGGCCGCGAGGGCGAAAAGCCCGAGTTTTCCAATTTTTCATGGTTCTCGATGATGTTCGGCGCAGGTCTGGGCGTTGGCCTTATGGTGTTTGCCACCGCCGAGCCGCTTGGTCTCTGGGGATCGAACCCGGTGGTTGTTGCAGGCGGCGTCGAGGGCAATACACCCGAGGCGGTAACTTCGGCCTATCGCTATACCTTCGCGCATTACGGCTTTCACGCCTGGGCGATCTATGTGGTGACCGGGCTTAGCCTTGCCTATTACGCCTATACCCGTGACATGCCGCTGACGATCCGCTCGGCGCTGACGCCTCTTCTTGGGCGCGCGGCCAATGGCATCATCGGCGATATCGTCGATGTCCTTGGCGTTGTGGCGACCATTCTTGGTGTGTCGGTGACCATCGGCTTTGGTGTCTCGCAATTCGTTGACGGCGTTTATGCGGTCACCGGTATGGAATGGCTGATGAATACAGAGCTTGAGACGCCGAAACCCTCGACCGTGGGTCTTATCGCGGCGCTTCTGGCGATCATGGGCATGTCGATCATGTCGGCAGTCTCGGGCGTCGGCCGCGGGATCAAGTATCTCTCGAACCTCAATCTCGTGCTGTCGTTCATCCTGCTTCTGGTGTTCGTGGTGTTTGGCTCTTTCGCCTTCGCGATGACCAAATATGCCACCGCTTTCGTCGATTACATCCTGCATTTCGTGTCGCTGTCGTTCAACGCCTATGGGCCGTTGTCGTCGGATGCCTTTGCCGCCGCCCTGCCCGCCGAGGCCGCACCGCTTGCCGGTGACCTCTTTGGTGGGGCCACAAATGCCTGGGGAAGCTATTCCGGCTTTGCCGCTGGGTTGACCGGCGCCGCCGCCGAATTGCCCGAGGCCACCAAGATCGCCGCCTATGAGGCCGGCACCCAAGGCCGTCTGTTCGGCTGGCAGGCCGGCTGGACCACCTTCTACTGGGCCTGGTGGATTGCGTTCTCGCCCTTCGTCGGTCTGTTCCTGGCACGCATTTCCAAGGGGCGCACCGTGCGCGAATTCATCCTTGGCTGTGTCATCGCTCCGGCGCTTGTGTGTTTCGCATGGATGACCATCCTTGGCGCCACCGCGATTGACCTTGAACTGAGCGGTGTGGCCCAAGGCGCAATCATCGGCGCCTCCAACACCAACAAGCTGTTTGCGACACTCGGCTTCATGATCGACGGCAGTCTTCTGACCGGCATCACCATCATGTGCGTGGTACTGATCATGACCTTCCTGGTCACCTCGGCAGATTCGGGCATCCTTGTGATGAACACGATCATGTCGGGCGGTCAGGCCGAAACCGGGGTCAAGCACCGCATCATCTGGGGTCTTATCCTGACGCTGGTGATTGGCGCGCTGATCATCGCGGGCAACTCTGGCGCGGCGGCCGATCCGTTCGAGGCGCTGAAAAATGCCATGATCATCGGCGCCCTGCCCTTTGCCATAGTGATGATGCTGATGGTGATTGCGCTGACCAAGGCGCTTTACCGCGACAGCCTGCGCGACAAGCGCGGCGTGGCAGAGCCACAGCCGGCCGAGTAATCAGCCGCTTGCAAACAGAGAAATGGCGCCGCATCCCTGCGGCGCCATTTTTCGTTGTGCCAAAGCATGTCGCATGTACGAGACCCTCAAAACCGGTTCCCACTTTTGAGCACCATGCTTTAACGATCTCGGTAATGGCGCAGAACGTAAAGCCGGATCGCCGAGGCAAGCCCGAGATCAACCCCGCGCTCTGCATCAATTTCGGCGGCCAGGGCGTTGATCGGTATCTGTTCTTGCGCGGCAATCTCGCGAAACGCCTGCCAGAACTCCGCCTCAAGCGACACGCTGGTGCGATGGCCCTTGAGGGTGAGCGAATGCTTGACCGGGCGCGCGCTCATTCTTCGCCCTTGAGCTGATCGAGATCGCGTGCGGCCTTGTCGGCGCGGGCCTTTTCAAGCTCTTTTTGGGCCTTGCTGCGCCCGAACTTGACGACGTTTTGATCGGCGCGGGCCTTGTCCTTGGCCCGCGCCTTTTCTTTTCTGAACCGGTTCAGGTTGACCGGCCCCGATGTCATTTCGGGCCGATCATGTCTTCCGGGCGCACGACGCGATCAAAGGTCTCGGCATCGACAAGGCCAAGGGCGATCGCCTCTTCCTTGAGGGTGGTGCCGTTCTTATGCGCGGTCTTGGCGACCTTGGTGGCATTGTCATAGCCGATGGTCGGCGCCAGTGCTGTCACCAGCATGAGGCTTTCCTTCATCAGCTTGTCGATACGCGGCTCGTTGGCCTTGATGCCGTTCAGCATCCGCTCGGTAAAGCTATCGGCGGCGTCGCCCAAAAGCTGGATCGACTGCAACAGGTTATAGGCCATCATCGGGTTATAGACGTTGAGCTCGAAATGCCCCTGGCTTCCGGCAAACTTGATCGCCGCGTCATTGCCCATCACATGCGCCGCCACCTGCGTCAGCGCCTCGGCCTGGGTCGGGTTGACCTTGCCGGGCATGATCGAGGAGCCGGGTTCATTCTCGGGCAGGATCAGCTCGCCCAGACCCGAGCGCGGGCCGGAGCCCAGAAAGCGGATGTCGTTGGCGATCTTGTAGCACGAGCCCGCCACCGTCGCCAAAGCGCCGGACATGAACACCATCGCGTCATGGGCGGCAAGCGCCTCGAACTTGTTGGGCGCGGTCACAAAGGGCAGACCGGTGATCTCGGCCATATTGGCCGCCACGGTCTCGCCCCAGCCATGCGCGGTGTTGAGCCCGGTGCCGACGGCGGTGCCGCCCTGCGCCAGCTCGTAGATACCGGGCAGCGTGGCGTTGACGCGCGCAATTCCCTGACGGATCTGATGGGCATAGCCCGAGAATTCCTGCCCGAGGGTCAGTGGCGTCGCATCCTGGGTGTGGGTGCGGCCGATCTTGATGATGTCCTTGAACTCTTCGGCCTTGGCATCAAGCCCGGCCAAGAGCTTTTCCAGCCCCGGCAAAAGCACGTCACGCGCGCTCATCGCGGTGGCGATATGCATGGCGGTCGGGAAGGTGTCGTTGCTCGACTGGCCCATGTTGCAATGGTCATTGGGGTGCACCGGATCCTTGGAGCCGATGACGCCGCCAAGGATTTCAATCGCGCGATTGGCGATGACCTCGTTGGCGTTCATGTTTGATTGCGTGCCCGATCCGGTCTGCCAGACGACAAGCGGGAAGTTGTCGTCAAACTTGCCCTCGATCACCTCGCCTGCGGCCTCTACAATCGCGTTGCCAAGGGTCTGGTCAAGCTTGCCAGAGGCCATATTCGCCTGCGCGCAGGCCTTTTTGATCACGCCAAGCCCGCGCACGATGGCGATGGGCTGTTTTTCCCAACCAATCGGGAAGTTCTGGATCGAGCGCTGCGTTTGCGCGCCCCAATATTTATCGGCGGGAACGTCTAGGGGGCCAAAACTATCGGTTTCGGTGCGGGTCGCGGTCATGGCAAAGCCTCTCTCTGGCGGTTTGCTCTGTTCATAACGCACACGCCGGAAAGATCAATACTGTATACTGTGGGATACAGTGTCACGCAATGCACAGATCACGAGGTAAAACGGCTTACTTTCGAAAGCTGTCGAGGCTGACAACATCGGCCTCGTTTTTCGACGGCTCGGCCTCAAGGCTTTCGGGATCCGTGTCATCATCCCCGTCATCGTCATCGCCGTCCTGCGTTTCAAACCGCAGACCGAATTCGACCGATGGGTCAACGAAGGTCTGAATCGAGTCGTAAGGCACATAAAGCGTCTCGGGTGCATCGCCGAAATTCAGCGTGACCGTAAACCCTTCATCCGTCACCTCAAGATTGTCATACCAATGCTGCATCACAACGGTCATTTCCGCCGGATACCGCTCTTTCAACCAATCGGCCAGCTTGGCGTCAGGGTGAGTCGTATCAAAGGTGATGAAAAAGTGATGCGATCCGGGCAAGCCGTGGTCGCGCACGCCGGTCAACACCTCTTGAATCAGGCCACGCATGGCCCGGTGCATCAGATTTCCATAGTCGATTGTGCGAGACATGCTTTACCCCGGGGAATTGCTGCGCTCCAGCATAGGGGATTCGAAGCAAAAAAAAAGACCCGCAATGCGCGGCTTTAGCTCAAACCATGCAGAGCACCGGCAAACACCACCATTAGCCCCAAAACGCGCAGCATCGACAGGCGCAGCCAGAGCAATAAAGCGCCGGCCAGCAGCACCATGGCAAAGCTGACGGGGGCAAAGCTTGCGATCTCGGGCCGCGGGCCAAAGCGGGTCGCGCCCACGGTGCCGAACAAGACATGAAGCGCAAACCAGGCCGAGAGATTGGCAATCACCCCGACCACCGCCGCCGATATCCCCGCCAAAGCGCCCTTGAGGCGAGGCCGCTCCAGCAGGGTCTCGATATAGGGCGCGCCCGTGAATATCCATAAAAAACAAGGCGTAAACGTTACCCAAAGGGTCATGATACCGGCCAGAATGGCCAGCCCCGGCCCACCTTTGGCAAAGCCCGCGAGAAGCCCGACAAACTCGGTCACAAGGATCAGCGGCCCCGGCGTGGTTTCCGCCAGCCCAAGCGCGTCGATCATCTGCGCGGTACTCAGCCAGCCTTTGGTCGCCACCACCGTTTCGGTCATATAGGCCAGCACCGCATAGGCGCCGCCAAAGGTCACCAGCGCCAGCTTGCTGAAGAACAGCGCCAGATCGGTCAGTAACTCCGCCCCAAGCGCCCAGGCGATCAGGATCGGCGCGCCCCATAATGCGCCCCAGAGCGTGGCGGTGCGCAGGGTCTCCCCAAGCCTTACCGGCGCGGCCACGGATGGTGCGGTGACCTGCCCCCGGCTTGCGGCATAGCCGCAAAGTGCTGCCGCGCCGATGATCAGGGGAAACGGCACCGACAGGAAAAACATCGCCGCAAAGCCAAGCGCCGCGAGTGACCAGCTTTGCGCGCCCACAAGCGCGCGGCGCGAGAGGTTCAAAAGCGCCTGAAATACGATGACCACAACCGCCGCCCTGACCCCAAGAAACAACGCCTGCACCAGCGGCAGTTGGCCGTAATAGGCATATCCCATCGCGAGGCCCAGAATGACACAGGCGCCCGGCATCACGAACAACAAGCCCGCCAAGAGGCCGCCCGCCACCCCGCGCAGGCGCCAGCCCGCATAGGTCGCCAATTGCATCGCCTCAGGCCCCGGCAACAACATGCAAAACGACAGCGCGCCAAGAAACTGCTGCTCTGTCAGCCACTTATGACGCACAACCAGGTCTTCATGCATCATCGAAATCTGCGCCGCAGGGCCACCAAAGGACAGCAGGCCAATGCGCCCAAATACCCGAAAAATATGTGCAAAATCCGGGTTATGCATCGCGTTCTTCACCTTAGCCAGCGGCGGCCTCTGGCCGTGGTGTTACTCCCGCTCGACATAGCACATCCAGAGATGAAACACACAGCGGATCGCGACGCCGCATCACAAATGCCGGGGGCCATCATTGGGTTATGGGTGGGTAAAGTGCAGGCTTCTGTTGCCAGGTGCCTGCGAACCCCGCCTTACGCTGCTAGGCGCAAGGGCTTAAGTTTCGGTTTTTCTAACAGCTTACGCTGCGAGAGCTACCGGAGCACGATTGTCATTTGCAATTGTACTTTTCGGACCGATAACGGTGGTACCTCACCGAGACAAAGCAATACCCCTTTAGACGTTCGTCGATCCTGTTTCGACCCCAGGATCCCCCAAATGAAGGGATTGTTGGTGGAGTCGCCGGGTACCGCCCCCGGGTCCGATCCGCGTATTACGAGCGCGTTTATGTCCATAGTCCCCGAAAGGACAAGACACATATAGGGGCTATGGCGGGGCTTGCCTAGGGGGGGGGCGCACTTTCTCGCGCGCGGTGATGGCAAGCCAGATCCCGTCGCGCCCGCGCACCGTGAGATGCGCCACCGGCATGGCCGGACGCTCGGGCAAAAGCTCAAACCGATAGGCCCGCAGCAGCATCGCCAGCAAGAGCGGTCCCTCGATCATCGCGAACCCGGCCCCGGGACAGACCCGTTGACCGGCCGAAAACGGCATATAGGCGTTGCGCAAACAGGTCTTGCCGTTCTCGGTCTGAAAGCGGCCCGGATCAAAGCCGTCCGGATTGTTCCAGAGCCGCTCGTGACGGTGCAGATGCCAGGGGCTCAGCACGATCTGCGCGCCCATTGGGATATCACGGTCACGAAAGCGCTCTGGACAGGCGGTTTCGCGCACCATCATCGGCACCGGCGGATAAAGCCGCAGCGCCTCGCGGAAGACATCACGCGTCACGCGCAGCCGCGCCATATCGCCAAAGTCCGGGCCTGCCTCACCGATCACGCCCTCGGCCTCACCCGCAACCTTGTCCTGCCAATCGGGATGCATCGCCAAAAGGTAAAGCGACCAGGCAAGCGCCGAGGCGCTTGTTTCATGCCCCGCCAGGAAAAAGATCGCCACCTGATCGACCATCTCTTCGGTCGCAAATCGTTTACTGGTCTGCGGATCGGCGGTGGTCATGATCTTGGTGGCAAGATCGTCGGGCGCGGTGCCGGCGCTGATCTCTTGCATCCGGGTCGTCGTCAGCTCGGTTATCAACGCGCGAATGGCGCGGGCCGTCTCGCGGGTGCGCTTGCGGTGGAAGCGCGGAAACCAGCGCGGCAACGGCACAAAAGCGGCAAGGTTCAACACCGGCTGGGTGCGCTGATGGGCGCGAAATTCGTCAAACACGCGGGTGGCGGTGGCATCCTCGATCGGGATGGAAAACAGCGTGCGAAAGATCACGTCCGCTGCGGCGTGGCTGGCCTCTGCCTCGATCTCGACTGGTTGGCCGGTGGCCAGCGGGGCAAGCCGCGCAACCGCGCCCTCGCCTGCCTTGCGCATGGCGGCGAAGGTGTCGCGCAGGCGCCCGCCCTCAAATGCCGGGTCGATGATGCGGCGCTGATGCTTCCATAGATCGCCATTGGTGACAAAAACCGACTGCCCCAACAGCGGGCGCAGCCCCTCGCCGACGCGGTCAGATTTGGGGAAATCATCCGGGCGGGTCTTGAGGATAAGGTCAATCAATTCGGGCTGATTGCAAAGGTAAGAGCGAAAGAACGGGGTGCGAAACTCGGCCATCCAGGCGCGATAAAGCCGCGCCGGTTGCGCCGAGAGGATATCCTCGCGAAACAGCCACAGATAGCGCCAGAGCGAGACCCGACCGGGGCGCGGCGTTGGTTTCGGCGGCTGGCTCAAGGCGCGATGCTCCGATAGCCCGAGGTCGGACGCTCGATCCGGCTTTTGGAGGGGGCGCGACCGGCGTAACGTGCACCAAGGGTCTTTGGCCCCGCGGTGATCTGGAAATAATCGTAATCGCCGGGGCGATCAAAGGCGCAGAGATATTGAAAATGCAGCCGGAAAAACCGCCACCGCAGCGCCTTCCAACGCGCGGGGCTCAGGGTTTGGCTGAAGGCCGCCGACACGACCAGCGGCCAGCGTTTGTTGTCGGGCGCGACGCCGGTGACCGCCACCGGATCGCAGAGCGCGAAGGCGCAGCCATCACCGGGTGCGGTGACATCAACCCAAGAGAGTTCATCGCGCGCCGAAAGATAGGCCAGATCGGCGCGCAGGCGATGCGCGCGCGGCAGGAACGACACCATCGGCACCACCTGCCCAAGCGACAGGAACGACAGCGCCGGGCCGTCCTTGGGGACCAGCCCCGCGCGGATCAGATCGGCCAGGATCGACACCCCGAGATGCGCGCCGGACGAGTGCCCGACCACCAGCACCTCGTCGCTGTCTTGCGTCAGCGCCTCGGCAATCTCGGAGGCAAACGCGGCCAGGCGCACCTCAAGCTCGGGCGGGTTGGCGCCAAGATAGCGCGCCGAATAGGCGTAATCATGCATCAGGTAATAGGCGAAAAACCGACCGTCCATGCGCCGAAACCATGCCAGCACAAGCGGCACCACCAAAAGCCCGCCCCAGGCCGCCCATGGCTGCCACAGGGCAAAGACGCGCCCAATAGCCCAGGCCAGCAAGAGCGCCAGCCCCAGTTGCGCGATCAGAAAGCCGACCGGGTAAAGCGCCGCGATTACCGGCCCCTTGCGAAGCCGCATCAGCCGGAACAAAGCACCGGTGCCGATATAACTCGCCGCCGTGCGGATCAGTTGCAGATAGGTGGCGATAATCCCGGTATCCATGCTGGATTTGACGATATCGGACCAGACCAGCACCGAAACCTCGCTTTGCACCTCTGTGCCGTCGATCTTTGCCGCCACGCCCCAGCCAAAGCGCGTGCCCGACGCCCCCGCTGCCCCAGTGCCAAGCGAGATGTCATAGCCAGACACCCCCGCCTGCGCGGCGCTTTCCTTGCGGTAAAGCTCGCGGTAGCGACGCGGCGGAATGGGATCATATCCCGGAATGTAAAACACCCGCCTGCGGCGGACTTCGGGGGGGTGGGGGCTGCTCATACCTTACCTCTTGCGCGGGCAAGCCTAGCGCAGGATTTTGGCAAGAGTAAGGGCTTATCCAAGCACCGCGAGCGCCGGAAAGGTTTCAAGCAGCCAGAAGGAAAACGCCGAAAAGCCGCCGGTCAGCATCAGCAAGCCAATCGTCCAGAGCAAGAGGCCCATCACCCGCTCGATCTGTTCCATGTGGCGCTTCATCCAGCCCATAAGCCCGGTCAGGCGCGGCAGGAAGGTCGCCACAAGCAGGAACGGCACGCCAAGGCCAAAGGCATAGACCGCCAAAAGCGTGGTGCCGCGCGCCACGTTGCCCTCAGACGCCGCCAGCGACAGGATCGCGCCAAGCTGTGGGCCGATGCAGGGCGTCCAGCCAAAGGCAAAGGCCAGCCCCAGCACATAGGCGCCAAAGGACGATCCGCCCTGATCCCCCGCATCAATCCGCGCCTCGCGATCCAGAAAGGAAATCCGGTAGATACCGATGAAATGCGCCCCGAAGGCCATCACAAGAACGCCCGCTACGGTGTTGAAATAGCTCTGATATTGCAAGAATACCGTGCCAATCGCCGAGGCGGTGAAGCCAAGGAACAAGAACACCGTCGAAAGGCCCAGAACAAAGAACAAGGCCGGCACCACCGCGCGGGCGCGCTTGCCAGAACCATCGGAAAGCTCACTCAGGCTAATGCCGCTCATATAGGCGAGATATGGCGGCACGATCGGCAGCACACAGGGGCTGAGAAATGAGATGACTCCGGCCATCAGGGCCACGATCATCGCGGGCAAAAGACCGGCGTCTATGATTTCGATTCCAAACATACCGTTTGACATAGCCCGTTCGTGGACGCGCGTCACCCGGCATTGCGTCACAACCTTGTGGACAGGCTGTAACAAGGCCGCTATCTGGCGGGTATGACACTGAAAGATACCCTGGATGCCACCGGGCTTTTATGCCCCCTGCCCGTTCTCAAGCTGCGCAAGCGGTTGAAATCGCTTGACGTTGGCGATCTGATCGCGATGCAGGCCGATGATCCGGCGGCGGTGATCGACGTGCCGCATTTTTGCGCCGAGGCCGGGCATGAGCTTGTCGAGGCCAAAGAAGCGGACGGCGTCCAGACCTATATCATCCGCAAATCCTGAGCCCCGCCAACGCGAAACGCCGCGCTTTTCAGGGCGCGGCGTTTGCATGTTTTTTATCAAGGCGATGCCTTAGCCGCCAAGCGACCACCAGCCTCGGCGTTTGGGTTTGGCATCTTCCTCTGCCACTTCTTGTGTCGCCGGTGCAGGCTCCGCTGTGGCGGCAACCGGAGTGGGCTCTGGCTCTGGCTCTGGCTCTGGAGCAGGTTCCGGCGCGGCCACGGGCTCGACCACCTCGGCAATCGGTCCCGGGGTCGGCTCGGGTGCCTCCTCGGTCTGCGCGTCTGCGACAGGCGCTTCGGCTGGAGTCTCCGGGGTCGCCTCTGCCGCTACTTCCGGCTCTTTCTTCTTGCGCGGCGCACGGGTGCGCTTTGGCTTCGGCTTGGGCTCTGCTTCGGCAGCAGGCGCCTCGGCCTCCGCAGCACCGGTGTCGGTCTCTGCCTCAGCTTCAACCGCCTTGGGCTCGGGCTTTTTGCGGGGGCGGCGCGTGCGCTTGGGCTTGGGCTTTTCTTCGGCCTCAGGCTCGGCTGCGGGTTCGGCGGCTTGCTCTCCGGGTTGCGCGTCGGTCTGAGGCGCCGCCTCTTCGCTTACAGCGCCATTCTCGCCGTTATCCCCATTCTCGCCGTTGTCGTCCTGACCATTGCCACCGGATTTCGACCGCCGACGCCGACGCCGACGCCGCTTTTTCGGCTTGTCGCCATCCTCAGCATCGGCTTCGCCATTGGTTTTCGGGGCCTCGACCTCAGTTTCGGCCTCCGCCTCGTCCTCGGCCACATCCTCTTCGACCTCGTCCTCAAGATCGTCCATCAGCGAGCTATGGGCCGACACGAACTGCGGAATGACCATTTCGGGCACGGCGCGGGTCGCGGTCTTGAACTTTTCAAGCGTGAAATCGGGGCTGATAAGCCTCGGGTCGCCCTCGATACGCACAGACAGACCATAGCGGGTTTCGATCCCCGCCACATGTTCGCGCTTTTGGTTCATCAGGTAGTTGGCGATCTCCACCGGACATTTCACCAGAACCTCGCGCGAGCGGCGGCGCACGCCCTCTTCCTCGATCTGGCGCAGGATCGACAGCGCAAGACTGTCATCCGAACGGATCAGACCAGTGCCGTGACAGGCCGGACAAGGCTGTGTCGTGGCCTCGATCATGCCGGGGCGCAGACGCTGGCGCGACATTTCCATCAGGCCAAAGCCGGAAATCCGGCCGACCTGAATGCGCGCTCGGTCGGTCTTGAGCTTGTCCTTCATGCGCTTTTCGACGGCCGAGTTGTTGCGACGCTCGTCCATGTCGATAAAGTCGATGACGATCAAACCGGCCAGATCGCGCAGGCGCAATTGGCGGGCGACCTCATCGGCGGCCTCAAGGTTGGTCTTGGTCGCGGTTTCCTCGATCGAGCCTTCCTTGGTGGCGCGACCAGAGTTGACGTCGATGGCGACAAGCGCCTCGGTCACACCGATCACGATATAACCGCCGGATTTAAGCTGAACCGTGGGGTTGAACATGCCCGAGAGATAGGATTCGACCTGATGGCGCGCGAAAAGTGGCTGTTGATCGACGTAATGCTTCACGTTCTTGGCATGGGACGGCATGATCATTTTCATGAAGTCCTTGGCGATGCGATAGCCGCGCTCGCCCTCGACCAGAACCTCGTCGATGTCACGATTGTACAGGTCGCGGATCGAGCGTTTGATCAGGTCGCCTTCTTCATAAATCTTCGCAGGCGCAATTGATTTCAGCGTCAGCTCGCGGATTTGCTCCCAGAGGCGCTGAAGGTATTCGTAATCGCGCTTGATCTCGGCCTTGGTGCGCTTGGCCCCGGCGGTGCGCACGATAAGACCCGCGCCGGACGGCACGTCGATCTCATTAGCGATTTCCTTGAGCTTCTTGCGATCAACCGCGTTGGTGATCTTGCGGCTGATGCCGCCGCCACGCGCGGTGTTGGGCATGAGAACACAATAGCGGCCTGCAAGGCTAAGATATGTGGTCAGCGCCGCGCCCTTATTGCCGCGCTCTTCCTTGACGACCTGTACAAGAAGGATCTGGCGAACCTTGACCACTTCCTGAATTTTATAGCGACGCGGGCGCGGTTTGCGCACCGGGCGGATATCTTCGCTGTCATCTTCATCGGCGACAGATTCGATGTCATCATCACGCGAGGCATGGTCGCGCTTGCTGCCCTCGTCAGACTCGTCGTCGCTGTGATCGTCAGATGCGTCCTGGCCGTGATCTTCCGGCGCGTGATCTTCGGCCTCAGGTGCGTCGGTTGCGGCGTTATCGGCCTCAGCTTCGGGCTCTTCCACCGGGGTTTCGGCGACGCGCTCCATGGGCGACGAGCCCTCTTCGGCATCGTCGTCAAGGTCTATGGTTTCCATGCCGGAAATCTCGCCGTTCACCACCGCGTCGTCAGACCTGGTGGTTTCCGCCTTGGCCTTTGGGCGCGACCGCGACCGGGTGCGCCGCTTGGGCTTTTCGTCTTCTTCCTTTTGCGCCTCGGCATAGGCGCGCTCTTCTTCCATCAGGGCTTCACGGTCAGCGACCGGAATCTGATAGTAGTCGGGATGAATTTCCGAGAAGGCAAGGAACCCGTGGCGATTGCCGCCATAGTCGATGAACGCCGCCTGAAGCGACGGTTCGACCCGAGTAACCTTTGCTAGATAGATATTGCCTGCAAGTTGGCGTTTGTTTTCGGACTCAAAATCAAATTCCTCGACCTTGTTTCCGTCGACCACCACAACGCGGGTTTCTTCCGCGTGGGTGGCATCAATGAGCATTTTCTTAGCCATGTTTTCCGTTTGCATCGCGGCGCACACACCTGCCCCGGTGGGGCGGCGTGTCGCGGGAGATGTCTGATAAGGGCAATAACGCGCGCGCAGCACTGGGCGCCTGTGGCGGCCCCGGCTATGACGTTTTGATGTGTCGCGCGCTTCATCGCGGTTCTTTTACTCCGGCACCCGTCAAGGCGCCAATTCAGGGCCTGACCACCCTGCTATCAGGGATCAGGCGTGTATTTGGCCCCTGTTACGGGGCCCAATCGGTCTATCGGGAACTGCGGGATGTAAACCCAAGCTTGTACCCAATAGCGAAACTCGTGCGGATTCTGCATCGCAATGCATGTCTCCATCGTGTCACACTAAAGCGTCACATAGAGGAATTACAATGGAGAAAATGCGATTTCGGCCGATTGAACGCTCAGAGATAATCCGAGCGCTGCAAGCCGTATTTCGCCATTTTTTCGTTCAGCGTGCGGCGTGGCAGGCATAATTCATCCATCACCGCCGCGATCGAGCCCTTGTGGCGCCGCATCGTGTTGTCGATCAGCATCCTCTCGAACGCCTCGACATATTCCTTGAGCGGCTTGCCTTCGGTGGTCATCACCGGCTGCATGTCCTGATGATCCGAGATCAAAAGCGAGGCGATGGTGCCGCTGCCACGGCGCGATTGAAGCACCGCGCGCTCGGCCACGTTGAAGAGCTGGCGCACATTGCCGGGCCAAGGGGCCTGCAACAGTTGGGTTGCTTCCTGCGCCGAGACCTGCGGCGCCTCACAGCCGTAATCATCGGCAAACTGATCGCTGAACCGGGTGAACAGCGTCAGGATATCCTCGCCCCGCTGTCGCAGCGGCGGCAGGGTGATGCGCAGCGACGCCAAACGGTAAAACAGATCCGAGCGCAGCGCGTCTTCGCAGGTGCGCCCCTCGTCCTGCATGTTGGAAATCGCGACAATGCGGATCTCGGGCGGCGTGCCGTCCTCGTTGATATGGGTCAAAAGACGCGCCTGCGCGGCCTCGGACAGAGATTCGATATCCTCAAGCACAAGCGTGCCGCCGCGCGCCTCTTCAATCGCGGGCAGTTGGGTGTCTTCGGGGTGCATCGGGCCGAACAGCCGCTTGATAAGCGCCTCATCCTCAAAGGCGGCGCAGGACACGGTGACAAATTTTTTGCCTGCCCGCGCGCCGACCGCGTGAAGGGCATGCGCCACAAGGGTCTTGCCGGTGCCGGTTTCGCCCTCGATCAGAACGTGACCATCGGCCTGCCCAAGATCAAGGATGTCTTCTTTCAGCCGCTCCATCGCCTGGCTTGTGCCGATCAGCTTTTTCATCAACTGGCCGCCATCCGACAGCTCTTTGCGCAGGGCGCGGCTATCAAGGGTCATGCGGCGCGAGTTGGTGGCCTTTTTGGCCAATTCCGTCATGCGATCCGGATTGAACGGCTTTTCCAGGAAATCAAACGCGCCGATGCGCATTGCCTCGACCGCCATCGGCACATCACCATGCCCGGTGATCATGATCACCGGCAGGCTTGAATCCGTGCCCATCAGCTTTTTGAGGAACTGCATGCCGTCCATGCCGGGCATCTTGATGTCGGTCACCACGATACCGGGGTAATCGGCCCCAAGCGATTTCAGCGCCTCTTCGGCGCTTGGAAAGGCCTCGGTGTCATAGCCCGACAGGGCCAGCCACTGGCTGATCGACTGACGCATGTCTTTTTCGTCGTCAACAATCGCAATCTTCATCGCACTTGGCATTTTGCATCACTCCGCTGCACGGGTCTCTTCCGGCTCTTGTTGCAAGATAGGCAGTTGCATTTCAAATACAGCCCCCCCACCCGGCGCATTGCGCGCCGTCAGGCGTCCGCCTAGGTCGTTCACGATACCCGATGAAATGGCAAGCCCCAAGCCAACCCCGTCGCCGGGCAGCTTGGTGGTGTAAAACGGCTCGAAAAGGTTCTCGAAGTTGACGATCCCGGTGCCGTTGTCGCGCACGGTCAGAATCGCGGTTTCGCCTGCGGCCAGCAGGATGTCGATGGTCGCATCCTCGACGTTCTCGGTGGCATCCATGGCGTTGCGCAACAGGTTGATCATGACCTGCTCCACCCGCACCCGATCGCCCATGATCATCACCGGTTCACTGGGCAGGGTGCGGTCGATCTTGACCTTGCGCAAGCGCAGCTGCGGTTCCATCATCGCAAGCGCCGAAGCAAGTGCATCGCCCATGTTTACAGGCTCGAACGTGTCACCACTCTGGCGCGCATAGGACTTGAGCTGCTTGGTGATCGCGCCCATCCGTTCGATCAGATCGTCGATCCGCTGGAACGCCGACAGCGCCTCGTCGGGGCGGTTGCGCGTCAGCAAAAGCCGCGCCCCGGCCAGGTAGGTTTTCATCGCCGCAAGCGGTTGATTCAACTCGTGACTGACCGCCGCCGACATCTCGCCCAGAACCGCCAGTTTCGAGCTTTGCTGAAGCGTCTGTTCGGCCACGGCAAGGTTCTCCTGCACCCGCTGACGCTCGGCGATTTCCCGCTGGAGGCGGGCATTCAATGCGCGAAGCTCTGCCGATTCCCGCTGAAACAGAACCATCCGAACGGCGGTGCGGCGGTTGAGAAAATAAAACGCGAGCGCCAGGAGAATCGCAAAGGCCATGATCTCGAGCGCGAGATAGCCGTTCACCTTGTCGCGCACGGTGGCGTAGGTGGTGAAACTGGCGATCCGCCAGCCCCGAAACGCCACCCTGCCCTCGACCCGCATCACCGCCTCGCCGCGCACATAGGCATCGGGCGGCAGGGCGGTCCAGTCGGCGGTGGCCTGAATGGCGCGCTGAATGGCGCTATTGGCGGGCTCGCGGCGCAGGGCGTCGGCCTCGCTCACACCGCGCCATCGCGGTTCGGTCGCAAGGATGATCTGGCCTTCGCTATCGGTGACCATCACCGCGTCGGAAATGCCCGCCCAGGCCCGCTCGTACTTGCGCAGATCGACCTCGACAAGGATCACGCCCAGCACTTCGTTCTGGGTGTCGATCCGGCGCGAATAGTAAAAGTTGTACTGCCCGGTTTCCTGGCGCAACACCTTGAAGACAGTATCTCTTGAGCGCAGCGCATCGACAAAATAAGGCTCCTGCTTGAGCGACTTGCCAAGCGAGCTTCGCTCGGTCGCGGCCACCGTGCGTCCGTCCTTGTCCAGCAGCGTCAAAGAGGCGGCACCGATCTCCCTCAGGAAGGAAATGAGGCGTTGCGTCGACTGGGCATAATCATCGGTGCTGAGCGCGCGGATAAGCGCGGGATCGCGCGCCAGAAGCTGCGGCACGATCGCGTTCTGGCGCAGCTCGCTCAGCAAGTTGCCGCTATAGAGCACAAGCCGCAATTCGGCGCGGTTGCGGGTGTTTTCGGTAAAGCGGTCGGTCAAAAGCCGGTTGGTCACCACCACCACCGAAACCGCCAGCACCACAAGCGCCAAGAGCACGAGGCGCGCGCGCCAGCTTATGGTGCGCATGCGCGGAACCGGGGATTTGATCAATGAGCCACTCATGGCCTAGACTCTAGGCCGCGAGGGCGCCCATCTCAAGGCGCGCGCGTCAATGGTATCACGCGTCGGCAAGCTGGCCCACAAGCGAGGTGAACATCGCCGCCCCGTCGGTGCCGCCATGAGTCGGCTCTGCCATCCGCTCGGGATGCGGCATCATGCCAAGAACCCGACGGTTTTCCGACAGGATGCCGGCAATGTCGCGGGCCGAGCCGTTGGGATTGTCGTCATAGGTAAAGGCCACGCGATCCTCGCCTTCCAGCCGGTCAAGCGTCGCCTCATCGGCAAAATAATTGCCATCGTGGTGGGCAATCGGAATGGTGATATGGCTGCCCGCAGCATACCCTCGGGTAAAGGCGCTGTCGGCGGTTTTGACCGTAAGCGAGACCGGCTTGCAGATATACTTGAGCCCGGAATTGCGCAGCAGAACGCCCGGCAGAAGGCCGGTTTCGGTCAGCACCTGAAAGCCGTTGCAGACACCAAGCACGTAACCGCCCTTTTCGGCGTGGCTGATCACCGACCGACAAATCGGCGAATTGGCCGCAATTGCCCCGCAACGCAGGTAATCGCCAAACGAAAACCCGCCGGGAACGCCAATCAGGTCCATACCGCCAGGCAGTTCTGTATCCTTGTGCCAGACCATGGTCACATCGGCCCCGGCTCTTTCCAGAGCAACGGCCAGATCGCGGTCGCAGTTGGATCCAGGGAAGACGATGACAGCCGCTTTCATAGCGCGCTCCTTAGCTTGAGAAATCTGTGATGACTGCTACGCCGGGCGGGGCCGCCTTGTCAAACGCTGCAAGCTCTGATGTCACCTCGCCAAGCGCGATACGGCGGGTCACGAGCGGGTTCAGGTCGACATGACCGCCCTCAATCAGGCTGAGCAGACTGGGATAGCGCCAGCTCGGCATGCCGCGCGTTCCATAAATCGCCAGCTGCCCGGAATAGACCACATCCATCGGAATCGGCATGGTCGCGTGCTCGCCCGCAGGCATGCCCACCTGAACCAGCCGCCCGAGTTTGCGCAGGGATTTGAGCGCCCCGATGGTTGTGGCCGCAATGCCCAGGGCCTCGATCGCAAGATCGGCCCCGCCGCCGGTGATCTCTTTCACAACAGTCGCGGCATCGACCTGCGCCGCATTGACCACCGCATCGGCGCCAAGAGCCCTGGCAAAGGCCAGTTTTTCGGGAACGATATCAACCACGACCACGCGCGCGCCAAGGGCACGCCCCAGCAACAGAGCCGAAATCCCGACACCGCCACCCCCAAAAACCGCCAGCCATTCTCCCGGACGCAAGGCCGCGCGCCCGGTCAGTGCGTGCCAGGCGGTTGTCACCCGACACCCCAGTCCCGCGGCCAGCTCGGGGCTGATGCCTGTCGGCAACGCAGTCAGGTTGGCATCGGCAAAGGGCACGGCAATCTGTTCGGCAAAGGCGCCCGGAATGGTGAACCCCGGCACCGCCTGATCAAGACAGATCGTCTGATTCCCGGCGCGGCAATCAGAGCAGGCCCCGCAGGCCAGAATGAAGGGCGCAATAACCCGGTCCCCGATTTGCCAGCGGGAGGTGCCCTGCCCGACGCCAATCACCTCGCCGCAAAACTCATGGCCAGGCGTGTGCGGCAAGGACACATCTGGATCGGCCCCGACCCAGGCATGCCAGTCCGAACGGCAAACGCCGCAGGCCAGAACCTTTAGAACGACACCACCCTTGGGCGCCTCAGGATCAGGTAATTCAACGATTTCAAGCGGTTCCCGCCAGGCCGTCAGCCGGGCAGCCCGCATCAGCCCAGCTCCACCGAGTAGCTTTCGATCACGGTATTGGCCAGAAGCTTTTCACACATATCGGTAACGGTCTTGCGGGCCTCGGCCTCGTCGGTTTCGGCAAGATCAAGCTCGATCACCTTGCCCTGACGAACGCCGTTCACCCCGTCAAAGCCCAAAGAGCCAAGCGCGTGGCGCACGGCCTCGCCCTGCGGATCGAGAACCCCGTTTTTCAACATGACATGCACGCGTGCTTTCATGGCGTCTTTCCTATGTAGTCTGGCGGCGCAATGCGCGCCGGGTGGTCATTGGGCGCAGGCGCGCACTCAGTTGATCAGCGTCGGACGGGCCATCGGCGTGGCGCCTTTGGGCATGATGCCCAGACGGTTAGCCACCTCGGTATAGGCATCCGTCAGGCTGCCGAGGTCACGGCGGAACACGTCCTTGTCAAGCTTGCGACCGGTTTCGATATCCCACAAGCGACAGCTGTCGGGGCTGATCTCGTCGGCGACGATCAGGCGCTGGAAATCGCCGTCATAGACGCGGCCGACCTCGATCTTGAAATCCACCAGCTTGATGCCGATGCCGAACATCACCCCGGCCATGAAATCATTCACCCGGAGCGCAAGGCTCAGGATGTCGTCCATGTCCTGCTGGCTGGCCCAGCCAAAGGCGGCGATATGTTCTTCGGTGACCAAAGGATCGCCAAGCGCGTCATCCTTGAGGCAATATTCAACAATCGGGCGCGGCAATTGCGTGCCCTCTTCAATGCCAAGGCGTTTGGCCATCGACCCTGCGGCATAGTTGCGCACGATGATTTCAAGCGGCACGATTTCGCAGGCGCGCACCAATTGCTCGCGCATGTTGATGCGTTTGATGAAATGCGTCGGCACGCCGATGGTGTTGAGCCCGGTCATGAAATATTCCGAGAGCATGTTGTTGAGCACGCCCTTGCCCTCGATAACCGCCTTTTTCTCAGCGTTGAACGCGGTGGCGTCATCCTTGAAATACTGAATGATCGTTCCGGGTTCAGGCCCTTCATAGAGGGTCTTTGCCTTGCCTTCGTAAATTTTCTTGCGCCGCGCCATGCCAACTCCGCCGGTTGGGTCAGGGGCCGAGTCCCCCGTACCGTTGCGTCCTCATAGTGCATGGGCAGCATTGTCGCAAGATCACGTTGGCCCCTTGCCCTTTGACGCACAGAATTGCATATCTTGGTAGACATTAATCCTTGGCTGATGGGGAATGGACCTATGACCACATTCGATGATCGCGAAAACGCGTTTGAAAACAAATTTGCCCATGACGAGGAAATGAAATTCCGCGCCGAGGCCCGCCGCAACAAGCTTTTGGGCCTTTGGGCGGCTGAGCTTCTGGGCAAAACCGGTGATGACGCCGATGTCTATGCCAAAGAGGTCGTCAAGGCCGACTTCGAAGAGGCCGGCCACGAAGACGTGGTGCGCAAGGTTGCCGGTGATCTGGGCGATATCGCCGATGCCGACACGATCCGCAGCAAGATGCACGAATTGCTCAAGATCGCCAAAGATCAGCTGATGAAAGAAATCTAAGAGGGTTCTCCTCTTCGGGATTTGCAAGGCGCGCCTTAAACGGGTGCGCCTTTTTTCGTTACATATTTAAACGTTAAGCCCCGGCTAAGTCCCTGCCCCTAATCTAACGATTGGTGGTGAGTAAACAGGGGTATTGGATTTGCGCAGGGGCATTGCAGTCGTCAGGCAATGGGTATTTCCCGCATCAAAGCAGATTGTGCCGCTTGTGATCGGGGGGCTGTGCCTCTGGGCTATCGCGCATCGGTTCGACGCCAATAGTCTATCGCAGATCGGCAGTGCGATCCTGGGGCTCGGACCCGCGCAATGGATCATGGCGATGCTGGCCACCGGGCTTAGTTTTTGGGCGCTCGGGCGCTATGACGTGGTGGTGCACCGGCATTTGCGCACCGGCTGCGCCCCGCCCATGCCGCCCGCGTCGGCGCCGCCGCAATTGCACTTGGCCAGGTTATGGGCATGGGCGTGGTCACCGGCGCGCTTGTGCGATGGCGGCTTTTGCCGGGCCTGTCCCTGATCGAGACCAGCAAGCTGTCCCTAACGGTGGCGCTCTCGTTCTTCGCCGGGCTTGCGGCGGTTTCTGGGCTTTCGGGGCTGCTTTTGACGCCCCGGTTCATGCCTGCCGCATTCTGCATCGGCCTGATATTATTAATTCTTTCCTTTGCCTTACTGGCCTTTCTTCATCCTCGGATTCGGATTTTTGGCCGCCAGGTGACGCTTCCGTCACTGCCCGCATTGTGCAAGATAACCGCCCTCACCCTGCTTGATACCACAGCCGCCGCGCTTGCGCTTTATGTGCTGCTGCCCACGGGCCTTGATATCGGGTTTGCCCTGCTGTTTCCGGTCTATCTGGCCGCGCTGACGGCGGCGCTTGTCACCGGAACGCCCGGCGGTGTCGGGCCGTACGAACTCACGGCACTCGGGCTTTTGCCTGAGGGGGCCGCGCCAGAGATCATGGCAGGCATTCTCGCCTTTCGCCTGATCTATTATGCCCTGCCGGCCCTGATCGCCGCATGGTTTCTTTATTGGGGCGAGGCCAATACCACGCCGCCAGTCCGATCAGGGCTAGAGCCCATTCGCGACCTGCCGCAGGACATCAGCCGCGCCGAGCTTGGGGTTTGCCTGCAAAACGGCGCGCGCCTGTTGAGCGCGGGGCAAACTCGGCTCGCCATCGTCTCGACGGCGCAAACCGAAACCGCGATGTTCGACCCCATTCGCGGGGCGGCGGCGGCGGGCCTTCCCGGCCTGCTTGCCCTTGCGAGGCGGCGCAACAAGGTGGCGCTGATCTACAAAACAACGCCGCGCGGGGCGGCGACCCTGCGCCGGGCGGGTATGGCCACACTTCACATCGCCGATGAGGCGGTGATTGATCCGCAAAAATTTCACCTTCAAGGGCGCAAATTTCGCCAGTTGCGGCGCAAACTGCGCCAGGCGGGCGAGGCAGGAATCAAGGTAACCCGGGCCGCCGCCCTGCCCCAGGCAGAAATGGCGCGCCTTGACGCCGAATGGCAGGCGCTCAATGGCGGCGCGCGGGGTCTGTCGATGGGGCAGTTCTGTCCTGATTACCTGCTTCGGCACCATGTTTACCTTGCGTGGCAAAACGATACGCTTGTGGGCTTTGCAAGTTTTCATTCCTCACATCACGAACGCTGTCTTGACCTGATGCGATCCGCGGCAAAGGCCCCCTCGGGGTGCATGCACATGCTGGTTACCAAGGCCCTGACCGAGGCCCGCGCCGATGGGCTTTCGCGGGTGTCGCTGGCGGCACAGCCCTGCCTGACGACGGCGCGCGCCACCCTGCCCCGCCTGATCGCGCGCCGGATTTCCCATCACTCGGGCGCCACCGGCCTCGCCCAATTCAAGGCCAGCTTCGCCCCGCGGTATCAGCCGCTTTATGCCCATGCCAAAAGTTGGCCCGCCCTGGCGCTTGGGCTTGCCGATCTCAGCCGCGTGATCAACCGCCCCAATCGGAGCCAACCTCACAATTGTCATGAAGAAAATGAGTTTGATTCAAGTCGGCATATATGAAAGGAAACGCGCTACACTCAGTTCAGGACAAACCGATGACAAATGCCTTTTCCAAGATGCTGGCTGCACGCGACTGGATTCTCGCCGATGGTGCCACCGGGACCAATCTTTTCAACATGGGGCTGGAATCCGGGGATGCACCCGAGATGTGGAACGATCAGCATCCGGACCGGATCGAGCTTTTGTACAAACAGGCGGTCGACGCCGGGAGTGATCTTTTCCTGACCAACTCTTTTGGCGGCAATGCCGCGCGACTCAAGTTGCACGGCGCGGCCAAACGTGCGCGCGAGTTGTCGCGCATTTCCGCCGAGATTGGCCGCGAGGTCGCCGATCGCTACGACCGCCCGGTGATTGTGGCCGGCTCTGTTGGCCCCACCGGTGAAATCATGGCCCCGATGGGCGCTCTGACCCATGAACTTGCGGTGGAAATCTTTCACGAGCAGGCCGAGGGCCTGAAAGAAGGCGGCGCCGATGTGCTCTGGCTCGAAACGATTTCCGCACCCGAAGAATACAAGGCCGCCGCCGAAGCGTTCAAACTGGCCAATATGCCTTGGTGTGGCACGATGAGCTTTGACACCGCCGGGCGCACGATGATGGGCCTGACCTCGGCCGATATGGCCACGATGGTCGACAAGCTTGGCAATCCGCCGCTGGCCTATGGCGCCAATTGCGGGGTTGGCGCGTCGGACCTGCTGCGCACCGTGCTTGGCTTTGTCGCCCAGGGCAGCGAGCGCCCGATTATTGCCAAGGGCAATGCCGGCATCCCGAAATACCACGACGGGCATATCCATTATGACGGCACGCCCGAACTGATGGCCGAATATGCGATTCTTGCGCGCGATGCGGGCGCGACGATCATTGGCGGCTGCTGTGGTACCATGCCCGAGCATCTGTCGAAAATGCGCGAGGCGCTGGAAACCCGCCCGCGTGGCGAACGCCCGACGCTGGATCAGATCACCGGTGCGCTTGGGGCGTTTTCCTCGGCTGCCGATGGCACCGGCGACGACACGCCCGAGCCGCGCCGCAACCGCCGCCGCCGGGCATAACCGTCAGGCTCTTAGCGCCCTTACATGCGCGCCTCGCGAGGCAGGCTGTCAGGCCTGAAGAGCGTCACCCGAAAAGCGACATTTGATCGCCCCGTTCGAATGGGCGATCAAACAAATCCGTGCGTAGCTCCGGCTGATCCCGATTCAACCCAAGCCGCGCCGCCGCCGCCTCGAACCGGCGCGCGATAAGGCGCGCATAGACCCCGCTACCACGCATGCGTCGGCCCCAATCGGCCTCATAGTCCTTGCCGCCATGCATTTCGCGCACGCGGTTCATCACCCTGTTCACGCGGTCAGGGTAATGTTCCTGTAACCAGTCCTTAAAGAGCGGCGCCACCTCAAGCGGCAAGCGCAGCATGATCCAGCTCGCCGCGTCAGCCCCCGCCTCGCGAGCGGCACCAAGCAAGGCCTCGATCTCGTGATCCGTCAGCCCCGGAATAACCGGCGAAGTCATGATACGCACCGGCACACCCGCGCCACGAAGCGCGCGAATCGTGGCCAATCGGCGTGCGGGCGACGGCGCGCGCGGCTCAAGCTTGCGCGCAAGATCCGCATCAAGCGAGGTCACCGAAATACCAACCCGCACCAGCCCCTGCGCGGCCATATCCGTCAGAATATCAAGATCACGCTCAATCAGCGTGCCCTTGGTCACAATCGCCACCGGATGCCGGAACCGCTGCAACACCGTTAGACAGGCGCGCATGATCTCGCGGTCTCGCTCGATTGGCTGATAGGGATCGGTGTTGGTGCCGATCGCCATCGGTTGCGGCACATAACGCGGGTGGCGCAACTCTGCATCCAGCAGATCCGCCGCATTGGGCCGCGCAACCAGCCGGGTTTCGAAATCCAACCCCGGCGACAGCCCAAGCCAGGCATGGGTCGGACGCGCAAAGCAATAAATACAGCCATGCTCGCACCCGCGATAAGGATTGATGGACCGGTCAAACGGAAGATCAGGCGAGCGGTTATAGGTTATGATCCGCCGCGCCATCTCCTCTGTGACATGGGTGGTCAAGGCTTGCCCGCCCACCGCCTGCGCCCATCCATCCGGCTCATAGCGGGTTTCGGTTGCCTCATACCGCCCGGCTGCATTGCTGCGCGCCCCGCGTGCCCTGATCCGCAAATCAGGAGGTATCGTTTCACTCTCACCCATGGAGCATCCATGGAACATACGGGGAACAAATGCAACGAACTTATATAGTTCATGACAAGTTTGCAGTGGGTTGCACCGCAATTCGTTGCTATAAGTCGGTTGCAGTGCGGTCAGTGTCGCATTCCGGAAAGTGGACCCGCGACAAATTGTCGAAAGCTGCATAAGACACCAACACTCAGTGCCAATCGCGCACAGCAATCAAGGATTCCCGAAATGTCTGATCAAGAAGACGACATCATCCTGTCGGAACTGGACAACGAAGAGCTTGTTCAGCAGATGTTTGACGACCTTTATGATGGTCTCAAAGAAGAGATCGAGGAAGGCGTGAACATCCTTCTTGAACGTGGCTGGCAGCCCTACCAGGTGCTGACCGAAGCGCTTGTCGGCGGCATGACCATCGTTGGCAAAGACTTCCGCGACGGCATCCTGTTCGTCCCCGAAGTACTTTTGGCCGCCAACGCGATGAAGGGCGGCATGGCCATCCTCAAGCCGCTTCTGGCCGAAACCGGCGCGCCGCGCGTCGGCAAGATGGTGATCGGCACGGTCAAGGGCGACATTCACGACATCGGCAAGAACCTGGTGTCGATGATGATGGAAGGCGCCGGATTCGAGGTCGTCGATCTCGGCATCAACAACCCGGTTGAAAAATACCTCGAGGCGCTGGAAACCGAAGCCCCCGATATCCTGGGCATGTCGGCGCTTTTGACCACCACGATGCCCTACATGAAAGTGGTGATCGACACGCTGATCGAGCAGGGCAAGCGCGACGATTACGTGGTTCTGGTCGGCGGCGCGCCGCTGAACGAAGAATTCGGCAAGGCCATTGGCGCCGATGCCTATTGCCGCGACGCCGCCGTGGCCGTCGAAACCGCCAAGGATTTCATGGCGCGCAAGCACAACAAACTGGCCGCAGGCTAAGCTGAACGTCTGATTTCAAGCTTCACGGCCCGCGTCCCTCGCGGGCCGTTTTTCGTAACGGAGAGCCAATGACCGATCTGCCAAACGATGATACCCTGACCCATAGCGGCCTTGAGGCGCGCGATGGCGGGCGTATCCTGCTGATTGCCTGCGGAGCCCTGGCTCATGAAATCCTGACGCTGAAACGGCTCAATGGCTGGAATCATATGGATCTGACCTGCCTGCCCGCCAAATTGCACCTCTACCCCGAGAAAATCACCGAGGCGGTTACAGAGTCGGTCGAAAAAAACCGCTTGGCTTACGATCATATCTTCGTGGTCTACGCCGATTGTGGCACCGGAGGCCAGCTTCAAGCCAAATGCGCCGCCCTCGGCGTCGAGATGGTTGAGGGGCCGCATTGCTATTCTTTCTTCGAGGGCAATGATTCCTTCGCGGCCCGCGGTGATGATGACATGCGGGCGTTTTTCCTGACCGATTTCCTGGTCCGCCAGTTCGACGCCTTCGTCTGGAAACCCATGGGCCTTGATCGCCACCCCGAATTGCGCGACATGATTTTTGGCAATTACACGACGCTGATCTATCAGGCGCAAACCGATGATCCGGCCCTTGTCGAAAAGGCACGCGCCTGCGCCGATCGCCTTGGCCTCACGTTTGAATACCGCTTTACCGGCTATGGCGACCTTGAGAAATCACTTGAGCATCAAGCCGCAAAACACTGATCTAATTCACCGTTCCACAAAAACTCTGGGGAGTTTGAGGGGTGAAACCCCTCATCAAACCAATCCTGTGCGCCAAAGGCGCTCCGCTGGATCACGCCGACTCAACCCGCCTCGCCCGCCACAAGGCGGATGCGTTCGATCATCGCGCGAAGCCCGTTCGAGCGCTGCGCCGACAAATGATCATTCAACCCAAGCCGCCCAAGCTCTGCGGGCGCGTCGACCTTGACCACCTCGGCCACCGGCAGCCCATTGTAAAGCGCGCGCAGTACCGCGATCAAACCGCGCACGATCATCGCATCACTATCGCCCTCAAAACTGAACTGCCCCGCCTCGATGCGCGGATGCAGCCAGACTTGGCTGGCGCAGCCATCGACCTTGGTGGCGGGCACCTTGAGCGCCTCATCAAGCCCCGGCATCGCCTTGCCATAGTCGATGACATAACGATAGCGGTCTTCCCAATCCTCGAGAAACTCGAAATCGGCGACAATCTCTTCAAAGGTTTCGGTGGCCATCGCATGCTCCTTCTTGCTTGCCCCATGACCTAAGTGCCGCATTGATCAACGTCCAGCCCCAGCTTGCACCTTTTCAAGCCAGCCCGGATAGGGTAACCGAGGTAAAAGATGTCAAAGGCGGTACTGATGCGCATCCTTCTAGCACTCACAATGGTTTCTTCGATGGTTCTTGCGGGCTGTGGCGGTCTGCGCGACTCGCGGGTCAATCCGGCGAACTGGTTTGGCAAAAGCGTATCCCGTCCGGTGGCTGCGGGCCCAAGTGAAACCGTGAACCCGCTTATCCCGGTCAAGGAAGAAAGCATCTTCCGCCGCAACAAGACCGAGGTCTATGACGGCACGCCGGTGGATCAGATCACTGACCTTCGGATCGAACGCACACGCGATGGCGCGATCATCCGCGTGACCGGCCTTAGCACCCGTCAGGGCGCTTTCGATGTACGCCTTGTCTCTGACAGCAAAGGCGAGCCGGTGAATGGCGTGCTGAGCTATAAATTGATGGCGTTGCAACCAGATAACACGCCCCAAGGCCCGGCAGTGGCGCGCACCTTGCATGCGGCCGAGTTCATCTCGACCCAGACCTTGGCAGAGGCGCGCACCATCGTCGTGACCGGCGCGCGCAACGAACGCCGCAGCACCCGCTAAGGCAGGCTGATCACGTCATCTTCAGAGTGGGTTAAAGGTCGACAACCTCGATCGACTGGCCCTTGACGGCCAGAGCGATCTCGCCATCGCAGAGGCGCATGGCATCGCGGCCAAACACATCAAGCCGCCAGCCCTGCAAGGCCGCCACATCGCGCTTGCCCGCCGCCATCAGGTCAAGGTCAGCCGCCGAAGCAATCAGCTTTGAAGCCACCCCGTAATCTTCGGTCTTGGCCTTGAGCAACACCCGCAACAGATCGGCCAGCGCCGGATTCACCTGCAACTTGTCATTGCTGGCATCCACTTTCGGGGCCTTTTCGGGCGGGCACTCCAACCCGGCCTTGACCGCGGCCAGAATACCATCGGCAATCTCACCCTTGCGGCCCTCGCGCATCAAAAGACGCGAGCGGCCAAGGTCCTGAAGCGTTGCGGGTTTGGTCGAGGCCAGCTCGACCAGGGCATCATCCTTATAAACCCGGCTGCGCGGCACATCGCGCGATTGGGCATACTCTTCGCGATAGCGCGCCAGTTCGCGCACCACCGACAAAAATTTGCCCGAAGAATTGCGCGTCTTGATCCGCTTCCACGCCTCTTCGGGATCAACCCGATAGGTGCTCGGATTGGTCAGCACCCGCAACTCTTCTGCAACCCATTTGTCACGCCCCGAGGTCTGAAGCTTTTTGGCCAGATATTCGTAAACATCGCGCAGATGGGTCACATCGGCCAAGGCATAAGTTTTTTGCGCGTCGCTCAGCGGACGGCGCGACCAATCGGTAAAGCGCGAGGTCTTATCGACCGGCAGCTTGCAGATTTTGCGCACCAGCGTCTCGTATCCGGCCTGCTCGCCAAAGCCACAGACCATCGCCGCGACCTGACTGTCAAACAGCGGATCGGGAATCACCCCGGCATCGACAAAGAAAATCTCAAGGTCCTGACGCGCGGCGTGAAACACCTTGACCACCGAGGTATCGCGAAACAGGTCATAAAGCGGCTCAAGCGACAGGCCCTCGACCAGCGGATCGACCAGAACGGCGCTATCGGCCTCATTGCTCTGCACCGCGAGCTGCACAAGGCAAAGCTTGGAATAATAGGTGCGCTCGCGCAAAAACTCTGTGTCGACGGTGACATAATCGTGCTTCGCGGCCATGGCGCAATAGCTGGCCAGATCTTCGGTCGTGGTGATGGTTTTCATACCGGGTGCTCTTGCTCTTTTATATATGCCCTGCGGTTGTCCGGGCGCGGTATAGGTCAGATCGCGGCGAAATGGAATGCCCCCGCCGCAACGTTACAATCAGGGCAAGAAAATCGGGGTGCGGTCACCCGCTGCAAAGCGTCTTAAGACGGCCGGATAGAGAATATGTTCCTGCGCCAGAACCCGTGCGGCCAGCGTATCGGGGGTGTCGTCAGCCAGAACCGGCACGCGCGCCTGTCCAAGAATGGGGCCCTCGTCAAGCTCTGCGGTGACCTCATGCACGGTACATCCGGCCTCGGTCTCGCCCGCCTCAAGCGCGCGGGCATGGGTATGCAAACCGCGATATTTCGGCAAAAGCGAGGGGTGGATGTTGAGCATCTTCCCCTGCCAGGGTCCGACAAACCCCGCCGTCAGAACCCGCATGAACCCCGCAAGGCAAATCAGGTCGATCGCATAGGGCTCAAGCCGCGCGGCGATCTCGGCCTCGAATGCGGCGCGATCCCCTTTGAACGGGCGGTGATCGACCACTTCGGTCGCAATCCCCTGCCCTTTGGCCCAGTCAATCCCGCCGGCATCGGCGCGATTCGAGAGCACAAGCGCCGGGCGCGCCGGGTGATCGCCGGTCATGTCGGCGACAAGGCTGCGCATGTTCGAGCCACCACCGGAGAGAAAGATCGCGACGCGTTTGCTCACAGCAGGACGCCTGTGTAGCTCACCGTTCCATCACCCCGCGTGACATGGCCGATCTCGGACACGGTTTCTCCTGCAGCTTCAAGCGCCGCCTTAACCTCGGACGCGCGCGCCGGGTCGGCGACCACAATCATGCCAAGGCCAGAGTTGAAGGTCTTGAGTAATTCGCCCTCGGCCATGCCGCCGGTTTCGGCGAGCCAGCGGAACACGGGCGGCAAATCCCACGATCCAAGATCAACCGTCGCCGCAAGCCCTTCGGGCAGAACGCGCGGCAGGTTCTCGGTCACGCCACCGCCGGTGATATGAGCCATGCCCTTGACCCCGCCCTGCTTCATCGCGCCCAGAACCGAGCGCACATAAAGCCGTGTCGGCGTCAGCAGGGCCGCGCCAAGGCTGCCCGTCGCCCAGGGGCAGTCATCGCCCCAGCCAAGGCCAGACATCTCGACGATGCGGCGCACAAGGCTATAACCGTTGGAATGCACGCCATCGCTGGCCAGCCCCAACAAAACATCACCCTCGGCAATATCGCGCGGCAGGTCCTGGCCACGCTCCATCGCGCCGACGGCAAAACCGGCAAGATCGAAATCGCCCTTGGGGTACATTCCCGGCATTTCCGCGGTCTCGCCGCCGATCAAGGCACAGCCCGAGCCTTCGCAGCCCCGCGCGATCCCTTCGATGATGCGCGCGGCCTGATCAAGCTCAAGCTTGCCGGTGGCAAAGTAGTCGAGAAAGAACAGCGGCTCTGCCCCCTGACAGATCAGGTCATTGACGCACATCGCCACAAGATCGACGCCGACGCCATCCACATGCCCGGTATCAATCGCAATCCGAAGCTTGGTGCCGACCCCATCGGTGGCAGCCACGAGGATCGGGTCATCGTACCCGGCCGCCTTGAGGTCAAACAGCCCGCCGAACCCGCCAAGGCCCGACATCACGCCCGGGCGCACCGTGCGTTTGGCGGCGGGTTTGATCCGCTCGACAAGCGCGTTGCCCGCATCAATATCAACACCGGCATCGGCGTAGGTTATACCCGTCTTCTTATCGGTCATGACTGTGCTCCGTCTTTCGCTTTGCCCCGGTTAGACCATCGGCCACGGCTTCGCAATGTGAAAGCCTTGACGCCCCGCGCGCCAGCTTTTACCACGGCACTCAGGTCGGGCCTGTAGCTCAATTGGTTAGAGCAGAGCGCTCATAACGCTTTGGTTGGGGGTTCGAGTCCCTCCGGGCCTACCATTTACCTTAACTTTGCGCCGCAAATCGCTGTTTTCAAATATTCTTTGAGACAAGCCGCCTTGTGCACCCAAGAAAAAGGGGGGCACGAGGCCCCCCAGTGTCACGGATCGGGTGGATTTATTTACCGCCCGATTGTTTTTCGCCTGTATCCCGATCCGCGTTCAGGGCGAGCGCACCCGCCCCAGAACTTGTTGCTTTTGCCCGAAGGCTTAGCTGCAGCCGCTTGTCGAGCCGCAGGTGTTGCACTTCATGCAGGTGCCGTTGCGCACCAGCGTGTAGTTGCCGCATTCGCCACAGGCCTCGCCCTCATAGCCCTGAAGACGGGCCTTGGTGCGCGCATCCATGCCCACGGTGCCCGAGGCCATCGCCGTGGTGGTGGTCGCCACCGTCGCGGTCATCGTTCCCGTCGACGTGGCGGGCACGAGGGTTTCCAGTGCGCTGACCGGATCCATCCCACCATTCGCGGCGCGGGCCATGTATTGACCACCGTTCAGAACGATAAGTTCCTGCGGCAGGCGCTTGCGCAGATAGCCGGTCGAGCTGATCTGCTTGAGCACTTCAAGCGAGCGGGTGGCGGCGTCGCTGCTCATTTCCGAAACGTTCGAGACGCCCTCTTCTTCGCCACGCCCAAGATCGTCAAAGCTTGCGCCTTCGGGTTTGACATGCGCCAGATCGGTGCGATCGAGATAGCTTACCGCCAGTTCGCGGAAGATATAGTCGAGGATCGAGGTGGCGTTCTTGATGCTGTCGTTGCCCTGCACCATGCCGGCCGGTTCGAACTTGGTAAAGGTGAAGGCATCGACGAATTCCTCAAGCGGCACGCCGTACTGAAGACCAACCGACACGGCGATGGCGAAGTTGTTCATCATCGCGCGAAAGCCCGCACCCTCTTTGTGCATGTCGATGAAGATTTCACCAAGGTTGCCGTCTTCATATTCGCCGGTGCGCAGATAGACCTTGTGACCGCCGACAATCGCCTTTTGCGTATAGCCCTTGCGACGCGCAGGCAGCTTTTCGCGGTGCGATTTCTGGATTTCCTTGACGATGATCTTTTCGACAATCTTTTCGGCGAGAACGCTGGCTTTTTCCTGCGCTGATCCGCTTTCAAGGATTTCAGCGGCCTCCTCGTCATCCTCGACAAGGCTTGCGGCCAGAGGCTGGCTCAGTTTTGAGCCATCGCGATAGAGCGCGTTGGCCTTGACACCAAGCGACCAGCTCAGCTCATAGGCTTTCTGACAATCCTCGATGGTGGCGTCATTGGCCATGTTGATGGTCTTGGAAATCGCGCCAGAGATAAACGACTGGGCGGCGGCCATCATGGTGATATGGCTGTTAACCGACAGATAACGCTTGCCTTTCTTACCGCAGGCATTGGCGCAATCGAACACGTGGTAATGCGCCGGGTCAAGATGCGGTGCGCCCTCAAGCGTCATCGAGCCACAGACGTGATCATTGGCGGCATCGATATCCTTTTTCGAATAGCCAAGGTGCGCCAGAAGATCAAAAGTCGGGCTGTTGAGCTGTTCGACCGGGATGCCCAGAACATTGGTGCAGAACTCAAGCCCAAGCGTCCATTGGTTGAACACAAAGCGGATATCAAAGGCCGAGCCAAGAGCCGCATCAACCTTGGCCAGCTCGTTCACGCCAAAGCCGTGCCCCACAAGCGAGGTGTGATTGATCCCCGGCGCGTTGCCGATGGTGCCGTGACCGACGGCATAGCTAACGATCTCTTCGATATGCGCCGAGCCATAGCCAAGCTTTTCAAGCGCGGCGGGCACCGATTGGTTGATGATCTTGAAATAACCGCCACCGGCGAGCTTTTTGAACTTCACCAGAGCAAAGTCGGGCTCGATCCCGGTGGTGTCGCAATCCATCACAAGGCCGATGGTGCCGGTCGGCGCGATGACCGAGGTCTGCGCATTGCGATAGCCGTGCTTTTCACCAAGCTTGAGCGCCTCATCCCAGCTTGCCATCGCCAGATCGACAAGGCGGTTGTCGGGGCAATTGCCCAGGTCGAGCGGCACGGGTTTCACGGCAAGGCCTTCATAGCCCTCGGTCGCGCCATAGGCGGCGTTGCGGTGGTTGCGGATCACGCGCAGCATGTGCGCCTCATTGCGCTTGTAGCCCGGAAACGCACCCAGTTCGCCGGCCATTTCGGCGCTTGTGGCATAGGCCACGCCGGTCATGACGGCGGTCAGGGCACCGCAGAGCGCGCGGCCCTCGTCGCTGTCGTAACCAAGGCCCATGTTCATCAGCAGGCCACCGATATTGGCATAGCCAAGACCAAGCGTGCGGAAGTCATAAGAGCGCTGCGCGATTTCCTTGGAGGGGAATTGCGCCATGGTCACCGAGATTTCCAGCGTCACGGTCCAGAGACGCGAGGCGTGGACATAGGCGTCGGCGTCAAACTTGGCATCCTTGAAGAACTTCAAGAGGTTCATCGAGGCCAGGTTACAGGCGGTATCGTCCAGGAACATATATTCCGAACAGGGGTTCGAGCCGCGAATCTCGCCGTCTTCCGGGCAGGTGTGCCAGGCGTTGACCGTGTCGTGATACTGAATGCCCGGATCGGCGCAGGCCCATGCGGCGTGGCCCACATCTTCCCAAAGATCGCGCGCCTTGATGGTCTTGGCGACGCTGCCGTCGGTGCGGTTAAGAAGCGCCCAGTCGGCATCGTCCTTGACCGCCTTGAGGAAGGCATCGGTCACCCGGATCGAGTTGTTCGAGTTCTGGCCCGACACGCTTGCATAGGCCTCGCTGTCCCAATCGGTGTCATAGGTCGGGAATTCGATGCTCTCATAGCCCTGCTTGGCATAATCCAGCACGCGCTTGACGTAAGTCTCGGGGATCGCAACCTTTTTGGCGCCACGGATCGCGGTCTTGAGCTGGTCGTTCTTCTTGGGATCGACCGAATCTTCACTGCTGCCATCCCAGGCGCGGATCGCGGCGAAGATTTCGTTGAGCTTTTCTTCGTGCATCTTGGAGCCGGCAACGATGCTGGCGACCTTTTGCTCTTCCTTGACCTTCCAGTTGATGAATTCCTGGATATCGGGGTGGTCGGCATCGCAGATCACCATTTTCGCCGCGCGACGCGTGGTGCCGCCCGATTTGATCGCGCCGGCCGCGCGGTCACCGATTTTCAAAAAGCCCATCAGGCCAGAGGATTTGCCACCACCCGACAGCTTCTCACCCGCAGCACGCAGGCTTGAAAAGTTGGTACCGGTGCCAGAGCCGTATTTGAACAGACGCGCTTCGCGCACCCAGAGATCCATGATGCCGCCATCGCCGACAAGATCGTCGGCCACGGATTGGATGAAACAGGCGTGCGGCTGCGGGTGCTCATAGGCACTTTTGGACTTGGTCAGCTTGCCGGTTTCGAAATCGACATAAAAGTGGCCCTGGCCGGGGCCGTCGATGCCATAGGCCCAATGCAGGCCGGTGTTGAACCACTGCGGGCTGTTCGGGGCGGCCATCTGATTGGCCAGCATGAACCGCATCTCGTCGTAATAGGCGCTCGCGTCGGCCTCGGTGGTGAAATAGCCACCCTTCCAGCCCCAATAGGCCCAGGCCCCGGCAAGACGGTCGAACACCTGCTTGGCGCTGGTCTCGCCGCCGGTTTCAACGCCGTCCTCTGCGGGCACCGAGCGCCACAGGAATTCGGGAACACCCTTTTCCTTAACCTTCTTGAGACGCGCGGGCACGCCCGCCTTGCGGAAATATTTCTGAGCGATGACGTCGCTGGCCACCTGGCTCCAGCCGTCGGGCACTTCGACATTGTCGAGGCGGAACACCGTGGTGCCATCGGGATTGCGGATCTCTGAGCTGGTGGTCACAAAGTTCAACGCCGCATATGCGTCGGTCCCGGAGGTGGTGAATTTTCTTTCGATCTTCATATCGACTGCCCCATGTTCAGCATTTTCAAGTTCGGCCAAAGCCAGTTTTTTCCGCCCGGTCGACGCCAAAGACACAAAGGTTTCCCTGTCGCCTGCGCCCTGCGCGCCGCGATGAAAGTGCCCGGTGTCTGTCGCCGGTTATGTGTTGGATGTTACTCCCCGCCCGGATCAACCACTATATCTTGTGGCCTTGTAACCCGTTGCCACAAACTGACGTATCGACCCATAGTTGGTCAACGGATAATTTTGCCATTTTTACACAAAAAACATTTGACTGTGCGCCAGACCACATCGCCCGATCACGCTCGTGTGATTCATACATGACTTGTCCACAGGCCACACCGACCGGTGACGCGCAAATAAGCCTTTTTCTTCGGCTGACTTAGCGGGCAAAGTTGAAAAACGACTGGACGGCTGCGCGAGAGTCGCCGAGGCCCCGCGACCGGGCCGTCGCTGCACTGCCGCAAAAATGGGCAGGCCCCGAGCGCGCCCGACATCGGCCCGCTGGAAAGTGACCTGCGCGCAACAGATCAGGCGTTTGCCAATCGCGAAAAAGCAAAAACCGCCCACCACGACGGTGGACGGTCCAAGCCGTCATAGGTGGGATTTTGTGGTCGGGGCGGAGAGATTCGAACTCACGACCCCCTGTTCCCAAAACAGGTGCGCTACCAGGCTGCGCTACGCCCCGACTTGAGGGGGTATCTAAAGGCGATTCCAGCGATTGAAAAGCCCTAACTCGCCGCCCCGGAATTTATCCGTCGCAGGGCCAGGCCGCCGTATCCTGATCAAAGCTCGGGTGGCGCATCTGCCAGCCTTCGCTAATGCCGATCTTGCGGGCAAGACCACCGTTGATTTCAAGAACCGCACGAATGCCGTTCCCACCCATGATCGGGGTTTCATCAAGCGGCTTGGCGTTGTCATGCACCTTTTTTACGGTGCCGGTTTCGTCCAGAAAGATCATGTCGAGGGGAATCAAAGTGTTCTTCATCCAGAACCCGACCCGCTGTGGCTGTGGGTAGACAAACAGCATCCCCGCACTTTTCGACAGCGTTTCGCGGTTCATAAGGCCCTGCGCCCGCTCGGCCTTGTCGTCGGCAACCTCGACACGAAACCGCGCCATGCCGGCATCGCTGCGGAAAAGAACCGCATCTTCACGACACTCCTCAGCAGAGGCCATCGCCCCCGCAAAGGCCAAAACACACGCCGTTACGAGTCCGACGACCTTATTGCCATTTCCCATCCACACACCTCAGTTGCCATTCGGCCCCTTTTACCCTCAATCACGCGGATCGCCAATGCCTCACCGGGCTGTAAATCGGCCAAACCGGAACGATGGAGCACTTCTATGTGAACAAACACGTCCTCATCACGCCCGAAGGTGTTGGCAAAGCCAAATCCCTTGCCCTTGTCGAACCATTTGACACGCGCCGCCTCTAGCGGTGCGGCGCGGATGATTTCCGGATCGATGTCATCGAGATCCGCAAGCGCGCCCATTTCCGAGGCTTCTGGCGGCTCGATTGAATGAACCGTAACCGCCTGACGGCCACGATCTGTGCTTTGCACGTCAAGTTCAACGATGGCACGATCGGCCACCGAGCTTTGGCCAAAGTTCCTCAGAACATTGGCATGTAGCAAAATATCAGGGCCACCCTCATCGGAAACCACAAACCCAAACCCTTTTACCGGGTCAAACCACTTAACACGCCCTTTTAGTCTGCGAATATCTTCATTTTCTGTGGTCACGTTGTCCTACCTAACAGTCTTCATCCCCAAGACTGCGTTAACACTTGCGTTATAACAGGCGCCTCTTGCAAGCCTAAAATAACCTTACTTTTCAGCGTATTGCATTTCACGTGACGTGAAATTTACGGATTCAATCGTTCAACTTTCCAGGTTCCACCCGGGGTTGCAGTACGCCAAACAAAACGATCATGAAGGCGAAATGCCCCGTCTGCCCAGAATTCAATCTCAACCGGCGCGATTCTGAAACCTCCCCAAAAGGGTGGGCGCGACGGGTTCGGGCCCTTTTGGGCGGTGATCTTGGCGACCTTGGCCATCAGGGTTGCACGCGAGTCGAGCGGCTTTGATTGATCCGAGGCCCAGGCCCCGAGGCGACTCTTGAGGGATCGCGATGCGTAATAGGCGTCGGCCTTGTCGCCCTCTTCGCGCACCACCGGCCCGCGAATGCGAATCTGGCGGCGCAGCGATTTCCAATGCAGGACCATCGCGGCCTGGCCGTTCTCGGCCAGTTCCCTGCCCTTGGCGCTTGTGTAGTTGGTGTAAAAGATGAACCCGTCATCGGAGATTTCCTTGAGCAAGACCATGCGCACATTCGGCAGACCGCTTGCGTCGACCGTCGCCAGGGCAACGGCATTGGGATCATTCAGTTCAGAGGATTCGGCCTCAGCCAGCCAGGTCCGGGCGATCTCGAAGGGGTTGTCGCCTGCGAAAATTCCGTCTCGTTGCATGGTGTTCATCTTCTCTATCTATAGAATACATTCGCCGTCGGCCCGGCACATCGTGCTGAAAATACCCATAGTTGCGGGTCTCTGCCCAAGTGGGGGGTCGCGGGCCTTGATGCAATCCCGGCTATCGCCTAAAGGACAGAGAACGCAGAATTGGGCCGGGGGCTGGGAATGTCAAATAATCTGATGGCGGGGAAACGCGGGCTTATCATGGGTCTTGCCAATGACAAGTCGATTGCCTGGGGCATCGCCAAAGCCTGCGCCGACGCGGGCGCTGAACTTGCCTTTTCATATCAAGGGGATGCGCTCAAGAAGCGGGTTGCCCCGCTGGCGGCGCAACTTGGCTCGGATGTTGTCCTGCCCTGTGATGTAAGCGACATGGCATCGGTCGACGCGCTGTTTTCCGAGTTGGAAAAACGCTGGGGCACGCTTGATTTCGTGGTGCATGCCATCGGATTTTCCGACAAGAACGAATTGCGCGGGCGCTATGTCGACACCAGCCGCGACAATTTCATGATGACGATGGATATTTCCGTCTATTCCTTTACCGCCGTGATGCAGCGCGCCGAAAAGATGATGAACGCCGGCGGCAGCGCCCTGACGCTGACCTATTATGGCGCCGAGCAGGTGATGCCGCATTACAACGTCATGGGTGTGGCCAAGGCCGCGCTTGAGGCGAGCGTGAAATACCTGGCCGAGGATCTTGGCAAGGACGGCATCCGCGTCAACGCCATCAGTGCCGGTCCGATCAAGACGCTGGCCGCCAGCGGCATCGGCGATTTCCGCTATATCCTGAAATGGAACGAGCTCAACTCGCCGCTGCGCCGCAATGTGACGATTGATGATGTGGGCCGCTCGGCGCTTTATCTGCTGTCCGATCTCGGCAGCGGCGTGACCGGCGAGAACCTGCATGTGGATGCGGGCTATCATATCGTCGGCATGAAGGCGGTCGACGCGCCCGATATCGACGCAACCTGATCGCAGCGGGGCCTTGCGATGTCCGCTCTCGACCTTCTGACCTTCAACGCGGTTTTAGTGGCGGCCCTGCTGAGCCCCGGCCCGGCGCTTTTGTTTGCCCTGCGCACCGCGCTTGCGGATGGGCGCGCCTCGGGGATCGCGGCAGGTCTTGGGCTTGGGGCGATCGCCGCCGTCTGGACATTGGCGGCTCTCTTGGGGCTTGAGGGGCTGTTCGCGGCCTTTCCCTGGGCCTATGGCCTGCTCAAGATCGGTGGCGCACTTTATCTGATCTATATCGCCTATGGCACATGGCGTGACGCGAAAGCCCCGCTTGATGCGGCGGCGCGCCCGCGCGGGCGCGCGTTTCTCGACGGGGCGCTGATCAACCTTGGCAACCCCAAGTCGGTTATTTTCGCGGCCTCGGTGCTGGTCGTGATCTTCCCCAAGGGGCTGAGCGCGACCGAGATCGCCCTGATCGTTGCCAACCACGCTTTGGTCGAATGGCTGTTTTACGGGCTATTCGCCACCTTGCTAAGCGGGCAAGCGGCGCGCCGGGCGTACCTTGGCGCCAAGCCCGGCCTTGACCGGGCGGCGGCGCTTGTGATGGGCGCATTGGGATTGAAACTTTTACTGGACAGGTGACTGAGATGAGCGATTGGCTTCCGCACGAAAAAGGCTTTCACGTCAGCTGGGATCAGCTGCACCGCGATGCGCGCGCGCTTGCGTGGCGCTTGCAGAATGACGCCCCCGAAGGCGGCTGGCGTGCGGTTGTGGCGATCACCCGCGGCGGCATGGCACCGGCGATGATCGTCGCGCGCGAGCTTGATATTCGCATTGTCGATACGATCAGCGTGAAATCCTATGACCACCAGACCCAAAGCGAACCGCGCGTGATCAAATCGCCGGACATGGAAATTGTCGGCGACGGGTCGGGGGTGCTGGTCATTGACGATTTGGTCGATACCGGACGTACCCTCGAAGTGGTGCGCGCACAGATGCCAAAGGCGCATGTGGCCACTGTTTACGCCAAGCCGATGGGCCGCGCGCAGGTGCAGACCTTTGTCACCGAAGTCAGCCAGGACACCTGGATTTTCTTTCCCTGGGATATGGCCTTACAGTACGTCGAACCTTACCGTGGCAAGTAACCGCGCGGATCTTCGCGCCCCCGCAACCACCCGGAGATAGCCGATGCCCCTGCCCCGGACCGCCCGCACCTTCAGCCCTCCGGTCATGGAGGCGCGCCGCTGGCTTGACGGGGTCACCTTCCCTGCGGATCGCCCGCTGATCAACGTCAGCCAGGCCGCCCCGGTCGAGGCCCCGCCAGAGGCCCTGCGCCGGGTGGTGGCAGAGGCCGCGCTCAATCGTCCCGAGGCGCATCTTTATGGCCCCGTTCTTGGCCTGCCCGAGTTGCGCGAAGAGGTCGCGACGCAGTGGAGCGCGGCCTATGGCGGCACGCTTGCGGCCGAGAATGTCGCCATCACTTCGGGCTGCAATCAGGCGTTTTGCGCCGCGATTACAACGCTTTGCGCCGAAGGCGACGAGGTGATCGTACCGACGCCCTGGTATTTCAATCACAAGATGTGGCTCGATATGGCCGGTGTGCGTTCGGTCGCCCTGCCCGCCGGGGCGGAATTGCTGCCTGACCCGGATCAGGCCGCCCGCCTGATCACGCCGCGCACCCGCGCCATCGTGCTGGTGACGCCCAACAACCCCGGCGGGGTCGAGTATCCCGCAGACCTCGTGCGCGCGTTTTTCGACCTTGCGCGCTCCTGCGGCATCGCGTTGATCGTGGACGAAACCTATCGCGATTTTGACGAACGTCCCGGTGCGCCGCATGACCTGTTTCACGATCCCGACTGGCATGACACGCTTATTCAGCTTTATTCCTTTTCCAAGGCCTACCGGCTGACCGGGCACCGGGTTGGCGCCATGGTCGCAAGCCCCGCGCGCCTTGCCGAGGCGGAAAAGTTTCTCGATACCGTCACCATCTGCCCCAATCAGCTTGGCCAGATCGCGGCCCTTTGGGGCATGCAGAACCTTGGCCAATGGCTTGCGGGCGAGCGCACCGAGATATTGGACCGGCGCGCCGCGATCCACGACAACATGCCCAAGCTGCTGGCGCAGGGCTGGCGGCTTTTGGGCTGTGGCGCCTATTTCGCCTATATGGCGCATCCTTTTGAGGAAACCTCGGATCAGCTTGCGCCGAAACTTGTCCGCGAGGCGGGGGTTCTGCTCTTGCCGGGCACGATGTTTCAGCCCGAGGATCACGCGTCGGGGCAACGCGAGATGCGCGTCGCCTTTGCCAATCTTGACCGCGCCGGGATCACCACGCTGTTTGAACGGCTGGAGGCGCTGCGCTGGCCTCTTGCCCCGGCGACGGGCAACGCGTAGACAGTCGCGCAAGCGCGGTTTCAGACAGGACGTACAGGGGGTCAAATGGCGGGCAACGGCATCACGAAAACACTGGTCTGGATCTTGATGGGCCTTTTGGTCATCGGGCTTGGCGGCTTTGGCGCAACCAACCTTTCGGGCAATGTGCGCAGCATCGGCGCTGTGGGTGAGGCCGATATCGACGTCACCACCTATGCCCGCGCCCTGCAAAACGAAATTCGCGCGCTTGAGGCCGAACGTGGCGAGCCCATAAGCTTTGCCCGCGCACAGGCGCTTGGGGTGGATCAGGCGGTCCTGTCACGGCTGGTCTCGGCGGCGGCACTGGAAGATGAAACCAACCGGGTTGGCATTTCCATCGGCGACGTGAACCTGCGCAACCAGATCATTGAAATCCCCGCCTTTCAGGGCATCGACGGCTCGTTTGACCGCGAGGCCTATGCCTTTGCGCTGCAACAGGCCGGCATGAACGAAGGCCGCTTTGAAAGCAATATCCGCTCTGAAACCGCACGCACCCTGCTCCAGGCGGCGGTGGTGTCGGGCGTTCAGGTGCCCACCTCTTACATGGATGCCATGCTGACCTATTTGTCAGAGCGTCGCAGCATTGCCTTTGCAACGCTTGATCGCACCGATCTGGCGACCGGCCTTCCGGTGCCCTCTGAACAGGATCTCAAGACCTATCATCAGGGCCACCTGCCCGATTTCACCACGCCGGAAACCAAGAAGATCACCTATGCCTGGATGACCCCGACGATGATCCTCGACACCGTCGAGGTGGATGAAGTGGCGCTGCGCGAGGCTTACGCCGACCGCGAGGCCGAGTATAACCGGCCAGAGCGTCGCCTTGTCGAGCGTCTGGTTTTCCAGGATGCCGAGGCCGCGCAAAGAGCCATGGAACGGATCAACGACGGTATCCTGCTCGAAATGCTGATCTCGGAACGCGGGCTTGAACTGGCGGACGTCGATATGGGCGATGTCTCGGCGGCCGATCTTGGGCCGGCGGCCGATGTTGTATTTGGCGCCGATGCGGGCACCGTTGTTGGCCCGGCGGAAACCGATCTTGGCCCGGCGATTTTCCGGGTGAATGCGGTGCTTGCCGCCGAAACCACCAGCTTTGAAGAGGCTATGCCCGAGTTGCGCACAGCACTTGCCGCCGACCGCGCGCGCCGGGTGGTTGATGCCCAGATCGACACGGTTGACGACCTTCTGGCCGGCGGCGCCACGCTTGAAGAAATCGCCGCCGAGACCGATCTTGAGCTTGGCCAGATCGACTGGCATCCCGGCATGAACGAAGACATCGCCGCCTATGACGCCTTTCGCACTGCTGCCGCAGAGGTGAGCGAAGGCGATTATCCCGCCGTTGCCAAGCTTGAGGATGACGGCATTTTCGCGCTCCGCCTCGATGGCATCGACGAGCCGCGCATTCAGCCGCTGGAAGACGTGCGCGACGCCGTAGTCCAAGGCTGGCGGGCAGAGGCCACGATCGAGGCCCTGCGCACGCAAATCGAGGGCCAGGTCGAGCAATTGCAGGCCGGAAAATCCTTTGACGACCTCGGGCTTACGGCGACAGTGGTCGATGATCTGACCCGCCGCAGCTATCAGGCCGACGCCCCTGCAGAGTTTATCGAAACCGTGTTTGGCATGGAAAAAGGCGAGGTCCGCGTGATCGAAGGCAACGGGCGTCTGTTCGTTCTCAAACTCGACGACGTCCTGCCGCCCGCCGAGGAGGATGAAGACCTTCAGCGGCTGCGTGATGCGCTGCGCGATCAGGTCGCCGCCGACCTGAGCCAGGACCTGTTTCAGGTGCTGGCCGATGACATCCGCAATCGCGCCGGGGTGACCCTTGATCAGGCCGCCATGAACGCCGTGCATTCCAATTTCAACTAAGGATTGCCTGCCTTGGATCTGACCCCTTCGTTCACAGAGTTTGCCCGCGCCTACGAGGCCGGCGAAAATCAGGTCGTGCATGCCCGCCTTGCGGCTGATCTCGACACGCCGGTGTCGCTGATGCTCAAGCTGACGGGGGCGGCGCGCGATGCCTTCATGCTTGAATCGGTCACCGGCGGTGAGGTGCGCGGGCGCTATTCGATCATCGGGATGAAGCCCGACCTGATCTGGCAATGTCACGGCACCAGCAGCCGGATCAACCGGCAGGCGCGCTTTGATACCGATAGCTTCGAGGATCAGGAGGGCGATCCGCTCGACAATCTGCGCGCGCTGATCGCCGAGAGCCAGATTGATCTGCCCGACGATCTTCCGGCCTCAAGCGCCGGGCTGTTTGGCTATCTTGGCTATGACATGATCCGCCTTGTCGAACACCTGCCGAATGTGAACCCCGATCCGCTTGGCCTTCCTGATGCGGTGATGCTGCGGCCCTCGGTCGTTGCCGTGCTTGACGGCGTCAAGGGCGAGGTGACGGTCGTCGCCCCTGCCTGGGTCAGTTCCGGGCAATCGGCCAAGGCCGCCTATGCGCAGGCCGCCGAACGGGTGATGGACGCGATGCGCGATCTTGACCGCGCTCTGCCCCAGGCCAGCCGCAACCTTGGAGAGGCCCGTGAAGACGCGGCCCCAGTGTCGAATTTCACCCGCGAGGGTTATAAAGCCGCCGTCGAAAAGGCCAAGGATTACATTCGCGCCGGTGATATCTTTCAGGTGGTCCCAAGCCAACGCTGGACCCAGGATTTCCGCCAGCCGCCGTTTTCGCTCTATCGCAGTTTGCGCCGCACAAACCCCTCGCCCTTCATGTTCTATTTCAATTTCGGCGGCTTTCAGGTGGTCGGTGCCAGCCCCGAAATCCTTGTGCGGGTGTTTGGCAACGAGGTCACCGTGCGCCCGATCGCGGGCACCCGTCCGCGCGGCGCCACCCCGGCCGAGGATCGCGCGCTTGAGGCCGATCTTCTGGCCGACAAGAAAGAGCTGGCCGAGCATCTGATGCTACTTGATCTGGGCCGCAACGACGCGGGCCGCGTCAGCAAGATCGGCACCGTGCGCCCGACCGAACAATTCATCATCGAGCGTTATAGCCACGTGATGCACATCGTCTCGAACGTGGTGGGCGAGCTGGCCGAGGATCAGGATGCGCTTTCCGCGCTTTTGGCCGGTCTGCCTGCGGGCACCGTATCGGGCGCGCCCAAGGTCCGCGCCATGGAGATCATCGACGAGCTTGAGCCGGAAAAGCGCGGCGTCTATGGCGGCGGTGTCGGCTACTTTAGTTCGGGCGGCGATATGGATGTCTGTATCGCGCTGCGCACGGCCGTGGTGAAGGATGAAAAGCTCTATATTCAGGCCGGCGGCGGTGTGGTTTACGACAGCGATCCCGAGGCCGAATATATGGAAACCGTGCATAAATCCAACGCGATCCGGCGCGCGGCGGCGGATGCGGCGCGCTTCATCGGCGATGGCAACGCCTGACGGCGATTTGATCAAGGTCAATGCGGGGAGCGCTTGACAGGCGTAGGTCTGGCTGATCACATTCACTTATCAGAATGTAATCGGAGAGGACCTAGACATGTTTCCTATCACCCGACTGTCACGCTTTGCCGCGCCTGCGCTTGTTGCGCTGACGCTGGCGTTTGGCCCGCAAACCGGCGCCGCCGAAACCGGGTTTGAACTTCAGGCGCCTGTTGTTGCGGCCGAGCTGAGCAAAAGCAAACAGACCGCCCCCGGCCTTTATATCACCGCCGCCGATGCGGGGCGTGTGCTCGCCGATCACCCGAATGTGGCGCTGATCGACGTGCGCACCCCGTCCGAGACCATGTTGATCGGCCATCCCACCCTTGCGGCGGCCAATATCCCGTCGAAATTCGTTGATCCCGCCTTGGGGTTTGACGCGAAAAAGGGCGTCTACAAGATGATCGACAACCCTGATTTCGTGGCCGAGGCGCAGGCCTGGCTTGCCAGTGACGCCGCCAAGGGCATCGACACGCTTCTGGTCATGTGCCGCTCTGGTTCGCGCAGCGCGGCGGCGATCGACAAGCTGGTCAAGGCCGGGGTCGATGTGACGCTTTATAACGTCGTCGATGGCTTTGAGGGCGACAAGAACGACGCAGGCGTGCGCGCGGTCAATGGCTGGCGCAATGCGGGCCTGCCTTGGGCCTACAAGGTGCGCGACGGCTTCTGGCCCGGTCACAAGTAACCAAGGCTTGCAGGCGCGCGCGCGCTCGGGCATCAGGGGTCTATGGCCCGGCTGATCCTGTTCAACAAACCCTTCGGCGTCCTGTCGCAGTTCACCGACCGCGGCAGTGCCGAGAGCGCGCGCGCGACGCTGTCGGATTTCATTGACGTGCCCAAGGTCTATCCCGCCGGTCGGCTGGATCGTGACAGCGAGGGATTGCTCTTTCTGACTGATGATGGCGCACTTCAAGCGCGCATCGCAAGCCCCCGTTTCAAAATGGAAAAAACCTATCTGGTTCAGGTCGAGGGCCTACCCGATGAAGCGGCGCTTGCCGCGCTGCGCAATGGCGTCACCCTCAAGGACGGCCCGACCCGACCCGCCAGGGTGGCGCGCATCGAGGTGCCGGACATTTGGGCGCGCACCCCGCCGGTGCGCTATCGCAAATCGGTGCCCGATTGCTGGCTGTCGATCACCATATCAGAGGGGCGCAATCGTCAGGTCCGCCGGATGACCGCCCATATCGGTCACCCCACCCTGCGGCTGGTGCGGTGGCGCATTGGCGACTGGTCGCTTGACGGCATTGCGCCCGCCACGTGGCGCGATGCCTGAGCGGGCTCAGTATTTGCCGATATCGAAATTTGTGATTTCGTCCAGCACCTTACCGGCCTTGTCGATCGCCTTGAGATCGACGGTATAGCGGTTGCCACGTCCGCCCGAACAGGGCGGCAGATACCCCGCGCTTGCATAATCGCCGCTGGAACGCGCCGCCTTGATCACCCGCGCGCCACCGGGCAGTTTCGCTTTCATACCGGGCACAGCGGGCAAGTCGGTCGTCGCGGCCCGTACCGGAAAACCAAACGTGCCGTGTCCGCCATTGCGCGACAGCGGGCCATAGGATTTGTCGTTGAAATAGGCGATGATCCAGACCGCCCCGCTTGGAATGCCAGAGACCCGCATCGGCGGGGTGCTGCCCTTGCCGCCATGCAGGCGGCATTGCTGCCCGGCGAGCACCTTGCGCCCATCCCATCAACCGGAAAGTTGTTCTGTCATATCGGCCATGGCCGTTCCGGCTATCATCAAAAGCCCGCAAGTCAGTGTAATGGTTTTCATATGTCGCTCCTTATACCCTCCAAAAGAATAGGTTAAGTGTGGCCAACACAGGCACCGGGATCAAGCCCCGCGAGGCCGCCTGTCAGGGCGGATGAGCCCCCTATTCGGCCATCAGTATCGCCGAGACAGGCGCAAGCGCAACGCTTGCGGCGCGGTCCTGCAAGCCCCAGAGCAACAGCGCGCTGATCGTGTCGGCGCGCAGACGGCCAAGCATGATCACGCCCTCGTCCTGCTGCCCGGCCTTGAACGCCGCCTGATCCAGAAAGCGTCGGATCACGCTGGCATTCTGACCGTTGGCATCGAAATCGCGAAACACGCTGGCCGAGGGCACACCTTCGCGCGCCATAAGCTTTTGCGCCGTGTTCAACCCCTTGGGATGCATCACAAGCCCATGCCCGCTCTCAAGCAGAATCGGCGCAAGCTGTTCGATGGCGGCGCGATCCGATTGCAGGCCGGTGCCCGTGCCCTCCATCACCGCAACCGCTTGCGGCACGGACTCAAGATAGGTCTGCATGGCGACCTCGGTATCGACGGCACTTGCCCCCTCGGGCAGGTCAGCCAGCGCCAGAACCTCGAAACCGGCCGCGCGGTAGCGCGCCGTCGCCTCCGCCGCGCCGGACCAATTGGCATCGACCGCGAAACTCAGCGGATAGGGAAAGCTTTGCAGCGCCTCAAGGCCAATCGGGCTGGTGCCGTCATCCACAAGCACAATCGCCATAAGCGGCTTGGCCTCGGGATTGTCAAAGGCAACCGCGTTGGCCTTAAGCGCGCCGGGGGCGTCTTGCGGCACCTCGTCCTCTGCGGTGGCGGGTTCTTCGGCCTCTGCGCCCTCTGCGGGCGCGTCAGCCTCTGGCGCATCCACAATCGCGGGCAAACGGTTGGTGGTCACGCCTTCGGCCCGATTGGTGATCGTTCCGGCCGCTGGCAGGGTCTTGGCGGGCTCCTCAGGGGCCTCTTCTGCCGCCTCCGGGGCTGCATCTTCAATCGGCTCGGGTGTGGCCTCGGCCATGGGCGTCAGGTCTTGCGCGGGCTCTTCTGGCGCCGCAGCATCGGCGGTTTCGACCTCTGCCTCTGCCTCTGCCTCTGACCCGGTCTCTGGTGTTTTCTCGGCCTGATCGGGCACAGCGGCTTCTGGCGCGGCATCCTCTGAAACGTCTTCGATCGGGGCGCTCAAACCGGCGCTGTCCTCGCCGGGATCGGGCAGCGCGGGTTGGGCCGGGTCGGTGGAAATCGAGAGGCCTTGTTCGTCAAACGGCGCGGCGGGTACGGTGGCTTGCGGGGTGGGCAAGACCGGGCTGTCGGTGTCAACGCTGACGCCTGCGCCGCTGTCGCCGGTGGCCGGGGCCTGTCCCAGACCCTCGGCGCCACCGGTGACCGGCGGGCTTGCGGGCGTGGTATCAACGCCGATGAGCGAAGAGAGATCATCGGGCACGGGTGCCGCGACCTGCGGTGCACTGCCCGCCTCGGGGCTTGCCTCGGGTTCGGGAAGGTCGGCCTTGGTGTCGTCCCGGTTCAGATCGAATTCCGATCCGGCCGGCACGTCGACGCTTGCCGCTTCGGGCGCCCCTGCCCCCGGCACATCGGTCAAGACCGACGCCGTTCCAAGGACCAAGGTTGACACCATGGTTCCCGCGATCATACCTGCCAAAATTCCGCGTGCCACTGCGATTGCCCCCGTATTTGCCTTTTTCCCGGCCTACCGCCTCTTGACGGTGCCGCGCAAGCCTGAACAAGTATACCGCGACCGAGGCCCCGGCCTCCAGCCCCCTTTGCACGAGGAACGGCACAATGCTGCTATTGATCGATAACTACGACAGTTTCACCTATAATCTGGTCCATTACGTGGGCGAATTGGGGGCCGAGACCGTTGTAAAACGCAACGATGCCCTCAATGTGCAAGAGGCGATGGCGATGCACCCCTCGGGGATTCTGCTCTCGCCCGGCCCCTGTGATCCGGATCAGGCGGGAATATGCCTGCCGCTGACACTGGCCGCCGCCGAGGCGGGGATTCCGTTGTTTGGTGTCTGCCTTGGTCATCAGACCATCGGCCAGGCCTTTGGCGGCAAGGTGGTGCGCCATTCCGAGATCGTGCATGGCAAGATGGGCCATATCCATCATAGTGGCAAAGGCGTCTTTGCGGGCCTGCCCTCGCCGTTCGAGGCGACGCGCTATCACTCGCTGGTGGTGGAGCGGAGCAGCCTGCCCGATTGCCTTGAAGTCACCGCAGAGCTTGAAGATGGCACGATCATGGGGCTGCAACACCGTGACCTGCCGATTCAGGGGGTTCAGTTTCACCCCGAATCGATTGCCTCGCAGCATGGTCATGCGTTGATCAAGAATTTCATCGACATGATGACGGTGCCCGCATGAGCGACCGCCTGAAACCTCTGATCGGAACCGCCGCCGACCGCGCCCTGACCCGCGAAGAGGCGCAGACCGCATTTCAGATCCTGTTCGAGGGCGAAGCCACGCCAAGCCAGATCGGCGGCTTGCTCATGGCGCTGCGCACGCGCGGCGAGGCGGTGGATGAATATGCCGCCGCAGCCGCCGTGATGCGCGCCAAGTGCAATGCCGTCATCGCGCCCGAGGGCGCGATGGATATCGTCGGCACCGGCGGCGATGGCAAGGGCACGCTCAATATCTCGACCGCGACCGCCTTTGTGGTGGCCGGCGCCGGTGTGACCGTGGCCAAGCACGGCAATCGCAACCTCTCGTCAAAATCCGGCGCCGCGGATGCGCTTGGCCAGATGGGCATCGACGTGATGGTCGGCGTGCCGGTGGTCGAGCGCGCGTTGCGCGAGGTTGGCATCGCCTTCATGATGGCACCGATGCACCACCCGGCGATGGCCCATGTCGGCCCGGTGCGCGCCGAGCTTGGCACGCGCACGATCTTCAACATTCTCGGGCCGCTGACCAACCCGGCAGGCGTCAAACGTCAGCTGACCGGCGCGTTTTCACGCGACCTGATCCGTCCGATGGCCGAAACGCTTGGGCAATTGGGAAGCGAGCGTGCCTGGCTGGTGCATGGCAGCGACGGCACCGATGAGTTGACGATCACCGGCATAAGCTGGGTCGCCGCGCTTGAGGCCGATGGCAGCATCCGCGAGGCCGAGCTTCACCCCGAGGATTTTGGCCTTCCGGTGCATCCCTTCGAGGACATCATCGGCGGCACCCCCGCCGAAAACGCCGCCGCCCTGCGCGCGCTTCTGGATGGCGCACCGGGCGCCTATCGCGACGCCGTCCTGCTGAACGCCGCCGCCGCGCTTGTGGTGGCGGACCATGCCCCGGACCTAAAGACCGGCGTGGCGCAGGCCGCGACAAGCATCGACAGCGGTGCCGCAAAGGCCAAGATCACCGCGCTGGCACACCTGACATCGGAGGCCAAATGAGCACCCCAACCATTCTTGAAAAGATCAAAGCCTACAAGCTTGATGAAATCGCCGCCGCCAAGGCCGAGCGTTCGTTTGACGAGGTCAGCGCAATGGCCAATGAGGCCCCCAAAGTGCGTCCCTTTGCCAAGGCGCTTTTGCAGGCCAGCAAACGGGGTTACGGGTTGATTGCGGAAATCAAGAAGGCCAGCCCGTCCAAGGGATTGATTCGCGCCGATTTCGATCCGCCCGCCTTGGCCGAGGCCTATGCCGAGGGCGGTGCCACCTGTCTTTCGGTGCTGACCGACACGCCAAGCTTTCAGGGCGCGCCGGAGTTCTTGAAAGCGGCGCGCGCGGCCTGTGATTTGCCGGTGCTGCGCAAGGATTTCATGTATGACACCTATCAGGTCGCCGAAGCGCGCGCCTGGGGCGCCGATTGCATTTTGATCATCATGGCCAGCGTCAGCGACGCGCAGGCCGCCGAGCTTGAAGAGGCGGCGATGAGCTGGGGCATGGATGCCTTGATCGAGGTGCATGACGCCGCCGAGCTTGAGCGGGCAAGCGCGCTCAAATCTCAGATGATTGGCATAAACAACCGGGATCTCAACACCTTCGAGACCACTCTTGATACGACCCGTAAACTCTCCAAGCTGGTGCCAGCCGACCGTATGATCGTCTGTGAAAGCGGCCTTGCGACGCCCGAGGACCTGGCCGATATGGCGCGCTATGGTGCGCGCGCCTTCCTGATCGGCGAGACCCTGATGCGCGCCGATGACGTGGCCGCGGCAACCCGTACAATCCTTGCCAATCCGCTAACCGCCGGTGGCATGTGATGTCGGATGCCATGACATCGGGGCTGACGCATTTTGACGGCAAGGGCGATGCCCATATGGTGGATGTCTCGGACAAAGCCGTGACATCGCGCGTGGCCGTGGCCGAAGGCTACATCAAGATGGCCAGAGAAACCTTTAATATCATTGCCGAAGGTCGCGCCAAGAAGGGCGATGTTCTGGCCGTGGCCCGGCTTGCCGGTATCATGGGCGCCAAGAAGACGCCCGATCTTATCCCGCTTTGTCATCCCTTGCCGATCACCAAGGTCGCGGTTGACCTGACACTTGATCCTGACCTTCCCGGCGTGCGGATTGAGGGCACGGTGAAAACCACCGGCCAGACCGGTGTCGAGATGGAGGCGCTTAGCGCCGTCAGCATCGCCGCCCTGACCGTCTATGACATGGCCAAGGCGGTGGACAAGGCCATGGAAATCGGCGGCATCCGCGTCATGCTGAAAGATGGTGGAAAATCAGGGCGGTACGAGGCGAAATGATCACGGTTAACGAGGCCCTTGAGGCGCTTTTCGCGCTTGTGACCCCTTTGCCAACCGAAGAGGTGCCGCTTGCCGAGGCCGTGGATCGGGTTCTGGCAAGTGATGTGGCCGCGCGCCGTGATCAGCCGCCCTTTGCGGCCTCGGCGATGGATGGCTATGCCCTGCGCGATGACGAGGTTGCGCTAGGCGCGCGCTTTGAGGTGATTGGCGAGGCGGCGGCGGGGCATGGCTTTGACGGCGTTGTCGGCCCCGGTCAGGCGGTGCGCATCTTTACCGGTGCGCCGGTGCCGGAGGAGGCCAGCCGCGTGATCATCCAGGAGGATGTGACCCGAAGCGGCACTGAGATCACCCTTAACGCCGACCTTGACCCCAAGCCGCATATCCGCCCCAAAGGCTGTGATTTCAAGATTGGCGAGGTGATGGGCGCGCCGCGTGTTCTGCGCCCGGCCGATATCGCGCTTCTGGCTTCGATGAACTGTGCCACAGTGCCGGTGACACGGCGCCCGGTGGTGGCGCTGATTTCCACCGGGGACGAGCTTGTGATGCCCGGCGAAACGCCGGGAGCGGATCAGATCATCGCGTCGAATACCTTTGGCCTCAAGGCGCTGCTTGAGGGCCATGGCGCAAAGGCGCGGATCTTGCCGATTGCGCGTGACACGATCTCTTCGCTTGAAACGGCCTTTGGCCTAGCCGCGGGGGCCGATCTTGTCGTGACCATTGGCGGGGCCTCGGTGGGCGATCACGATCTGGTCGGTCAGGTGGCAGGCCAAATGGGCATGGATCGCGCGTTCTACAAGGTGGCGATGCGCCCCGGTAAACCGCTTATGGCAGGGCGCATGGGCGGCGCGGCGATGGTCGGGTTGCCGGGTAATCCGGTCTCGGCGATGGTCTGTGGACAGGTGTTTCTTGCGCCGATGATCCGCGCGATGCTCGGGCTTGGGGCGCACCGCTCTTCGCGCCTGACAGCGCGCCTCGCGGCCCCTCTGCCGCCAAACGGGCCGCGCGAGCACTACATGCGCGCACGCCGCACCCCAGAGGGCCTTGTCGCCGAAGGTCGACAGGACAGTTCGTTACTTAGCGTTCTGGCCGAAGCCGACGCGCTTTTGGTGCGCCCAGTGAACGATCCCGCGCGCGCGGCGGGTGAGACAGTCGAATACCTCGATTTCTGAACCACAGCCCAAGGCGCTTGACACAAAACGGGAACATGCATAGAACAAAAAGAAACGCGGCAACCTGAGGGGCGTCCTATGCTGACCAAGAAACAGCTCGATCTTTTGCAGTTCATCCACAAACGGGTACAGCGCGACGGCGTGCCCCCGAGCTTTGATGAAATGAAGGAAGCGCTTGATCTCAGGTCGAAATCCGGCATTCACCGCCTGATCACAGCATTGGAAGAGCGTGGATTTATCCGCCGTCTTGCGCACCGGGCCCGGGCGCTTGAAATCGTCAAGCTGCCGGAAAGTCTGGGCGGTGAGGCAACCCATGGGTTCACCCCCCGCGTGATCGACGGTGACCGCCCAAGCGCGCCGCAACCTGCCAATTCCCAACCGGTCGAAGCGGTCCATGCGATCGAGATACCCGTGATGGGCCAGATCGCCGCCGGCGTTCCGATCGAGGCCATTGCCCACGCCAGCCACAGCGTTGCCGTGCCCGGCGCGATGATTTCCGGCGCAGGAGAGCATTACGCGCTTGAGGTCAAAGGCGATTCGATGATCGACGCAGGCATCAATGACGGCGACGTGGTGATCATCCGCGAGACATCCGTGGCCGACAACGGCGATATTGTTGTGGCCTTGATCGAAGATCAGGAAGCGACGCTCAAGCGGTTTTTCCGCAAGGGCAACGCGATCGCGCTTGAGGCGGCAAACCCGGCCTATGAAACCCGTGTTCTGCCCGATGACCGGGTCAAGGTTCAGGGCCGCCTTGTCGGGCTGATCCGAAGCTATTGACGCCGTGGCGCGCCATTCCAGAGCCTTACGCCGGTGATGTCGCGCGCCCCGACGATGCGCAGGCCCTTTTCGCTTTCGTAAAGCGCCAGAGAGCCGGTTGAACGCAGGGTTGCGGGGCTGATGATATCACAGCCAAGGCCCGCTGGTACGGTGCTCTCGGGATCGGCGGTCATCACCAGAAGTTTTGCCCCGCCACAGTCGAGCGGACGCCGCGCCGCCGCTTTGCCCTGGATAAGTTTGACCGCCAGTTGATCCTGAATGTCCCCCGGCCAGCGGGCAAATGCAGCCTCCTGTTCGGCGGCGTCTCCATCGTTCTCAAGCCAGTTCTGCGCCACAAACCCGCCCCCGCGCCCCTTGTTCAAGGCGCGGCCCTGATCGGTCATCACCCCCACCAGAGACCCACTATCTGAGATCAGCATCACCGGGCGTTCGGCCCCGATCCAAGCCCAAGCCGCCAGGCACATCGGGATGACGCCGACAAACCGCAATCGCCCCTGCCACAGCACGATCAAAAGCGCGCCGACCGCCAGCACCGGCAAGACCTCTGGCCCCGGCGCGGGCACAAGCGCACGCGCACCGTCCAGCGACGCCACCCACGCCGAAACCGCCAGGATCCAGCGCAGGCCAAGCCCCATCACCCAAAGCGCAATCCAGTCAAGCCCAAGCGGCAGCAAGCAGGCCGCCAGCACCGCCGCGGGCATCACCAAAAGGCCCATCAACGGAACGCTGGCAAGGTTTGCGATCAATCCGTATTGCGCGAACTGGTTGAAATGTGCGGCCCCGACCGGCGCGGTCGCCGCCCCCGCCACGGCCGAAGAAATCACCACCGTCAGAATGGGCCGCAGCCATCCGGGTCCAAGGGTGATCTGCGCATCGCGCAGCCAGCCGAACACGGCAACAAGCGCGACCGTGGCGGCGAACGACATCTGAAACCCTGGCCCCATCAAGGCCTCGGGGCGCAGGCAGAGCACGATGATCGCCGCCACCGCCACCGCCCGCAAACTCAGCGCGCGCCGATCCAGCATCACCGCGATCAGCATCACCGCGACCATGACAAAGGCCCGTTCGGTGGCGACATTGCCACCGGACAGCCCGAGGTAGGCCGCCGCCGCCGCAAGCGCCATGACTGCGGATATCTTCTTGCCCGGCACGCGCAGGCCCAAGGTTGGCAAGGCGGCGAACCCAAGGCGAAACGCCGCAAAGACAAAGCCCGCCAGCAACCCCATGTGAAGCCCCGATATCGCCAGAAGATGCGCCAGGTTCGACACCCGCATCGCCACCAGCGTGTCTTGATCAAGGCCAGAGCGGTCGCCCGTCATGATAGCGGCGGCAAAGGCCCCCACCTGCCCTGCAAGGCGCGCCTGAACATGGACCGAAAGGGCCATACGCGCGCGAAACAACCATTGCGCGCCCGTCGCTGGAGCGATGGCAAGAACCGGCGCGCGGGTATAGCCAACCGCGCCGATCTGTTTGAACCAGGCGTGGCGCTGAAAGTCGAAACCGCCGGGTTCGACCGGCCCACTTGGCGGTGAAAGATGGGCTGTCATCATCACCCTCTGCCCGGGTTTGACGCTGAAATGCTCCTGATCCCCATGGAGCGAGACGCGCACGCGGCTTGGCACACGATTCGGCGCGGTTCTTGACAGAACGACCTGATCCAGCGTGAGGCGCAGAGCATCCGAGGCCGAGCGGTCAATCGCCACGACCCGCCCCTCGACCGGTCCGTAATAGCGCCAGCCAAGCACCGGCCCGGCCACAAGATGCGCGCGCAGCCCCGCAAGGCAGAAGCCCGCCAGCACGAGCGCGGCGGCAATGGCAAGCGGGCCAGTCCAGGCCGTGCCGCGCCAGCCAAGCACCGCAAGGCAAACCGCAACCCCGGCAAGTCCGAAGAGCAAGGCCATCGACGGCTCTGTGCGCAGGGCGAAATACCCGCCGATGCCACAGGCAAGCGCCACCGGCACCCAGCCAAACAGGGCGCCGCGCTGGATCAACCAGTTTCGCTCGATCACTTGCCAGACGCCGGACACTTGTCACCCCCTTGGCGGGCCGATAGACAGACCCCAACGCTAGCCCCCTCATCGTTACCGAAAGGTTAATCTTGCCCATGTCCCAACAGGTCGTGACCCGTTTTGCCCCTTCGCCCACCGGCTATCTTCATATCGGTGGTGCGCGCACGGCGCTTTTCAACTGGCTGTTTGCGCGCGGTCATGGCGGCAAGTTCTTGCTTCGGATCGAGGATACCGATCGCGCGCGCTCGACCCCCGAGGCGACGCAGGCCATTCTTGACGGGCTTGCCTGGCTTGGGCTTGACCACGATGGCGATGTCATAAGCCAGTTCGAGCGCGCCGATCGCCACCGCGCCGTGGCGCTTGAGATGCTGGCGGCCGACAAGGCCTATAAATGTTACGCGACTCAGGATGAAATCCAGACCTTTCGCGACACCGCCCGCGCCGAGGGCAAATCCACCCTGTTTCAAAGCCCCTGGCGCGACGCGAGCCCCGACATGCACCCCAAAGACGCGCCCTATGTGATCCGCATCAAGGCCCCGCGCGAGGGCAGCACCGTGATCCACGACAAGGTTCAGGGCGATGTGACCATTCGCAATGATCAGCTGGACGACATGGTGCTTTTGCGCGGCGATGGTAACCCGGTCTACATGCTTGCCGTGGCCGTCGACGACCATGACATGGGCGTCACACACGTGATCCGTGGCGATGACCACCTCAACAATGCCGCGCGCCAGATGATGATATATACGGCGATGGGCTGGCCGCTCCCGGTCTATGCGCATATCCCGCTGATCCACGGGCCGGATGGCAAGAAACTGAGCAAACGCCATGGCGCGCTTGGGGTCGAGGAATACCAGAAGATGGGCTATCCGGCGGCGGGGATTCGCAACTACCTGGCGCGGCTTGGCTGGGGCCATGGCGATGACGAATTCTTTAGCGATGAGCAGGCCAAGGCCTGGTTTGAACTTGAGGGAATTGGCAAGGCCCCGGCGCGGCTCGATTTCAAGAAGCTGGAGAATCTCTGTGGCCAGCATATTGCGGCCATGCCCGATGCTGCAGTGCTGCATGAATTGAGTGAATTCCTGGCTGTAACCGGTCAACCGGCCCTGAGTGCGGAAAAACTGGCGCTGTTTTCCGAAGCTATGTATTGCCTCAAAGAACGCGCGAAGACCTTCCCGGAACTGCTTGATAAGGCGCAATTTATAATGGTTGACCGCCCCATTCAACCAGACGAGAAAGCCGCAGCGCATCTCGATTCTGTATCCCGTGGTATACTGAGCGAATTGACGCCGCAGTTGCAAAATGCTAGGTGGAAGCGAGACGATCTGGAAGCTTTGGCAAACCAATTCGCCGAAGACCATGGAACGAAGTTCGGCAAGCTGGCCGGCCCGCTTCGGGCGGCGCTTGCGGGGCGCAGTGCGACACCCAGCGTGTTCGACATGATGCTGGTTCTCGGGCGCGACGAAAGTATCGCCCGGCTGACCGACGCAGCCTCTGGTGGGTCTTAACCCTCTGGCAAGGCTTTTACGTTTATCCAGTCCCCGGGCCGCAGGCTACGCGGACGTTGAGAGGGAGAACCCTGATGGCAGAAGGCACACGATCCGCGAAGCTAGAGGTTGACGGCAAGACCTATGAGCTTCCTATTTTCTCGCCGACGGCGGGCCCCGATGTGATCGACATCCGCAAGCTCTACGCACGGGCGGGCGTGTTCACCTATGATCCCGGCTTTACCTCGACCGCGTCCTGCGACAGCACGATCACCTTTATCGACGGCGACAAGGGCGAGCTTTTGCACCGCGGCTATCCGATTGATCAGCTGGCCGAGAAATCGCACTACCTCGAAGTCTGCTATCTCTTGCTTTACGGCGAGTTGCCGAGCCCTGCACAGCTTGAGGATTTTGAAGGCCGGGTCACCGGCCACACCATGATTCACGAGCAAATGATGTATCTTTTCCGTGGCTTCCGCCGCGATGCTCATCCTATGGCGATCATGGTGGGCGTGGTTGGCGCGATGTCGGCCTTTTACCATGACAGCACCGATATCAATGATCCCTGGCAGCGCGAAGTCGCCTCGATCCGGATGATTGCAAAGATGCCGACGATTGCGGCGATGGCCTATAAGTATACCATTGGCCAGCCGTTCGAGTATCCGCGCAACGATCTGGATTATGCGTCGAACTTCCTGCGCATGTGCTTTGCCGTGCCGGCTGAGAATTACGAAGTGAACCCGATTCTGGCGCGCGCCATGGACCGGATCTTTACGCTGCATGCCGATCACGAGCAGAACGCCTCGACCTCGACCGTGCGGCTTGCGTCAAGCTCGGGGGCGAACCCGTTTGCCTGTATCGCAGCGGGTATTGCCTGTCTCTGGGGCCCGGCCCATGGTGGCGCCAACCAGGCCTGCCTTGAGATGCTTCAGGAGATCGGCACGCCCGACCGCATCCCGGAGTTCATCGCCCGCGCGAAGGACAAGAATGATCCCTTCCGCCTGATGGGCTTTGGTCACCGGGTTTACAAGAACTTTGATCCGCGCGCCAAAGTCATGAAGCAATCGGCGGACGAGGTTCTTGATCTGCTCGGGGTGGAAGACAACCCGATCCTTCAGGTCGCCAAGGAGCTTGAGAAAGCCGCCCTTGCCGATCCGTATTTCTCGGAGAAGAAGCTGTTCCCGAATGTCGATTTCTACTCCGGCATCATTCTTGAAGCGATGGGCTTTCCGACCTCGATGTTCACCCCGATCTTTGCGCTGTCGCGCACGGTTGGCTGGATTTCGCAGTGGAAGGAAATGATCGGCGACCCGCAACTCAAGATCGGTCGCCCGCGTCAGCTTTATAAGGGCGAGACCCTGCGCGACTATGTGGATATCGAGAATCGCTAACGCCTGATCTACTAGGTGACAGATAGGTCCGAGCCTCAGGCTCGGGCCTTTTTTTGTGCCAGCTCCCGCCTTGGCTCTGTTTACCACATAGAAACAATACCCTTAGCGATCAGGTATTGTTGCGCCACATTGTTGTGCCTGCCATCGCAGGTTGCAGTGAAGGACGTTTGTTTTCATTACCAGGATTCTGCGCAAAGGTTAACAATAAGTTAACGGATGTTATTGAAATCCGCGTGTGTTTAACGAGTCTGGGGGGACTTGAAATGTATGGAATGATTTTGCTTGGCCTATTGGCCAGCATCACACTTGGTGCGTTTATTATTGATGAAATTGACGACAACGACGACAACTCGACACCTGCGCCAGACGATAGCGCCTCGGGTGATGATACGATACCGGTAGACGATGACAGCACTGCGGGTGGCGACGATACCGCGCCCGGCGGGGATGACAGCGTTGCAGGCGGCGACGATACGGCGCCCGCCGGTGATGACCGCAACGTCATCGGCGGCACCTCCGGAAACGATAGTATCACCGGCCTTTTGCAGGGTGACCGGATTTCCGCCTTCGAGGGCGATGACGTGATTGCCGCAAGCGGTGGCAGCGATCAGGTTTTTGCCGGTGCTGGCGATGACATCGTCGCAGGCGGCAATGTGAACGACACCATCTTTGGCGGTCCGGGCGATGACATCGTGATTGGCGGCGCGGCGAATGACCTTGTTCAGGGCAACGCAGGTGATGACATTGTCATCGGGGTCAATATCGGGATCGGCAATGAAACCGTTGACGAGCTGATCGCGCGGGGCCTGACTTCTCAAGAAACGGTTACAGAAACCGATGCTTTCGGCCTGCCCGACGCGGGTCAGGATCAGGATGGCGATGACACCCTGCTTGGCGGCAGTGGCGATGAGCTTTTTCTGCTTGGCGGCAATGATGTCGCCACCGGCGGGCCTGGCTTGGATGAGTTCGTGCTTGGTGATTGGTCCCCTGAGGGCAGCAGCGCGACGATCACCGACTATGACCCGGCGGTTGAGATGATCTCCTATGTCTACACGCCGACCGGTGATACCGCCCCCGTAGTTAGTGTCGCCCCCGATGCGGCCGGCAACACGGTGGTCAGCGTCGATGGGCAAGAGGTGGCCGTGGTCAACGGCGCCGGCGCGACGCTGAGCGCCAGCGACATCACCCTGATCGAGCGGCCACCGACGATTGTCGACACCGCCGCCTGATCAACGGTCTGCAACAGAACGCCCTGCGTCAGCGCGCGGGGCGTTTTTGCCTTCTGCCCTAGCCCGGCGCCAACCCTGCGCCGATCACCGCGCCAAGCACAAACGCGCCCAGGACCACCGCAGCGGAATAGGCCAGAAGTTTGCCAAAGGAATAGGGTCGCTCGCCAAAACAGCGCCCGTCGATGCCCGACACGACAATGCGCTTGGGTTTGCCGCCATAGTGGTAATGCAAAATCCAGAGCGGCAAGAGCACCCGGCGAAACCGTATGTCCGACGTTTGCGCCCGATAGGTAACCTGATTGACGTTACCGCCAATCTTATCGCGGATGCGCTTTTCGATCTTTACCTTTAAGTCCCGCCTTAGCGCGGTAAGCCCCTCCGAGACCCGCGTGCCATGCAGCTCTGCGGCGAAACCGGCAAGGTATTCCGGCCGATAGGGGCGAAGCCAGTTGGGGTCGAACCCATGCATGATCCCGTCGCGCAGGGCGGGCGTCACATGATCCGAGGCGGCGATGATCACATCATCAAAGTTCATGAAAAGATGGCCCGACACCATTGTCGAACGCGCATTCTTGCCACGGCCCGATCGCTTGGCCCCGGTATAGTCAATCGCCTTGCTGGCATCGAATGTCCAGAACGGCGCATAAACCGCCGCCAGATGCCCGTCCTGGGCCCGCGTGGCAAGGTCTGACGGGGCGGCCCATCGGCCATGCAGCCAAGCGGCCATCTTGTCCATGACCTGATTCCGCGAATTTCCAAACGGGATAAGCCCCGAGGGCACGAAATGCGCATGCCCGCCGAACAGGACCACAGCCCCGTCGCAATAGGGGCACCGCTCCGAGACGGCGCGCCCGACAAAGACAACCTCGCCGCCGCAGGTCTCGCAGCGATGCGCGTGGTCAACCTCGGGCGGCTCGGCTTCCCAATCGCTTGGGTCATAGGCCTGTTCAAGGCGCGGATCGGGGTGGGCCTCATCGGAGATCGCGCTTTCGGTGCCGCAGCTGTCACAGCGCAGGCCGCCGATCTCGGGCACATAGTGCCGCTGACCGCCACAGACCGAACAGAGCAGCGCCGCCTGAACCGCGTCGAAACGGTCCGCTATGCGGGTCGGGACGGTCATTTATCCGACGCCGCGATCATCGCAACCGCCTCGATCACGATCCGTCCGCGCGCCATCATCCGTTCGCTCGCCCCGTCAAGATCGCCGGTCTTGGCCCAATCGCCAAAGAAACTGCCGCAATAGGCGGTCAGAACCACCCAGATTGCGACAATGGACCAGCCGCGAAGGGTGCGCAGAAGGCTTGGCGACTGCGCGCGCATTTCGCTTTTGGCCTCGAGCACCTCAAAGAATTTACGCGCGGGCCAGACCCCGATCACGGTCAGGCTCAGGATCGCCAGAGCTGCGTAAGTCAGCGTCTCCATTCAGGCTCCTGTCGCGGGGGTTAACGCCCTTCGAATTGCGCCGGGCGCTTTTCCAGAAAGGCCATCACACCCTCTTTGAAGTCGCGCGATTGCCCGCAGGCGCCCTGCAGTTTCGCCTCAAGGTCAAGCTGAGCGTCCATGGAATTGTCCCAGCTGCCGCGAATGGCGGCTTTGACATGGCCATAGGTCTGGGTCGGGCCCTGCGCCAGATGCGCGGCGCGGGCCTGCCAGTGGGCGTCAAAGGCGTCATCTGCCACCGCCTCCCAGATCATGCCCCAATCGCTGGCCTGTTGCGCGCTGATCGGTTCGGCAAAGAGGGCGGCGCCCATGGCCTTGGCGGTGCCCATCTGACGCGGCAGGAAATAGGTGCCGCCCGCATCCGGGATAAGGCCGATGCGGGTAAAGGCCTGAAGGAAATAGGCGCGCTCAGAGGCGATCACCACATCGGCCGTAAGCGCAAGGTTGGCCCCTGCTCCCGCCGCCGGCCCGTTGACCGCGCTGATGGTCGGCACCGGGCAGTCGGTGATCGCGCGCAGCATCGGCACGTATTCGTCGCGCAGCACCCGCTCAAGATCAAGCGCCGTGGCATTGCCACCATCGCTCAGATCCTGGCCCGAGCAGAACGCCTTACCATTGCCGGTCAGCACCAGGACGCGCGCATTGCGCCCGCCGTAGGTGACGGCATCGGTGATCTCGGCGCGCATGAGCGTGTTGAGCGCGTTCATCTTGTCGGGCCGGTTCAGGCGCAGGGTTGCGACGTCTGCGTCGATCTCAAGGGTGATGGTCTGATAGTCTTTCACGGGTCCCGCCTCCGGCATAAATGGTCAGGCGCATCAAAGCGCAGCACAGGCCCCGCGCCAAGCAAAACCGAGCGTCACTCTTTGAGGATTTCACGCAGCCGGTCTTCCTCGGCCTCGCTCAGCTGTGCCACATCGGTCTCCGGCGTGGTTGAGCGGCGGCGCAAATAAATGCCGCCAAGGATCAACCCGGCCCCGAGCATCAACGGCCCGGCCAGCCAGAGCAGGATATTCGCCCCGCCGGCGCGCGGCTTGAGCAGGACATATTCGCCGTAACGCTCGACGATGAAATCAACGGTTTCCTCGTTGCTGTCCCCGGCCACAAGGCGTTCGCGCACCAGAAGGCGGAGGTCGCGGGCAAGCTCGGCGTGGGAATCGTCGATGCTTTCGTTGCGACAGACCAGACAGCGCAGGCCGGACGAAATATCGCGCGCCCGCGCCTCAAGCGCCGGATCATCCAGCATCTCATCGGGTTGCACCGCCCAAAGCGGCGCGGCCATCAGGCAAAGCACAAGGATCAGCCGTTTCATTCCGCAGGCACCCCGGTTGCAGGTGCGCGTCGTGCGCCCGCCGCCACGCGGTAACGCCGGTCCGTGAGCGACAAAAGTCCGCCAAAGGCCATCAGCAAAGCGCCACCCCAGATCCAGTTCGCCAGCGGCTTGTAATAGCTGCGCACGGCCCAGCCCCCGCCCTGTTGCGGATCACCGATCACCACGTAGATATCGCGCAAAAAGCCGTTGTTCAGAGCCGCCTCGGTGGTCGGCATCTGGGCCACGGGATAGTTGCGTTTTTCCGGGTACATGGTGGCGATTTCACGGCCCTCTTCGCTTAAGGTGAAGGTGGCCTTTGTGGCGATGTAGTTAGGGCCGTTCAGCCGCTCCACCTTATCAAGCCGAAGACCGAAACCCGCGATTTCAAGGTCTTCGCCGACCTTGAGCACGCGAATATCCTCGACCTGCCAAGCCATCATCGCGGCAATCCCGGCCATGGTCACGCCAAGGCCCGCATGGGCCACCGACTTGCCCCAATCGGCGCGCGGCAGCCGCGTCATGCGGCGCAACCGCTCGCCCACGGCACCACGCCCGGTGCGTGACCAGATATCAACCGCCGAGCCGCCGATAAGCCATGCGGCAAAGAACAGACCCACCGGCCCAAGCGCCGATTTGCCGCTCTGCATGGTCCAGGCCAAGGCGGCGATGGCGACGGCAAGGGCAAACACCCCGCGCAACTGTCGCAAGACGCGGCCAAGGGTGGCGCGCTTCCATGACATCATCGCGCCGACCGGAAGGACCAGCCCCAAGAGCACCATGAAGGGCGTGAAGGCCATGTTGAAAAACGGCTCGCCGACCGAGAGTTTGCGATCAAACGCCATCTCGGCCACCAGCGGCCAGATCGTGCCAACAAAGACCACAAAGGCCGCGACCGCCAGCAGGATATTGTTGAGCAGCAGCATCGATTCGCGGCTTACAAGGCTAAAGACGCCCTTGGCCTGCATCACGTTGGCCCGCGCCGCAAACAGCGTCAGTGCGCCCGCCATGAAGACCGCGAGGATCGCCAAAAGGAACACGCCACGCTCGGGGTCGGTGGCAAAGGCATGCACCGATGTCAAAACGCCAGAGCGGGTGATGAAGGCGCCAACCATCGAGAACCCGAAGGCGATGATCGCCAGCAGGATGGTCCAGCTTTTCAGGCTTTCGCGCTTTTCCACCACGATGGCGGAATGCAACAAGGCGGCGGCAATAAGCCAGGGCATGAAGCTTGCGTTCTCAACCGGGTCCCAGAACCAGAACCCGCCCCAGCCCAGCTCGTAATAGGCCCACCAGCTTCCAAGTCCGATGCCGATGGTCAGGAACACCCAGGCCGCCAGCGTATAGGGCCGCACCCATCGACCCCAGGCCGCATCGACGCGCCCCTCAATCAGGGCGGCGACGGCAAAGGAAAACGTCATCGAAAGGCCGACATAGCCGAGATAAAGGAACGGCGGATGAAACGCCAAACCCGGATCCTGCAACAGCGGATTAAGGTCATTGCCGTCAAACGGCGGAACGGCCATGCGCAAAAACGGGTTTGATGTCAGCAGAATAAAGGCGAAAAACGCCACGCCGATCATCGCCTGCACCGACAGGACGCGCGCCTTGAGACTTGGGGGAAGGTTGCTTCCGAACCATGCGACGGACGCCCCGAACAGCGCCACGATCAGCACCCAAAGCAGCATCGAACCCTCGTGATTGCCCCAGACCCCGGTGATCTTGTAAAGCATCGGCTTGGCGGTATGGCTATTCAGAACCACCAGTCGCAGCGAGAAATCAGAGGTCACAAAGGCCCACATCAGCGCGCCAAAGGCCACGCCGGTCAGCAAGAGTTGGATCGTTGCGGCAGGTTCGGCAACGGCCATCCAGCCGGGCCATCGTTTATAGGCGCCAATAAGCGGAATGGTCGCCTGAAAGCAGGCCACCAGAAAGGCGAGGATAAGGGCGAAATGTCCGAGTTCTGTAATCATGCCTTGAGTATAGGGCAGGCCTGCGCGCGGGCCAATCGTAATCGCGCGCGCGCAGTGTTCACATTGTCGCGGGGGCCTAGGCGCGGCGGCGGCGCCAATCTTCAAGCGCGGGATTGTCGGCCGGGGCCAAGGCCGCAAGGCTTAGCGGCGCATCGGGCCGGGTTTCGGCCATGCCGGGGCTATCGGCGCGCAACTGCCGCAGGGCGGTGATGGTTTCGGCCACCTGCGGCGCGCGTGCGATGGTCGTGGCGATCGAGCTCTGAAATTCCTGCCCCTTGGTCTGATAGCGGGCGCCGAAATAAAAGCTGACGATTGCCCCCAAAAGCCACCAGAGCGGTTCGGGCACAAGCGACAGCCCCGTCATGCGCTCGCCAAACCAGAGCGGATCGACCATCGCCGCCACAAAAAGGCCAAGCGTGCCAAGCGCCATCGCCGGGCGCGGAATCCGGTTGAGCCCGTCGATAAAGCGATCAAATCCGCCCCGATCCTGAATCTTGAATTCGCCCGCCATCTGTTCAAGCGCGGCCCGCTGTGTTTCTGTGCTGCGCTGATCGGCGGCCTCGGCGTTGACGCGAAACACCTCTGCGGTTTCGCGCACGACGTTGGTGCCGCCGCCAAACAGCGCCCTCAAAATATCAATTACCATGCTGCCACCCGTGCGTTGAACTCTGCCGTGCTAAGATGAAACCGGGGCGCGATGAACTCTTCCGCCCGCCTGATCCAGCCGCCTTTGCCGCCTGCGCGCGTGCGCGCGAACTTGCGGCTTGCGGGGCGGCCATCGACAAGGCGGAAATAGTAATTGCGCCGCGCGATACCATAAGCATCGGCGATATGATCGGGCGCGGTGCGGGTTGCGGCCTCGGCCGCGCTCACGGTCTGCGGACCGATCAATCCGTCGATATCCACCTCCTGCCCCATTTCACGCAAAAGCCGCTGCAGGATTTTCACCGCGTTGGCACCCGCGTTGACATACATGTCAAAAACGCTGGCCTGAAGCGTGTCCGGAAGGCGCGCGATACCGGGCTGGTGATAGTAGTGATCAATGAATATCCTGATCGCGTCTTCGCGGCTCAGCGCGCGCACGTCGCCCGCATCCACCACCCCGTCATGGGTCAGGTCCAACCCGAGGCGACGCATCGTGTGGATGGTCACGCCAAACTTGGTGGCACCCCCCGGATCATCGGGATCGTTGACATAGCCGCCCTCGCGGGCGACGATTTCTGCTGCGATTTCTGTGACTGTCTGCATGAGCCCCACCTTTTGCACATCTCGTGCAGAAGGCTGGGCCATGTTTGGTTAACAGCGCTCTTAGCTACCGTTCGGGTCCTTGTAGACGCCTTGCGCCTTGAGGGCATCAACCACCTCTTTGGGCATATAGCTTTCGTCGTGTTTGGCGAGGATTTCAGAGGCCTCGAACACCCCGTCGCGATAGCTTCCGGTGCCAACCATGCCTTGGTTTTCCTCGAAAAGATCAGGCAGCACGCCGCGATAGGTCACCGGAACGATGCCATTGCCATCGGTCACGTTGAAGCTGATCACCTCGCCCTCGCCGCGCTTGAGGCTGCCGTCTTCGACAAGTCCGCCAATGCGAAACACTTCATTGGGGCCGGGCGGTTCTGCCAAGACCTGCGTCGGCGCGCGGAAAAAGTTGATACCGTCGCGCATGCCATAGCCAATCAATGCCGTCGCCGCCAAAAGGGCAACCGCAGCAATGGCAACAACCTGAATGCGGCGCTTTTTCTTGAGAGATTTCATGGCTCTATCCCTGATTTACGGAAAGACCGGGGCCAGCATGAGCCCCGCAGTCTCTTGCTCACCTAACATCAGATTCGCATTTTGCAAGGCCTGACCGCTTGATCCCTTGGTCAGATTGTCGAGCGCCGCAATCACGATCACCCGGCCCGCAATGCGATCCGCGACCACGCCGATATGGCAAAAGTTGCTGCCCCGGATGTGGCGGGTGCTGGGCGCCTCGCCCATCGGCAGTACGGTGAGGAACGGCTCGCCCTGATAGGCGGCTGCGAGCATGTCATGGATCACCTGCGCCTCGCCCCGCACATAGCCGGTGGCGAGAATCCCGCGGTTTGCCGGGATAAGATGCGGGGTGAACTGAATATGAACCGGGCGCCCGGCGATCGCCGAAAACTCCTGATCAAACTCGCCCAGATGGCGATGCGTGCCGCCGACCGCATAGGCGTGATAGCCCTCGGAGAGCTCTGCATGCAGCAGGTTTTCCTTAAGCGCGCGCCCCGCGCCGGACACCGCGCATTTGAGATCGAGAACGATTTCATCAAGATCAATCACCCCGGCCGAAATCAATGGCCGCAGGATATATTGCCCCGTCGCCGCGTTACATCCCGTGCCCGCCACAAGCCGCGCGCCCGCGATCTCGTCCCGGTAAAATTCGGTCAGCCCATAGACCGCCTCTTTCTGAAGCTCGACGGCGGCATGCGGGTTGCCGTACCATTTTTCATACTCCGCCGGATCGCGCAGCCGGAAATCGGCGCTCAGATCGACGATCTTGAGGTCGCGCGGCAGGGCGCTGATGACCTCTTGGCTGGTCTTGTGCGGCAGCGCGCAAAAGCACAGATCGATGGTCGAAAAATCAATCTGTTCGATGGTCACCATATCCGGCAGATCAAGGTGACGCAGATGCGGAAACACCTCGGCCATGGATTGGCCCGCCTTGGAATTCGCGCCGAGGGCGGCGATTTCCATGCTGGGATGGGTCGCGATCAGCCGGACAAGCTCTGCCCCGGTATAGCCGCTGGCGCCAAGAATGGCGATCTTATGGGTCATGGGTGACCTCGCTTTCAAATCTCAATGGAAGAAGTAGATCGTTTCACGCGACCTCGCAATGCGGCCAAATGCTCGTCCGCCCTAACAGTCGGCCTTGCTCAGGCGGCCTCAAAGGTGATCTGTCGTCGCAGGAATTGCGTGGCCCGCGACGAGACCCGTTTCGGATCGCCCGTGGTCAGAAACTTTGACACCTCGCCCGGCCCCACCATTTTGGGGTGACGGATAAGATAGTCGGCAAGGCTTTCGGCCACGAGATTGGCCTGGCTGTAGACCGCCACATTTGGCCCGAGCGCATCCTGAAACGTATCCTGCATAAGCGGATAATGGGTACAGCCCAAAATCGCCGCCTCCGGCTCTGGCATCTTGCGGCTCAGCGCATCCACATGGCTGCGCACAAGGGCCTCGGCGAGGATCATGTCGCCCTCCTCGATTGCATCGACAACGCCGCCACAGGCCTGCGCCTCGACATCGACACCAATCGCGCGGAACGCCAACTCGCGCTGAAACGCGCGGCTGCTGACGGTTGCGGGGGTGGCAAAAAGCGCCACATGTTTCACGGCCACTTCGCGGGGCGGAGAATTGTCGCCCCATTGCCGTTCGGTCAGCGCCTCGATCAGCGGTACAAAGACGCCAAGCACGCGCTTGTCGGCGGGCACCCAGGATTCCTGCATCCGCCGCAGCGCCGCCGCCGAGGCGGTGTTGCACGCAAGGATCACAAGGTCACAGCCCGCCTGAAACAACCGATCCACCGCCTTGGTGGTCAGGTCATAAACGTCATCGGCGTCGCGCACCCCGTAAGGCGCATGGGCATTATCGCCGAGATACACCAAGGGCAGATCCGGAAGCCGCTCGTGCACCGCATCCAGAACCGTCAACCCACCAAGCCCGCTATCGAAAATCCCTACCGCCATTTGCCGCCGCCCGCGTTTGTTGATCAAAGCCCAACCCGAGGAGCAAAGGACTCAGCGGGTTTGGCGATAACTCATACGTCTTGCTCGGTAAAAACGCCATGAGGGATTTCGCAGCGCCCGCATTCCCGCGCGCGCGATGGCTTGCCGATAGTCACTCCGCCGCCTGCGCCAGTGGCGTGCCCCCGGTGCGGATCACCGCAAGAAGCTCTTCGCGGCGCTTGGCGGCCTTGGCCTCATTGGCCTCTTTCACCGGACCAAAACCGCGGATCGACAGCGGCAGTTCGGCCAGCGCGATGATCGCCTCGCGGGTTGCCTCGCTCAGCTTGGGCAGAACCTCATTCATATCCGCCTCGTATTGCTTGATCAAAGCGCGCTCCATCCGGCGTTCCTTGGTGCGCCCGAAGGGATCAAGCGGCGTGCCGCGCAGGCGTTTGAGGCGGGCCAGGATGCGGAACACCCGCAGAATTCCGGGGCCGAATTCGCGCTTAACCGGGCGACCGTCAGCCCCGATCTTGGACAAAATCGGCGGAGCAAGGTGGAACTTCATCTTGAAATCATTGCCAAATTCGGCGCGCGCCTTATCGGCCGTTTCAAGGTGCAGGCGCGCAACCTCGTATTCGTCCTTATAGGCCAAAAGCTTGTGATAGCCCTTGGCGACGGCCTCTTTCACCGCCTTGTCGCCAATCCCCGCCAGCCGCTTTTCATAGCGCTTGGCAAGCCCCTTGCCCTGATAGGCGCGCAGGTGATCGGCGCGAAAGGCGATCTTTTCGGCCAGTTTTTTGGTTTTTTGCACCACATTCGGCGTCAGCACCGTGGCGACATCGCCGGGGTAAAGCGCCGCCCAACGGCCAATTTCAAAGGCGCGCAGGTTCTTTTCCACTGCCGCGCCGTTGAGGGTGATTGCCTGTGTGATCGCCTCGTGGCTGATCGGCAAAAGCCCGCGCTGCCAGGCGGCGCCAAAGATCATCATATTGGAATAGATCGAATCGCCCATCACCGTCTTGGCCAGATCAGAGGCATCGAAAAGCTGCACATCGTCGCGAAGCCGGGCCTCAAGCGACAGTTCAAGCCGGTCCGTAGGCAGCTGAAACTCGGTGTTGCGGGTGAAATCGCCGGTGATGATCTCGTGACGATTGACCACCGCGCCGGTGCGCCCGGCGCGCGTCAGGCCAAGGGTTTTCGCCCCCGCGCTGACCACGAGATCACCACCGATCAAGGCGTCACATTCACCAGTTGCGACCCGTATCGCATTGATATCGATTGGACTTTCTGCAAGACGGCAATGGATATGCACCGCGCCGCCCTTTTGCGCGAGGCCGGCCATTTCCATCATGCCCGCGCCCTTGCCATCAATCTGTGCCGCCTGCGCAAGCACCGCGCCGATGGTCACGACCCCGGTGCCGCCAACCCCGGTGATCACCACGTTATGGGTGCCCTTGATCGCGGGCAAGGCGGGCATCGGCATATCCGGAAGGACCAGATCGGCGGTCTGATCCTTGCGGATCACCGCGCCTTCAAGCGTGACAAAAGAGGGGCAGAAGCCCTTGATACAACTGAAATCCTTGTTACAGCTCGACTGATCAATCGCGCGCTTGCGGCCAAGTTCGGTCTCGACCGGAACGATTGAAACACAGTTGGATTGCACCCCGCAATCGCCACAGCCCTCGCAGACATCGGTGTTGATGAACACGCGCTTGTCCGGGTCCGGAAACAGACCACGCTTGCGACGGCGGCGCTTTTCGGCGGCGCAGGTCTGGACATAAATGATGGCCGAGACGCCTTCGATGTCCTCGAACCGCTTCTGCACTGCCATCAGCTTTGATCTCTCAAAGCAATCAACACCTTGCGGGAAAGACTTAAGGTCGATCTCTTCCTTTTCGTCATAGACAATCGCAAGGTCTTTGACACCCATGGCGCGCAATTCGGCAGCAATGCGCGGCGCGTCAAGGCCGCCGTCATTGGCCTGACCACCGGTCATCGCCACGGCGTCATTGTAGAGGATCTTGTAGGTCATCGTCGTGCCCGCCGCGAGGGCGGCGCGGATCGCCTGCACGCCGGAATGGTTATAGGTGCCGTCGCCAAGGTTCTGAAACACGTGACGGCGCGTGGAAAACGGCGCTTCGCCGATCCAATTAGCGCCCTCGCCCCCCATATGGGTAAAGCCGGTGGTCTCGCGGTCCATCCATTGTACCATGTAGTGACAGCCGATGCCGGCATAGGCGCGCGCGCCTTCGGGCAGTTTGGTGCTGCTGTTATGCGGACAGCCCGAACAGAAATACGGCAGGCGGGTCGCAATTTCCTCGGCGTTGTCATTGCGCCGCGCCTCGGCCAAGGAGGCCAGCCCCGCCTTGATACGATCGGTGCCGCGCCCCTCTTCCACAAGGATTTCACCAAGCTTTTCGGCGATCAGGATCGGGTCAAGCGCGCCGCGCGTCGGGAAAAGCTCTGGCCCGTGCATTGAGCCGGCACCGCCGCCCTTGTGCCAGCCATAAACCCGCCGCCCGTGACGGTCGTTAAAGATCGCCTCCTTGATCTGCACCTCGATCAGCTTGCGCTTTTCCTCGACCACCACGATCAGATCAAGCCCCTCGGCCCAATCGTGAAAGCCGCGCATATCAAGCGGAAAGGTCTGGCCGATCTTATAGGTCGTAAGGCCAAGCCGCTCGGCCTCAGCCGCGTCAATGCCCAAAAGATCAAGCGCATGCACCAGATCAAGCCAGTTCTTGCCCGCCGCCACGAACCCGATCTTGGCGCCGGGCTTGCCCCAGATGCGCTTATCCATCTTGTTGGCATGGCTGAACGCCTCGGCGGCAAAGCGTTTGTGGTCGATCATCCGCGTTTCCTGATCGTGCGGCGTGTCGCCAAGGCGGATGTTCAACCCGCCCTCGGGCATCTCGAAGTCGGGAGTGACAAGCTTCATCCGGTCGGGGCGGCCATCGACCACCGACGTGGCCTCGACCGTGTCCTTCATGGTCTTGAGCCCGACCCAAAGCCCGGAAAACCGCGACAAGGCATAGCCATAGATGCCGTAATCCATGATTTCCTGCACGCCGGCGGGGCTGACCACGGGCATATAGGCATCGACCATCGCCCATTCGCTCTGATGCAGCACGGTCGAGGATTCGCCGGTGTGATCATCGCCCATGGCCATCAGCACGCCGCCATGTTTCGAGGTGCCCGCCATATTGGCATGGCGCATCACATCGCCAGAGCGGTCAACACCGGGGCCCTTGCCGTACCAGAGGCCAAAGACGCCGTCATATTTGCCCTCGCCGCGAAGCTCGGCCTGTTGGCTGCCCCACAGGGCGGTCGCGGCGAGATCTTCATTCAGGCCTTCCTCAAAGCGCACCTGCGCCGCCGCGAGATACTTGGCGGCACGATTCATCTGCATGTCCACCGCCCCAAGCGGCGAGCCGCGATAGCCGGTGACGTAGCCCGCCGTATTCAACCCCGCCGCACGATCCCGCGCCGATTGCATCAGCATAAGCCGCACAAGCGCTTGTGTGCCGTTCAGCAGAATGGGTGATTTTTCAAGATCGAACCGGTCGCTCAGCGATACCTGTTGCTTGGTCATGTCGTGCCTCCCTGAGGGTTGAGGACTCTGCCACAATATACAGCGATATTAGGTCATAAATTATGACCTACCAAGAGGAATTTCATAAAAAAATCATTGACGCTCTATAATCCTTTACCGGTTTTCTGCTATTGCGTGACGGGCGCGCATATCCTCAGAAAGTTAGTGTAATGGATTGGGACAAGCTTAGAATCTTTCATGCCGTGGCCGATGTTGGAAGCCTGACACACGCGGGCGATCAGCTTCACCTGTCGCAATCTGCGGTCAGCCGCCAAATTCGCTCGTTGGAAGAGTCGTTGAATGCCACCCTATTTCACCGTCATGCCCGCGGGCTGATTCTCACGGAACAGGGCGAATTGCTGTTTGATGCCACCCGCGCCATGCTCAAGCGGCTTGACGCCGCCACCGCCCGTATTCGCGACAGCGAGGAAGAGGTGTTTGGCGAATTGCGCGTCACCACCACGACCGGTTTCGGCACGCTTTGGCTGGCGCCGCGTCTGGCAAAACTCTACGAGAAATATCCCGACCTCAAGATCGACCTGATGCTTGAAGAGCGCGTGCTTGACTTGCCGATGCGCGAGGCCGACGTTGCCATCCGCATGAAAGAGCCAAGCCAGGCCGACCTGATCCGCAAGCGGTTGATGAGCGTGCACATGTGCCTTTATGCGACCCCCGGTTACCTTGAATCCCACGGCACCCCCGAGGCGATCGAGGACCTGCATGGCCATCGCCTGATCTGTCAGAACCCAAGCTCGGCGCAGGTCGGCGCCGGAGCCATGCTTGTGAACGAGCTGATGACCAATGACATTCAGTCGATCCTGACCGTGAACAACTATTTCGGCGTGCTTCAGGGGGTTCTGCACAATCTGGGAATTGGCGTTTTGCCCGATTACCTGACTCGGGATTTTCCCAATCTGGTGCGGGTCCTGCCCGACGTGCAATCGGTCGAAGTGCCGGTTTTCCTCGCCTATCCAGAAGAGTTGCGCCAATCCAAACGCATCTCCGCCTTTCGCGACTTTGTTCAGGAAGAGATTTTCACCTACCGTAAGCTGTTGAAAGAACAGGCTCTTAGCGTGTAAAATAGGCAGGTTCCGCACCAGCTATGCATTTATCGCATGGCGGGCATGCTGCACCTGCGGCATTATTTCCCTTGATTGGGCGTAAGCGCGCCCTTAATTCCGGTTCATGACAGTGATAGCCGAAAGGTTGGTCACTATCATACCTCCCTGTTGGACTTCGGCCGAGCTTAGTGCTCGGCCTTTTTTTTGCCTGCACGGAATTTGGGCGGTTAGGCGGATGCTGCTGCTTGCGCGGGCATCCGGGCCTCTGCGGGCCGTGTTCAGATCACCGCAAGATCACGCCCGGCAAAGGGCGAGAGCCTGCGCGGCGCGCCATCGGTGATCACGATATTCTCTTCATGCACCATGATCCGTCCCGGAGCGAGATCAACCCCCGGCTCAAGCGTGATCACCATGCCAGGTTCAAGCAGCGTCTGATCCCCCGCCGTAAGCGACAGCCCCTCGGTCAACTGCATGCCAAGCCCATGCCCCAGGCGCCCGGCCGCCTCGCCGCCGCCGACGATATCGGCCATGGCGCGCCAGACATCGCTGGCCCGCGCCCCGGCGCGCGCCGCGCCAAACCCAGCCTCTGTCGCCTCAATAAGCCGGTGATGCGCGCGGTTCTGCGCCTCGGTGGCATGGCCAATCGCGAAATTGCGGTCGTAATCGCAAAAATACCCGTCCCAAACCGCCCCGGTATCCAGCATAAGCACATCGCCCGCCGCCAGCGGCAGATCCGAGGCCGACGAAATCACATCGCCGTAGCCCTCTGGCCCGGCCCCGCCTGCTAGGTAGGGCACCCAATCGGCGCCCTCTTCCAGCAACAGGCGCTGAAAGTCGCGAAACACCTGCGAGAGCGGCACGCCGGGCGCGGCAATCTCATGCGCGCGGTCAAAGGCGCGCCCCGCACACCCGCAAATATGCCCGATCTTGTCGATCTCGGCCTCTGATTTCACCGCCCGGAGCGCCGCCACAATCCCTGCATCGTCGCGCCACTCAAGCGCGCTTGCCTGCTTGACGCGCTCAAAATCCGCCAGCGGCATGCGCAGATGGCTCTCCGGCCCCGAGGGTACCCCCACCGGGCCACCAATCTCGCGCAGGGTTTCAGCCAAAAGCGACACCCCGTCATCCTCGGGGCGCGGCGCGGGCCAGGTGCGGATGTCGCTGATCCAGGTCTGTGCCATCAAGGCCGCGCCAATCGACGGGATCACCGCCACCGGCGCGCCCATGCGTGGCACGACAAAAAACCAGGGGCGGCTCGGGCTTTCCCAGAACCGCGTGAGATAACCGGTAAAATAGCGAATTTCAGGCTCGGTGGTCAAAAGGATCGCGCCAAGGCCCGCCCTCTCCATCGCCGCCTGCGCGCGCGCCAGACGCGCCTCGTATTCGCCCCGCGCAAAGCCGCGTTTCACGCCTCGGCCTCTTCGCTGAGAATGCACAGCACCCGCGCCTCGGCGGGCAGGTCCATCGCCTTCATCGCCGCGATTCCGGCCGCGCCCGATTGCGTGCTCGCCGCCCCCTGCGCGGCCAGCTCCGGCAGGATAGCGTCGGCCTCGGCGTCGGTGATGGTCACGAAAAGATCAGCGTCGCGCGCCAACCCGGCCAGTGCAATCAACGAGGGCACCTTGCAATCCAGCCGCCCCATGTTGGACACCGGCCCGCTTGCCTCCACGGGTTTGCCGTCACGGATGCTCGCCAAAAGGCCCGGCGCGCGATCGGGCTCGACAACCACGATCTGCGGCGCGTCGCCCCAGACATGACGGAACCACGCCGCACAGGCCCCCGCCAGCCCGCCAACCCCGGCCTGCAGGAAAATATGCGTCGGTGGCGTCGGCATCTGGCGTGCTGCCTCTTCGGCAAGCGCAAGATAGCCCTCCATAAGGCGGTGCGGTATCTCGAAATACGCGGGCCACGAGCTGTCAGACAAGAGCGTCCAGCCGTTGGCATCCGCCGCGCGCGCCGCGGCGGCCATGCTGGCCTCGTATTCGGGACCCTCGCGCACCACCTCGGCGCCCTTGGCGCGCAACCGTTCGGCAAAGCCCTCCGGCACGGTCTCAGACAGGTAAATCACTGCTCGCGCCCCGAACAATTTCGCGCCCGCTGCGACGGAAAGCCCGTGATTACCGGCACTTGCGGTCACGTAGACCTGCCCGCTCAGCGCCTTTGACATATCCTCGGCCCCGGTCTCGGCGGCGGCATGGGCAATCACATAGGCCGCTCCAAGCGCCTTGAAACTGCCAAGCGCCATCCGGCCACGCTCGTCCTTGACCCAGACCTCGGGCGTAAACCCGGTCAGTTTGACAAGCGCGGTCTCGCCCGCCGCCGGACAGCGCCGCAAAAGCCCTGTTACAGCCGCTGCATCGACACTTGGCATCGGCGCTCCGGCCAACACAGCCTCCGGCAGGCCCTTGCCCCGCCACGGATTTTCCAGAGTTTCCATGTGACCGCTCCCCTGTTGCATTGACGCGCAGGCAACGGCATATTTTTCCCAAGGTCAAGGCACCATGCCCGCCCCCGGCTTCTTCTTGCTCCAAATATCCCCGCCGGAGGCTCCCACACCGGCCACAGGCGCACAGGCCTGCGGATCAGCGCACTTCGCCCCCTTCCCCCTGCCCCGTGCTTGCTTTAAAGAAGCGCGCAACCGCACCATTCAGGGGATTCCAGTCACATGCAGGAACCGGCAATCACGCCCGATCTGATCGAGGCCCATGGCCTTAAACCAGACGAATACGCTCGTATTCTAGAGATTATCGGCCGCGAGCCGTCCTTCACCGAGCTGGGCATCTTTTCGGCGATGTGGAACGAACACTGTTCCTACAAATCCTCCAAGAAATGGCTGCGCACCCTGCCGACCACCGGCCCGCAAGTGATCTGCGGCCCCGGTGAAAACGCCGGCGTCGTTGATATCGGCGACGGTCAGGCGGTGATCTTCAAGATGGAGAGCCACAACCACCCAAGCTATATCGAGCCCTACCAAGGCGCCGCGACCGGCGTGGGCGGCATTCTGCGCGATGTCTTCACCATGGGCGCGCGCCCGATTGCCTCGATGAACTCGCTCAGCTTTGGCGATGTCGCCCATCACAAGACCCGCCAGCTTGTGCATGGCGTGGTCGCCGGTGTCGGCGGCTATGGCAACTGTTTCGGCGTGCCCTGCGTGGGAGGCGAGGTGCGCTTTGATCCTGCCTATAACGGCAATTGCCTTGTGAATGCCTTTGCCGCCGGTCTGGCCGATGCCGACAAGATCTTCTATTCCGCCGCCTCTGGCGTCGGCATGCCGGTCGTCTATCTCGGCGCCAAGACCGGGCGCGACGGGGTCGGCGGCGCCACCATGGCAAGCGCCGAATTTGACGAAAGCATCGAGGAAAAGCGCCCCACCGTTCAGGTCGGTGATCCCTTCACCGAAAAGCGCCTGATGGAGGCCACGCTCGAATTGATGGCGACCGGCGCGGTGATCTCTATTCAGGATATGGGCGCGGCGGGTCTGACCTGTTCGGCCGTTGAAATGGGCGACAAGGGTGGACTTGGCGTCAAGCTGCAACTTGATCACGTGCCGCAGCGCGAAGACAACATGACCGCCTATGAAATGATGCTCTCGGAAAGCCAGGAACGCATGCTGATGGTGCTGCGCCCCGAGCTTGAGGCCGAGGCCCGCGCCGTCTTTGACAAATGGGACCTCGATTTCGCCATCGTCGGCGAGACCATCCCCGAAGACCGTTTCCTGATCATGCAGGGCAATGAGGTCAAGGCCGATCTGCCGCTGGCCACGCTGGCCGGCAGCGCGCCGGAATATGACCGCCCTTGGGTCGCCACCGCCCCCGCCACGCCGCTTGACGATGACGCGGTGCCCCAGATTGACGCCATCGACGGGCTGCGCGCGTTGATCGGCTCGGTCAACTACTGTTCGCGCGAATGGGTGTACGAGCAATATGACACGATGGTCATGGCCGATACCGCCCGCGCGCCGGGCCTTGGCGGCGGGTTGATCCGCGTGCATGGCACCGACAAGCTCTTGGCCTTCACCAGCGACGTGACCCCGCGCTATGTGGCAGCAAACCCCTACGAGGGTGGCAAACAGGCGGTGGCCGAGGCCTATCGCAACCTTTCGGCGCTTGGCGCAACGCCGCTTGCCTCGACCGACAACCTCAATTTCGGCAACCCCGAAAAGCCCGAGATCATGGGCCAGTTCGTCGGCGCCCTCAAAGGCATCGGCGAAGCCTGTAGCGCGCTTGATATGCCGATCGTGTCGGGCAATGTCTCGCTTTACAACGAGACTGACGGCGCCGCGATCCTGCCGACGCCGACGATTGGCGCGGTGGGGCTTATTGCCAATGCCGATCTGGCGATCACCGGCGAGGTCCGCGACGGCCATGTGGCGCTTGTGCTGGGCGAAACGGTCGGCCACCTTGGCCAATCGGCGCTGCTGGCCGAGGTCTTCAACCGCATCGAGGGCGATGCACCGCCCGTCGATCTTGCCGCCGAGAAACGCCACGGCGATTTCATCCGCGCCAATCACGCGCTGATCAGGGCCTGCACCGATCTCTCGGATGGCGGGCTTGCCCTGGCCGCCTTCGAGGTGGCCGAGACCGCAGGTGTCGGCGTTCACCTCGACAGCGGCGACACGGCGACGCTCTTTGGCGAGGATCAGGGCCGCTATCTGATCGCCTGTAACTTCGATCAGGCCGAGGCGCTGATGATTGCCGCCGGACAGGCCGGAGTATCGGTTCATTCGGTGGGCAAATTCGGCGGTAACATGGTGAAGTTCGGCACGACCGAGGCGCCGCTGGCCGAGCTTTCGGCGATCTATCGCAGTGCATTCGGCGAGACCTTCGCCTGATCACGTTTTGCTGAGTGCCATAGCGGCCCCGCGCCCGCTATGGCACGATCAACGACAGAGCCATGAAAGGACTGTCGATGATCCGATTTCTTCTTGCCGCAACCCTCGCCTTTGGCGCGCAAAACGCAGCGGCGCAAGACACAGCCCCGCAAACCGAGACTGAAACACCCGCCGAGGCGCCGATGAGCCTTGCGCGGCTTGATGAAATCATCCGCGCGCTTGACCCCGAGGCCCAGACAAACGGGCGCTTTTGGCAGCTGAGCATCGCCGACGTGAAGGTCATGGTGATCACCGACGAGACCGCCGACCGGATGCGCGCCATCACCCCCGTGCGCAAGCTTGACGAGATGAGCCAGGAAGATATCACCCGCGTCCTTCAGGCCAATTTCGACTCGGCGCTTGATGCGCGCTATGCCCTCGCCAAGGATGTGCTGTGGTCAGCCTTTATCCACCCTCTCAGGGCGCTTGAGAAAGAGGAATTCATTTCCGGCCTTGGCCAGGTCGTGAACCTCGCCGAGAGCTATGGCACGCTTTATTCCGGCGGAGCGCTTCAGTTTGGCGGCGGCGACAGCGGCGCCCTGCAGCGTCAGTTGATAGACGATCTTTTGAAGAAAGGTCAGGAGATTTAATCTGACGACAAAGGGGGCTCTGCCCTCGTTATGATTTGAGGGGGGCGCTGCCCCCCGGCCTTCGGCCTTCCCCCCGGGATATTTTTGGCAAGAAGAAACCCGGTCTTGCGGATGAGTTCGCCCGCGCATCTTGCACTTGGGTATGGCGCGCTCTACATCTATGGCAACTGCCAAAAGGAGACCCCCGCATGGCCCTAACTGCCTCTGATCTCGAAGCCCTGATCCGCGAGACCCTGCCCGATGCCACGATCACCGTGCAAGGCGATGACGGGGTGCATTTTTCGGCCGAGGTGATTGATGAAAGCTTTCGCGGCATGAACCGCGTGCAGCAACAGCGCGCCGTTTATGCCGCCCTGAAGGGCAAGATGGATGGCGCCAACGGGGCGATCCACGCGCTTGCCCTGACCACCAAGGCGCCCGACTAGGCGCTTGCCACTTTTCTCCCGCTTCACTGAGGCGGCCCGATGACAAGGACTTTCCAAATGACCGATGCAAAAACCCAGATTGAAGAGACCGTAAAAGCCAATGACGTGGTGCTTTACATGAAAGGCACCAAGGACATGCCGCAATGCGGGTTCTCATCGCGCGTGGCCGGTGTTTTGAACTTCATGGGCGTTGATTTCGCCGATGTGAACGTTCTCGCCGATGAGGCGATCCGTCAGGGCGTCAAGGATTACTCCGACTGGCCCACCGTGCCGCAGCTTTACGTCAAAGGCGAATTTGTCGGCGGCTGTGACATCATCACCGAAATGACCCTTTCGGGTGAGCTTGATGATCTGTTCGAGAAATCCGGCGTCACCTATGACAAGGCAGCGGCGGACAAGATCCGCGAAGCCAACGCCTGACATTTGGCGCACCAAGCATACTGCAAAAAAGCGGCTCTGATTTGCACAGGCCGCTTTTTTCGTTTCTGGTTCAGACTTTAGATATTAACGCCGCAATCGTTCAGGAAGCGCGTCATGTCCGGCGTCAAGAGCCCCCGGCCCGTGGCAATTTGAATGAGCTCAAAAGCACAGCCGGTGTTAACCTCGACCACGACCGGGCCATCCTCGGTGATCGCGATATCCGTAGACCCGAAGCGATTGACCCCATGCAGCAGCGCCACACGCTCGTTCAGCGCGCGCACCTCTTTCCAGCATGGCAAACGCTCGCCCAGAAGGGCGCGTTCGCCATCAGGCAGCGCATCCAACTCGATCCGCTTGCCGCCATCATTGGCCACCATGTTGAGAATTTCGCCGGTTTCCGGATCAAGCGTGCAGACAAGGTTGCCGGGACGCCAGAAATTATCCGCCACATTCGCGCCGCGCGGCAGTTTGAGCAGCGTATAAGGCACCGACAGGCCGTCTTTGCCGATCAGGTTGAGGCTTCGCACCGTGGCCGTGGTGATGCCGTCGAAAAAGGCATGCGGCTTGAGACAGGTCTGGAAGAAATAGGACTGATCGCCGAGGACCTGATCGGCGAACACTTCGAAGGTCACGGTATCGCGCCCATCCAAAATGACATGCGTGTCCGTGCAGCCGACAATCCGCATCGCGCCGGCACTCCACATACCGCCGACCGGCTTGGCGAAAAGCGGAAACGAGTCACAGGCGGTCAGAAAGGCGCGAACTTCTGCTGCCCCTGAAAGCTTGGGCAGATCGGGATAAAGGCGGGATCCCACGTCGTAAATCGCCATGCTCTTGGGCGTCGGCACACCGTGATGTTCCAAGAAAACCGAAGACAGCCACTTATCCTCTGTCACCGCCCACCACGTCGTGTCATTGCACTTGTTCACGATCGGCCAATGGATATGTGCCGAAACAAACTCGTCACGCTCGGTCATGCTCCAGCGTTTGATGTCGTAAAGCTCATAAAGGAGGTATTCGTAAAACCGCAATTTCCCGCGACGACGGCGCAGTTTCAGATAGTCAAACGTTATCGCAAACGGACTGCGACCAGAGGCACGGGATGCCTTAATAAGTTGCTCAGCGACGTTCGCCTGCTACTTGCCTTCGATCGTACCGATGTCTTCTGCCAGGGCTGTCATGATGCTCTTGAACCTCAGTCGTTTTGTTATTTTCAACAATCTTAGCGGATAAATGTGAAAAAACTTTGGCAAAAACAGGGGAATGGTATGAGAGGACAGAGGCCGTGCTATGGGCTTTGTCTGGTCCAACCCCATAGGCAAAGCATCTCCATCGCCACATGGGCACCGGCAATCGCCGTCGCGCCGGTGGTATCATAGGCCGGTGACACTTCAACCACATCGCCCCCGACAAGGGTAATGCCCGCAAGGTCGCGCAGGATGATCGCCGCCTGCGCCGTGCTAAGGCCACCCCAAACCGGCGTGCCGGTGCCGGGCGCGAATGCCGGATCGAGACAGTCGATATCGAAGGTCATATAAACATTAGCTTCGCCGACTATTTCCTTGATTTTTATTGCAGTTTTCTCCGGACCTTCCAAATGAACCTCGCGCGCGCCAATCGTGGTTATGCCCATGGTATCCGGGTTCTCGGTGCGAATACCCACCTGAACCGAGCGTTTGGGGTCGATCAGGCCCAACTTGACCGCCTTGTAGAACATCGTACCGTGATCGACCCGGTCCATATCATCATCGACCCAGGTGTCGGAATGGGCATCGAATTGCACCAGCGCCAGCGGCCCAAACTTCTCGGCGTAAGCCTTTAGAATCGGGAAGGAAATGTAGTGATCGCCGCCAATGGCGATGCTCGCGGCGCCGGCGTCGAGAATGCCCTTGATATGAGCGCTCAGCGCGCCGGGAAAGGCCGGAACATTGGCATAATCAAACGCCAGATCGCCGTAATCCACGATATTGAGCGCACTCAGCGGATCATACCCACCCCAGCCATAGGGCGGATCGAACACCTGTAGTGCACTCGCCTCGCGGATCGCGCGCGGCCCAAGCCGCGTGCCGGGCCGGTTGGTGACGCCCTGATCAAAGGGCACGCCGGTGATCGCCACATCGACGCCGCTCAACTCCTTGCTATAGCGGCGCCGGGCAAACGACGTTGCGCCCCCAAAGGTGTTCTCAAAACTTAGACCACGCAAGCTTTGCCTTGTAAAAGCTTGATCTACCTGTGTTTTTGCATCTTCAAGCGCCATCATACTCTCCCTTTATTCGGTCTTTGCCAGCGGCTGTGCACGCTCGACAAGGCGCGCGAAAAACGAGGCCCCCACCGGGGCAACCGCATCGTTGAAATCAAATCCGGGGTGATGCAGACCGGGGCCCGCACCCTGCCCGAGAAACAGATAAGCGCCGGGGCGTGCCTCAAGCATATAAGAAAAATCCTCGGCCCCCATTTCGCGCGGGCGATCCTCGATCACGGCGCCGTCGCCGACAACCTCGCGCGCCACCTCTGCCGCAAAGCGGGTCTTGGCGGCGTCATTGTAGGTCGCGGGATAGCCAAGCTCGATCCGCACCTCGGCGCGCACCCCGTAAGAGGCCGCCTGTCCCTCGGCCACCTCGCGCAGACGGCGATGCACCATCAGCTGTACGTCCGCCGTAAAGGTGCGGATCGTGGCGTTGATATAGGCGGTCTCGGGGATCACGTTATCGACGCTTCCGGTGTGGATCTGGGTGACCGAGATCACCAGATCGTCCAGCGGATTGCGGTTGCGGCTTACGATGGTCTGAATCGCCTGCACGATGCCCACGGCGGCGACCACCGGATCACGGGTTTCATGCGGCATGGCGGCATGGCCGCCCTCGCCGATGACCTCGATATGAAGCGTGTCAACCGCCGCCATGATCGGCCCGGGCGTGGTTTCAAACGTGCCCGCAGGTACGCCGGGAAGGGTATGCAACGCATAGACCTGATCAATGGCAAAGCGGTCCATGATGCCCTCGTCGACCATCACCTGCCCGCCGCCCGGCCCCTCTTCTGCGGGCTGAAAGATAAGCGCGACGCGGCCCGCAAAATTGCGGGTCTCGGCAAGGTATTTTGCTGCCCCAAGCAACATCGTGGTGTGCCCGTCATGGCCACAGGCATGCATCTTGCCCGCCCGTTTCGAGGCCCACGCGGCGCCGGTTGTCTCAAGGATCGGCAGCGCATCCATGTCTGCGCGCAAGCCGATGCAGGGCCCCTCGCCCATGCCCTCGATCACCGCCACCACTCCGCTCGTGGCGATGCCCTCTTCGATCTGGGTGATGCCAAACTCGCGCAGCCGCTCGACCACAAAGCGCGCGGTTTCATGGCAATCAAAGCCCAATTCCGGGGTTTCATGCAAATGCCTGCGCCATGCAGTCAACTCATCGGCGAAACCGGCAATGCGGTTGATCACGGCCATCTCTGGACATCCTTTTGCTCACGCGTCAGGGTCCACTCAACCCCAAAGACGAGAGTACCGCAATGGCAGATGACACCCTCATTCACGATGCCCAAGGCGGGCTGCCCCGGCTGATCGCCATCATGCGCGCGCTGCGCGATCCCGCATCGGGCTGTCCCTGGGATATCGAACAGGATTTCGCCAGCATCGCGCCCTACACGATCGAAGAGGCCTATGAGGTCGCCGATGCGATCGAGCGCGAGGAATGGGGAGAATTGCGCGGCGAGCTGGGCGATTTGCTGCTTCAGGTGATTTTTCACGCGCAAATCGCCGAGGATAAGGGGCTGTTTGATGTCCATGACGTGGCCAACGCGATTTCCGACAAGATGGTCGCGCGCCACCCCCATGTGTTTGGCGAAGAATCGCGCGACAAATCCGCCGAGCAACAGACCCGCGACTGGGAGACGATCAAGGCGGCTGAGCGCGCAGCGCAGGCCCAGGCCGGCACGCTTGACGGCGTGGCCCAAGGCCTGCCAGCGCTTTTGCGCGCCGTAAAGCTGCAAAAACGCGCCGCGCGGGTGGGCTTTGACTGGCCAGAGGTCGCCCAGGTGCTCGACAAGATCACCGAAGAGGTCGGCGAATTGCAAGAGGCCGCCGCCGAGCTGCCGCAAGACAAGATCGAGGAAGAATTCGGCGACTTGCTCTTTGTAATGGCCAATCTGGCGCGCCACATGAACCTCTGCCCCGAGGCTGCCCTGCGCGGCGCAAGTGCCAAATTCACCCGCCGCTTTGGCCGGATCGAGGCGCTTCTGGCCGAGCAAGGCAAAACCCCGGCGCAATCCGACCTTGCGGAAATGGACGCGCTCTGGGACCGCGCCAAGATGGAAGAGCGCCGCTAAACGCCCACCGCCGCGCCTGCCGCGCCGGTGGGAGCCTCCGGCGGGGATATTTCAAGCAAGAAGAAGATCAAGCGCATCGCCCTGACGTCTTCTGGCTCAAAATATCCAAATGCCGCAGCCTCCGGTGGCGCGCGGCCTGTGGTTAGCCGAGCGCGTCGTTACAACGCTTGCAGGTTCCGGCATGGGCGTGGGTGCCCACATCAGGCAGGATTTTCCAGCAGCGCTGGCACTTTTCGCCCTCTGCACGTTCGAACACCACGGTGACGCCTTCCACCTCGGGAAGGCGAAACGCCTCGGACGGGGCCGGATCGCCGGTGAGCTGGATGTCGGAGGTGATGCAGATATCCTCAAAACTGACCGACTTCAGCGCCGCGAGCATATCCGCCTCGCGGACGTGGACCACCGGGGCGGCCTCAAGGCTGGCGCCGATTACCTTGTCGGTGCGCTGCACCTCAAGCGCGGCGGTAACCACGCGGCGCGCGGCGCGCACCTGGGCCCATTTCGCGGCCAGGTCGTCGTCGAGCCATGCGGCGGGCGTGTCGGGGATATCGGTCAGATGCACCGAGCTGTCCTCGCCGGGGAAGCGTTCGAGCCAGACTTCTTCCATGGTGAAGACAAGCACCGGCGCGAGCCATGTGGTCAGCCGATGGAACAGCAGATCAAGCACGGTATGCGCGGCGCGGCGGCGCGCAGTATCGCCATCGCAATACAAGGCATCCTTACGGATATCGAAGTAGAAGGCGCTCAGCTCGAGTGTGGCGAAGTTAAAGATTTTCTGGAAAACACCTTGGAAATCATAGGCTTGATAGCCACTCTTCACCTCCCGATCAAGCTCTGCCAGACGGTGCAGCACCCAACGCTCCAACTCGGGCATATCGGCAGGCTCAACCCGGTCATCTTCGGAGAAATGCGCCAGGGCGCCCAGCATGAAGCGCATCGTGTTGCGCAAACGGCGATAGCTGTCGGCGACGCCTTTGAGGATCTCGGGCCCGATCCGCAAATCGGCGGTGTAATCGGCCTGTGCCACCCAGAGGCGCAGGATATCGGCGCCATATTGCTTGGTCACATCCTCGGGCGCGACGGTATTGCCGACGGATTTGGACATCTTGTTGCCCTTCTCGTCTAGCGTAAACCCGTGCGTCAGCACCCCGCGATAGGGCGCGTGACCAATGGTGCCGCAGGCCTGAAGCATCGAGGAATGAAACCAGCCGCGATGCTGATCGGTGCCCTCAAGGTAAAGATCGGCCATGCCGTCCTCGGAACCATCCTCGCGGTCGCGCAGAACAAAGGCGTGGGTCGAGCCGGAATCAAACCAGACGTCAAGGATGTCATCGACCTTGTCCCACTGATCCGCGTCATGGTCATTGTCAAGGAAGCGTTCCTTGGCACCGGGCTTATACCAGGCATCCGCGCCTTCGGCCTCGAAGGCCGCAAGGATGCGCGCATTCACGGCCTCGTCGCGCAACAGGAAGTCCGGATCGGTGGGCAACGCGCCCTTTTTGACAAAACAGGTAAGCGGCACGCCCCAGGCGCGTTGACGGCTCAGAACCCAGTCGGGCCGCGCCTCGATCATCGAATAAAGCCGGTTGCGCCCGGTTTTCGGCGTCCAGGTCACCAGCTTGTCGATGGAATTGAGCGCGCGTTCGCGGATTGTGGTGCCGTATTCATCCTGCCCGTCGCCAACGGGGCGATCCACGGCGGCAAACCATTGCGGCGTGTTGCGATAGATCACCGGCGCTTTCGAGCGCCAGGAGTGCGGATAGCTGTGCTTGATCTTGCCACGCGCCAGCAAGCCGCCGACCTCGGCCAGCTTGTCGATCACGGCCTTGTTGGCATCGCCCTCTTTGCCGTTCGGCTTGAGGATCGCCTTGCCGCCGAACAGAGGCAGATCGTCGCGGAACCGACCATCTTCCATGACGTTATAGGTGATCACCTGTTCGAGCATGCCAAGATCGCGGTAAAGCTCGAATTCCTCCATCCCGTGGGACGGCGCGCAATGGACGAACCCGGTGCCTTCCTCGTCGGTGACGAAATCGGCGGCGCGGAAATCGCGCAGGTCGTCCCATTCGCCATTTCCGCCCTCAACGCCCGCCAGCGGGTGTTGCAGCGAGAGGCCCGATAGTTCTTCGGCGCTGACATCGCGGAGACGGGTGTACATGCCATCCTCAAGACGGGCACGCACCATCACATCCCCGGCCAGCTTGTCGGCCAGAATGAAGCGGTCGCCGACATTGGCCCAGCTTTCATCAGGCGTCGAGGTGACTTCGTAAAGGCCATAGGCAAAGTTTTCGCCGTACACCACGGCCTTGTTGCTCGGCATGGTCCATGGGGTGGTGGTCCAGATCACGACGTAGGCGCCAAACAAATCACGATTCTTAAGTTTCGCACCGTCACCAGCGATCGGATCGACAACCTTGAACTTCACCCAGATCGTAAAGCTTTCCTTGTCGTGATATTCGACCTCGGCCTCGGCCAGGGCGGTCTGTTCGATCGGCGACCACATCACGGGTTTCGACCCCTGATAAAGCACGCCAGTCATCAGGAATTTCTGGAATTCCTCGGCGATGATACGCTCGGCACGGAAATCCATGGTGAGATAGGGCTTATCCCAGGTGCCGGTGATGCCAAGGCGCTTAAATTCGTCGCGCTGGATGTCAATCCAGCCTTCGGCAAACTTGCGGCATTCCTGACGGAAATCGACGATATCGACCTCGTCCTTGTCTTTGCCCTTGGCGCGGTATTGCTCTTCGATCTTCCACTCAATCGGAAGGCCGTGACAATCCCAGCCGGGGATATAGCGCGCGTCGCGCCCCATCATCTGTTGGGAGCGCACCACCATATCCTTGAGAATCTTGTTGAGCGCGTGACCGATATGCAAATGGCCGTTGGCGTAGGGCGGGCCATCGTGCAGGGTAAAGGGCTTGCGCCCCTCCGCCTTGTCGCGCAGGCGGTCATAGACGCCCATCCTGGCCCAACGATCAAGCCATTCCGGCTCGCGTTTGGGCAGGCCCGCGCGCATCGGGAAATCGGTTTCGGGCAGGTTCAGCGTGGTTTTATAGTCGGGCGTTTGGGTGGTGTCGGCGCACATTGCGGGCGTCCTTTATCACTGGTCTTGCATCAATCTGGATGAGGGGCGGCGCGCTTGGTCATACGCCTTGTCCCGGCGGCTCGATCTAATCAGAGCGCCGGGCATGTAATTCGAATAATGATCGCGGTGCGTGTCATCATGGCCGCCTTATAGGCGCCTGCCCATACGGCGTCCAGTAGGTTCAGGGCGCTGTCAAATCCCTGCGGATGAAAAGCCTTATCTGTGCCGCGAACAACTCTGACGTCTCTTTGGCGAGATCAATCAAAGCAGTCTCCAATTGGTCAAACCAAACATGCTCATCCGAAAGTTCGCTGTGATGCGACACCCGACGTTTAGCAAAGACACTTGCGATCATCCGCGCAACATCGCGGTTTTCATCATGGTGACCAATCAAAATCTTGGCGCATTTATCAACAGGCAAGTGATGCAAGACCGAAGCCTGGGAAAAGTTCTCACCCCTTGCAGTATACTCGAAACGTTCAAGAAACGTGTCAGGCGCATCGCGCATTTCCTGCAAAAGCCGGTCGCAGAGGCTTGGCAGGCTTCGGTCAAAAGCTTTGTCCATTTCTGCCATCAGGCGGCGCGCCAAAACCTTGTCTCGTCGACTTGGTTCAAATGCATAGCCACCGTAATAAATTCTGCCCAATTCCCAACCAAAGCCATATTTGACCATGTCATCACTCGACGGAACAGACGTCCGGATTTTTCCGTCTTTGGCAAGGGCGCAGATGTAGTCATATGTTTTCCGCGCGTGTGCTTTGGGGTCCGCGACCTCTTGAAACTGCTGTATGAAACTTTCAGTCGCGTGAATTTGCAGAATTTCGCCGGGTTCAGTGATGTCGAAACTGGCTTGCCTTTGTTTGATGCGGACAATGATCATTTCCAGATCGGCAAGCGGTTCGCTATACCAGTTCCGTAGCCGAACCCAATCGGGTTGTTGACTGGGCTTCGAAAACTGATGCGTCGAACTCAAGCCATCCCCAATATCTGAGGTTGACGCATATCCTTCCACAATCAAACCATATCCCAGTTGAACCGGCAAAATGTCACTATACCCGGCTTCTATATTGCAGCTTGGATGATCCTTCTGCACCAATTCCAGCGCATCAGGTGGAGGGGCGTCTTGATTACTGACCTTGGCAATAACGCTTTTGCTAAAACGCGCTCGATCAAGCATATCCTGTTTGCTCAACCGTCCACCGTGATAGGCCATGTGCAAGGCAAGGAACGTCGCGATCAAATGATCAACGGCTTGATCGAATTCCAGCATCTCGGGTTCAAGCGCGTCCAGCATAACCGCCGCATCGCGCATCGCGCGCAGCAAAAGGCGCAGATTGTTGTGACCGGCATCGTGAAACGTTTTGGCAACTACCTTTTGCCGCGCTTGCAGTGCCGCGCGCCCCTGCCCCGCCGGAATACGCCCCCAAACTGCCGTCATCGCCGCGTCAAGTTCGGGGTGCAGAGCAATCGTCTGCCCGATCAGTTTCTCTCGCGCCGCATCAAACGCATCCTTGTCGCGATGCTTTTCCGTATTCGCGATCAGGATCACACGTTTGTTCTGGTGCTCTACAAAGCGATTGATCAGGCCGGAAAGCTGCGCATGGCTTAGGCTACAGCGCTCTATATCATCAAATATCAGGGTATCGGGAAGCGCACGCAATGCGACTTCGGTCAAGTTGACTTTGGTCATATCTACCTGAACACCAAAGACCTTCATGCCACTTGCCAACTCTTTGGCGCGCTTTCCCCACGAAGCGGCCGCTCCCTCCGACCACGGGTTCATGGCACGCACCAACGCCCAATCAAACGCCTCCGGGCTGTGCACGTCATAAAGCGTGACATAAAGGCGCGTCGGGTCTGCTTCGCAATTGGTGAGCTGTTTTATGACATGCGTTTTGCCACTGCCCCAAGGCGCATCGACCAGAAGGGCGGAACCCAGTGCCTCACGGGACAAATAAGCTTCGATAACGCGCTTGGCGGCGGTGTTCGGCATGTTTGGCTCACCTTAGAAAACATTTACCTCGTGCAACCCAATGGAGAACATGAGCAACGAACAAGGACCGCTTTGCCTAACATAGTTTGCAGCGCGCGACGTGTGGGGCTTGAAAGCCCTGCTACGTTGAAGCATGTCAGAGATATGACAAACGCCCTGCCCCCAAAGTTTCCCATCACCCGCCCCGAGATCGAGCGGGTCGTCGCCGCCTTTTATGCCGCCGCGCGCGAGCATCCCGGCCTTGGGCCGGTGTTTGCCGCCCATGTCACCGACTGGCCCGCTCATGAGGCGAAAGTCGCGGATTTCTGGGCCAATGCGATCCTGCACGAGCGGGTCTATGACGGAAGCCCGATGGAGGCGCATTTCAAGGCGCGCAACGTTCAGCCGGGGATGTTCTCCACCTGGCTGGCGCTGTTTGACCGCACGCTTGAACGCGAGTTGAGCCCGCAGCAGGCGGCGGCCTGGTCCGCGCTTGCGCATCGCATCGGGCGGTCATTGCGCGCGGGCGTGGTCGATCGCTCCTCCCTGCCCGGCGGCATCCCCAAGCTGCGCTAGCCTTGCGGCTTGGCCATGTGGCGCGCGATGCGTTGGTTGAGCCAGGCCAGACCGGCAAGGCTCAGGCCCAGCCCCAGGAAGGACGCCACCCGCACGAGGCCCGCGAGGCCCGACATATCGACCAAGAACACCTTGGCCACGGTCAGCGCCACACCGGCCATCGCCAAACGGCGCAGGGTCTCGGAACGGCGCAAAAGCGCCAGCAGCAAAAGCACACCCGAGACCGCGATCAAGGCAAGAGTATAGCTATATAATTCGCCGTCGCTGACGCCCGGCACCGAGAGGTCGCGCCCCCGCCAGAGCCGCCGGATTTCCAGCGCGCCGTACCAGGCGCCATAGCCCGAGGCGAGCACCACAAAGGCCCGGCTCAGGGCGCGCGGCAGATTCCCAAGCTTCCACGCCGCCACGGCAAAGACCATGGCAACCGGCAGATAGGCCGCCGCAAGACTGTCGAAAATTATCGGGCCGGTGACCAGTTCCTTGCGCCACATGAACGGCACCAGCGGGTTGGTGATCACCGCCTGTGCCCCAAGCAGGACTGCGGCAATCGCGTCCATGACGACCGCCAAGGTGATGCGCAGCGCGCGCATGACGCGCCCCCCCACCTGAAGGCGGTAAAGCTGGACCATGGCCGCCACAAGCCAGACCACCGCCATCAGCCCGAGCCCGGCATGCCCCATCGCGCCAACCTCGCCAAGCCAGCGTTGCAAGAGGACACTGGCGAAAATAGCAGCAATGCCCCAGATCGCGCTTTCGATGACAACCCGCGTGGCGCCCTGCGCGCGCGGCGCCATCACCACCCAAGCGGCGGTCAAAAGCATCAGAGGCCCGGCATGCGACAGGATCACATCGCCCAATCCGGCGCTTTTGACCGCCCAAATGACGCCCGGATCAAGCACAAGGCGATAGCCGATCACGGCCACGCCAAGCTGGGCAATAGCGCCCAGAAGCGGCAGGTCAAAGCGCCGGTCAATCAGCGCTGTCAGCAGCACCATCACGCCAAGAGCCAGCGTCAGGGCCGCCGCGCTCAGCATCACGAAAAGCGCCAGCGAGATCAGCACGATGGCGCTGCCTGCGAACAATGCCGCCTGCAACCGCGCCTCTTGTCCGGCGGACCGCATGGCAAACCAGACCATCAGCCCCGCCATCGCAATGACATGCAGCGCCCAAGGGTAGAGACCGATCACATCGCCCGGCTGCCACCACAGCTCCAGGATCAAGGCCATCGACGGCCCGGCCACCGCCGCGCCGAGCGCCCAGAGGATAGACTGCACGGCGCCCTGCGCCCACCGCATCCGAAGCGCGAACAGCCAGGAGGTCACCGCCCCGCCCGCCATCAGAATACTGGCCGCAAGCGGCGCGGGCGTTTCCGGCAAACGCGCGGCACCGGCGCGGAACATCGCCCAAAGCGGGCCGCGATCCAGCCCCTCCAGCACGACGAACACCAGTCCGGCAAGTGCCGGAAGCAGCGGCAAATCCTCAAGCGCGCGCGCGCGCGTCGTGCCAAGCACAAGCGCCGCGATCATCAATCCCAAAAGCCCGAGCGACAGCCAGATCGTCACCACGTCGCCCGCATCCAGCGCGACAATGACGGCGGCCAGGCTGCTGAGGGCGACCATCACAAGCGCCAGCCGCGCCGGGAAATCCGGAAAGTCGCCGCCTGCCAATATCCGTCGGCTGATCGAGTTGCCCGCCTGCAGCGGCGTCAGGCGGCGCTCCGGTACAAGCACGGCAAACAGCGTGCTCAGCGCCCAGAACACCAGGAAATGCAGCGCGCCGGCATCCCCGAGGTAGAGAAGGTTGGCCCCGCTCACCGCCACCGCAAGCGCCAGCACCGAAATCCACGCCCATCGGCGCAGCGCATCGACGGCCAAGCCGACAAAGGCCAAGACGGCGTAGTAGTAATAAAACAGCCATGGCGTATCAGATGAGCCGCCTACAAGAAACGGCGCGGCGCCTGCCCCGATCAGCCCAAGCGCCGAGAGAACCGGGCCGTAGAACCAGCCGAGAACGATCGCCACCACCGCGACGCCCACCAATGCGGCAAGCGTCATGTCAGGGTCAATCAGGCCATAAAGCGCACGCGCCGCCAAGACGGCGGCAAACAGCGTGATTACCCCTGCGCCCGATAGAACCGAGGGGAGGCCTGCGGTCGCGCCGCCCTCATCGTCGTGGCGACGGCGGATCACCTCGCCCCCCGCGATCAGGGCGGCGCCAAGCGCCAAGGCCCCCACGACCCGCCAGAACGGTGTCAAAAGGCCCTTTTCGACGCCGTATTGCACCATGAACACCCCGGCCAGGGCCAGCGAGACACCGGCCACGGCCAGCGCCCAGTTGTCGCGCATCCAGCCAAAAAGCGCGGCCAGTTTGTCGCGCCGGAGCACAAAGGCACGGGGAGGGCCGACCTTGTCCGGCACGGGGCGCGGGGCCGGTGTTGAGGCCGGTGTTGAGGCCGGTGTCGAGGCCGGTGTCGGCACCGGTTCTTCGTCGCGGTCCCATGGGCCGGTGTCCTTGGAGACTCTCTCGGTATCGGCGACAGCGGCTGGCAGGGGCTCTGCACCCGCGCCAAGCTGGGCCTCAAGCGCGCTGATCTGCGCCTTGAGCCGGGCATGCGAGACCAAAAGATAGGGCACCGCGCCAAACAACAGGCCAAGCCCGGCAAGAGCCAAAAGTATCAAAGCGGCATCCATAAGCCTCTCCTTTCAGTGGCGCGCGGCACCCTAGCCTTGCCCAAAAAGCCCGGTCAACGCCCGTTTGACAAGCCCCGTCACCGAAGGCCGACGCCTGCGCACAAACGGCAGGGGGCGACAGACCTCGATGGTGGCAACCCCGACCCGCGCGGTCAGCGCGCCATTGACCACGCCCTCGCCGAAACGGCGCGAGAGCTTTGAGACAAGGCCGCCGCCTGCGACGCTGCTGATCAGGTCATCGCCCACCGCCACCGCGCCGGTGGCCACCAGATGGGACATGACCGCACGCGCCAGCCGCCAGCTTCCCAGAACCCCGGCACGCCCGCCATAGATTTCGGCCACCCGCCGGATCATCCGCAGATTGGCCACAAGCGCGCCGACCACATCGGCAAGGGCGAGCGGCACGAGCGCCGTCACCGTCGCCACTAGCCGCGCCGCACTTTCGACCTCGCGCAGGGCGAGCGCATCCAGTGGCGTCAAAAGCTCTGCCTCGGCCAGTCCGATCAAAGCCTCGGCGTCAAACTGTTCGGGGGCGCGCTCCTTGAGCCGTTCAAGGCCCCAGCGGGCCTCGTCTCGTGTGCTGTAAAGCGCCTGCATCCGGGCCACGACATCCCGCGCCTGCCCCAGATCGCCGCCCGCAAGTGCGGCCACCGCCGCGCGATTAAGGGCATCGAGCCGACCCAACCGCGCAAAACCGGCCATCTCGCGCAGACCAAGCATAAGCGCAACGATCAAAAGCCCCACGCCCATTGCCACCACGGCGTAGCCAAGCAGCGGCGCGCGCGCGATCAGGCCAAAGGCAAAATCCCAGGCCGCGACCGACACGACCGCCCCGATAAGGCCAAGCGCAAGCGCCCAGAAGGCGCGACCCAAGCGCGACGGTGCGCGCGCGGTGCCGGTGATCGCCGCCTGCATCGCGCGCCCCTGCGGCAGGGGCGCCTCGATCTCGGGCACCGGGGGCGCGCGGTCCGGGCCGGGCGCTTCTGCACTCTCGTCCAGCTCGATCAGCACCGGGCCGGTTGATTTTCCATTGCTCATTCGGCTGCCCCCTCTTCGGACGTCCAGACCATCAGGATATCAGGCAGGTTTTCGTCATTGCCATAGCCCGGACTGCGCCCGCATTCGATAAACCCGTTGGCGCCGTAAAACGCCTGAGCCTTGGTGTTGGCCTCAAGGACCCACAAATCGAGCGCCTCAACTTCGGCCTTGGCCTCGGCCAAAAGTGCGCGGCCTATGCCCTTGCCGCGCTGATCCGGATGGACATAAAGCGCATGGATGCGGCGGCCGTCGCGCACGATAAAGCCGACCACGCCATCGCCATCCTTGAGCACCCGTACCCAGCCCCAGCGGATCACCCTGAAAAATGTTCTAAGGTCTTCGCGGCGCGTGCGCACCTGCGGCAACCAGGGTGTCTCGCGGGTAAAGCGCCACAGGATCACCGCAAGATGCGGCAGATGCCAGAGCCGCGCCGGGCTTGGCGCCGATGCCAGAGCAGCAAACGTCATAACCTGTCGCCGATCAGAAACTCTGCGGCGCGGTCAAGCCGGATGTGCGGCGGCCCCTCGCCCGGTCGCAAGTTGAGGCGCGCGGGCGCAAACCGCATCACGTTGTATTCGCCGTCAAGCCAGCCTGTGGCGCCAGAGCGCGAGGCCGACAAAAGCACGCCGGGATCATCCGGCAAGGCACCGGGATATAGCACCGCCTGTTTGCCGCTGTCCAAAAGCCTGCCGCGCACACAATCAAGATCGCGCCCCTCGTGCTTTAGCTGTTCCTCGATTGTGGCGCGCAGGGCCGCAATCGCCATGGCCTCGGTCTCGGCCCCGGCAAAATCGGCCCGGTCGCGGGCCTCGCGCATCAGCGCGGCCATGATCGCGGTCAGTTGCGGGTGCTGATTGTGATGCAGATGATCGGCCTTGGTTGCCGCAAACAGGATCTTCTCGACCCGTTTGCCGATCAAAAGCCGGGTCAGAAAGGCGTTTTTGCCGGGGCGAAAAGTACCCAGGATATCGGCCATGGCGCGGCGCATGTCCTCGACGGCCTGCGGGCCCTTGTGGATCGCATCGAGCGCATCAACAAGCACCACCTGCCGGTCGATCCGCGAAAAGTGATCGCGGAAAAACGGGCGCACGACGTCGCGCTTATAGGCCTCGTAGCGGCGCGCCATCTCGGCGCGCAGGCTTTTGCGCGGGCCCGCAGGCCCCTCGGGCAAAGGCGCGAAGGTCACCACTGGCGAGCCGGCCAAATCGCCGGGCAGCAAGAAACGCCCCGGCGTGCAGTCGTAAAACCCGGCATCGCGCGCGGCGTGCAGATAGGCGGTAAAGCCCTGCGCCAGCCCCTGCGCCACGGGTTCCTGCAGGGGCGCGGCAGGATCCACCCCGCCAAGCGCCGCAAGATAAGCGCCCGCCTCGGGGCGCTTTTCGATCCGCGCCAGAACCTCGGCCGACCAGACCTCGTAGGATTTATCCATCAGCGCCAGATCAAGCAGCCACTCACCGGGATAATCGACGATATCGAGATGCACCGTGCGCGGCCCTGTCACCCCCGCCAAAAGGCCGGTCGGGCGTACGCGCAACGAAAGGCGCAACTCGGATACTGCGCGCGTGCTTTCGGGCCAATGCGGCTCGGGCGCGGTGAGGGCCGCGAGGTGATGCTCGAAATCAAAGCGCGGCAGGGTGTCATCGGGCTGTGGCTGAAGGAAAGCGGCCGCGATGCGCCCCTCGGAGGCCGCGAAAAGCCCCGGCATCCGCCCGCGATCCATCAGGTTGGCGACAAGCGAGGTGATGAACACCGTCTTGCCCGCGCGCGCAAGCCCGGTGACGCCAAGGCGCACCACCGGCTCGAACAGCGCGCCCGACACCCGGTCGCCAAGTCCTTCGACACCGCGCGTCAGCCCCTCGGCCAGCTGTGAAATAACCAAACACCCGCCCCTTTACACCCGTTTGGCATAAGATAGACCCACCGACCGACACATGCTAGGGGGGCAAGCCGCTGGTTTCTTCGGCAAAACACGGCGCGCGCGGCATCGCGGGTCATTGAGTATTTATGGAATGGTGAAAGCCGATGCCAGTGATAGCCAAAGCGATTTTTCCGGGTTATACGGGCGGAAATTTGAGGAGCCCAGACATGCCCGAAACCGAGCAGCCGCAGATCTATCTGATCACCCCACCCGAGTTTGAGCTTAGCCGCTTTCCCGAGGCCCTCGCGCGGGTCCTGGATTCGCAAGACGTGGCTTGCGTCCGCCTTGCCCTGGCGAGCCGCGACGAAGACCGCATCGCGCGCGCCGCCGATGCCTGTCGCGAGGTGACCCATGAGCGCGACATCGCACTGGTGATCGACACGCATGTTCTGATGGTGGAGCGGCTTGGGCTTGACGGGGTTCACCTGCTTGATGGCGCACGCACGGTGCGGTTTGCGCGCAAGGAACTTGGCGATGATGCGATCATCGGAAGCTTTTGCGGCACCTCGCGGCATGACGGGATCAGTGCCGGCGAAGCGGGCGCGGATTACATCAGCTTCGGCCCGGTCGGCGCCTCGGCGCTTGGCGATGGCAGCCAGGTCGAGGAAGAGCTTTTTGACTGGTGGTCGAAGATGATCGAACTGCCGGTCGTGGCCGAAGGCGCGCTTGACGCAGCCCTCGTGGCACAGCTTGCCCCGATGACCGATTTTTTCGCCTTCGGGGATGAAATCTGGCAGCAGGATGATCCGGTCGCGGCGCTTGCCACTCTTGTCGCGGCAATGGCCTAGTTACCGACCCTGGCGATCCTTTGGCATGGCCGCGCGCACCGTGTTTTCAACATGCGCGGCCAATGTCTTTCTGTCGCTGAAATCATCAACCTTTAGAGGCGGATGATAGATGACCTTAACGTGCCCCTGCCGCCCTGCGGCCAACACCCGCAGCGCATGCGCGCCAAAGGTCATATCCCCCCACCAGGCGTAAAATCGCGGGTCCTGATTCTGCGGGGCGTGATAGATCACGGTCACCGGCTGAACAAAGATTTCATGGCGGATATTTTCACTGAAGAACGCCTGAAAAAGTGTTGATTTAAAAGGTAAAACGCGCAGTCCGTCGGTCGAGCTTCCTTCCGGGAAGAACAGAAGCTTATGGCCAGCCAGAAGCCGCCCTTCAAACACCTCTGTTTGGGCGCGTGCCTGCCTGGGGTCGCGATTGATGAAGACGGTCCCGGTGATCCGCGCCAAAAACCCGACCCCCGGCCATGTCGCGACCTCGGATTTTGAAACGAAATACACCCGCTTGCGCGCATTGAGAGCGAAAATATCCAGCCATGACGCGTGGTTGGCGACTACAGCACCGGCATGGGGCATCGGCGCGCCCTCAACCTCATGGCGCATTCCGAGCACGATAAAGGCCATCCAGCAGACCCATTGGGTAATGTAGGGCGTCCAGGGGCGATGCAGCTTGTAGAGAGGTTGCTCAATCAGCCGTAACAGGGCGCTGAGCACGACCCCGATGAGCAGGATGCAGACCAGGACCGAGCCCCGCAAAACCGCGCGCAAAACGCCCGCCGGGCCAAGCCGGACGACGGCGGGTGGCTCAGTTGAACGCCAGGTGACGCTCACCTTGTAAGCCCCTTTGAATAAATGGATTTCTTTTGATCGTTCAAGCGCTCTGTATCCATGACAAGACAGACATCCGTGGTGTTGAACTGATGATCAATATACGCACCCTCACCGACATGGCCACCCATCCTGAGATAGGCCTTGATCAGGGCGGGGATCTCCAGCATCGCCGCGCGCCGATCGAGGGCATCGGCAGGAATGAGGTTCATGGTCTGAAAATGCTCACGACGGGCGCGCACGCGACTCTCGGGTGGGGCAAGGTAGCGGTGATGCAAAAGCGACAGGGGCTGCGCCAACCTGCCGGGGTCCGTGCCGTGAAAGCTTGCCACACCAAACAGAATTTCTACCTTATGATCAAATACATACGCGGCCAAGCTATTCCAAAGATGAAACATGCCCGGTCCGCCACGATAGGGTTTGGCAAGGCAGGACCGCCCCAACTCCATCAGCCGCCGCCCGCTGGTGCGCAGAACCGAGAGGTCATATTCGTCCTCGGAGTAATACTGACCGGCGCGCCGGGCCTGATCATCGCGCAACAGTCGATAAACCCCGACCACAGCCCCGCCTTGCGCATCATCCAGCAAAAGAAGGTGGTCGAAATAGGCGTCAAAACGATCAACCTCAAGCCGCGCGTCGTGATCGACCATCGGACCGGTGGCGCCCAATTCCTCGACAAACACCTCGTAGCGCAGGCGTTGTGCGGCCTGCAATTCCTGCGGGGTCGATGCAAGTTTGACGCGAAAGATCGGGGATTTGGCGGGCATTTCGCTCTCGGGTTTGCGGGCTTTGGCGAGGGTTTAGGCAAGCTGCCGGGCAATGACAACGCGCGTTAAAGGCGCATCTGGCCGAAAAGGCTGGCCAGTGTTAACCTTTTGCTAACCATGTTCATGGATCAAAGACAGGAACAAGTTCCACCCGCGTGCCGTCGATCACCACTTTGCCGACCTCTCGAAAGTTAACGGTGATGCGGCCCGCGATATTTGATTGCACCTGGCCGGTGCCCCAATCAGGCTGCTGAGGATGGCGGACGAGCATCCCCGGTTCCAGTATCGAATTCATATCGCTCATGTCGCGCCCTGCTTCGGAGAATACCTTTGAACAATCATAGTCAGACCCTCGCCGCATTGATAGGCTCTCGTATCTGTCATGACCTGATCAGCCCTATGGGCGCGGTCACCAACGGGCTGGAATTGCTGGAACTTTCCGGCATGGGCGCCTCGCCGGAAATGGCGCTTATCTCAGAGAGTGCGGCCGATGCAAATGCGCGAATTCGCCTGTTCCGGCTGGCCTTTGGCACCGCGTCCAACGGCCAGAGCGTGCGCAGTGAAGACCTTGGCGATATCCTTGGTACGATCTATCGCACCGGGCGAATCGCGCTTGATTATGGCCTCACGGGCACAGTGACACAGCCCCTTGCTCAGGCGGTTGCGTTAAGCCTTTTATGCGCGGAACAGACCATCCCCTTTGGCGGCACCCTCACGGTCACCCAACAAGAGGGGCAGTTCGAGGTAACGGCAAAAGGCGGGCGGCTTCAGATCAATGACCTGCTGTGGAACAGCCTTGGCGTAATGGCCCCCGCGCCCGAAGTGACCCCGGCGCAGGTGCAGTTTCTCCTCTTGCCAGAGCGACTCGCCGCGCTTGGGCGCACGCCAGAGGTGGAGCACGGCGAAACCGGGCTGCGCCTGCGCTTTTAGAGGGCGTCGCCTTCATTCGAATTCACGCGACCCCCTCCAACCTGTTGATGTCGCATGTTCGAGAAGCTCTAGGCACGCGTCGTTCCATCGCCATCGACCAGATATTTGAAACTGGTGAGCTGTGCCGCGCCCACCGGCCCGCGCGCATGCATCTTGCCGGTGGCGATACCAATTTCCGCGCCCATGCCGAATTCGCCGCCATCGGCGAATTGGGTCGAGGCATTGCGCATCAGGATCGCGCTGTCGAGGCGGGCAAAGAACTGGTTCGCGGCAGTGTCATCCTCGGTGATGATGCAATCGGTGTGGTTCGAGCCATAGCGCCGGATATGGGTGATCGCGGCGTCAAGATCATCGACCACCTTGGCGGCGATGATGCTATCGAGATACTCACAGCCCCAGTCGTCATCCGTGGCGGCGGTGGTGCCCTCGATGGCGCGCAGGGTTTCATCGGCGCGCACCTCGACGCCCGCATCCAAAAGCGCGCGCACCACGCCCTGACCGATGGTTCCGACGATATCGCGGTGGATCAAAAGACACTCGGCCGCACCACAGATACCCGTGCGCCGGGTCTTGGCATTCACCACCACGCGCAGGGCCTTTTCGGGGTCGGCCTCTTTGTCGATATAGATGTGCACGATGCCTTCCAGATGAGCAAAAACCGGCACCCGCGCCTCGCGTTGCACAAGGCCGACAAGGCCCTTGCCACCGCGCGGCACGATCACATCCACCGTATCGGTCATTGTCAGCAAGGCCTGCACTGCGGCCCGGTCGCGGGTCGGCACAAGCTGAATGGCATCCTCCGGAAGACCGGCGGCGCGCAACCCCGCCACGAGGCAGGCGTGTATCGCGCCTGACGAGTGAAAGCTTTCGGAGCCGCCGCGCAGGATCACGGCATTGCCGGATTTCAGACAAAGCGCCCCGGCGTCCGCCGTCACGTTCGGGCGGCTTTCATAGATCACGCCAATCACCCCCAAGGGCGTGCGCACACGCCGGATGTGAATGCCGGTGGGCTGATCCCATTCGGCCAGAACCTCGCCCACCGGATCATCCTGTGCGGCCACCGCGCGCAGGCCCTCAACGATGCCCTTGATGCGGCTCTCGTCCAGCGCAAGGCGATCCATCATCGCCTCGCTCAGCCCCTTGTCGCGGCCATAGGCTAGGTCTTTTTCGTTGGCGGCAAGAATATCGGCGCGCCCCTCCCAGACCGCATCGGCGGCGGCCTCAAGCGCGGAGCGCTTGGCCTCGGGGCTGGCGACGGCCAGATCGGCGGCGGCGGCCTTGGCGCGCGCGCCTATATCGGCCATCAGGGCCGCAATATCGAGGGTCTCTGTCATGTCACACTCTCCTCTTCGGGGCTTGCGTGTTGATATCCCTAAGGACCTCTAAAATGCCATGTCGTCGCGATGCATCAAGGGCCCGCGCGCCGCATGGCCAAGCACGGCCTCGATCTGATCCGAGCGCAGCCCGCTGATTTTCTGCGCATCCGCGCCGTCATAGCGGGTAAGCCCCTGTCCCAGCGTGCGCCCGGCCTCGTCGACGACCTCGACCGGATCACCGCGCCCGAAGGTGCCGCTGACCTGAAGAACACCGGCGGGCAACAGGCTGCTGCCCGAGCGCAGCGCCTTGGCCGCGCCGTTGTCCACCACGACCCGGCCCTTGGGCTTCATGGCGGCGATCCAGGCCTTGCGCTTTTGCTGCGGGTCGCCCTGGGCCAGGAACCATGTGGCGGCGGCACCCTCTTCAAGCGCCTTGATCGGGTGCAGAACCGCGCCCTGGGTGATCGCCATGTCGCAGCCGCCCGCCGTGGCGGTCTTGGCCGCCATAAGCTTGGTTTTCATGCCGCCCTTGGACAGGCCCGACCCGGCATCGCCGGCCATCGCCTCGATCTCGGGGGTGATCACCTCGATCACGTCAAACCGCGTGGCGCTTGGGTCTTGGCCCGGATTGGCGGTATAGAATCCATCGACGTCCGACAGCAGGATCAATTGATCCGCACCCGCCGTCACGGCCACCTGCGCCGCCATGCGGTCATTGTCGCCATAGCGGATTTCATCGGTCGCGACGGTGTCGTTCTCATTGACGATCGGCACCGCGCCGAGGCGCAACAGCTGTTCCAGCGTGGCGCGCGAATTGAGGTAACGGCGTCGGTCGGCGCTATCCTCCAGGGTGACAAGAACCTGCGCAGAGGTGATGCCAAGCGCACCAAGCGCCTGATCATAGGCCCCCGCAAGGCGGATTTGCCCCACGGCCGCCGCGGCCTGGCTTTGCTCAAGCGACAGCTCTGTTGCCGGCAGGCCAAGCACCCCGCGCCCAAGCGCGATCGAACCCGATGAGACAAGGATAACGTCGGTGCCGCGCGCGCGCAGGCGCACCACGTCCTCGGCAAGCGCGCGCAGCCAATCGGCGCGCAATTCGCCGCTGACGCGGTCGACCAACAGGGCCGAGCCGATCTTGATGACAAGTCGTTTGGCGTTGCTTACGGTTGCCACGGCGCGGGTTCTTCTTCGGTGGTGATCTTGTGGCGCAGGCGGTCATCGTCGATCTGCGTGCGCAGGGTACGCAGCACATCGACCACCCCCTCGCGCGACACGCCCGACATCATCAAAACCGGCCCGCCAGAGGCCTCTTCAAGCTCGGCGCAGGCCGCCGCGCGCTCTTCATCGTCAAGCGCGTCGATCTTGTTGAGGGCAGTCACACGCGGCTTATCGGCAAGGTCACCGCCATAAAGCTCAAGCTCGTTGATGATGGTGTGATAATCCTCTGCAATGGTGTCGGATGTGCCGTCAATCAGGTGCAACAGAACCGCGCAGCGCTCGACATGGCCCAGAAACAGGTCGCCAAGCCCCTTGCCCTCGGAGGCGCCACCAATCAGGCCGGGGATATCTGCCACGACGAATTCAACCTCGTCGACGCCAACGACGCCAAGGTTGGGGTGCAGCGTGGTAAAGGGATAATCGGCGATTTTCGGCCGCGCATTCGATGTGGCCGCCAGAAAGGTCGACTTGCCGGCATTCGGCAAGCCCAACAGCCCGACATCGGCAATCAGCTTGAGGCGCAGCCAAAGCGTGCGCTCGACGCCCTCTTGGCCCGGATTGGCGCGGCGCGGGGCCTGGTTGACGCTGGTCTTGAAGTGCAGGTTGCCAAAGCCGCCATTGCCGCCCTTGGCCAATAGCACGCGTTGGCCAAGCTCGGTCATATCCGCGACAACGGTTTCCATATCCTCGTCAAGAATTTCGGTGCCCACGGGCACGCGCAACACGATGTCATCGCCGGTATACCCGGTGCGCTGACGACCCATGCCGGGCTGACCGCTTTTGGCAAAGAAATGCTGTTGATAGCGAAAATCAATCAGCGTGTTGAGACCGTCGACCGTCTCCGCCCAGACCGAGCCGCCATTGCCGCCGTCGCCGCCATCCGGCCCACCATATTCGATGAACTTTTCACGCCGAAAGCTGACACAGCCGCCGCCGCCGCCGCCGGACCGGATATAGACCTTTGCGAGATCAAGAAATTTCATGTGTCATCCTTTCGCAAAGGCCAATATAGCCTCAGTCCGCTTTTCTGCTATAGGTCCAGGTCGTCACCTTGGCGCCACGTGCGACGCAAAAGGTCTCGGCATCCCCAAGATACTGAAATCCGCAATTGGTCAAGACCCGCGCCGAGGCGGCATTGTCCTGAAACACGCTTGCAAAGGTGGTGCGCGCAGTATGCGGATTGGCCGCCAGCAAGGCCTCTACCGCCATCGAGGCGACGCCGGTATTCCAATAGGCGGGCGCGACCCAATAGCCGACTTCAGACTGATCGCGATCAAGCCGCACCAAGCTTATCAGCCCCATGAGCTCTGATCCACCAACCTTGCTTGCGTCCATCGCCCAGAAATCCTCGGTCCGGTCGTCGCCATGGGCGCGGGCAATGATCGCTTCGGTGGTGCCGGGGGGCAAGGGATGCGGAATGCTGCTGGTGCTCATCGCCACGCGGGCATCGCTTGCATACATTTCGATAAGCCCTGCATCCGACGCCCGAAGCGGGCGCAGATCAAAGCGGTCGGTTTCAATCACCGGCTGATTCACGATCATCTCAAGTTTCATGCGCGTCCTCCTCCAAAAAGCACGAAGAGAACCGAGGCCACGGTCAGCGCCGCCAAGGTCCACATCAGGTATTTTTCGACCGGCGTTCCGGCCACCGTCTGGGCAATCCGATCCCCGCCATAGGTCCAGATCGGATGAAGAATGGCCTGTAAGCCAAACAAACAAATGGCAATCCAGACGGTCGCCTGCAAGGCCGGCGTGCCCGGTGTCACGAAATTGGTAAATCCCGTGACAATCATCGCCCAGGCCTTGGGATTGAGCGGATGCACAATCAGCCCGGCCATGAAACCCGGCGGCGTTTCAACCGATTTGCCGCCGTCAAGGCGCAGATGCGCCACCTTCCAGGCCAGCCAGCAGATGTAAGCCGCCGATATCCACTTGAGCGCCGAAAAGATCACCGGGGCCTGCGCCGCCAGTTCCATCAGGCCAAAGCCGATCGGCCAGATGATCAACTGCTTGCCAAACGCCACGCCCGCCACGAACGGCAAAGCCGCGCGAAACCCAAAGCGCGCACCGGTGGCCAAAAGCGCCATATTGGCCGGCCCCGGCGTGCTCACCTGGCTTGCGCCAAAGGCCAGAAAGCTGATCACGGCAACGCTCATCACGGGTTGCCTCCTGCGCAAAAATGAAAAGGGACCGGCGGTATCGCCGATCCCCTTGATGTGTTCAACAACCTTAAGGTCAGCTTATTCAGCGGCCTCCGCCACTGGCAGAACCGAAATAAAGGTACGGCCCTTGAGGCCCTTGTGAAACTTCACAGCGCCTTCGACCTTGGCGAAGATCGTGTGATCCTTGCCTTCGCCAACGCCCTGACCCGGCCAGAACTTGTTGCCGCGCTGACGCACGACAATGTTGCCCGGGATCACAGCTTCGCCGCCATATTTCTTGACGCCAAGGCGACGGCCGGCAGAATCGCGACCGTTACGGGATGAACCGCCTGCTTTTTTATGTGCCATCTGGTCTCTCCTTAGCCTTTTGCCAGCTCGATGGCCTGTGCGATCCAGTCTTCACGACCGACACGACCTTTGAACGACAGTTTCTCTTCGATTGCTTCCACGTCCGCATCGGTCCATGCCGCAATCTGTGCAAAGGTTGTGATACCTTCACCATGCAGTTTCTTCACGATCACCGGACCAACGCCGGAGATCTTCGAAAGGTCGTCACCACCGGCGGCGGCTTTCGCGGCCTTCTTGGGTGCGGCGGCAGCTTTGGGCGCTGCGGCTTTCTTGGCGGGCTTGTCAGCCGCGGAGATTGCCGTTGCCGAAACCGAACCGGAGCCGATTGCGGCTTTAACGCCGGACTTGTCGCCGCCATTTGCCATAATCTCGGTGATGCGCAGCAGGGTAAGCTGCTGGCGGTGGCCTTTAGTGCGCTGCGAGCCGTGCTTACGACGACGCTTTACGAAATGGATGACCTTGTCACCCTTGACCTGATCAACGACCTCGGCCTGAACCGCGGCACCCTCGATGAAAGGCGCACCGACAACAGGTGCGTCGCCGCCCAGCATCAGAATCTCGTTAAATTGAACTTTTTCACCGGCATCTGCTGCAAGCTTTTCAACACGAAGCATGTCCCCTGAGGACACCTTGTACTGCTTGCCACCGGTCTTGAGGACCGCAAACATTGCATTTCCTTTTCCGTCTCCGCGCTCTGTGGTCCCCGAAATTCCGGGTGTTTCCGGCCTTATGGCCACCTCGAACTGCGCGCCCCTGGGGCGTCATTCAAAAACAAACCCGGCAAGATCATCCCGCCGGGTTGCGCGCTTATTCGGGAAAGCCGGGTAAAAGTCAAGGGTCATCGCCCCTGTCTTTGCACGATATCGCCTATAAATCCTCGCCCTGCATCTGAAGCGCGACGGCAAGGCCAAGCTTATAGGACAGATCTTCGTACATGCCATCGTAGGCGGCGAAAAACGCCCGGTTCAGATCGCGCCCGACCGGGCTTTTATAAAGGGCGATATAAGCCTCAAGCTTGCTGCGCGCCAGCGGTTGATAGGCCATCACCAGAAAAGAGCGCAGCCAGGTTTCGGTTTGCTTGCGCATGTCCTCTTCCTGCGCCCAGATATCGGCGAGCATCTCGTCCTGCGGCAAATCAAGCGCGCCACCATCTGCAAGGCCAGTGTAAAACACCAGATTGGCATTCAGCGCCCCGGTCACATTGCGCTCGATCAGGTCACTGTCGTCGATAAAGACATCCACACGCTCGACCAGAACATCGCCGTCCCGGACCATCTGGTCGTAAAGCTTTTCTGTAGCCGCCTCGATTTCGGGGTCAAGCAGGGATTTGCGCGCCGCCAGTTCAAGCGCCACGATCTCGTGCCCCGGCCCCTCGAAGAACGCCAGAAGCGGCGCCAGATCAACCCCGTCAAGCGCCGCAGCAAAGCCCTCGGTGACCTTGGCCTGCATGGTCACGGGGTCGTACACTTGGGCCACGATCGCGTCCCAGCGGGCAAGCTCGGCCTCGGCCAGCATCTCTTGCCCGACCTCGCCGCCATAGCGCTGCCCCTCGTCGCGCATGATCTCGATGGTTTCCTCAAACCGCAGCGCAGCAATCAGCCGGTCGATCTCTTCGGCGCGATCCGCCAAGGCCGGGCCCGCCAGCAGGACCAGACCGGCCAAACATCCCAAAAGCGCCCGCCACGTGATGCGCGCCGCCTGCCTCATAGCTCCTGACCGGGGTGCATATCGGCCATCCGAGCCGCCAGAACCTCGAACCGCCCGGCCATGATCTCGTATTGCACGGCATTCATGAGCTCGTACACCCGCGCCATCAGCGGATGTTCAAGTGCGTCGACATAGGCCCGAAGATCATCAGTGCTCAGATCCTGATAGGTATAGGCCGCATTGGCGAGCGCCGAGACGCGCAGGGCCTCGCGCAGGTCATCCTCGCCCTCGGCCAGCATCGCACGCAGCGTGCCCTCGTCCAGTTCCGCCTCAAGCACCCCCGCATAAGAGGCCGCCAGCAAGAAGCGCAGCTGAATTTCCTGCACCGCACGCACGCCTGACCCGGCCCCGTCAACGGCGGCGTTCATGTCCTGCAAGACCTTGATCCGCGTGTCATCGGCCTCGGCCAGCAAGGTCTTGCCCTCGGCCCGCTTGGCCACGTCATCCTCGATCATATGCGAGGCATTCTCGACCGCGACAAGGCGCTGCCCAAGCTCAGAGGCGTAAAAATCCGCCGCATGGGCCAGCATCTCGTCGCTGAGCGTTCCCGACAGGATCTCAAGCCCGGTCTCGCGCATCCGGGCCGTATCGAACACCTCGCCCGCCACCCGCGCCCAGTCATGGCCGAAGTCGCTCGCCGAAAGGCCGAGCATCATTGGCGCATCGGCGGCGGCAAGCGCGATGCTGTCAAGCGCCACGCCAAATCCGGTCACCTCAAGAAACGCCTCAAGCCGGTCCCGGTCGGCCGCGCGCAGCGGCATGAGGCCGATCATCACCATCAGCGCGCCGAGAAACACGATCCTCGCCAAGCGCGGCACCTGGCGCATCTGGGTCAAAAGCATTGCGGTTCGTCCTTCTTCGGGGGGCTGAAAATGCAGATGCAACCAACCTAGGCAATTTATCCCGACAAACAACGCAAAACCCCTTGCCCCCCCCGCCAAAGGCAATTAAACGCCCCCCACCAGACCCCCGCGGAGAGGTGCCGGAGTGGTCGAACGGGGCGGTCTCGAAAACCGTTGATCCTGCAAGGGATCCCAGGGTTCGAATCCCTGTCTCTCCGCCAACGTACCTTTTGCATTGGTTTCACTGGATCGCTTTCAGCGATAATTTTTCCTTATTTTAATGACTATAGCGGCATTTATTCTTTGTGTTGGCTTTCTTTCGATTGTGCCTGTATTCTTACCTTGAGTGGTATGGAATGTGGTATTTTTGATGGCCCTGACTGGAAAGCTGACAAAGCGGTTGGTCGAGAATCTCGGCCCCGGTCGGCATGGCGACGGCAACGGGCTTTATCTCGTTGTGGACCCGTCGGGCGCCCGGCGCTGGATCGTGCGCGTCGTGGTCAAAGGTCAGAAGAACAAGAAAGGCGCTCCCCTGAGAACTGACTTTGGTTTGGGCGGGGCTGATATTGTCACGCTGAATCAGGCACGCGAACGGGCGCTGGAATATCGGCGTATGGCCAAACAGGGTTTGAACCCGCGATTTAATGCGGCTCGTGAAATCCCAACATTTGAAGAAATCGCCCAACAGGTTCACATTGACCGGATGCCAACCTGGAAGAATGCCAAGCACGGCGCGCAATGGATCAACACCTTGCGCGACTATGCATTTCCCAAAATGGGGCGGATGCCCGTCGATAGCATTGACCAGCCCGAGGTGCTGATGTGCCTGTCGCCAATCTGGACCGAAAAGCACGAAACCGCGCGGCGGTTGGCGCAACGGATCAAGATCGTTCTGGACGTGGCCAAGTCGAAAGGATTTCGGTCTGGCGAAAATCCGGTGACTGCAATCAAAGAAGCTCAGGTCTTACCAAAGGTGAAGGCCAAGCCAAAGCACCACAAGGCGATGGCGTGGCAGGATGTGCCAGCCTTCTATGCCGATTTGAAATCCCGCAATGCAATGGCCGCCAAGACGCTGATGTTTACCTGCCTGACCGGATCACGCACGGGTGAGGTTTTGGGAATGCGATGGGACGAGATTGATGCCGAGGCGCGGTTGTGGACTTGTCCCGCCGTCCGAATGAAGACAGGAGTGGATCACCGGGTGCCGCTGACGGATGAAATGCTGTCAATCATCGAGCCGCTGCGCGCCATGCAATCAGAGTATGTGTTTGAAGGCCAGAAGCGTCACAAGCCGCTGTCGAACATGTCGATGCTGATGCTGTTGCGCCGGATGAAGGTAGACGGTGTCACCGTGCATGGGTTCCGCTCGACGTTCCGCGATTGGGCCTCTGAGGTTGCCAATGCACCACGCGAGGTTGCGGAAATGAGTTTGGCGCATACCATTGGGTCGAATGTAGAGCGGGCTTATGCGCGGTCTGATTTGCTCGAAAAGCGACGGGCGCTGATGGAACGCTGGTCGGAGTTTGTGGCGCCCCAAACGGCAGGTAATCTGAGTGAGGTTAAATGAGTGATTCAAAGAAACGACTGGTGGACTTTGAAAAACCAAAAGAACGGCCATCGGTAAAATTTATCAGAGAAACCATTGAAGAAATCATCAACGGAAACACGCCGTCTACCACCCCTCGCCGAGCAGCACCGGATCGTGGCAAAGGTCGATGAACTCATGGCGCTGTGTGATCAGTTGGAACAGGCCCGCGCGGGGCGTGAGGCGGTGCGGGATCGGCTGACCACCGCCAGCCTCGCCCGCCTGACCACCCCCGATACCGATGTGAAAACCTTCCAATCCCACGCCCGCTTTGCCCTGCAATCCCTCCCCACCCTCACCACCCGACCCGACCAAATCAAAACCCTCCGCCAAACCATCCTGAACCTCGCCGTGCGCGGCAAGCTAGTAGGGTGTTATCGTCTCAAGATTGTCCACGGCGCTGTCTAGGGTCAATGCGCCATGGCCGCTCGCCTCCGCGCTGTCGGGCGCCGGTGCGTCATCCGGTACCGCGCCGTTATCTTCTGCCATAGCGACGATGCCCGCATCCAAATTTTTCATTGCCTTCGGGATGCCCCGGTAGAGAGCCCCCCAAACCCACATATGACCACGCCACAGATCAAAACAGCCTTGAACCGAAAGGCAAACGGTCGCTCGGGCGTGAGTGGTGCCGTTACTGAGACCGATTTTCTTCTTTCCCGCACGCATGGGCTTGGCGGCCCTTGCCTGTGGCGCTATCACGGCCTTCCGAGCACATGAAGGAGCCCGCCATGACCGCCGTCGCAGATCGCATTGCCCGCACGATTGCCACCGATATCGGCGCCCGCCCAGAACAGGTCACGGCGACGGTCGCCCTGCTTGATGGCGGCGATACGGTGCCCTTTGTGGCGCGCTATCGCAAAGAGGTCACCGGCGGGCTTGATGACACGCAGCTGCGCAAGCTGGCCGAGCGGCTCGATTATCTGCGCGATCTGGAAAAGCGGCGCGCAAGCATCCTTGGCGAGATCAAATCGCAGGGCAAGCTGACCGATGATCTGGCCCGCGCGATTGCCGGGGCAGACACAAAATCGGTGCTCGAAGACCTCTATCTTCCGTTCAAGCCCAAGCGGCGCACCAAGGCGATGATCGCGCGCGAAAACGGGCTTGAGCCGCTGTTGCACGCCATTCTTGCCGAGCGCGCCGCCGATCCTGCCGTGCTGGCGCAGGCCTATCTTTCCGAGGCGGTGCCGACCCAGAAGGACGCGCTGAACGGCGCGCGCGATATCCTTGTCGAAACCTTGGGCGAAAACGCCAACCTGCTGGGCCGTCTGCGCGAGGTCATGCAGAAAGAGGCCCTGATCACCGCGAAGGTGAACACCGGAAAGGAAGAGACCGGCGCAAAGTTTTCCGACTATTTCGATCATAGCGAAACATGGGCGACGATCCCGTCGCACCGCGCCCTCGCCATCCTGCGCGCCTCGAAAGAAGAGATCGTGACCCTCAACATCGCGCCCGAGCCGGACACCGGCCTGCCCCGCGTGATTGGCATCGTTGCCGCCGAGATCGGCATTCAGGGCGACGGCCCGGGTGACATCTGGCTGCGCGAGGCCGCGCGGTGGGCCTGGAGTGTCAAGCTGAGCCTGACGATGTTCATGGACCTGATGACCGACCTGCGCCGCCGCGCCCATGACGCCGCGATCGACGTCTTTGCCCGCAACCTGCGCGATCTGTTGCTGGCCGCGCCTGCGGGCGCGCGCGCGACCCTGGGCCTTGATCCCGGCATCAGGACAGGCTGCAAGATTGCCGTCGTCGATGAGACCGGCAAATTGTTGGACACGGCGACGATCTATCCGTTCCAGCCCCGCATGGATGTGCGCGGCGCGGAAGAGACCCTGACCCGGATGATCACCAAGCACGGCGTGGCCCTGATCGCCATCGGTAATGGCACCGCCAGCCGCGAATCCGAGCGCCTCGTGGCCGATGTGATCAAGCGCCTGCCCGTCGGCAGCCCGCGCCCGACGCCGGTCATCGTCTCCGAGGCCGGCGCCTCGGTCTATTCGGCGTCCGAGCTGGCCTCGCAGGAGTTTCCCGATGTCGACGTGTCCATTCGCGGTGCGGTCTCTATCGCCCGCCGCTTGCAAGACCCGCTGGCCGAATTGGTGAAGATCGAGCCGCAAGCCATTGGTGTCGGGCAGTATCAGCATGACGTCGATCAGCGCCGCCTTGCCCAATCCCTTGCGGCGGTGGTCGAGGATGCGGTGAACGCGGTCGGGGTCAACCTCAACATGGCCTCGGCGCCGCTCTTGTCGCATATCGCGGGCCTCGGGCCGTCGCTGGCGCAGGCCGTTGTGGCGCATCGCGATGCCAATGGCCCGTTTGCCAGCCGCAAGGCCCTGCTCAAAGTGCCCGGTCTTGGCCCCAAGGCGTTTGAGCAATGCGCGGGCTTCCTGCGGATCACCGAAGGGTCAGAGCCGCTCGATGCCTCCTCGGTTCACCCCGAGGCTTACGGCGTGGCGCGCAAGATCGTGGCGGCCTGCGGGCGCGATATCCGCGCGATCATGGGCGACAGCGGCGCCCTCAAGGGCCTGCGCGCCGAGCAATTCGTCGACGACAGCTTTGGCTTGCCCACGGTGCGCGATATCCTGACCGAGCTGGAAAAGCCGGGCCGCGATCCGCGCCCCACCTTCAAGACCGCCAGTTTTGCCGAGGGCATCGACAGCATCACCGATCTCAAGCCAGGCATGTCGCTTGAGGGCACGGTGACCAATGTCGCGGCCTTTGGCGCGTTTGTCGACATCGGGGTGCACCAGGATGGGCTTGTGCATGTGAGCCAGCTTGCCGATCGCTTTGTCAAAGATCCCCACGAGGTGGTCAAAGCCGGCGATGTGGTGCGCGTGCGCGTTACCGAAATCGACGTCCCGCGCAAGCGCATCGGTCTGAGCATGCGCAAGGATGGCGGTACGACCCCGCCGCCGCGCGGACGCGAGACGGACAAACCCAAAGCCGCCCGCGGGCCTAAATCCGGATCGGCGCGCCCCGCTCAAGCCAGCCCCGCCCAGGCCAAGAGCCAGGGCGCCTTCGGCTCTGCCCTCGCGGACGCCATGAAACGGCGTGACAGCTAAACGATCACCGGGCTTGCCACGGGGCTTGCGGAACCGCATGCTGCGGTCCGTCTCAGGGGCACGAAACCCTCAGTTGGCCCCGAATTGCCGCGTGCTCAGGCTGCCATCCTTCTTTATCATGAAGGCATGAAACGGCTGTTCGCCAAATTGCTGACGGTAGAGCGCATCAAGCAAGCCACCCACGACCCGTTGATCGCCGGGCGAATCGATGATCCAGAAATGATCGCCTGAATCCCAGTCGGGCATCGCCAGCACCGGCATTTGCGTCGCAGTCAGAAACTTCTGGTGCAATGCGTCACTGACCTTGGCCCAGAGAACCGCACCAAAAGGTGCGGGCATAACGGTTTTCGTATCGGCAAGCTGCATCGTCTTGCGGGCTATGGCATATTGACCGAATCCGATGGCCGGCATGGTTTTCAGATAGAGCGCATAGCCCGGCAAATCCTGGTATCGCGGGTCATTGCAAAAGACCGCCATAAGTTGAGCGGCATCTGCCCACCGCTCTGTCGGCGAGCGCTCGTTTGCTACCTCAAATTCAACGTCATCAATATTAAAGCCAATGATCAGCCTCCTTACTCGGTACGCTTACGGGATTGCTGATGGTATTCGCAGGCCATCGCGATGATGTCCAGACAATCCTGTTTGCCAAAATATGTCAGCGGGATCGTGGTGATCCCGTCATGGGTTACCGGCTCGATCCGGCCCTTGCGAATCGCATTCACCACACTGGCGCGTTGCGTCCATGACGGCCTGTCGTGGGGCGTGCGCGCGAGGACGAGCCCGCCAAAATCGCGGCCAGTCCCAAGAAAGTCAGCATCACGGCAAATCGTTGAAAAGTCTCGCAAATCATAGGCCGAAATGTCATTTTTCGTCGTCACGGTGATCGCCGCTGGATCGACGGTAATCTGATAGAGCCCGGCCTCGCTGTCGCGCAGAACGCCACGGCGATAGCGAATCTGGCGCAGCGGAGCGTAGGCAATAGCGGCGACCAGAACCATCGTGATGGCAAGGGGACTCAGGGCCGTCAGCACCGAGCCATAGTCGTACATCGGGAAAAAGAATGTCCCGACGCCAAGCGCCGCGAGCAAACCGGCAATTGCCAAAATCATGACCGGCCCGACCATGGCCACCTTTATCGAAGCCGCCTCGGGGGTGAAGAGCCTGCCGGTTTTCATTCTATCGTTGGTTGACACCCGCTTTCCCTCTCGCACTATACACGTAATTGTGAACTAGCCGAATTTAGTGGGCTCGGGAAGAGTGCCAGGTAATGAGTGCGGGCGGTGCAGGTGGCACCCAGGCAAACCAAAGCGGCTGCAGCCAGCTTGACGAGTTCAACAAGGCCTTCAACGAACTTCTGGGCGATTACGAACCGGAAAACTTCTTTCAGGCATTGCTCGTCAACAGCATCGGCAGCGGCATCGGCGTCGACCTGAAAAAGCTGTTCGCCGGTCTCTATAACGCGACGGGCCAAGGCATCAGCAACCTTGCGGATGGCGTCGGAAGTGGCGCGGCCGGTGTGACCGGCGGCACTGTCAACTCGGTCACCGGCACAGATTCGAGCGACCCCAACTTCGGCCTGTCGGCCGCAGATGTCGCGGCCATTGCCGCCTCGGTCGGTGCGGACCTTGCAGGCTCTGCCGCCACCACCGCCGCGCTTGCGGGCTCGGCCCTGGGCCCACTTGGCGCCGCCATTGCGGCCTTTGCCGCCGGTGTTGCGGCCGCCTCGGTCGTGGGGGCTATTTCCGGGATCGCCGCCAATGCCTTCGATCTGGCCAACGCCCGGCATCAGGAGTGTCTTGAAAACGAAGAACCACAGGAAGAAGAACCTGTTCCGGGTCATGAATCCCCGCTTGATTGCCCGCCTGTCTCGCCGCTGATCATTGATATGGATGGCGACGGCCTTGCGCAGAAAAACGGTTGGGTCAGCCCCGATGACGCGCTTTTGGTGTTTGACCGCGATGCCAGCGGCGGGATCGAGGATATTTCCGAGCTGTTCGGCAGCGCAACCGAAGACGGCCTTTCTGAATTGGCACGCGAAGTCAGCACCGAGGCGGCTTTCGCGGCTTTGGCAGATCCTGAAACCCTGCTGCTCGGCCTTATGAATTACGACGCCGAGTTGAACCGGGTCTCGATTGAAAGCGTGGCCAATGCGATTGGCACCGTCATCGACAATATGCCCGCCGACGCGGATGCGGAATATTTCGATCCGCTCTTCAGAAAGCTTGTCGGCCTTCAGCATCAGAATTCCGGTGGCGATGCCGCCGCGTTCCGGGGCTGGCTTGAAGAGCAGCTCACCGGCGTTACCGATACCGCACTGCGCGAGCTTGTCATCGAAATCGCGCTTGGCAATGCGGTGGCATCCGGCGCGGGCGGCGACAACCTTGTCGTCGGCGATGACCCGACACCGGACTTCCTCGTGCGCCAGCCCGATCCGGTCACCTCGATCCTCTCGGGCAGCGACGGCAACGACGGCAACGACGGCAACGACGGCAACGATACGCTTGATGGTCAGGCCGGGGGCGATGTCTATGTCTTCTCGGCCGGAGACGGTCAGGACGTGATCACCGAAACGATCCCCGACAGCAACGATTATCAGCTTGGCAATTTTGTCGCCGACCGGCTTATTCTGACCGATTCACGGCTGTCCGACATCACCTTCGAGCGCAATGTCGATGGCATCGTCATTGGCTTCAACGATGGTCTGGGCGGCTCTGTCACCTTTGCGGGACAAGGCGTATCGGATGTGCGTGGCGCCTATGGCGCGGCCGCTGTCGAGGGTGTCGAATTTTCCGATGGCACGCTTCTGCGCACCGATCTTATTGACCTGGTCGTGAACGGCGATCCTGATGGCTCGGTCTTTGGCAATGTCTATTTTGCCGCCGACGCCGATGTGAACGGCGATGTGTTCGGCAATCGGACCACCTCGATTGACAACGACGTCTTCGTTGGCGGCGCTGTCGCGGCCACGTTCCATGACGATATCGGTCATGATACCTATATCCTGCATGCGGGCGATGGCCTTGTGCGCATCGTTGACGCGGTGACCGATTTTGTTTCCATCAACAGCTTCGCCAACGATCAGGACATCCTGATCCTGCGCGATTATACCTTTGACCAGTTGACCTTTCAGCGGCAGGGCAACACCATGCGCGCCTTCGTCGAGGGCGCCCAAATCCTTGAGGTCGATCAACAGTATCGCGACATCAGCACCTTCGGGATCGAACGGGGCGACGGCGTCGAAACCATCGTCGACGCAAATGGCGACATCTTCACCCAGACCGACTGGGAAGACCGCACTGTCACCATCGGCACCGCTGGCAATGATTTCACGCGCGGGATCGACTATACCCGCAATGACGACAGCGTGTTTTACAACAACGATACCTACGACCTTGGCGCCGGTGACGACACCGGCACCGACAGCAGCGGCCCAGACACTTATTTCTATGGCTCAGGCGACGGAAACGATCTGATCCGGGATGAAACAAGCACCTTCCGCAATGACCCCGGCAACGACACCGACCGCCTGGTTCTTGAGGATCTGAACCGTGGCGATGTGCGTCTTGAACGCATTTTCGTCAACGCCAGCATCGACAGCGAGGTGTTTGTCCCCGACTTTGGCTATGGCGACCTTCTGATCACCGACCTTGCCACCGGCGAGGCGATCCAGGTGAAACGCCAGTTCAGTTCCGAACAGGGCGGCCTCGAAGAGCTTCAGTTTGCCGATGGCAGCCTGCTTGACCGCGAACAGATCGCGGCAGACTCCTTTGTGTTCGGAACCGTCAATTCCGACCAGATAAACATCAACAACAGCGCCGATTTCAGCAGTACCGCCGGACAGGTGACCGTTGTCATGAATGAAGGCGACGACCTTCTTGACGGGTTTGGCGACAATATCCGCGCGCTTTACAGCCTCGGCGATGGCTTTGACACCATGGCGGGCGTCAGCATTCTGGAATTCAGCGATGTCAACTCTGACGGTGTCCGTCTTCTGCGCACCGTTGATGCCCTGACCAACGATGACCTGCTGGAAATCCAGCTTCTCGCCACCGGTGAAACCATCACCTTCCGGCCGTCGTTCGGCGGGCCGGTCGGGCCGTTCCCGCCCCCCCTCGAACTGACAGCCTTCTCGACCTTCGCTGCGCCAGTTCTCAGCGTGAGCCCGGCCTTCCGTGACCTCCTGCCCGACCAGATCCGCTTTGCCAGTGGCCAGGTCTGGGACAAGGACGCCATTATTGCGGCGATCGAACTGCCGACAAGCGATGCGGCGGATCTCGTCCTCGGCACCGCCGACGACGACATGATCAACGGTATGGGCGAGGATGACCTGTTGGATGGCGGTCAGGGCAACGACCAGATCAGCGGTGGCCTCGGGGCCGACCAGGTGTTTGGCGGCGATGGCGACGATGTGCTGTTCATGTCCGAAGACGGCGATACAACGCTTGACGGCGGTGCAGGCAGTGATGCCGTCGACGCGGGTGGCCTTTCTGTTGGTGTGGCGATTGATCTGTCTGCCGGTGATGCCGCTGGCACACCGATCAGCAATGTCGAGAACGCTTTCGGCAGCGCCTTTGGCGATACCATCACCGGCGATGACAGCGATAATGTCCTTGATGGCCGCGCAGGCGATGATGCGCTCAACGGCCTTGGCGGCAATGACCTGCTGATCGGCGGGCGCGGCGCGGATACTCTTACCGGCGGCGACGGCATTGACACCGCGCCTTATACAACGTCGCGCGGCGGCGTGAGTGTCTCGCTGGCTGACGGCACCGGAACCAGCGGCGATGCGGCGGGGGATGTGCTTGACGGTATCGAAGACCTTACCGGCTCCAACTACTCGGATGTTCTGACCGGAGACGGCGGTGACAACCGGATCGACGGGCTGTCGGGAAGTGATGACATCAAGGGCGCGGTCGGCGATGACCTCCTGCTTGGCGGCTACGGAAGTGACACCGTCGAAGGCGGCGGCGGAAGTGACACCGTCGAAGGCGGCACCGGCATCGACCTTCTTGAGGGTGGTGATGGCAGCGATACCTATGACTGGGCCCGCGGCGACGGTGACGATGTCATCATCGACACCGGCCCGGCGTCGGACACAGACAGGCTCAACCTTCTGGGCGTTCTGCCTGCCGAGGTGCGATTTGTGCGCCAGGGCAACGACCTGAACGTGTTCATCGGCAGCACCGAAACCATCCGCATCCGCGATCAGTTCACCGGCGACGGGATCGAGGTGATCACCTTCGGCGATGGCACTTCGCTTGACCGGGCCGCGTTTGAACCTAGCGCCACCGTGCTGGCCAATCTCGCCCCGATCGCTCTTGAAGATGACGCGATCGAGGTCAGCGCCGCAGGCACGATCATTGCCGCCGCGACGCTTCTGGCCAATGACTATGATTACGAAGGCGAACAGATCAGCGTGACCGGCGTGTCTGGCGCGGTTGGCGGCACAGTGGCCCTCAACGGCGAAGGCGATATCGTCTTCACCGCCGATGGCAGCAGCCAGACACCGTCATTCACATATAGGGTATCGGATGGCGCCCAAAGCACGACCGCGACCGTCACCCTGACACTTGTGGGGAATTCGGCGCCCATCGCGCTCACGCCGCTGCTGGATCAGGCCTCGGACGAGGATCAGGCGGTGAGCTTTGCCCTCCCGGCGGATGCCTTTGGCGATATCGACGGCGATGCGCTGACACTTACGGCGACCCTCGCCGGGGGCGGCGGCTCTGCCCGCCGGGCTTGTCTTTGACGGCAGCAGCTTCACCGGCCAGCCGCCCGCAAACTTCAACGGCGCGCTCGACATCACCGTCACCGCAAGCGACGGCGATCTGAGCGCGACGCAGGGCTTCTCGCTCAGCATCGACCCCGTCAACGACGCGGACGGGATTGTCACCGGCACCGCCGGGGATGACAGGATCGACGGTGACTATGTCGACACCGACAATGACCGGGTGACGGCTGGCGATGACACGCTCAGGGGCGGCGGCGGCGATGACATCCTGTCTGGCGGCACCGGGGCGGATGCGCTTAACGGTGGCGCAGGGTTTGACCTGGCCAGCTATGGTGATGCTGACGCAGGCGTGCGCGCCGATCTATTGATCGCCTTGCGCAATGGCGGTGATGCCAAGGGAGACCGCTTCCACAGCATCGAAGGCCTTGAAGGCAGTGCCTTCAACGACCGACTTTATGGCGATATGAGCGACAATCTCCTGATTGGCAATGACGGCCATGACAGTCTCTTTGGTCGACGTGGCGATGACACGCTCGACGGGGGCGCAGGCCATGACCATCTGTTTGGCGGTACAGGCAGAGATGTTCTGTTCGGTGGCAAGGGCAAGGATTATCTCGACGGTGGATGGGACGATGATGTCTCGTCCGGCGGTGCAGGTGGCGACATCCTGAACGGTGGCGCGGGACGCGACACTGCGGACGACTCGGGCTCTGGCGAAGGCGTAAGCATCAACCTTGGCGGATTCGGCTGGGGTTGGGCCGCATGGGGCCGCAACACCGGAACATCGGGCGGCGATGCCACTGGCGACAGGCTGATCTCGATCGAGAATATCACCGGCTCGGGGCATGACGACACCTTGACCGGCGACCGGGGTGCAAATGTGCTGGCCGGTGGCGAGGGCGACGACATCCTGACCGGCGGGCACGGCGCGGATAGCTTCGTGTTCGTCTAAGTCCGGCAAGCCGGTAAAGTTTCACACTGTAAAAGGCCAGATCCAGGCCCTTTTGCAGTGTGCTGACTTGGCGGGCGACCGCCAAGCCGAGCTGGCCGGGCCTTGCCCGTCTTGGCCAATGCCCATCCTTACCGGGCCCGGAGCCGCGCGACCCCGGCTTGATCCAATGGCGCCTTGCGGGTGTCGAAATCATGAATCCAGCCAAACTCTTCCGGGAAATGCCGCAACCGCCGGGCCCGTGCCTGCAAATCGGCATCATCGTGCAAATGCAGCACCTCATTGGTCGCCGTGGCGCTTTTCTGGATCGCGGTGGTGCGCAACCGACGCCGAGCGGCGAACCGGGTCAACAGCCCTTCGGTGTCCGACAGCCCGTCGTGCGCGATCATCCGGGCCAGGGTGACCGCATCCTCGATCGAGGTATTGGCCCCCTGCCCGTGGTGCGGCACCATCGCATGGGCCCCGTCACCGATCAGGACCGCCCGGCCCTTGTGCCAATGGCGCAGCGGCTTGGTGACGAACAGGCCCCAGCGTGCGAACATATGCGACTGGGCAATCATTTCGGTCACGGCCTTGTCCCAGCCCTTGAATGGCTTGAGATGGTCGTCGCGCGTGGCCTCGATCACCCAGCGGTTCATATCGGGCCAGTCGGCCGGGCCTTCGGTGACGGCAAAGTAATTCACGTCGCCGCCCTCGGGACCGATGGCATAATGCAGCAGATGCGCATCCCGGCCCATCCAGAACTGAATCGCCTGCGGGTCCGGCAGGTGGGGCAGGCATGTGGCCGGAACGATACCGCGAAACGCTGATGTGCCGGAATACCGGATCGCCCCCGACCCCGCCACGTGGTCGCGCACACGGCTCTTGATGCCGTCCGCCCCGATCACCAGATCGACGAGGGCGCTGTCCTGGCGCGAAAAATCCAGCCGGATGCCCTGATCCGTTTCGCTCAATTCGCTCAGGCGGTGATCAAGCCGGATCACATCGCCTTGCAACTGCGCGCGCATGACGCGTTGCAGGGCGGCGCGGTGAATTCCGAAATAGGGCGCCCCGTAAGCTGCGCGATAGGCGCCGTTCTTGCGTACCGGGTGGGCCGCGATGCGGGTCTGGTCGCGCCAACCGCGCCAGATAAGTTCGCTCGGCTCGCAGGAGGCCGCCTGCAGCCCCGGCAGACAGCCAAAGCGCGCCAACTCACGCGATCCGTTGGCAGACAGGGCGATGGCCGCGCCGATCTCGGTCAGGGCGTCGGCTTGCTCGTAGATCGTGAAGGGGATGCCAGCCTCTTGCAGGGCCAGCCCGCAGGCAAGCCCGCCGATCCCGGCCCCGATAATGGCGATGCGAGGAGGTGTCATGTCATGTCCCTTTCGGAAAGATTGCGGGCAAGGCGGGCGGCGCGACCTGCAATGATCGCGACACCGATGCCCCACAACGCCGAGCCGATATCCCACAAGGCAGGCCCGGATGCGGTATTGCAGATCATGGCGTGGTCCGCGTCCTGCCTGTGGCGGGATACTGGCAAACCGGGCGTGGCCACTCAATGCTGGCGAAAGTATCACCCAATACCGACACTGGGGTTTGCGCGCCGATATGGCGAAGTGACAAAGTTGGCCGGATGCGAGGTGGCCCGCCGAAAGAGCGGGGCGCCGGTCCCGTCGCCACCAAAGAAGGTGCCACCAAAGCCTGAGCCCGTCGCCCGTTCGATGCTGACCCGGGTAACGCCTGCTTACGTGTTGCCGCGGCGTCGGCTTTGCCATAGCTTCGAAAAAGTCGAATCTTTAGGGGGTAGCGTGGACCGGTCCAATCTAAGCCTGAAGTGGCTTGAAGTATTTCAGGCCATGGCGCGCAGCGGCTCTGTTCGGGAGGCGGCGAAGCGCCTTGATATCTCGATCAGCACGGTATCGCACCACCTTACCTGTCTGGAGCGCGCGGTTGGCCGCCCTCTTGTCGACCACCACAAAAGACCGATGGCGCTGACCCCGGAAGGCGCCAGCCTGCTGCAGCGGGTCGATGAATCGCTCTGGCTGTTGCGTAAGGGCGTATCAGAGGTCTGGTCGGATGATCCGGGCACGCTGGTGCGGCGCCTCAAGATTGCCTCGGTCGAGGAGTTTGACACCTGCGTCATGCCCGCCCTCGCGACGCAGGTGTCGCAAACCCTGCGCGCCTGTGACCTCTCGTTCCTGTCGCGCCCGAGCCATGACATCCTCACCCTGCTGCAAAGCGAAGAGATCGACTGTGGCATCGCCTCGGCTTCGGAATTCACGGCGACGCGGTTGATTGAAACCCCGTTGTTGCGCGACCCCTACGTTCTTGTGGTGCCGCGCGCACGCCCCGAGGATGCAAGGGCTTATCTTGAGGGGGCGTCCGGCCTGGCGTTCCTGCGCTACAGCAAGCAGCAACTCATCGGCCGCCGGGTCGAGGCCCAGTTGCGCAGGCTGCGGCTTGATATCCCGTCGCGGCTTGAATTTGAAAGCACCTCGACGATCATGTCGCTGATCGCCAAGGGCCGGGCCTGGACCATCACGACGGCGCTGAACTATGCCTGCGCCGACCGGTTTCACGCCGACACCCAGGCGATGGCCTTTCCCGACGCGGGCTTTGTGCGCCAGATTTCCCTGTTTCGGCGCGAGGATTTGCCCGACGCCCTGTTTAAGGTCATCGAAACCTCGCTGCGCCCGCTTGTCCAAAGCCTGATGATTGATCCCATCGTCCGGCAGGAGCCATGGCTTGGCGGCGAATTCCGCCTGACCGGCCCCGAGGCCATCACCGGGCTTGCGACCGGCCCCTAGGGCGCGAGGATATCGAACATCCCACGGATCGCGCGATCCTGATCCCGTGAAAGATAGGCCGGGTGATGCTCGGCCAGAATGCTGCGGGCGCGGTTGCGCGCGACGCCCCAGATATCGGGCGCGCCATTCTCGTGCCATGTGATCGGCGGATCGCGGTCGGCGAGACTTGGATAGAGATAGTCGCGTTCCATCGCGGCATAGGTTTGCGCCGCGCCCAGAAAATGCCCCTCGCCGCGCACCGTGGCACAGATCGCCTCAAACCCGAGCGTGTCGTCATTGACCTCGATCCCGCGCAGGATGCGATAGATATTGCCGTTCATCTCGTCATCAAGCACGAAGCCCTCAAAGCTCACCCCCAACAGCGAGGCGGTCATGCCCGCGCTTTCATAGATCAGGTTCCCGCCGGCAAGCGCGGCGGCAAGCGCCGTCAGGCCCTTTTCCGCGCCATATTGCGCATCAATCGCCTTGGCGTCGGTCATCGAGGCCGCCACGCCGGACGGCAGGCCAAGCCAGTTCGATATCTGCGCCGAGGCCGCATTCAACACCGAGATTTCACCACCGCCCCCGGCGAAGGATCCGGTGCGCAGGTCGATCACCAGCGGCCAGTTGGAAAACACCATCGGATGGCCGGGGCGGATGGCATGGACCATCACGAGGCTGGCCAGGGTTTCGGCCAGCGATTGCGCCAGAAACCCCGCCAGGGTGGCCGGCGCCGTCGCCCCCGATTGCGCGGCGGTGATGCACGACAGCGGGATGTTATGCGCGATGCAGGCATAGACCACATCCACCGCATCCTCGCCAAAGCGCATCGGCGAGATCACCGGGCTTATATGCGCCTTGAGAAACGGGCGGCGGGCAAACATCCCCTGCCCGCCCGCCGCGATATCAAGCATGTCCACAATCGGATCGACATGCCCGGCCAGCGTAAAGGCGGTCGCGACCGGCTTGGTGGTGTGGCGGATCAGGGCATAGGCGGTGTTCACATCAAGGGCAAAAACATCAGGCACATCCGTGGCCACGCAACAGCGGGTGAACCAGCTTACATTGGCAAGCGTGTCCTGAAGCCGGGTAAAGTCATGCAGGTCCCGAAGGGTCGAGGGGCGATAGCGCCCGGTCTCGATATCAAGCGTCTGAACCGCCGCGCCACCGGTGCCAAAATGCACCCGCTCGCCGCCAACCTCGATGGACCGCTCCGGATTGCGCCCATGCAGGACAAAGGTCTTGGCCGCGCGCGCGATCGCGTCTTCCACCAGCGACGCGGGAAAGGACAAACGGCCGTCGCCCCTCACCACCGCCCCCGCCGCGATCAGGTCGCGGGCAAGCCGCTCGGGCACCTCGCCCATGCCAAGCTCGCTCAGCAATCGCAGGGCGGTTTGGTAGATCGCCTCGATCTCTGGCGCAGAAAGTGGCGCATAGCGGCCACCGATCTGACCGGGCGGACAGGGATTGGCCGGGGGCGCGCTGCGCTGCGCGAGCTTTTCGCGCCGCCCGCCCGTTCGTCGCCCACCTGCTGCCATGCGCTGTCTCCCGGTTATCTGGCCCACCTGTCATCTCAGACGCGCGGCACGCCGAAAGGCAAGTCAAACCTGCCAGTGCCGCAAAAATCCAATCTTTGTTTCGAATTTTTCGAACAAGAGGATCCGGACTTGCAGATCAACGCGCGCTGCCCCGACTATGGCCGCGACAAGGTCAGGAGAGATCATGAAAACGCGCACCAAGGTTGTGGTCATCGGCGGCGGCATCGCCGGCTGTTCAACGCTCTATCACCTCACCCGGGAAGGCTGGAGCGATGTCATGCTGCTTGAGCGTGACGAGCTGACCTCGGGCACCACATGGCATTCCGCCGCGCAGGTCACCAATTTCGGCATGACCCAGACCATGGTCGGCCTCAAGAGCCACTCGATCCGGCTCTATAAGGAATTGGCGGACGATCCCGAGTATCCGATCAACTATCACCACGGCGATGGCGGTATCCGGTTGGCCAATACCCCTGAGCAGATGGATGGCTATCGTCATTTCACCTCGATGGCGCGGGGCATGGGGGTAGACTTCGAGGTGATCGACGCAGAGGAATGCGCGCGCCGACACCCGCTTATTTCAACCGACAACCTGATTGGCGGGCTCTGGGACCCGCTGGACGGTGATATTGATCCCGCACAGCTCTGTCAGGCGCTGGCGCGGCGGGCGCGCAAGGCCGGCGCTGAAATCCATCGCCATACCCCGGTGACCGGGCTGCGCCAGCTTGCCGATGACACCTGGAGTGTCGAGACCCCAAAGGGCGAGATCCATGCCGATATCGTGGTCAATGCCTGTGGTTACCGGGTGAACGAGGTCGGCGCGATGATGGGCGTGCATCACCCTGTCATGTCGATGGAGCATCAGTATTTCATCACCGATGACATCCCCGCCATTCTTGAGGCCGGACATCGCATGCCGCTTATTCGCTGCCCGATCAGCGATTTTTACTCGCGGCAGGAAAAATCCGGGCTTCTGGTGGGGTTTTACGAACAGGATTGCCGCACATGGGGCATGGACGGGATTGATCCGCATTTCTGCAATGATCTTTGCCCCGATGACCTTGACCGGATCACCGATGTGCTTGAGGGCGCCTTTGCGCGCATGCCGGCCCTCACCGAAGTGGGCATCAAATCGGTGGTGAACGGGCCAATCACCTATACGATGGATGGCGCGCCGCTGGTCGGGCCGATCCCCGGCAAACGCAACGCTTTTTGCATCATCGGCCTGCGCGCGGGTCTTGGCGAGGGGGGTGGCCATGGCTGGCTTCTGGCGCAGCAGATTGTCCACGGCGAGGCCTGTTATGACACCTGGATGCTTGATCCGCGCCGCTTTACCGGCCACGCCAATGTCGAGCTCTGCGCGCTCAAGGCGATTGAGGATTACCAAAACGAGTTTCGCTTTCACTTCCCGCACGAGCATCGCCCGGCGGGCCGCCCCGCCAAGACCACGCCGCTGACCGCAGTTCTGGCCGCAGAGGGCGCTGCGTTTGGCGTGGTGACCGGCTGGGAGCGGGTCGATTACATCAAACCCGACCCTGGCTTCACCGAAACCCACGGGTTTCGCTTCAACGAGGTGCACGATGTTGTCGGTCAAGAGGTGCGCGCGGTGCAGAGCGGCGTCGGCCTGACCGAGGTCAGCGGGTTCAACAGGTTCGAGATCACCGGCAAGGATGCACATGGGTTTCTCGACCGGATGATCTGTGGCCGGGTGACGCGCAAATCCGGGCGTGTGGGCCTTGGCTATCTGCTCAATCACCACGGCATGCTCAAGGGCGAGGCGACCATCGCCAACCTGCCCGATAGCCATACCGGCCCTGCGCGCATCTGGTACGGCTCGGCGGCGGCGGCGGAATATCACGACATGGATTGGCTCACGATGCATGTGACCGAGGGCATGGATGTGCAGATCCGCTCGCTTACCAACGACTGGACCATCCTTGTGGTGGCAGGCCCAAAGGCGCGCGACGTGCTGTCGGCGGCGGCGCGCGGCGATTGGTCAAGCACGGCCTTTCCCTGGCTGTCGGTGCGCGAGGCCTTTATCGGCATCGCCCCTGCGGTGGTCATGTCGGTGAGCTTTTCAGGCGAATCGGCCTATGAAATCCACGTGCCGAACGCCCATCTTCACGCCGCCTATCTGGCGCTGCGCACCGCCGGGGCGGCGCATGATCTGCGCCTCTTCGGGTCGCGCGCGGTCGAGTCCATGCGCCTTGAAAAGGGCTATCTGCACTGGAAATCCGATCTTCTGACCGAGTTTGACCCGTTTGAAACCGGGCTTAGCCGGTTCGTGAAGATGGACAAGCCCGATTTCATCGGCAAGGCCGCTCTTGAGGCCCGCCAGAGCGATGGCCCGCGCAAAACGCTGGTCACTCTCAGCCTTGAGTGCAGCGACCGCGCCGCCACCCCCGGCGCATCGGTGATGCACGGCGGCGCTGTGATCGGCACGATCACCTCCGGCGACTGGGGGCATCGCACCGGGCTTAACCTTGGGCTGGGCTTTGTCAATCCGACGTTTGGCGCGCCGGGCACAGTGGTCAGCGTGGACCTGCTCGGCGATCTGATCCAGGCCCGCGTGATTGCGCCCTGCCCCTATGACCCCGACACGACCCGCCCCCGGCAATAGCCGGGCGCGGCGCCGTGAGCGCTGGACACCTAAACCAAACAGTTTATGTTTCGCCCCGAAGAGACCGCGAAAAGGGGCAGGCGCGTGAAGCTGACGGTGAATGGCACGGGACATGACATCAAGGATGTGGAACCCGAGATGCCGCTTTTGTGGGTCTTGCGGGATGAATTGGGACTAACCGGGCCAAAATACGGCTGTGGCATCGCGCAATGCGGCGCCTGCACCGTGCATATCGACGGCGTCGCGGTACGCTCCTGTCAGGTGGCTGCGGGCGATGTCTGGGGGGCGGTCACCACCATCGAGGGGCTTGGCACGCCCGAGGCCCCGCACCCGGTTCAGGCCGCCTGGATCGAGCATCAGGTGGCGCAATGCGGCTATTGCCAGTCGGGCCAGATCATGCAGGCCGCCAGCCTCTTGGCCGAGACCCCAGCCCCGAGCGACGCCGATATTGACGATGGCATGTCGGGCAACCTGTGCCGCTGTGGCACCTATCCGCGCATCCGCGAAGCGGTGAAAACCGCCGCCGCCAAGCTGAGCGGGGGATAGGTCATGGCAGGTCTCAAAACCATCGCCCGGCGCACATTCCTGATCGGCTCTGCCGCCATTGTCGGGGGCGTCGCCTTTGGCGTCTATAAATACAAGACCCCGCCTGCCAATCCCTTGCTCGATGACCTGCCCGAAGGGGCGGCGGCGCTCACGCCTTATGTTTTGATCACGCAGCAGAGCATTACCCTGATCACACCACGCGCCGACAAGGGGCAAGGCGCGATTTCCGTGCAGGCGGCCTTGATCGCCGAGGAACTGGATGTCGAGCTTGACCAGATCAAGACCGACCCCGGCCCGCCAAGCCCGGCCTATTACAACACCGCCCTGTCGGGGGATGCGGTGCCGTTCCGCTCGACCGACGATAGCGTCCTTGCCGAAACCACGCGCGCGGTGATGGATGCGCCGATCAAGTTTCTCGGCCTGCAAATCACCGGCGGCTCGACGACGGTGCCGGATGGCTATGACAAGCTGCGCATGGCCGGGGCGGTGGCGCGCGAAACGCTCAAGGAGGCGGCGGCGCAAATCCACGGGCTTGACGTGGCCGCCCTGATCACCGAGCGCGGCGCGGTGATCCTGCCCGATGGCACGCGCGTGCCCTATCAGGCGCTTGCCAGCACCGCCGCCACGCTTGAACCGGCAACCGAGGTCACCCTGCGTGCGCCCGAGCAATGGCGCTTGCTCGGAAAACCGATGCAACGCGTTGATATCGTGTCGAAATCCACCGGCACGCAGGATTATGGCATCGACCAGGACCACCCCGGCATACTCCACGCCGCGATCCGGCTTAACCCGGCGCAGGGCGGTGAAATGCGCGGGTTTGACGCCAGCGAGGCCGAAAAGATGCGCGGTGTGGTCAAGGTCGTGCCCCTGCCCGGCGGCATCGGCGTGATTGCCGACAACACATGGCGCGCCTTTCAGGCGGCCTTGGCGGTCGAGGTCGATTGGGGCCCGGCGCCCTATCCGGCCGAAATGGACGGCCATTGGACCGCCCTTGGCGAGAGTTTTACGCCCGCGCACCAAGACAGCCAGTTTCGCGACGCGGGCGATGTTGACGCGGCCCTGAGCCAAGGCGGCGACCTTGCCGTTGAGTACCGCGCGCCCTACCTCGCGCATGCGCCGCTAGAGCCGGTCAATGCCACCGTGCTTGTCGGCGAGGGCCGGGTTGACGTCTGGACCGGCACGCAAATCCCGCGTTTCGTTCAGAAAAACGTCGCGCTCCTGACCGGGATCGACGCCGAGAACGTGCATATCCACGCCCTGATGATCGGCGGAAGCTTTGGCCACCGGCTTGAGGATGACGTGGTGCGCCATGCCACCACGCTGGCGATGGCGATGCCCGGCACGCCGATCAAGCTGACTTATTCGCGCGGAGAGGACATGACCCACGACTACCCCCGTCAGATCGCCATGGCGCGCGGTCAGGGCCGGGTCAGCAACGGTCAGGTCGAAACCTTTGACCTTGGCATCGCCATGCCCTCGGTCATGGCCTCGCAGATGGGCCGTCAGGGCCTTCCGGCAGCGGGGCCGGATCTTCAGATCGTGGCCGGCGCCTGGGATCAGCCGTTTGATATCGCCAATTACCGCGTCACCGGCTATCGCGCGCCGGAATTGGCGCCGATCAGCTCCTGGCGCTCGGTCGGGGCCTCGTCGAACGGGTTTTTCCATGACTGCCTGCTGGATGAGCTGATCCATGCGGCGGGGGCCGATCCTTTGGCCGAGCGGCTTCGCCTGTGCAATCACGCCCCCTCTCGCGCGGTGCTCGAGGCGGTGGGCGAGATGTCGAACTGGGGCGGTGCCCTTGCGGCGCGCCAAGGGCGTGGCGTGGGTTTCTGCCTGTCGTTCGGGGTGCCCTGCGCGCAGGTGGTCGAGGTCAGCGAGACCGACGCAGGCATCAAGATCGACCGGGTGTTCGTGGCCGCCGACGTGGGCCGCATCCTCGATCCGGTGAATTTCGAGGGGCTTGTCAAAGGCGGCGTGATCTTTGGCCTTGGCCATGCGATGAATTGCGAGATCACTTATGCCAGTGGCGCCGCCGAGCAGGAGAATTTCGACAGCTTTCCCGGCATGCGGCTTTATCAATGCCCCGAGATCAAGGTGCACGGGCTTGAGAGCGCCAACAAAATCCGCGGTATTGGCGAGCCGCCCGTCCCCCCCGCCGCCGCCGCGCTTGGCAATGCGATCTTTGCCGCCACCGGCACGCGGCTTCGGGAAATGCCGTTCAGCAAGTTTGTCGATTTTGCCTGACCCGCGCCGCGCCCTCTTGCGGCGGGGCGCGCGCGGTGCTTGAACTGGGGCCATGCGCCACCTGATCACAACCCTTGCCCTGCTTGCGCTTTCGGCCATCTCTGGCGGGCTGGCGCAGGTGATTGGCGTGCCCCTGCCCTTCATGCTCGGGCCGTTGGCGGTGTCGGCGGTTGTGGCCACCCTTCTGCCGCACCGCCTGCCCGAGGGCTATGGCTTTCCGCCGCGCCTTAGGCTTTTGTTCATTGCCATCATCGGGCTGATGATCGGGGCGCAGGTCACGCCGGAGCTCTTCACCGAAGCGCATGATTTCATGTATAGTTTTGGCGCGCTGACGGTGTTTGTCGTGCTGGCCCATGGCGCGGGTTATGGCATCTTTCGCCACCTTGGCGGCTATGATCCGGTCACCGCCTTTTACGCAAGCACCCCCGGCGGGCTTTATGAATCCATCGCCCTTGGCGAGGCGGCCGGCGCGGATATGACCCGGCTCATGCTGCAACAATTCCTGCGGGTGATCGTGGTGGTGACGGCGGTGCCGATCGGCCTGTCGCTCTGGCTTGGCACGCCGGTCGGAAGCTCGGCCGGCATGACCTTGGCGCGCCCGGATGTGCCCCTGTCCGACCTTGTGTTGATTGCGCTTGCCGGGGTGGCGGGCCTCGGGCTTGGGCATGTTTTGCGCCTGCCGGCCGGGCAATTGACCGGGCCGATGGCGCTTGCGGCTCTGTTGTCGCTGACCGGGGTGCTTGGACTTGAGATTCCGCAATGGCTGGTGAACCTGGCGCAGATGGTTCTGGGCACCGCGCTTGGCATGCGCTTTACCGGCCTGAGCCGGGGGATGATCGCGCGCGGCGCGGCGCTGTCGGTGGTGTCGGTGGCGGTGATGCTGGCGCTTGGCGGGGTCTTCGCCGCGATCCTGCACCGGATCACCGCAGAGCCGGTGGATGTTCTCCTGATAAGCTTTGCGCCCGGCGGGGTGACCGAAATGGCGCTTGTCGCGCTGAGCCTGAATGCCAACCCGGCCTTTGTCACGCTGCATCACATCTATCGCATCCTGCTCACGGTGCTTGGGCTTGGGGTGATCACCCGCCTGCGCGAACGTCGGCTTTGACAGGGGCGCGCGCAGGCGTTATCTGAACATATGTTCATTTACTGAAGGGAAGCCGCCATGCGCATTCAGGACACAGCCGCGATCATCACTGGCGGGGCCTCGGGCCTTGGCGAGGCCACCGCACGCCACTTTGCCGATATGGGCGCGAAGGTCACCCTGCTTGATCGCGACGCCGAGCGCGGGCAAAGCGTTGCCGCCGACATCGGCGCCACCTTCGTTGAAACCGATGTCACCGACGAGGCCTCGGTCGCCGCCGCTATCAGCGCCGCCAAATCCGCCATGGGCCGGATCACTGCCGCCGTAAACTGTGCCGGGATCGCCACCGGTGAAAAGACCCTCGGGCGCGACGGGCCGCACAGCCTTGCGGGGTTCAAGCGCACCATCGACATCAACCTTGTCGGCACCTTCAACGTGGCCCGCCTTGCCGCCGCCGAAATCGCCCAGAACATAGCCGCTCCCGATGGCGCACGCGGCGTTATCATCAACACCGCCTCAATCGCGGCCTTTGACGGGCAAAAGGGCCAGGCGGCCTATGCGGCGTCAAAAGGCGGGATTGTCGGGCTCTCGCTGCCGATGGCGCGTGATCTTGCGCGCGACGGTATCCGGGTGATGGCAATTGCGCCCGGGATTTTCATGACGCCAATGCTCAAGGGCCTCCCGCAAGAGGTACAGGACAGCCTTGCGCAGGATGTGACCTGTCCCAAGCGGCTTGGCGATCCGGCGGAATATGCCGCGCTTGCGCGCTTTATCATCGAATGCGGCTATCTCAACGGCGAGGTGATCCGGCTTGATGGCGCGTTGCGCATGCAATAGCCGCTAGTCGGCGCCCTCGGTCTCGATCTTGAGTTCGTGGCCGCAATGCTTGCAATGGATAGCATCCGGGTCATGGCGCGTCAGCCCGCAATCGGGACATTTGTAGCGCACCTTGGCGGGTGTAAAAATTGCCTTGGCCAGCCGCAGAAAAAGACCCACGCCAACCACCATGATCCCCACAGACAAAAGCCGACCAAGGCCGCTTGTCATGGTGATATCGCCAAACCCGGTCGTCGTCAGGGTCGCGACCGTGTAATAGAGCGCGTCGACATAGGTCTCTAGCCCCGGCTCTTTGCCGCCGCGCAGGATAAAGACGATGGCCGTCATCGCGAAGATGAACACCGTCAGGTTCACCGCCGCGACAATCGCGTCTTCATGATACCGGAACACCGCCGAATCACGGCGCAGGTCGCGCAAGAGGTGATAGGAATGCACCAGCCGCAGCGCCCGCATCAGCCGCAACATCGCAAGCCCCTGCCCCATGAACGGCGCCGCGATAAGCGAGAACAACACGATGATATCCACGATCACGTAAATCTGGCGCAGGTGGCGCAGTTTGTCGGGCGCGATCCAAAGCCGACAGAGCAAATCGGCCAGCACCAGAACCGCCACACACAAATCCACGGCGATCAGGGTGGGCGTGAACGGCATTGCCGCCGTGGCCAGAAAGAACAGGATCGTTACCGCATCAAAGATCAGCAAAGCATAGCGAAACCGCGTGGCGCGCTTGCTGCGGCCCTCGTAAAGCAGGCGAATCCTGTCTTGCATCTGCACCGGCTCCTGTTTGGCACTTCCCCTAAAAGCTAAGGGATGGGCGCAAAAATCAACTCTCGGATTCGGCCTTTTCCGCCAGGCCAAGCCATTCTTCTTCGGCCTCGGCCAGCATTGTCTGGCGCGAGGTCAATGCCTCGGTCGCCTTCTTGAACTTGATCGGCTCGCGGGTGAAAAGCTCGGGATCGGCCAGTAGCTCTTCAAGCTTTGCCATCTCGGCCTGAAGCCGCTCCATCACCGCCGGCAGTTCTTCAAGCCGGTGCTTTTCGGTGAAGGACAGCCGTGACTTGGCCGCCTTCTCCTGCTTTAACTCTGCCTTGCCCTGCTTTGATTTATCTTGCTTTTTATCGCCATACGGCGACATTCCAGCGCTGCGCTGAGCGCGATAATCGCTCCACCCACCGGCATAGGCCGTGGCGCGGCCGTCACCCTCCATCGCGATGGTCGTGGTGGCGACGCGGTCAAGGAAATCACGGTCGTGGCTGACCAGAAGAACGGTGCCATCGTAATCGTCAAGCAATTCCTGCAACAGGTCGAGCGTTTCGATATCAAGGTCGTTGGTCGGTTCGTCAAGCACCAGAAGATTGCTTTCCCGCGCCATCAGCTTGGCCAGCAAAAGCCGGGCTTTTTCGCCGCCTGACAAGGACTTGACCGGCGCGCGGGCCTGACGTTCGTCAAACAGAAAATCCTTGAGATAGCTGACCACGTGGCGCGGAGCGCCGCGTACCATGATCTGATCGGCCTGCCCCGAAACGCGCATCTCGGCATCCCCGGTCAGACTTTCCCAAAGCGTCATTTCCGGGTGAAGCTGCGCGCGGGCCTGATCAAACACGGCAGGCACAAGATTGGTTCCCAGAACAACCTTACCTTCATCGGGCTCGATCTCTTTCAGCAGCATTTTCAGCAAGGTCGTCTTGCCCACGCCATTGGGGCCGACAAAGGCAACGCGGTCACGGCGCTGAATCTTGATGCTGAAATCTTTCACGATGAGCTTATCACCGTAACCCTTTGAAATATCTATCGCCTCGATCACCTTGCGGCCCGAAGACGGCCCTGCCTCAAGCGCCATTGCGGCGGTACCCTGACGTCGGATCTGGCCCGCGCGTTCGGCGCGCAGGTCTTGCAAGGCGCGCACGCGGCCCTGGTTGCGGGTGCGCCGGGCGCTGATTCCCTCGACCGCCCACCGGGCTTCGGACTTGATCTTGCGATCAAGCTTGTGGCGCTGCATGTCCTCGTCTTCCCAGACCTTGTCGCGCCAGGCCTCGAAATGCTCGAAACCGGTTTCTTGACGTCGGGTCATTCCCCTGTCAATCCAAAGGGTTGCGCGGGTAAGTTCACGCAGAAATGCGCGGTCGTGGCTGATCAGGACAAAGCCCTTGCGGGTCTGTTTCAGCTCGGCTTCAAGCCAGCCGATCGCCTCAATATCAAGGTGGTTGGTCGGCTCGTCGAGCAGCATCAGGTCAGGCGCCTCGGCCATCAGCTTGGCCAAGGCAGCGCGCCGCCGCTCACCTCCCGAGGCCGTGGCAACAGGGCGGTCAGGATCGAATTTGAGCCCTTCGCCGGCCATCTCGACCTTGTACATCTCGGAGGCATCCAATTCGCTGACCGCATAGTCACCAAGCGTGGTAAAGCCCTTCATATCAGGCTCTTGCTCCATGTACCCCACGCTAATGCCGGGGGTCACGACGCGCACGCCCTTATCGGGTTCGACCAGCCCTGCCATCACCTTGAGAAGGGTGGATTTCCCCGAGCCATTGCGCCCGACAAGAGCAACCCGGTCACCGGGTTGAACCACAAGCGAAAGGTCATGAAATATCGGCTCACCCCCAAAGGTAAGCGAGATATCGGTGAGCTGAAGAAGAGGTGCGCGTGCCATGAGAGCGGGCTATCTCGGGGCCTCGGGGGCGTCAAGCGAAAGGGTGGCCTCGCCGCGCTTTCCGCATGGAACGCGCCTCAGGCCCCGGCCATCGCGCGCAACAATCGCTTGCGTACCGGTGGAATCGCCCCGATTTCAACGCCGGTAAAGACATGAAGCGTATTCATCCGCTCGTCGATGACCGCATGATCGCTGACCCATCCGCCCATCACCAGATAGCTGCGCAGCAGGGGCGGCATCGCCCGAAGCGCCTGTTTGGGGTCAGGGGTGTGCCCCTCAAGCCCCTCGGCAAATCGAAAGACGCCGGGCGCGCCGACCCGCGGACGCCACTGTTCGGGGGCGCAATGACGGTCGCGCAGCAAGGCAAAGCTATCGCGATAGGGCGCAGGATCGGTGCCCTGAAAGGACGAACAGCCAAACAGCATCTCAACCCCGGTCCGATCCACATGACGCGTCATCGCCGCCCAGGCATGGCGCAGGATATCGGGGTCCTGTGCGCCGGGCAGGATGCAAAAGCGCCCCAGCTCTGCCATCGGGCCCGGAAAACCGGAAAGTGGTGATAAATCATAAAATTGCGCGGCATAGCTCTTGTGGATTTCGCCACCGCTGGCCAGCGGCAAAAGGCGGAAACACCCGACCAGCCGTGCGCCGCTCTGTTCTTCGATCAGGAAATGGGTGCAGGGCGGATCAAACGCGTCGCAATCCAGATCGCCCTCTGCCACCGGAGCAAACGCCAGATGTCGCAGGCGCTGTGCTGCGCGGATGTCTCTCGCATCCTGCGCCACGCGCACCCGATATCTTGTGCTTTCAGAACCCGCCATGATGCCACCCCATAAGGCCTGAGTGACCCTAATAGCGAGCGATCTGGCGCACAAGCGATCACGCCATGGTCAAAGATCAGTTAAACGCGTCAACCGGGTTCAAATTGCCAAAGTTGCCGAGCATCTGGCGCAGGAAGCCGTTGTTGACCACAGACGAATCAGTCACACGGCGCGACAGCGGCACAAGATTGCCATCGGCCAGGTCAAAGCGCTCGATATTGGCAATCGTGTTGTCCCCGTTAAAAGAAATCGCCAGAATCTGACGCTCGACCACCTCGGGGCGATACATGCCGAATTCGCGAATCCGGCTGCGGACGTAATAGTAATTTCCATCCCCCAGCATGCCCGACAAAGACGGCGGGCCAACGGTATCGTCCACTGTGGCACGGGTATCGACGCCCACGACAAGGTTTTGCAGATCCTCGTCATGCGGAACGTAACCATGATTTCTATAGGTCGCCGAACAGGCGGTCACGACGATAAGACAGCAAAGCGCCATGGCGCTGACCACCCGGTTTCTGATAGCTGTCATCTCTGCCCTCTTGTCTTGGCCCAACGCGGCTTTTATCCCGCTTACAGCAAGGTGGTGCAATGGTTCAAGAAAGGAAGCAAGGGTGACAATGTCGCAAACGCCTCAAAATCAAAGCGTGCTCCGCGTCTCTGAGCTGTCGATCAAGCGGCCCGTGGCGTTCGATCTAGCCCCGAGCAAGACGGAAATGGCGGCGATCGCGGATGAACTCTCGCTGTCGGGGCTGCGCAAGTTGCGCTTTCGCGGCACGTTGATGGCCGAGGGGCGCACCGATTGGGTGCTGCATGGCGATCTGGGCGCGACGGTGGTGCAACCCTGCGTGATCACCCTCGATCCGGTCACAAGCCGGATTGACGTCAAAATCACCCGCCGTTTTTCATCAGAGCCGCAAGAGCCCGAGGTCGACCCCGGCGACGAGGTGGAAATGCCCGAGGATGACACGATCGAGCCGCTTGGCAGCGAAATCGACCTCAATCGCGTAATGATCGAGGCGCTTGCTCTGTCGCTGCCGGATTATCCGCGCGCCGATGGCGCCGAATTGGGCCAGATCACCGTGGCCGAGGATGGCATCAAACCGCTTGAGGATGAAGACACAAAACCCTTTGCCGGCCTGGCCGCGCTGCGTGACAAAATGGAAAAGGGCGAATAGCGCCAAGAATCGCTTGCCCCGGCAACAAATCGCTGTATTTTCACGCTCTCATCGGAATTTAGGGTTGAACCGGCGGCTCGTAACAGACTATGAGCCGCGAACACTCGTGAAACAGGGCCAGATCGGCCCACAGGAATTGAGGTTGAGACATGGCTGTCCAACAGAACAAAGTATCGAAATCACGTCGCAACAACCGTCGCGCACATGACGCACTGGTTGCCGGCAACCCGAACGAATGCCCCAACTGTGGCGAGCTTAAGCGCCCGCACCACGTTTGCGCATCCTGCGGCCACTATGCCGACCGCGAAGTCGTGGCCATGGCCGACGAAATCGATCTGGACGACGACGCAGCGTAAGCGATAAAAGGCGATTTGCTGCATGACCGCTCTCACGGATCAATCCAAGGCGGGTGCAGGGCGCACCATTATCTCGGTTGACGCCATGGGCGGAGACCAGGGACCGGCGGCTATTGTCGCCGGTATCGCCGATTCTGCGAAGCGCAATCCTGATATCGGGTTCATTCTGCACGGTCCCAAGGACGAGCTTGAACGCCTTGTCGCCAAGCGCAAGGGGTTGGCCGAGCGTATCGAGATTCGCGACGCGCCAGAAGTTGTCACCATGGAGGACAAACCCTCGCATGTCGTGCGTCACGGGCGCGATACCTCGATGTGGTCGGCGCTTGATAGCGTGCGCGCCGGCGAGGCGACGGTCTGTGTCTCTTGTGGCAATACCGGGGCCTTGATGCTGATGTCGGTGCTGCGCCTGCGCAAGCTTCCCGGCATTTATCGCCCGGCAATCGCGGTCATGTGGCCCTCGCAAAACCCGCAAGGCCATAACATCATGCTTGATGGCGGCGCCGATATTCGCGCCGATGCCAAGGATCTGATGCAATACGCGCTGATGGGCGCGTCTTATGCCCGCAACGGCTTTGGCCTGGCCAAGCCGAGAATCGGCCTTTTGAACGTCGGCACCGAAGAACACAAAGGCCGCGCCGAGCTGAAAGAGGCCTATGATCTGATTGCGGCCAATGCCCGAATATCGGATTTCGAATTCGTCGGCTTTGTCGAAGGGCGTGATCTTCCGGGCACGGCCTGTGACGTGATCGTCACCGATGGATTTACCGGCAATGTGGCGCTCAAGACCGGCGAAGGCATTGCCAAGCTGATCTCAGAGCTTCTGCGCGAGGCCTTTGCCTATTCCGTTTTGTCGCGGGTGGCCTCGGTGCTTGCCTACCCTGCCCTGCGACGGCTGAAAAAGCGGATCGACCCGCGGCGCGCCAATGGCGGCGTGTTTCTCGGGCTGAACGGCACGGTTGTAAAATCGCATGGTGCGGCGGATGCGACAGGCGTGTCCTCGGCGATCAAGCTGGCGTTTGAACTTGCGCAATCGGGCTTTTCCGAAAGGCTTGCGGCGCGGGTTGCATCTGCGGCCTCGCTGGATCAGGATGCGCCTTCAGATAATATAATCGACGGTGAGACTGAATGACTTTACGTGCCGTTGTGGAAGGGATCGGGCATTACCTGCCAGATCGTGTTGTTCCCAACTCGGAATTTGAAAAAACCCTCGACACAACGGATGAATGGATTCGCACCCGATCAGGTATCGAGCGGCGACGCTTTGCCGCCGAGGGCCAGACCACATCCGACCTTGCGGTGCGGGCCGCGCGGGCCGCGCTTGAAAATGCCGGGCTGACGCCGGACGACATCGACGGAATCATCGTGGCCACCTCGACGCCCGATCTGACCTTTCCCTCGGTCGCCACCATGGTGCAAAAAGAGCTGGGCATGACGCATGGCTTTGGCTTTGATGTGCAGGCGGTCTGTGCCGGATTCATCTTTGCGCTGACCAATGCCAACGCCCTGTTGATCGCCGGTCAGGCCAAGCGCCTTTTGGTGATCGGCGCCGAGACCTTCAGCCGGATCATGGATTGGAACGACCGCTCGACCTGTGTGCTGTTTGGCGATGGCGCGGGCGCGCTCGTGCTTGGCCTTCAGGACGGCACCGGGGCCAACACCGATCGTGGCATTCTGTCGGCCGACCTTAATTCCGACGGGCGCTATCGCGATATGCTTTATGTCGATGGCGGCGTCTCGACGACCGGCGCGGCGGGCAAATTGCGGATGCAGGGCAATCCGCTGTTCCGTCAGGCGGTGGAAAAGCTGACCTCGACGGCCGAAACCGCGCTTGCCAAGGTCGGCCTGACCGGCACTGACGTCGACTGGATCGTTCCGCATCAGGCCAATATTCGCATCATCCAGGGCACCGCCAAAAAGATGGGCCTGCCGATGGATCGCGTCATCGTCACGGTGCAGGATCACGGCAATACATCCGCCGCCTCAATCCCTCTGGCCCTCTCGGTCGGGGTGGAAACCGGCAAGATCAAGCAAGGCGATCTTGTGCTCTCGGAGGCGATTGGCGGCGGTCTGGCCTGGGGCTCGGTGCTTCTGCGCTGGTAAATCACAGAAAATGCGCGAAAAAGCGCGCTTTAAGCCTGCTGTGTAAGTCGTTGACATTGACTCGGAAAATCCTTCGGCCCTAAGGTTGTCGGAAAAACACGGGGGGACCTGATGACCGATAAGACATTGACGCGAATGGATTTGAGTGAGGCAATTTTTCGAGAGGTCGGCCTGTCGCGCAACGATGCCGCCCAGCTTGTCGAAAGTGTGCTGGAGCACATGTCGGACGCCTTGGTAAACGGCGAGCAGGTCAAGATTTCGTCCTTCGGTACGTTTTCGGTGCGCGACAAGACCGCCCGCGTCGGCCGCAATCCCAAGACCGGTGAAGAAGTGCCGATCAACCCGCGCAGGGTTCTGACCTTCCGCCCGTCGCACCTGATGAAAGATCGCGTCGCGGCCGGCAACAAAAGCTAAGGGGCACAGAGCCGATGGCAAAATCCGCCGACGCCTTTCGCACAATCAGCGAGGTTGCCGAATGGCTAGAGGTTCCGGCGCATGTGCTTCGGTTCTGGGAAAGCAAGTTTTCTCAGATCAAGCCGGTCAAGCGCGCCGGCGGGCGGCGCTATTACCGACCCGCGGACATGTTGCTCTTGGGCGGCATCAAGGCAATGCTGCATGACGAGGGCATGACCATCAAGGGCGTGCAAAAGCTGTTGCGCGAACAGGGTGTGCGCCATGTCTCCGACCTGTCACAGCCGCTTGACGAGGTGACCGAAGGCGAGGTCAGCGATATAGCGCTCGACGTGGTGCCAGAGCCGCCCGAACCCGCCAAGGTTCTGAATTTCGCGCGCGGTGGCCCCGACTCCCTTGCGCCATCCCCCGCGACCCCACCGAAAGATGTTGCCGACAGTGAGGTCGCCGAAACCGTCGCTGACGTTGATGACGCCCGCCCTGCGCCAAGCTTGCCTGAGGCGACGGATATGGCGATCCCGCAGGACGCGCTTTTGCCCTATGATGCGCCCGCTCCGGCCCAATCGAACCCCGAGCCGGATCAGGCCGCGCCCGAGCCTGCCTATCTAGAGGAGGCGGCCGCGCCGCAAGAAGACCACCTCGACGACCTGCCCCCCCAAGCGGTCACTGCCGCGCCCGAAACCGACCCTGCGGTCGAGGTCGAGGACGCGCCAGAGGTCACGCCTGTGTCAGAGCCAAAGCCTTCTGAACCGGTTCATGCTGAAACACCCGAACCGGGGCCAAAGCTTGAGGTTGAGGCCGATACACCTGCGCAGCCAGAGCCAGAGCCGGACCCCGAAGCCACAGCAGAGCCCGCTCCCCTGCCCCAACCGGATCTGCCCGAGGATGCCTTGGACGAGGTCAGCGCCGATCCCGGCGTGCTCGCCGCGCTTGCCGATCTGCCACGCCCGATTTCGACGCAAACCGCCGCGCGCCTCGGGCCTTTGCTGACCCGGCTCTCGGCGCTTGGGGCCGCGAAATCGCAAGATGGTCAACTCCGGGACTAAAAAGTGGGAATTAGCCCTTGTCCCCGCTCTGAAAACCAGTATGACGTCCACATCGTCGGGCTATGGCGCAGCCTGGTAGCGCGTCCGTCTGGGGGACGGAAGGTCGCAGGTTCGAGTCCTGCTAGCCCGACCAATTTAACCGACGATCCCGCCCATCTGCCCCCCCAGGGCACCGCGCCAAAGAAGCGGGGATGCCATAGGGGGCAAAGATGACCGGGGTTCTTTCCAGCCAGCAAATCAAGTCGATGATCGCCGATGGCGCGCTTCATGCCACGCCCGCGATCCTGCCGGAACAGGTCCAACCCGCGAGCCTAGATTTGCGCCTTGGCGCCGTGGCCTACCGGGTTCGCGCCTCGTTCCTCACCGGCTCTGGCCGTACAGTCGCCGAACGGCTTGCCGAATTTGAAATGCACCGGATTGATCTGAGCCAGGGCGCTGTTCTGGAAAAGGGCTGCGTCTACGTGGTGCCCCTGATGGAAGGTCTTTCCCTTCCCGAGGGTGTTCAGGCGGTGGCCAATGCCAAATCCTCGACCGGGCGGCTTGATCTTCTGACGCGGATGATCACCGATGGCGGCGTCGAATTCGACCGCGTACCGCCGGGCTACGCTGGCCCGCTCTACGCCGAGATTTGCCCGCGCTCGTTTTCTGTTCTGGTACGCCCCGGCATGCGCCTCAACCAGATCCGCTTTCGCGAGGGGCACGCCACGCTGGATGACGCCGCCCTGCGCGCGCTGCATGCCGCAAGCCCGCTGGTCGATGGCACCGCCGTGATCGACGAAGGGCTCGGATTTTCCGTTGACCTGCGCCCCAGCGACAGCACGCTGGTCGGCTATCGTGCCAAACCGCATACCGGCGTGATCGACCTTGAGCGGATCGGCTACTACGACCCTTCAGAGTACTGGGAAGAGGTCCATGCCGAGGCGGGCCATATCATCCTTGATCCCGGCGCCTTCTACATCCTGGTTAGCCGCGAAGCCGTGCATATCCCGCCCGACTACGCCGCCGAAATGGCGCCCTATGTGGCCATGGTCGGCGAATTCCGGGTGCATTATGCGGGCTTTTTTGACCCCGGTTTTGGCCATGATGCGGCCGGTGGCACAGGCTCACGCGGCGTGCTCGAAGTGCGCTGTCACGAGGCGCCCTTCGTTCTTGAACACGGCCAGATCGTCGGCCGCCTCGTCTATGAGAAAATGGATCAGGTCCCCGATCAGCTTTACGGCGCGGGCATTGCCTCAAACTACCAAGGTCAGGGCCTCAAGCTCAGCAAGCACTTCAAAAGCTAGACGCGCCTCAGAACCGCCCGGCCCTTCGGCCAAGCTTGATCGCCTGTGCGGTGCGCTGTGCGGTCTTCTGACCATCGGGACCGGGGGTTGCATCGCCCTTGCCCCCCATCCGCTTGCCGATTGCATCCATGCCGGCATTCACGCCGCTGCGCATCAGGCGGCGCATGACCATGCGCATCACCACATTGATCATCTGATTGACGTTCATTGCGTCATGTCCTTTGTCTGCCTCTGGGCATGACATAACATGGAAAGATGCAGTTTTCAGGGCATCCCGGAAAGTTTTAACAAAAACGGCACCCCACCGCCTTCTTCTTGGTCAAAATACTCCCGCCGGAGGCTTCCCCCTCTGCCATAATGCGCCGCGCCTTGCGTCCACATGCGCAACAAAAGCTTGCATCCCAAAGACGCCGCATTCATGCATTCCCCATGACACAGATCAGCGCCCCCTCCGCCACGCCCCTCGCCGCCCTCGGCTGGTCCGAGACCTTCGAGGCGCAACTCACCCCAGAGGAAACCGCGCTGGCCCCGATGCGCATCGCGACCGTGCACCGCTCGCGCGTCACCGCCTTGTCGCCCTCGGGCGCGATCAAGCTCAACCTGTTTGCCCATGCCAGCACAACCGATTTCGCCGTCGGCGACTGGGTTCTGGTCGATCCCGAGACCAATACCATCACGCGCCGTCTTGAGCGCAGCTCGCTGTTGCGTCGGCGCACTGAAGGCACCCGCGCGCCCCAGCTGATTGCCGCCAATATCGACACGCTCTTCATCGTCACCTCCTGCAATGCCGATTTCAATCCGGCCCGGCTTGAACGCTACCTCGCCCTTGCCAATGAGGCCGGCACGACGCCGGTGATCGTCCTGACCAAGGCCGATATGGCCGAGGACACGGCCGGTTATCAGACCCGCGCAGCGGCCCTGCAACGCGGGCTTGCGGTGCTCACCCTGAACGCCAAGGATATCGACTCCGCCGCCGCCCTTGCGCCCTGGTGCGCGCCGGGTCAGACCGTGGCACTTGTCGGCTCCTCCGGGGTAGGCAAATCAACCCTGCTCAACACCCTCGCGGCCAAGGATGACGCGACGGCGCAGCCCACAAGCGGCATTCGCGAGGATGACGCCAAGGGGCGCCATACCACCACCTCGCGCTCGCTGCATGCCATCAAGGGCGGAGGCTTGGCGATTGACACGCCGGGCATGCGCTCGCTGCACGTCAGCGATGTGGGCGCCGGGCTGGACAAGTTGTTTTCCGAGATCGCAGAGCTGGCGCCAGAGTGCCGCTTTCGCGATTGCACCCATGCCCACGAGCCGGGCTGTGCTATTCAGGCCGCCGTGGCGGCGGGTGTGCTTGATCCTGACCGGCTGGAACGCTGGCGCAAGCTTGACACGGAAAACCGCGACAACACGCCGGTGGCGGTCGGGGCGCGCGGCAACAAGACCATCAAGAAGCCCCGGCAAAAACGCTAGGCGCGCTGCTCAGCGCAAGCCGCATGTTCGGGAATCTCTAATCCTCGAACAGCTCGTTCTGACCCTCGGAGGTTTCCTCGGCGCTGTCTTCATCGCCCTCACCCATCTGCGGCATAAGCCCCGGCGGCGGACGGTTTTCCAAAAGCCCCGCCGCGCGCAGCTCTTTCAGCCCCGGCAGATCACGCGCCGATTCAAGGCCGAAGTGATCAAGAAACTCCTGCGTCACCACAAAGGTCACCGGGCGGCCCGGCGTCATCTTGCGCCGACCAAACCGGATCCATTCCATTTCAAGCAATTGATCGACCGTGCCGCGGCTCACCGAGACGCCGCGAATTTCCTCGATCTCGGCGCGGGTGACGGGTTGGTGATAGGCGATGATCGCCAGCGTCTCGATCGCCGCGCGCGACAGTTTGCGGGTCTCGACGGTTTCCCGGCTCATCAGAAAGCCAAGATCGGGCGCCGTGCGCATCGCCCAGGCATCGCCCACCTTGACCACATGCACGCCGCGCCCGGCATAGCGTTTGCGCAGGTAGACAAGCGCCTCGGCAGGGTCAGAGCCATGCGGCATCCGCGCGGATAATTCCTTGGTGGTCACCGGTTCGGCACTGGCGAACAGGATCGCTTCGACCATGCGTTCCTGCTCGGCAATCGGGGGTGCCTCGAACAGGCTTTCTTCTTTCTTGACATCATCTTGCGGCATGCTCTTAATCCTTCCGGCGCAGTTCGATCGGCGCGAAAGCATCGGATTGTCGAAGTTCGGCGCGCCCCTCTTTCACCAATTCAAGCGAGGCCGCAAAGGTCGAGGCCGTGGCCGAGCGGCGGCGCGCGGGATCGGTGGTAAACCCGTCGGGCAGATAGGTCGAAATATCGGTCCATGTGCCCGCATAGCCGATCAGCCCGCGCAGCCGCTCAAGCGCCTGTTCCATGGTGAAGATCGCGTCGCGGTCCATCACGAAGGGGCGAAATTCATCACGGGTGCGGATGCGGGCATAGCCCTGCATCAGGTCCAGAAGCGTCGCGGAATAGGTCACGCGGCGCAGGCGGGTCACGTCTTCGGGCACCCCGCGCGCGAAGAAATCGCGCCCCATACGGTCGCGCCCCATCAGGCGCGCGGCGCAATCGCGCATCGCCTGCAAACGCTCAAGCTGAAACGCCAGATGCGCGGCAAGTTCTTCGCCCGATGGCCCCTCTTCGGTCGGGTCCGGCGGCAGCAAGAGCCGCGATTTCAGAAAGGCGAGCCAGGCCGCCATCACAAGATAATCCGCCGCCAGTTCAAGCCGCAGCGCCTTGGCCTTTTCCACGAATGTCAGATATTGCCGCGCCAGTTCAAGCACCGAAATCTTGCGCAGATCAACCTTTTGCGTGCGGCTCAGCGTCAGCAACAGATCAAGCGGGCCTTCAAACCCATCGACATCGACGATCAAGGCCTCGGCGGCCAGCCGTTCGGCCACCTCGCTCGGCTTGTCCACGTCGCTAAACTCGTTCTCAGTCATCCACTCGCCCGTTTATCAGCGCGTCAAGCTTTGCTGATAGGGCCGGAATGTCAACCGACTCCGGGGTTTTGCGCGCCTCAAGGGCGCGCTCTGCACGGGTTTGCGCGGGCCCGCTCATGCGCCCGGCGGCCTCGGCCACCTCGCGGCGCTCGTCCAGCGTGCCGTTGCAATGCAGGATCACGTCACAGCCCGCCTCAATCGCGGCGCGCGACAAATCGCCAAGCGCGCCACTAAGCGCCTTCATCGAAATGTCATCGGTCATGATCAGCCCGTCAAAGCCGATCTCGTCGCGGATCAGCCGCATCATACGCGCCGAGGTGGTGGCCGGCGCGGGATCAATCGCCGAATAGACAAGATGCGCCGTCATCCCCAGAGGCAAGTCGTTGAGCGCCCTGAAGGGCGCGAAATCACTTGTCGAAAGCTGCGTATGCGGGGCATCGACCGTCGGCAGGTCAAGATGGCTGTCGGCCTCTGCGCGCCCGTGTCCGGGGATATGTTTAACCACCGGCAAGACACCGCCATCCAGCAGGCCATTGGCCACCGCCCGCCCGAGGCGCGCGACCGTGTCGGCGTCAAATCCGTAACAGCGGTTTTGCAAAAACGGGTGGGTCGCGGGGCCGGCCACATCGACCAGAGGGGCGCAATTGCTGTCGATGCCAAGCGCGTGCAACTCGTCCGCAATCAGGCGATAGCGCAGGTACATCACCTCTTCGGCATGATCGCCCGCCGCCTTGACCTGATCCAGCGGCGCGGGCCATTCGCGCCAGAGCGGCGCGCGCAGGCGCTGCACGCGGCCACCTTCCTGGTCTATGGTGATCGGGGCATCGCGCCCTACCGCATCGCGCATCTCGGCGCAAAGCGCGCGCACCTGTTCGGGGCTGTCGATATTGCGCGCGAACAGGATAAAGCCGAACGGATTGGCCTTGGCGAAAAACGTCTTTTCCTCGGCGCTCAGCCGCAAGCCTTCGGCGTCAAGAATGGTGGCGCCAAACCCTGTCAACGGGTGACCACCGGGATACATTCGGCGCGTTCCGCCACCAGTGCGGAACAGAACCGGCGCGCATCGCCAAGATCGGCAAAGCCCATGGCGCGCAGCCGGTAAAAGGTGCGTCCGCCACTTTCAGCACGCTGGATAACGCGTTGTTTCCCCTCAAGGAAGTCGCCAAACTTGGCCGACAAACGATCCCATTCGCCGCGCGCCACCTCGGGGCTGTCAAACGCGCCCAATTGGGCCAGACGGGTGCCGACGGCAATGGTGTCGGGGTTCACTTCGGCGTTTGGAGCCGATCGCGCGGCGGCGACCGCAAGCGCCACGGCCTCGGGGATGCTGGTCAACTTGGCCGGACGCACACGTGGGCGCAACGACGTGCCAATGCCGCCTTTGACGGGGGCCGGTGCGGCAATCTCCTCGGGCTCTGGCGTAGCGGCGGGGGCCGTTTCAAGGTCGGAAATCGCGGGGACGCCTGCGGAAAGCTGTTCAGCCAGCGTGTCGAGCGAGGCATTTTGCAAAGTTTCCTGCGCGGCCAAAGGATCACTTTCGCCCGCCTCGGCGGTTGGGGTTACCTCGGCCTGCTGCACGATCTCGGGGGCCTCTGTCGGCACGTCCTCAAGCGTCAGCTCAAGCGGCGGCGGCGCCAGCACAAGCCGATCCGCAGGTGCGGCGGCGGCGCCTTCGGCCGCGACGTTATTCACCGCGAGGCCCTGATGCTCGGCCGCACTTCCGCCGGGATCGGCGGGTTGCACCCGCATCGGGCCTTCGGCGGCACGCACCACCGGAACGCCCGAGACGTCGCGCACCAGGAGTTTGTAGCCCCAAACCCCCACGCCAAAAATCAGCGCAAGCGACAAGGCCGCGCCTGTTAAATTCGTCAATTTGACAAGGACATTCGCCCGATCCGGCGCAGTGGTATACTGCGCATCCTGCATCTGTGCCATGGTCCGCCTCTTTTTCACCGGCGATACATAGCCGCCGGGGAGTTGATGATCTGCCTCATCCCCGGCGTCTGCCTGTGCGATTTGTTACCGCATCTCTTCAGCCGGAGTTACGCCAAGAATACCAAGACCTGCGGAAATAACAACGGTAACAGCACGCACAAGGGCGATTTTCGCCTGTGACGTTGCCGGATCGTCCTCTTGCAGGAAGCGCAGGCTGGCATCGTTGTGCCCCTGATTCCACAAAGCATGCAGATCGCTGGCCAGATCATAGAGGTAGAACGCCACGCGATGCGGCTCGTTGGTGCGCCCGGCAATCTGCACAAGGCGCGGCCATTCGGCCAGCTTTTTGGCCAGGTTCAACTCGGCCTCGTGGGTCAGACCCGACAGATCCGCCGCCGCCAGTGTCGCGTCGCTGACGTCAATGCCCGCCTCGGCGGCCTTGCGCAGCACCGAATTGACCCGCGCATTGGCGTATTGCACGTAAAACACCGGGTTGTCCTTGGACTGTTCCAGCACCTTGTCGAAATCGAAATCAAGCGGCGCGTCGTTCTTGCGCGTCAGCATCACAAAGCGGGTCACGTCCGGGCCGACAAGCTCGACCACGTCGCGCAGGGTCACGAATGTCCCGGCCCGCTTGGACATCTTGAAGGGCTCGCCGTTTTTGTAAAGCTTCACCAGCTGACAGAGCTTGATATCAAGCGGCACGCGTTCATCCGACAGCGCGCTGACGGCGGCCTTCATCCGTTTGACGTACCCGCCATGATCGGCACCGAGCACGTCGATCAGCATGTCAAAGCCACGGTTGATCTTGTCAAAGTGATAGGCAATGTCGGGCGCGAAATAGGTCCAGCCACCATCGGATTTCTTGACCGGACGATCCACGTCATCGCCATGCGCGGTCGAGCGGAACAGCGTTTGTTCGCGCGGCTCCCAATCCTCGGGAAGCTTGCCTTTGGGCGGCTCAAGCACGCCCTCATAGATCAGCCCCTTGGCGTCGAGCGCAGCAAGTGCCGCCTCGATAAGGCCGGTGCCGTAAAGCGATTTCTCGGAATAGAACACGTCCATTTCCACGCCAAGCGATTTGAGGTCGGCGCGGATCAGATCCATCATCGCCTCGGTGCCGTAGTTGCGGATGTCCTCAAGCCAGACCGCTTCAGGCTGATCGACATAGGCCGCCCCAACCTTGTCCTTGAGGGCCTGACCGACCTCGATCAGGTAATCGCCGGGATAGGTGCCATCGGGAAAGGCGACCTCTTTGCCATGCGCCTCAAGGTAGCGAAGATAGACAGACCTCGCGAGCACATCGACCTGCGCGCCGCCATCGTTGATGTAATATTCGCGGGTGACATCATAACCGACGAAATCAAGCAGGCTTGCCAGAGCATCGCCGAATACCGCACCCCGCGTGTGGCCCACATGTAGCGGGCCGGTGGGATTGGCGCTGACGTATTCGACGTTGACGCGCTTGCCCTGCCCCATGTTCGAGCGGCCAAACTCCTTGCCGGTCGTGAGCGCCGCGCGCGCGACATCATGCCAGAGCGAGGCCGCGAGCCGCAGGTTCAAGAACCCCGGCCCGGCCACTTCGGCGCTGGTGATCCGCTCGTCCTGGGCCAAAAGCGCCGCCAGAGCATCGGCGATATCACGCGGCTTGAGGCCCGCAGGCTTGGACAGAACCATCGCCGCATTGGTTGCCATGTCACCATGCGCCGGATCGCGCGGCGGCTCAACCGTGACATTGGCCAGATCAAGCCCTTCGGGCAGGCTGCCCTGGGCCTGCATCTGGGCCAGAGTGTCAAGCACGAGGCTGCGGATATCGTTAAACAGATTCATCGGGTGTTCCTTGCTGCGTTGGGCGCTGGTTTACCACTGACAGCCGGGGCGTCAATCGCCGCGTCGATCACTGGCTCAATCGCGCATCACTCGCCGGGCGCGCAAACCGTCAGAACCGAGCCACAGGCCCCGCCTGCCCCGGTGCGATCAAGATACATCGCCGCCAGCAAAAGCTGCACTGGCGCAGCGCCGGGACTTTGGCAACATCGGATCGCCACTTTGAAGCCGCAGCGCGTTTATCGCAAGTGGCGCGCCCATCTCGGTCTGCATCAAGGGCGCCAGATCGGCAAGCGCGGCGCGATAGGCAAGGTCTTCGGCGGGGGCATCGGCAGGCGCGCCCGCACAGACGAAGATGACCTTGCCCTGGCCACGCCGCAATCCCGGCGCAAGCGCCCGGGTGAGCGCCGGAATGCTGGTGATCGCCGCGCCCAGCCTGACGGTGTGCGCAAAGCGTATGAGAAGGCACGGCGACGCTACTCGATGAAAAACGAGATTTCTTTTGAGAAGGTGCTGACAGACAGAAACACGCAAAAGTTGCAAGTGCGCTATTCCTCATTGGTACTATGTGCGGTATCTAATAGTGACGGTCTAACAGCGAGCAAATATGCAAAGCTGGTCACAATTTTTTGGCAGATGGATTTTTTGTCTCCCAGCACCGCTAAAAGCAGCAAATCCCAGCGCGAAAAAGGCGCTGACCAACATTAACAATGAAGCTGGTACCGGCCCGCAGATACTTCTTGATCGTGTTGCGAGATACGCCTGTTCGCCGCGCAATCTCGCGAATGGGCATCTTGTCTCGCAGCGCCCATTTCCGAATAACCCTCAAAAATCCCATGTCTACCACTCCAATAGCCCCCAGCTGAATCAAGCAGGGGTAAGGTTGCACATGGGTCAATTCTCAATGACAATTTCTGCAGTTGCCGGGTCAGTTCTCAGTGACAATCAACAGTGGTGGTGAACGGCAGGTTTGGGCCGTGAACGGTTTAGACTCGCAACATTTACCCTAAGTCCCAACACACACCAAAATTTCCAGCCTGACGGCGACGCACACGCGGCACTTCTGGCTGACGGCGGTGGCATTTCACGGCATAATGGCGAGTCGGAAGCAGATTTTATTCAACGGGCAACGCAAGGCGCACAAGGCTTCCATCAACTCACCCAGGGTGGACAATTAGGGGGATTCAATAAAATTGAATCCGAATTTATTAAATAAAATCAAATATTTATTAAATTTAAATGGTGCCCCCACACGGACTCGAACCGCGGACCTACTGATTACAAATCAGTTGCTCTACCAGCTGAGCTATAGGGGCTCGGGCGTCTGATTACGCATTAACGCGGGCCACTTCAAGCCAAATTCCGCACTGACCGGACGGTTTATGCAAATGCCTTGCCGACGTGACAGGCGATTGCGGTTTAACTCTGGCAAAAAGCCCGTATATATTGACGCGACATTTAAAAAAACCGGGATACCAATGCAGGTCGTAATTCACGCGGGCGCCCATAGTACGGATGACGACAGGCTGGTAAACTGCCTGTTGGGCAATCGTGATATCCTGGCCAACTTCGGCGCCAATGTCCCTGACCCGCCCAATTATCGCCGTCTGGTGCGTGACATCCTGCATCAGGCGCAGGACAGCGGGCTAAGCGCAGATGCACGCGACATTCTGGTGGATGCCATTAGCCACGATGGCGCGGTTGACCGGCTTATCCTGTCCAACCCCGGTTTTTTCGGCACGCCAAAGATGGCCGTGACTGGCGGGCTTTTCTATGGGGCGGCGGAACTGCGGCTTGATCTCTTTCGCCAGATGTTTCCCGACGATGAAATCGAGCTTTTCTTTGCCATTCGCAATCCGGCCACTTTCCTGCCGTCCCTGCTTGACCACACGCCGCACAAGCAGATGGATAAACTAATGCGCGGGTCTGATCCTTCCCACATGAGATGGTCCGAGATGGTCGCGCGGATCCGCAACAGCCACCCGCACATCCCCGTCACGATATGGTGCAATGAGGACACCCCCCTGATCTGGTCGCAGGTGGTGCGCGAGGTGGCCGGCATCGACCCGACGGTCGAGTTTAGCGGCGAATTCAGCCTCTTGATGGAGATCATGACCCGCCCCGGCCAACAGCGGTTCAAGGCCTATATGGCAAGCCATCCCGGCATGACCGAAGTGCAAAAACGCCGGGTGATCACGGCATTTCTTGACAAGTTCGCCGATGAGGACGCTATCGAAGAAGAACTCGATGTGCCCGGCTGGACGACCGAGCTTATTGATGCGCTGACAGAGATCTATGACGAAGACGTCTATGAAATTCAGCGGCTTCAGGGCGTGCAGATGATCACGCCCTAAGCCACGAACACGCCTTCGTCACGTCACGTCATGCCGAGCGCTTCTTTATACATTTCAAGCACCGCTTCTTCTTCGGCAATATCGTCCTTGTCGCGCTTGCGCAACGAGATCACCTTGCGCAGAACCTTGGTGTCATAGCCGCGCGATTTCGCCTCGGCCATCACTTCCTTCTGCTGTTCGGCGATGTCCTTTTTCTCGGCATCCAGCCGCTCGAATCGCTCGATGAACTGGCGCAACTCGTCTGCGGTTACGCGATAAGTCGAGTCGGAATTCATGTCGTTCATGGGCTGTCTCCGGTCAATTGGGCCTTCTGAGTATAGGCGCGCGCGCGGCTCTGCAAGATGCTTCTGCCTGACTGAGCGACTTGCGCAACGGCGCAACTTCGACTAGGCGCAGCGCATCAAGGTCGCACCATAAAGGAGCACGCGATGGAAATTCTGATCTGGCTTGGAGCTGCGGTTTCACTGGCGGGCCTGGTGGGGCTGATCTGGTGCATTGTGACCGTCTGGAAGGCGCGCAAGGCAGGGCTGAGCGACGAAGCCATGCGCGCGACCATGCAAAAGGTGGTGCCTATCAACACGGCGGCGCTGTTCCTGTCGGTGATCGGGTTGATGATGGTGGTGATCGGAATCCTGCTAAGCTAGGCCGCGCCCGCACGACCAAAGAAGCCCTGCCCGTTCTTGACAAGATCAAGGATCATCGGCTCTGGCGCCCAGATCGGCGCAGAGCGCGCGGCAAGCACCTTCATGTCTTTCAGAACCGCCATAAGGCCACGCTGATCCGCCTGCATAAGCGGGCCACCGCGCGTGCGATCATAATTGTAACCGCGCACCATGAGCACATCGAGATCCGACGCCCGCTGCACGGCCTGTGCCGCCAGAATCCGCGCCGCGGCATTGATCAGCGCCGCATGAAGCGCGTGGCGCGGCGCGATATCGCCAAGCACCTCGGTCACGGCGCGCCCGGTCTCGGCCAGCCCCTTGGCGGGGCGCGGCCCTTCGGGGGGATAGTCGTAAAACCCACGCCCGACAGAGCGCCCCTTGGCCCCCTTGGCAAGCCGCTCTTCCAATGGCCCGGCCCAACCATCGCCAAGTCCGATCTCACCGGCCACGCCTTTTAGCCGCTGCGCGACCTGCACCAGCCCCTCGTTGTCCATCATCAGAAACGGCCCCGCGCGCAGCCCGAGGCGCTGTGCCGCCTGATCCACCCGCAGGGGCGTCAGCCCGCCGCGCATAAGATCAAGCGCCGCGAGATACAGCGCCGCCGTCATGCCATGCCCCAGCCCGGCACCGGCGGCCGGTTGGGCGGCGCGCACGGCGACCCGGCCCATATCGGCGCACATGCGCGCAAGGCTGGCCACGGCGGCGGGCGCAGCGCCTGCCCCGACCCCGATCTCAACAAGCCGCAGGCCATGGGCCGGGCGGTAGACCCGCAAGCCAAGGCCCACACCGGCCAATCCCACACCGGTATCAAGCCGCGCCGCCACGCCACCCTCGCGCGGCGACGGCAAATGCAACGCGCCCTCTCGCCCGTCGCGCGCATCAAGCACAAGATCGGCCCAGCCGTCTTTTGCACCTTCTGCGAGGCGACCAAGCCGGGCGTCGCGCCCCGGAGCGTCAAGTCGACCCTTGTCGACCGCATCGTCAAAAATACCCTTCAGGCGCTGCGCAAGGGCCGGGGTCGTAACCTCAAGGTCTTTGCCGACATCAAGAAACAGCATTCCGAGATCGGCCAGGGTTGCAGCGTCGCCCCCCACAAGCGCGATCCGGTTGAGCGGCTGCGCCTTGGCCTGCGCCAATTCCGGCATGATCGCCGCGCGCCGCTCTGCGGCAAAGATATGACGCTGTGCGCGCGCCTCAGCACTTTGCAGGCGGTCCTCGAACAACACCTGCTCGAACTCCAGCCCCTGCTCGAACGGCAACAGCTGTGCCGCCTCGACCGCGCGCACGATTTCGGCACCTGCCCCACCCTGCCCGGCCAACTGTTCAGCCACAAGGCTCAGTGCGCGCTGATAGGCAACCGGATCGGACAGCCCGCGTTCGCGATCACGGGTGCGCGCCCAACTGCCTTTGTCGGCCAGTTTGCGCGCCAGCGTGACCGCCGTCGCCAGCGGATCATCCGGGGTGATCTGGTCAAAGAACAACCGAAGCCGTGGGTCAGAGGCCACAACCGGCTTGCCCGATAGCATCAGTTCAAGCGCGACCTGTGCGCCCATAAGGCGCGGCGCGCGCTGTGTGACGCCGGCTCCGGGGATCATGCCAAGGCTGATTTCCGGCAGCCCCATCCGCGTCGTGGCCTGCGCGACGCGGGCATGTGCCGCAAGCGCCAGCCCGACCGCCGCCCCAAGGACAGAGCCGTGCAAGGCAGCGACCACGGGTTTGGGAAAATCTTCGATCTCGCGGCACAGCGCATTGACCCAAGGGCTGGCGAGCGGGCCGTCATATTCGGTAAGATCAATGCCCGAGGAAAACCCCGTCCCGGCGCCGCAGATCACAACCGCACGCAGGCTGTCATCCTGCGCGGTCTCGCGTAGGGCCGTCATAAGGTCTGCGCGCAACTGCGGCGCTAGCGCATTGGCAACAGGCCGGTCCAGCGAAAGGACAGCCACGCCATCACGGCACTCAGATTGAATTTGCCCAGTCACATCATACCCGCCCAAAACGCCATTTTACTGCGTCAATTACTACGGGGAATTGACGCACACGCAAGCGCAGGGCGGCGCAAACCGAAAGATCAGACCGGCATGTTGTCGAATTGCGCCTCGATCGCCTCGCACAGCAATTCCTTATGCAGCCGTTTTATCGGCCCGGGAACGGCCTCGCCCGAGGCCACCATACGCTCCATCATGCGGCGCACCTGCGGCTCGTAGCGGTGGCGGATTTCGCTGTCAGCCTGTGCAATCTGATGGCGCAGGCGCTCAAATTCAGGTGTGGTCTTGATCATGGTCATCCTCCCAGATGGTACGTTCTACCTTAGCGTGCATCGCCCTGTCGAAACAGAATAAATTACGCGGGCAACAGCGAGATGACGGCGCATTAGCGCTTGCGCGCCCCACATGCCCGGCAAAGTGGCGTTTCGGGCAAAATATCAAGCCGTTCAGGCGCAATTTGCTCGCCACAGCCCGAACAGGTGCCATAACTGCCGTTGCGTATCCGCCCGAGGGCGGCACGAATCCGCGCAATTTCGTCCTGTCCGCTCTGGCCGAGATGCTCCAGCACCTCGTCATCTTGGCGCTCGGCCGCCATTTCATCCCAATCCTTGGACTTGGGCGAATCAAGCGCGCCCTCAATGGCGTGCAACCGCTTGTCGAGTTCACCAAGACGGCTCATCAGCGCGTCGCGATATGTTTGTGTGTTGATCATGACGATCCTCCATGCTGGCAAGCAGACTAGGCCAGTGCCGCGCGTGGAACTTTGATACAGGTCAATCCGGACACTCAGGCGCGGCGCACAGGGCGGCCATGGCCATGCCTGCGCATGCCTTAGCTTTCGTAGGGAACCAGACCGCCCTCTGCGCCCATCTCGGCGTAGGGATCAAAGTCGCTTGCGATGGGTTGCTCGACCGCCTCGGGGATATCGGTCACCTTACGCACCTTCATTGCCGGTGCGGGTTTGGCCGGCGGAGTGATCTCTGGCACCTCGGCGTGCTCGCCCGGCGCAATATCCGGCAGCGGCGCCGCCGCCGAAGACACAAGCCGCACCGCCCGCCAGCCGTTCATCTGGCCAAGCCGCGCCTCGGCCACCAGATGCCCGGTGGTGCCAAGAACCTGCGCCGTGCCAAGGCAGTCGGGCGAGACCGGCACAAGCATGCCCGGCTTGAACGCCCAGATATCCTTGAGTTGCAGGCTGACGCGCGCGAGCGCCACATCAAGCACCACCGGTGCGTTGATCGCCACATCCCTGAGGCCCGGTTGCGCCCCCGTCGCGGTGGTCTTCTTGCCGCTCGGCTTTGCCGCTTTCGGCGGCGCCACCGGCAACAGCAGACTCAAGCAGCCGGTCTTCGCCCCCGGCCCCAGATCGGCCGTGATGCGAAACAGGTCGTAATCCGGCGCCGTCATCGCCAGTGACAGGCTGCGGGTATCCTCGACCATGTCGCCATACTCGAACTTGCGGGGTTGATAGCCCTCAACCCCGCCGGCCATCTGTTCATCATACCCCGACAGCAGCGCATTGATCAGCGGCGCCACCATCGCCGCGTCGGTGCGCGTTGCAGGTCGTGGCTTGGCCACGCCCGAGCGCACGGCGCCGGTGGTCTGCACCTCGATCAGGCCCGAAAGAAACTGTGGATCAAGCGAAAGCGCGCCGCGTGGGGTATTTTCGCCCTCAAGCAGCAACAAAAGCCCCTCTTCGCCAAGCGCCTTGGCAAGATCGCTTAACGGCACGCGCAACTGCTCGACCGTGACAACCGTAAGCGCGAGATCAAACATCGTGTCGGCCGTGCGCGCCAGCGACAGCCGCAGCGCCCTGGCGGGCGACATGAGCCGCGAATCAAACCCACCGCGGGCGGCCTGTGCCTTGCGATGAATAACTGAGTTTTGATCCTGCGATCCCATAACGCCCGCCGCTGCCCGCCTCTTATGCTGTCTCGGTCACACTACTGCGGGCTTGGTTACCAATTCCTTTAGATTTGGCGGTTTATTGCGCGGCCATGCGGCGCTGCAGCGGCAAACTGACCCGAAAGGCCGCGCCTTTCTGTCCCGGCAGGTAACTGACGGAACCGTCAAGCCGGGTCATGATCTCGCGACAGATCGCCAGCCCAAGCCCGGCGCCCCCGGCCTTGGTCTCGCCAATGCGCGAGAATTTCTCGAAAATCACCGCCTGCTTCTCCGACGGAATCCCAGATCCATTATCGGTGAAATCAATCACCAGACGCCCCTCAACCTCATGGGTGCGGATGCTGAGAATCGGCGGATCGCCATCGCAATATTTGCGCGCATTGGCGATCAGGTTGATGAACACCTGCGCCAGCCGGTCAAGATCGGTGGTCAGCTCAAAAGCCTCGGCCGCGCGCTCCCGCTCGACCTTGAGAGTGCCGACCTGCACGCCGGCGGCGCGTTCGGCGCGGTCCAGAAGGTCGCTCAGCAACCCGGTTTGAGTATTCAGGACCACCTGGCCGTTTTCCAGCACGCTCAGATCAAGCAGATCGTCCAAAAGCCGGGTCAGGCGCACCGCCTCGTCATGGATGATCGAGGAATATTTGCTTTTCTCTTCCGCCGTCAGATCAGAGGTGTCGCGCAAAATCTCCGAGAACGCCCGGATCGAGGTCATCGGCGTGCGCAACTCGTGGCTGATCTGACTCAGGAAGCCGTCTTTTTGTACCGAAATCTGGGTCAGTTTCTCGTTCGCCTGACGCAATTGGCGCGCGGTGCGGGCCAGTTCCTGGGATTGCGCCTCGAGCTGGCTGGAATATTCCATGATCTGCGCGGTTTCATCGGCCACCGCCATCAGATCCTCGACCGAAACCGCCGCGCCGCCGACGATCTGGGAAATCATCGCATGCGCCGTGGCCGCCCCGACCGAGCCAGAGAGCTCGCGTTCAAGCTCTTGCAGGAAATCGGGCGAAGGTTCGGGAAGATAGCCGGCCAGGCCCTGACGGCGCGCGGCCGTGGCAAACAGCGCCTGCGCCTCGGTGGCGCCCATGATCCGTTGCGACATGATCAACAGGTCTTCGCTCTGCGCCATGCCGCCCGACCAGCCGCCAGTGGTCGAGGAATGATCAAACACGTTGACGAATTGCGCGCCCTGCAACCGCTCGATCGGCTGTGGGAAACTCAGCAATGAGCCAAGGACAAAGGCCCCGGTGTTCAACAGCATCGACCACATGATCGCATGCACCAGCGGGTCCATGTCCTGCGCCCCGAAAAGCGCCTGCGGGCGCAGCCAGCTCAGCCCGAAAAGCCCGTGATCAAGAACCGTCTGCGGCATGATCATCGAGGGGCCAAAACTTGGCAGGAACAGGCAGTATTGCCAGAGCACAAAGCCAACCCCAAGCCCGGCCAAGGCCCCGGTGCGCGTCGCCCCGCGCCAGAACAAGCCGCCCATGAGGGCCGGCAGAAACTGGGCCACGCCCGCGAATGAAATCAACCCGATGGCCGCAAGCGCCGCGCCGCCGCCAGTCACCCGGAAATAGAGGTATCCCAAAAACACCACGCCCGCGATGCTCAGCCGACGCGCCAACAGCGCGACCTGGCGCACATCGCCCGAAATCACCGCCGAGCCGCCGGTGAAATGAAGCCAGATCGGCATCACCATGTGGTTTGACACCATCGTCGACAAGGCAATCGCCGCCACGATGACCATCGAGGTCGCCGAAGAAAACCCGCCCAGAAACGACAGGATCGCGAGCCCGTCATGCCCCGCCATAAGCGGCAGCGTCAGCACGAACAAGTCCGGGTTGGCGCCGATTGGCATGACATCTAGACCAACCGCCGCAATTGGCACCACGAACAGGCTCATCAGCATGAGATAGGCCGGAAACGCCCAGGCGGCGGTGCGCAGGTGGTCCTCGTCCTCGTTCTCGACCACCATCACCTGAAACATCCGTGGCAGGCACAAGAACGCTGCCGCCGACAGCATGGTCAACCCGATCCAGCGGCTTCCGGGCACCTCGAAGCGGGCAATCTCTGAGGCGTCGATGCGCGCAAGTGTCTCTGACACCCCGCCCGACAGCCCCCAGACCACGAAAACACCCACCGCCAGAAGCGCGCAGAGCTTGACCACCGCCTCGACCGCGATGGCCATGACCACGCCGTGATGGCGTTCGTTGGCATCAAGGTTTCGGGTGCCAAAGAGGATCGTGAACAGCGTAAGACCCATGGCCACCCAAAGCGCGGTCGATTGCATGTCCGGCAGGGCGGCGCCGGCCTGTTCGGTTTCGGAAAAGGCCGCGAACGACAGGGTCACCGACTGCAATTGGAGCGCTATATAAGGCGTGACACCGATCACCGCGAGAATGGTGACAAAGACCGCCAAAAGGTTCGACTTGCCATAGCGCGACGAAATCAGGTCGGCGATCGAGGTGATCCGCTGGCTGCGCCCGACCCGCACCATCTTGCGCAGGGTCCACCACCAGCCGATCATCACCAGCGTCGGCCCGAGATAGATCGTCACATATTCAAGGCCAGAGCGCGCGGCAAAGCCAACCGCGCCGTAAAATGTCCAGGCGGTGCAATAGATCGACAGCGACAGCGTGTAGACATAAGGCGAGCGCAACCACTTGCCCCGCCCATGGCGCGCCGCGCGATCCGCGGCAAAGGCAACGGTGAACAGGAATACCACGTAAAGCAGACAGACCAGGGCAAGCACGTTCAGGATCGCCATGGCCTAGCTCCCTGCCCCGCGCGGCGGTTCCTTGTTTTCAGCGGCGCGCAGATGGCGCGAGATGATCCCGGCAATCGCCGCCAGGATCACCCAGAGGCCAAAGATATAGAACATCGCCATGGTGGTTCGGGTGGCGCCCGATGCGCCCTCGCCCTGCCACAACAGCGGGATACAGATCAAAACCGTGCCGACAATCGGCAAAAGCCGCGCCGCGTCGGCCAGACGGCGGCGCCGATAGGTGCGCCGCGCCAGAAAGACCGGGCCGCGCTCGGGGCTCATGGGGTGACTAGCGCGCGCACCGCCGCCAGAACATCGGCATTGGAAAACGGCTTGGTCATATATTGGCTGACGCCGGCGCGTTCGGCCATCTCGCGATCCTTGCTCTGGCCCCGCGCGGTCAGCATCAGGACCGGCGTTTCACCAACCGCCGCGTCGCTGCGGATTTCCGTCAGGATGTCAAAGCCGCTCTTGCCCGGCAGCATCGCATCCAGAATGATCAGGTCGGGCGCGCGCAGGCGCACAACCTCCATCGCGTCATGGCCATTGGAATGGGTTTTAACCTCCCAGCCGTCGCGCGACAGGATAAAGCTGACCGCCTCGATAATATTCGGCTCATCCTCGATCAGCAGAACCTTTTTTCCCATGCAATCGGCCTCCCCTCCGATGTCATAACGGCAGAACCATCACGCAACTATCCCCAAACTTACCCGGACTGTCAAAAACCGTCTGAAATGATTGACGGTTCGCGCCGCGCCGGGCAATCGGCCAGCGAACATATCCGACAATTCACCCCGACTTCGCGCATCGGCGCGTCGGCCGCCTCGGGCCGGTCAGGCAGCAAAAGCATATGCGCCTGCATCAGGGCCGGGCGCGCAAAACTCGGGGCGGTCACCGGGGCCGATACGGCAAGCGCCTCGACGGTATCGGTGCCGCGCCCGACCTGTTTGAGACGCATCCGAAGCGGGCTCTGGGGCTGTGCCAGAACCTGAAACAGCGGCCAGAGCGTGCAGGCCCCCGCGATGCGCGGCATGGCAAAGCCCTCGAACGGTTTGCGAAACACCAGCGAGCCAGAGGCGTCACAGATCACCAGCCCGACCGGGCCGACCGCGTCTTCGGGCAAAGCCGCCAGCCGCCGGAACAAGGTCGCCAGATCAACGCCGCTTGCCTGTGCCAGACGATCGGGATGCAGGCCGACGCTTTTGATCCAGCCAAGCAGCGGCTCAAGCGGCAGGCTGCGGGCATCCGCCAGATAGCGCAACAGCGCATCGCGCGCGAGGCTTTGCGCCGGGCTCGACAACTCCGCCCCCTCGCCCTCGATCAGGCGCGCGATGTCGCGTGGCCCGGCCATGTCGCGCTCAAGCTCCGGCACGTGAAACCCGCGCTCCGCCAGAAAGGCGTGCATTTCATCCTGTGGCGACTTGATTTCGGCATCCGTGTTCGGCGCCCCCTCAAGATAGCGCACCAGCGATTGCGCGCCCTCGGTCAGTCGGCTGCTGTCTTCGTTGATATTGCGGTGAAAGCGGTTTTGCCATTCAGGCTCCAGTGCTTCGGTCTCGACCAGGATCGACGAAGTCGCGCGGATCGCCGTCACCGCCGAAATCACCTCGTGCAGCGAATCCGCAAGATAAGGGTCATGCGCCAGCCGGTCGGTCAGGGTCTCGATCGTGCTCTCAAGCGACTCGGTGCGCCGATAGAGATCGGCCAGCAGTTTCGCCCAGCCGGGAAACCGCCCGGCGAATTCCTCGATCCGGCTGACTTCGGCGCCGATATCGTCCTGCTCGCCGGCGGCCTCGCGCAGCCCCGCAATCAAGGTCGCCTCGGCGCCCTCGGACAAAAGCGCAGGCTCGACATTGAGAACTTCGGCCAGCTTGAGCAGGGTTTTGCCGCCGATTCTGCGTTTGTTGTGCTCAATCAGATTGAGGTAGGAGGGCGATATGCCCGCCTGACGCGCCAGATCGGATTGACGTATACCGCCGAGTACCCGCCGTTCCCTGATCCGGGTCCCGATCATAAGCCGCTCCGGCATCGAAATTTCCCTGCGTTTCTAGCGACTTCATGCCGCACTTGAAATTTTATTTACAACATTCCAATCGGTAATGTCTATTAATTTACAAATTAATTATTCTACCAAAAGCAGTTGTTGCGTAATTTTCTTACAACGCCTCATACTAAAGCAGCACAGCTGTGCAATTTGGGGAGGCGCAAGAGGAGGCCCTTCCCGAGAATTATCAATGGGAGGAATCTATGTCCAACTCGAACCTGACTCGTCGGGGCCTGATGAAAACCAGCGCCATTGCTGGTGCCGGCCTTGCCCTGCCGACGATCTTTACGGCGTCCAGCGCCTCGGCTTTCACCAACGAACCGACCGGCGGCACCGTGACCCTCGGCTTCAACGTTCCCCAGTCCGGCCCCTACGCCGATGAGGGCGCCGACGAACTGCGCGCCTATCAGCTTGCTGTCGAGCACCTGAACGGTGGCGGCGACGGCGGCATGATGAACACCTTCAGCTCCAAAGCCCTGCAAGGCGGCGGCATCCTGGGCAAGAAGGTCGAATTCGTCACCGGCGACACCCAGACCAAATCGGACGCAGCCCGCGCATCGGCCAAGTCGATGATCGAAAAAGACGGCGCAATCATGATCACCGGCGGCTCGTCCTCGGGTGTGGCTGTTGCTGTTCAGGGTCTGTGCCAAGAGGCCGGCGTGATCTTCATGGCGGGTCTGACCCACTCGAACGACACCACCGGCAAGGACAAGAAGGCCAACGGTTTCCGTCACTTCTTCAACGCCTACATGTCCGCCGCTGCTCTGGCGCCGGTTCTTCAGAAGCTTTACGGTTCGGACCGCAAGGCCTATCACCTGACCGCAGACTACACTTGGGGCTGGACACAGGAAGAATCGATCGCGGCCGCAACCGAGGCCATGGGCTGGGAAACCGTCGAAAAGGTGCGCACACCGCTCGCCGCGACAGACTTCTCGTCCTATATCGCACCGGTTCTGAACTCGGGCGCCGACGTTCTGGTTCTGAACCACTACGGCGGAAACATGGTGAACTCGCTGACCAACGCGGTTCAGTTCGGCCTGCGCGAAAAGACCGTGAACGGCAAGAACTTCGAAATCGTTGTTCCGCTCTACTCGCGCCTGATGGCCCGTGGTGCCGGTGAAAACGTGAAAGGTATTCACGGTTCGACCAACTGGCACTGGTCGCTGCAGGATGACGCCTCGAAAGCGTTCGTCAAATCCTTCGGTGAAAAATACGGCTTCCCGCCGAGCCAGGCCGCGCATACCACGTATTGCCAGACCCTACTTTATGCAGATGCCGTCATGCGCGCCGGTAGCTTCAACCCCTGCGCCGTTGTCGAAGCCCTTGAAGGCTTTGAGTTCGACGGTCTGGGCAACGGCAAGACACTTTATCGCGCAGACGATCACCAGTGCTTCAAAGACGTTCTGGTTGTGCGCGGGAAAGAAAACCCGACCAGCGAATTCGATCTTCTCGAAGTTGTCGAAGTGACACCGGCGGCACAGGTGACCTACCCTGCCGATCACCCGATGTTCGCGGGTGGTGAACTGGGCAAGTGTAACCCCGGCGCCTGATCCGTCAGATCATTTCGGTCGCGCGCACACCGCGCGCGACCGATTCTGACCGCAAAGACTCGGACAGACCACCATCGCCTTTAACCCATGGGTGGGAACAATGGACGCAATCATTCTCCAAATTCTAAACGGGCTCGACAAGGGCTCGGCTTATGCGCTTATCGCGCTTGGCCTGACACTGATTTTCGGCACGCTCGGCGTTGTGAACTTTGCGCATGGCGCGCTTTTCATGATCGGCGCCTTCTGCGCGGTCACGCTGCAGCGCATCCTGAACATCAGCTTCGAGACAATCGACCCGACCAGGACCGACTTCCTTGGCAATCCGATGAAGGTCAAGACCACTTATGTCGAGACGTGGTTCGGACCAGAGTTAGGGGCGTCGATTATCGACTGGGCCGTGCCGCTTGCGATCCTGTTCTCGATCCCGATCATGATCGCGATCGGTTTCATCATGGAGCGTGGCCTGATCAAGCATTTCTACAAGCGCCCGCATGCCGACCAGATTCTTGTGACCTTTGGTCTGGCCATCGTGCTTCAGGAAATCATCAAGTATTTCTACGGCGCCAACCCGATCCCCACCGGCGCGCCGGACGTGTTCAAGGGCAGCTTTGATTTCGGGGTGATGCTTGGCTTTGAGGCCAACGCAATCATCTATCCCTACTGGCGCCTTGTGTATTTCGCCTTTGCCGCCGTCATCATCGGCGCCGTCTTTGCCTTTTTGCAGTTCACCACCTTCGGGATGGTCGTGCGCGCAGGCATGGCGGATCGCGAGACCGTGGGCCTTCTGGGCATCAATATCGACAAGCGCTTTACCATCATGTTCGGCATCGCCGCGGCGGTGGCCGGCCTCGCCGGGGTCATGTATGCGCCGATCAATTCGCCCAATTATCACATGGGGATGGATTTCCTGGTGCTGAGCTTTGTGGTGGTGGTTGTCGGCGGCATGGGCTCGCTTCCGGGCGCGGTGCTTGCCGGCTTCTTGCTTGGCATTCTCGAAAGCTTTGCCTCGATGAATGAGATCAAGTCGATCCTTCCCGGTATCGACCAGATTATCATCTACCTGGTGGCTATTATCATTCTGCTCACACGTCCGCGTGGCCTGATGGGTCGCAAGGGCGTGATGGAGGACTAATCCATGCTTGGACTGAACAAAAAAGACCTGTCTCTCCTGTTGGTCGTCACGTTTCTTGCGCTCTGCGCACCTTTCATCCTGAACCCGTTCCCGTCCGATAGTTCGCTGGCACAGTTCAATGCGGGCTATCCCGACCTGATGCAGCGTTTCGTGATCTTCGGCATCTTCGCCATCGGCTTCAACATCCTGTTTGGCCTGACCGGCTATCTCTCGTTCGGTCATGCCGCCTTTCTGGGTGTCGGCAGCTATTCGGCGGTTTGGATGTTCAAGCTGCTGAGCATGAACGTGCTTCCGGCCATCGTGCTGAGCGTGATCGTGGCGGGCCTGTTTTCCGTCGTGATCGGCTATGTCAGCCTGCGTCGCTCGGGGATCTACTTCTCGATCCTGACGCTGGCCTTTGCCCAGATGAGCTTTAACCTCGCCTATTCGGTTCTGACACCGATCACCAATGGCGAAACCGGCTTGCAGCTGACGCTCGACGATCCGCGCATCCTTGGCGTAAGCCGCACCGAAAGCGGTGGCATTCCGGTGACCAACCTCTTCGGTCTGGACATGCGCGACACCTATGAAATGGTCGTTGGCCCTTGGGCGTTCCAGTTCAACAACGGCTATTACCTCTGTGCGATCCTGATGCTGATCAGCTTTTATCTGGCGATCCGCATCTTCCGCTCGCCGTTCGGGATGATGCTTCGGGCGATCAAATCCAACAACACCCGGATGACCTATACCGGCCTGAACGCACGCCCCTATACTTTGGCGGCCTTCGTGATCTCGGGCATGTATGCCGGTCTTGCCGGTGGCCTTCTGGCCTCGATGGACCCGCTTGCAGGCGCCGAGCGCATGCAGTGGACGGCCTCTGGCGAGGTGGTTCTGATGACCATCCTTGGCGGTGCCGGCACGTTGATCGGCCCGGTTCTGGGCGCGGGCTTCATCAAGTACTTCGAGAACATCTTCTCAAAGATCAACGATGGCGTGTTGCACACCTGGTTCGGCTTCATGCCCGACGGGCTTGAGGATCTTATGGTCACGCTGGTGCATCCTTTCGTGGGCAAAGGCTGGGGCCTGACGCTTGGCCTGATGTTCATGCTTGTGGTGATCTTCCTGCCCGGTGGTCTTGTCGAAGGGGGACAGCGCATCGCGGCCCTGTTCCGCCGCAAGAAATCCGGGGACGACGCCGACAAATCGACCCAATCCACCCCCGCCGAATAAGGAGACGGAGTTATGGGTATTCTTGAAGTCAAAAACGTCAACAAGCGCTTCGGCGGGCTCCAGGCGCTTGGGGATGTGAACCTGAGCGTCGCGGAAAACTCCGTGCATGCGATCATCGGACCGAACGGCGCGGGCAAATCCACCCTGCTGAACGTTCTCATCGGCAAGCTTATCCCCGACACCGGCAGCGTCATGTTCAATGGCCAGTCGGTTCTGGGGCGCAAACCCTTCGAGATCAATCAGATGGGCATTTCCCGCGTGTTCCAGACACCGGAAATCTTTGGTGATCTGACCGTGCTGGAAAACATGATGATCCCGATTTTCGCCAAACGTGACGGCGTGTTCCGGATGCATGCGTTTGAAAACGCCGACAACGAAAAAGAGATCGTCGAGCAGGCCGAGCATATGCTGGAAAGCCTGAACATGGCCGATGCGCGCCATGATCACTCGGCCTCGATGTCGCGCGGCAACAAGCGGCGTCTGGAAATCGGCATGTGTCTGGCGCAGAGCCCCAAGCTGTTGTTGCTCGACGAGCCAACGGCCGGCATGGCGCGGGCCGACACCAACAACACCATCGACCTGCTTAAACAGATCAAGGACGAACGCGACATCACCATCGCGATCATCGAACACGATATGCATGTGGTATTCAGCCTGGCCGAGCGGATCACCGTTCTGGCGCAGGGCACACCGCTGGTCGAAGACACGCCCGAAAACATCAAGGGCCATCCCAAGGTGCGCGAAGCGTATCTTGGCGAACACGCCTGAAGGAGACAGGGACCATGAACGTCAAACCCGACTTTTCCAAGGGCCATAACCACGCCGAAACCGCTCCCGCCTTCCTGTCCGTATGGAACATGGAAAGCTATTACGGCGAGAGCTATATCGTCCAGAACATCACCTTCAACGTCCACGAGGGTGAAATTCTGGCGCTGTTGGGCCGCAACGGGGCCGGCAAAACCACCACCCTGCGCTCGATCGCGCGGATGGATAGCCCGCAGGTGACAAAGGGCGAAATCTGGCTCGATCACCAGCCACTTCACACCATGTCGAGCCATCAGGCCGCTTCGGTCGGTATCGGCCTTGTGCCGGAAGATCGCTGCATCATCCCCGGCCTCACGGTCGAGGAAAACCTACAACTGGCGCAGATCGCCCCGCCGATCGGCTGGTCTCTTGAGCGGCTTTACGACCTCTTCCCGCGTCTGGCGGAACGTCGCAAGCAAGAGGGCGTGACCCTCTCGGGCGGCGAACAACAGATGCTCGCCGTGGCCCGCGCGCTTGCGCGTGATCTCAAGGTTCTGTTGCTGGATGAGCCCTATGAAGGGCTTGCGCCGGTGATCGTCGACGAGATCGAGAAAACCCTGCGCATCATCAAGGAACAGGGCATCACCACAGTGATCGTCGAACAAAACGCGGTGCGCGCCCTTGAACTTGCCGACAGGGCTGTCATTCTCGACACGGGCAGCATTGTGTTTGACGGCACGGCCGCCGAGGTTCTTGAAAACGAAGAACTGCGCTCTGAATATCTCGCGATCTGACCCGGATCGCCCGCGCCCCATATCGCTTTTCGTTGGGGGCGGGCATCCGTTCGTCATCGCCCCCAACGAAAAGGTCCGACATGTCCGATACCACCTATCCCCCTTCTGCCGACTTCGCGGCCAACGCCCATATCGACGCTGCGAAATACACCGAAATGTATGACGCTTCGATCAACGACCCGGCGGCGTTCTGGGGCGAGCACGGCAAGCGCATCGACTGGATCAAGCCCTTCACGAAGGTCAAGGATGTCAGCTTTGAACTCGGCAAGGTTTCGATCAACTGGTATTCCGACGGCACCCTGAACGTCGCGGCCAATTGCATCGACCGCCACCTCGCCACCCGCGCCAATCAGACCGCCATCATCTGGGAGCCCGACAGCCCCGATGAAGAGGCGCTGCACATTACCTATCAAGAGCTGCACGACAACACCTGCCGGATGGCCAATGTCCTCAAGGATCTGGGCGTGACACGCGGCGACCGGGTTGTGATTTACCTGCCGATGATCCCCGAGGCCGCCTATGCCATGCTGGCCTGTGCGCGGATCGGCGCGATCCATTCCATCGTCTTTGCCGGCTTTAGCCCCGACGCCCTTGGCGCGCGCATCAACGGCTCGGACGCCAAGGTCGTGATCACCGCCGACGAGGCCCCGCGCGGCGGGCGCAAGACGGCACTGAAATCCAACACCGACGCCGCGCTTTTGCATTGCGATGACCGGGTCAAGAACCTTGTGGTCAAACGCACTGGCGGTCAGACCACCTGGACCGAGCGCGATTACGATTGCACCGCCCTGATGGCGGCTGCCTCGACCGAATGCGCGCCCGAGGAAATGGGGGCCGAAGACCCGCTCTTTATCCTCTACACCTCTGGCTCGACCGGTCAGCCCAAGGGCGTCGTGCATACCTCTGGCGGGTATCTTGTCTATGCCTCGATGACCCAGGAACTGGTGTTTGATTACCACGAGGGCGATATCTACTGGTGCACCGCCGATGTCGGCTGGGTCACTGGCCACAGCTATATCGTCTATGGCCCGCTGGCCAATGGCGCCACCACCGTGATGTTTGAGGGCGTGCCGACCTACCCGGACGCAAGCCGGTTCTGGCAGGTTTGCGAAAAGCACAAGGTCAACCAGTTCTACACCGCCCCCACCGCCCTGCGGGCGCTGATGGGTCAGGGCAATTCCTTTGTGGAAAAATGCGACCTTTCCGATCTCAAGGTGCTTGGCACCGTCGGCGAGCCGATCAATCCCGAGGCCTGGAATTGGTACAACGAGGTCGTCGGCAAGGGCAATTGCCCGATCGTCGATACCTGGTGGCAGACCGAAACCGGCGGTCACCTGATGACCCCCCTGCCCGGCGCCACCGCGACCAAGCCCGGCTCTTGCACCACGCCCTTCTTCGGGGTGCAGCCGGTCATTCTTGACCCGACATCGGGCGTTGAAATCCACGACACCGAGGCCGAAGGCGTGCTTTGCATCAAGGACAGCTGGCCGGGCCAGATGCGCACGGTCTACGGCGATCACGAGCGCTTCGAGAAGACCTATTTCTCGGATTACAAAGGCTATTACTTCACCGGTGACGGCTGTCGGCGCGACGCCGATGGCTATTACTGGATCACTGGCCGGGTTGATGACGTGATCAACGTTTCCGGCCACCGGATGGGAACCGCCGAAGTCGAAAGCGCGCTTGTGGCCCATGCACAGGTCGCCGAGGCCGCCGTGGTTGGGTACCCGCATGACATCAAGGGTCAGGGCATCTATGCCTATGTCACCCTGATGAACGGCGTCGAGCCGACCGAGGAGCTTCGCAAAGAGCTTGAAAAATGGGTCCGCACCGAGATTGGCCCGATTGCCAAGCCCGACCTGATCCAATGGGCGCCGGGCCTGCCGAAAACCCGCTCGGGCAAGATCATGCGCCGTATCCTGCGCAAGATCGCCGAGGATGATTTTGGCGCCTTGGGCGATACCTCGACACTGGCCGAACCCGCCGTTGTTGACGATCTGATCGAAAACCGGATGAACCGGGGCTGATCGAAACCCGGCGATGCCGTTTATCTGGTCCCTGTCCGGTTTACCACCGGGCAGGGATTTTCTTATGGTTTTATTAACCAACTGGATCGAAATCAGATAGGATTTCATGAACTTAGCGTTAAGATCGAAGGCGGGGGCGAACTTAGACGAGGCAACTCATGTTCACCGCAATTTCATCGCCAATCCTGCCATTGGCCCCAACACCGCCAGGCAGGACGGAACCGACACAGTCCACAACGGCAGGGCCGCGCACGACCGAGCCAGTCTCGGCCTCGAACGCCATAACGCCGGGGGCGGTTTTCTCCGTTCACCCGCCCGACACCACAACCCGCGCAACCGCGCTGGATAACGGCCCCCTGCGCGGCTCGACGCCCGAGGACCGCGCCCGCCGCCAGGCCGCGACCGCAGAGCCACGCCACCTCTTCGCGGCCCTGATCAAGGATGAGACCCCGCCGATAGAGACGCCCGAAGAGGTCGCCAGGGAAACAGCCCCGCCGTTACCTGAAGCGACCAAACCGGTCGATGCCACGCCTCTGGCCGCATCGGTCGTGGATGCAGATCCGGGCCTGCGCGACGCCGAATAGACCACCGCCGCCCTGTTTGGCGCATTCCCCCGCAAGGCCCTGGCCCTGCGGGGGTTTTCCTTTGCCCGGTCGCAAACAGACAAGACTATCGGTCATGAACCCGCCAGCCTGTCCCGCAAAGGACCGATCCCCACGCCCGGAAACCAAAGCTGGCCCGCATCGCGTCCTGACACAGAACAAGGACGTCCGATGACACTGGTAACAGCCCCCCAAGCCCCGGCATCCGAGCGCGATTTGCGCGGCTATCTTCTGGTGTTTTTCGCGGGCGTGTTGTGGTCCACCGTGGGGCTTGGCATCCGCCTTATAGACGACGCCCTTGTCTGGCAGATCCTGCTTTATCGCTCGCTCAGCATGAGCGCGCTGCTTTACGTGGTGATCCGCCTGCGCACCGGGCGCGACCCGCTTGCGCTTGCGCGCGCCTCGGGCTGGGGCGGTGTGATTGGCGGGCTGTCGCTTGTGGCGGCCTATACCGGCGGGATTTACGCGGTACAAAGCACCTCTGTCGCCAATGCCATGATGCTTTTTGCCAGTGCCCCGCTCTTGGCGGCGGTGCTTGGCCGGGTGATCCTGCGCGAGATGGTGCGCCCGCAAACATGGGTCGCCATCGCCGTGGCAAGTGGCGGCATCGCCATCATGGTCTGGGACAAATCCTCGGGCGCGGCGCTGCGCGGCAATCTGGCGGCGCTTGGCTCGGCGCTTGGCTTCGCGGTGTTCACCATCACACTTCGCTGGGGCAAGAATACCGAGATGATGCCCTCGGTGTTCATCTCGGGGCTGTTCGCGATTGCGATCATGGGGGGCATCTGTCTCTGGCTCGGGCTGCCGCTGGTGATCTCCCTGCCCGATACCGGCATTGCGCTTGGCATGGGGGTGTTTCAGGTCGGGGCAGGTCTTATCCTCTATACCATCGGATCAAAGACGGTGTCGGCCGCAGAACTTACCCTGTTGTCGCTGGCCGAGGTGGTTCTGGGGCCGGTCTGGGTCTGGCTGGTTCTGGGGGAAACCGCGAGCGTCAACACGCTGATCGGTGGCACGGTCTTGCTGGCGGCGATTGCCGGAAACGCCCTGTCGGGCGCGCGGCGCAAGCCGCCCGTGGTGATCGTCTGAACACGGGGCGTGACTGGCGGTTCGGCTTGATCCGTATCAATCGAGATGCTCCGCGCCTGTGCCATGATTAAGGCAGGCGGCACGGAGGCCCTTGCCGCGCTTTCATTCGGAGAACGATCATGCAGCATTACATCCTGACCCTGGCCTGCACCGCCACCCTGGCGCTGAGCGCCTGTGACACGCCGCCAAGCAACCGCGAGGTGACCGGCGGTTTGATTGGCGCGGCAGGTGGGCTTTTGCTGGCCACGGCCTTTGACGCGAACCCGAGCTGGACAATCGTATCCGCCTTGGCCGGGGCTGCGGCCGGTACGCTGGTGGCGCGCAACACCGCGACCAATCAATGCGCCTATGCGGTTGGCGATGGCACCTACCGCACGCGGCCTTGCTAAGTCATGCTGCGGCTTGCCGCCTTGCCTACGAGACTGGCACGCAAGGGCCGGACGAGTTCGCCCAAGGCAAAGCCTTGCGTCGTGGCAAGTGTCGGATGCCTCCGGCGGGGATATTTAAGGCAAGAAGAAACGGAGCGACAACGCCCTAGCCGCGCCCGCGATAAGGCGGCACGCCCTGATCGGGAATCCAGACGCCTTCGGGCATCGGGCCGGTCTGATAGAACACATCAATCGGGATGCCGCCGCGCGGATACCAATAGCCGCCGATCCGCAACCATTGCGGATCGAGGAAATCCACCAGACGTCGCGCGATGCTGATGGTGCAATCCTCGTGAAAGGCGCCATGATTGCGAAAGCTGCCCAGGAAGAGCTTGAGCGATTTGCTTTCCACCAGCCACTCGCCCGGCACGTAATCAATCATCAGATGGGCAAAATCCGGCTGCCCGGTCATCGGGCACAACGAGGTAAACTCGGGCGCGGTGAAGCGCACGTTATAGGCCACATCGCCTTGCGGGTTCTTCACCCGTTCAAGCACCGCCTCTTCCGGGCTTTGCGGCACAATGGTTGCGCCGCCCAACTGTTTGAGACTGCTATAGATTGTTTCGTCGCTCATCCTGATCTCTCCTGTCAAACGCCGCGTTTATTGCCCCAAAGCATCACGTGCAGCTGCGGCAGCACCTTTGCCGTGAACCACCGGTCCTCAATCACCCGATCCACAAGCCAACGCATCCGCGCATCAATGCCTATCTGATCAACCATGGCCGCATCGTCATCTGGCGGCGGTGGCGTGTGGTTGCCCGGTTGAAGATAGACTGCCAGATCGGGATAACGACCCGCGACGTCGCGCGCCCATTGGTAATCAACCTCGTCAAACACCACGATCTTGAGAACGCTCTGCGCGCCTTTTGCGGCCGCGACGCAATCTGCGAAGATATCCCAATCCACAACCATCCCGCTTGAGGGCGGTTTGGGGCTGAGCACCAGCATATCCAGATCGCTGAACCAGCGCCGCACAACCGAGCCTTGGGTTTCAAGAGCAAAACGATACCCCTTGCCCTGCCCCATTTCGATCAGCGCGCCAAGCGGCTGAATCGCCGGATTCCCGCCCGAAAGCGAGACCATCAACGGCGCGCTACCGGACAGCGCCTTGATCTCGGCCATCACCGCCTCGGACGTCATCGGTTTCCAGGTGTCGCGATACTCGGGTTCGACCGCGTGCAGGCTGTCACACCAGCTGCACCGATAATCACAGCCGCCAGTGCGGACGAAAACGGTAGGTACACCGATCAGCGCGCCCTCGCCTTGAATAGTGGGGCCGAAAATCTCGGAAACGCGAATGATGTTATCGCTGCTCACGGACGATATTCCGCCCAGGTCTTTGGCGTCTCGCTTACCTTTGCGGCCGAAACCTCGGGCCAGCGGGCATGCGCCCAGTTATAGAAATGCTTGGCCATCCGCTCTGCCGTGACACAATCATCGCCAAGGATATCGTTCAGATGCCGATGATCGAGCGTGTCATCGATATAGCACTTGAGCGGCGCCAGATCGAGGTAGTCGCGCACAAAGCCATGCGCGTTAAGCTCGGTTGACGCCAGCTCGATCACGACGATGTAATTGTGCCCGTGCAGGCGTGCACATTGGTGATCTTCGGGCAGCCCCTTGAGTTGATGCGAGGCCGAAAAGTGGAATTCCTTGCTGATCCGATACATCACGCGCCCCTCTCGGCCAGAGCCGTCAACCAGAAATCCGGATCGTCATAAAGCGTCGGGTCGATCACCCCGGCCAGATGAAACGCCTCGCGCCGCTCGACGCAGGTGCCGCAGCGCCCGCAATGGTTTGCACCGCCCTTGTAGCATGACCACGTCTCGCCGAACGGCGTGCCATGCGCCGCGCCATCGGTAACGATATCGGCCTTTGATCCGGTCACATAGGGCGTATAAAGGCGGATATCGGCATAGCCCTCAAGCGCGCGATCCTGCATCGCCTGAAACGCATCGATAAAGCCGGGGCGGCAATCGGGATAGATGAAATGATCGCCGCCATGCACCGCCGTCGCCACCGCATCGACCTTTTGCGCCGCCGCCATGCCAAAGCCGATGCTCAGCATGATCGCATTGCGGTTGGGCACAATCGTGGCCTTCATCGTCTCTTCGGCGTAATGCCCGTCGGGCACGGCGATATCATCGGTGAGGGCCGAACCACCAAGGGCCGCGCCAATCGCGCGGATGTCGACGACGCTATGAGGCACGCCCAAGCGCGTCGCGCAGGCGGCGGCAAAGCCAAGTTCTTTGGAATGGCGCTGACCATAGTCAAAGGACAAAAGCCCCTTAAGCGTATGTTCAGCAGCAACTTTATGCGCGAGCGACACGGAATCGAGCCCGCCCGAGCAGATGACGATGGTATCCATAACTAACCCTTGTTTTGAGCGGGTAGGCTGCGACCGCGTGGGGCGCATTTAAGGCGTTTGACCCTGAGACGCAAGACACCCCATTTTCTTGCAAAGAAAATGGCCAAGATTTTTCTTCAAAAATCTTAGCCGTTCAGACGCGCGCGCAACTCTGTTTTCAAAACCTTGCCGTAATTGTTCTTGGGCAGGTCATTTACCCTAATATAAAGCTTGGGTCGCTTGAACCGAGCGATCTGCTCAAGGCAATGCGCATCGAGCGCTGCCTCATCAATTAGCGCCCCCGCACGAGGCACCACGAAGGCCACAACAACCTCACCCCACTCCGCATCGGCGCGCCCGACGACCGAGACTTCGGAAACCGACGGATGGGTCAAAAGCACCTCTTCCACCTCGCGCGGATAGATGTTGCTGCCACCCGAGATGATCATATCCTTTGATCGATCCTGAAGCGTGACATACCCCTCGTTATCCATCACCCCAACATCGCCGGTCAAAAGCCACCCTTCCCTAAAGGCCTTGTCGCTCGCCTCGGGGTTTTGCCAATAGCCGGGCATGACAGGGTCGCCGCGCACCATGATCTCACCCGCCTGCCCGCGCGCAACCTCTTGCCCCTCGCCATCACCGATCCGCAGCTCGACCACCGATTGCGCGCGCCCGACCGAGCCAAGGCGCGCGCGCCAGCGGGTGTGGCTCCGATCGCTGACATCACTGCGTGGCAAGGCGGTGATCGCCATCGGGCATTCGCCCTGGCCGTAAATCTGGATGAATATATCGCCAAAGTGATCGACCGCCTCGATGATATCGGCAAGATACATCGGCCCGCCTGCGTAAATCACGCTGCGCAGCCCCTCGCAACGCGCGCCGCCTGCGCGCGCATGCGCCGTCAGGCGTTTCACCATTGTCGGCGCGGCGAACATATGCGCCCGGCCATGAAGGCGGGCGAGTTCAAAAATCTCGGCCTCGTCAAAACCGCCCGAGACCGGACAGACGTGGCGCGCCCCGCGCAGCACATGCACCATCGCATAAAGCCCTGCGCCATGGCTCATCGGGGCTGCGTAAAGCGTGGCATCGTCGGGACTGACCGCATCCACATCGGCCAGATAGGCCAGCGACATCGTCACAAGCATCCGGTGCGTGATCATCACCCCCCTTTGGCCGCCCGGTGGTGCCAGAGGTGTAAAACAGCCAGGCCAGATCACCCGGCGCGCGGGCGGTGATGGCGGCAACCGGCGCGCCGGTCAATGCATCGCCCTCAGCCATATCAATGATGGTGGCACCGATGTCGCCCAGACCTTGCGCCAATTTGCCCGTCGCCAGAACGATCCCTGCGCCTGCATCCCGGATGATCCATCCCGCCTCGGCGCTGTGAAGCTTGGCGTTTATCGGCACAACGGCGGCCCCCGCGTACCACGCCCCATAAAGCGCCAAAAGATAGGCCGGGCTGTTGGTCATGAAAATCGCCACGCGATCACCGGGCCGTACGCCCCGCGCCACAAGCCCGCCGGCCACGGCGCGCGCTGCGGCGTCAAAGCCGGCATAGTCGAAAACCTGCTCAGCCCCGAGGAAAATCGCCGAGCGCCCCGGCCCTCTTGCCGCCGCGCGTTCCAGCCAGACACCGATATTCATCTGCACCGCCCCTTCTTGTCCCTTGCTACCAAAGCATCCCCTGCGCCGGGCTTCAATTGCGTAAAACCACGTAATTCCCTTGGAGCGCCTGCGCACACCGGGCATAAAGGCGGCATGCAGATCAAAGAGCTTGCCTTCGACCATGCCCCCGTGGGGCTCGCGGTGCTTGAACATCGCATCATCCGGCAGTGCAATCAGCAGTTTGCCGCGATCTTCGGCGATACCCCCGAGACCTATCCCGGCGTTCCGCTGGCGCGGTTTTACCCCTCGATCGAAGATTATCGCCGGATCGGCGAACGCAGCCTTGCGATCATGCGCAAAACCGGGCGCTACGCCGATGAACGGGTAATGAAACGCGCCGACGGCACGCTGTTCTGGTGCCGGGTGCGCGGTCAATCCGTGACCCCCGACACCCCGTTTCAGCGCGGCGTCTGGTCATTCTCGGATCTCTCAGAGGAACGCCCGCTCGTGCCCCTCACGCAGCGCGAGCGCGAGGTGGCGATCCTGACCTGCCGGGGGCTCACCTCCAAGGAAATCGGGCTTGAGCTTGGCCTGTCCTATCGCACGATCGAGGTTTACCGGGCCCGCCTTTTGGAAAAGTTTCAAGCCCGTAAACTTGCCGAACTTGTTGCAAAACTTTCGGGCATGCCGCTCTGACGCGGGCGCGTTTGCGCTGATTTGTAAGAAAGCCCTCGTAATTTGATCCCGAAACGCCCAAATATAGGGTCAAATGGCCGCTTTTCTCGGGCTCACGCATAGCCTATAAGCGGCGAAAACGAATGCCATGGGTCCACTTTGGGCACCATCGCTTTTGGTCGAGGAACCTGATGTCAAACAAAACACATGAATCGGACGTGGCCTTCATCAAGGCCTTGGCGGAACTGCTGAATGAAAACGACCTGACCGAGCTTTCGGTCAAGCGTGAATACGGCGAGGACGACACTCTCAACGTGCGCGTAAGTCGGCGCGGCGAGATTGTCACCACGCAAGTGGCCGCCGCCCCCATGGCCGCCGCCACCGTCGCTGCCGCCGCCCCGGCCGCAGCAGCCGCCGCCAACGCCCCGGCCGAAGATCCCGCCAGCCACCCCGGCGCCGTGACCTCGCCCATGGTCGGCACCGTCTATACCCAGGCAGAGCCCGGCGTTCCGGCCTTTGTCAGCGTCGGCACCCAGGTGTCGGAGGGCGATACATTGCTGATCATCGAGGCGATGAAGACCATGAACCACATTCCCGCGCCGCGCGCAGGCACCGTGAAACGTATCCTGATCGAAGATGGTGCCGCGGTCGAATATGGCGCGCCTCTGATGATCATCGAATAAGGCACAGGCAATGTTCGACAAGATCCTTGTGGCCAACCGGGGCGAGATCGCCCTGCGCGTCATCCGCGCCGCCCGCGAAATGGGCATTAAAACCGTCGCCGTGCATTCCACCGCCGATGCCGACGCGATGCATGTGCGCATGGCCGACGAATCGGTTTGCATCGGCCCGCCGTCCAGCAGCGACAGCTATCTGTCGATCCCGGCGATCATTGCCGCCTGTGAAGTCACCGGCGCACAGGCGATCCATCCCGGTTATGGCTTTTTGTCCGAGAACGCGAATTTCGTGCAGATCGTCGAGGATCATGACCTGACCTTCATCGGCCCCTCGGCCGAACATATCCGCATCATGGGTGACAAGATCACCGCCAAGGACACGATGAAGGCGCTTGGCGTGCCTTGCGTGCCCGGCTCTGACGGTGGGGTTGCGACACTGAAAGAGGCGCAGGTGCTCGGCGAAGAGATCGGCTATCCGGTGATCATCAAAGCCACCGCCGGCGGCGGCGGGCGTGGCATGAAGGTGGCGCGCGATGCCTCGGAAATGGAAAGCGCCTTTCTGACCGCGCGCTCTGAAAGCAAGGCGGCCTTTGGCAATGACGAGGTCTATATCGAGAAATACCTGACCACGCCGCGCCACATCGAAATTCAGGTGTTTGGCGATGGCAAAGGTCAGGCCGTGCATCTTGGCGAGCGGGATTGTTCGCTGCAACGCCGCCACCAGAAGGTTCTGGAAGAGGCCCCCGGCCCCTGTATTACCGAAGAAGAACGCGCGCGCATCGGCAAGACCTGTGCAGATGCGGTATCGCGTATCAATTATCGCGGCGCCGGTACGATCGAGTTTCTCTATGAACAGGGCGATTTCTTTTTCATCGAGATGAACACCCGGCTTCAGGTCGAGCATCCGGTCACCGAAGCGATCTTTGGTGTCGATCTTGTCCAGGAACAGATTCGCGTTGCCGAAGGTCTGCCGATGTCGTTCACTCAGGACGATCTGCAAATCAATGGCCATGCGATCGAGGTGCGGATCAATGCTGAAAAGCTTCCTGATTTTGCGCCCCGTCCCGGCACGATCACGCAATTCCATGCCCCCGGCGGGCTTGGCGTTCGGATGGATTCAGCACTTTACGACGGCTACAAGATCCCGCCCTATTACGACAGCCTGATTGCCAAGCTGATCGTACATGGCAAAGATCGCCCAAGTGCTCTGACCCGTCTGGCGCGCGCACTTGGCGAGCTGATCGTGGATGGCGTGGATACCACCGTGCCGCTGTTCCATGCGCTGTTGCAGGAAGAAGATATCCAGACCGGAAACTATAACATTCACTGGCTTGAACAGTGGCTTGAAACCAACCTTCAGGGCTAAGCCACCCGCCGCGCGCGAATGACAAAGGGCAGGTTATTACCTGCCCTTTTGCGTATCAGGTGTTAATCCACTTGCTCGGGCATCAAGGTAAAGCTTGCCCGCAACGTTGGGCCCTCAGAATAGTAATCTGACAGGCCAAGGCGCACGTCATCGTCAAGCAGATTCCAGTCGATCCAGTCGAGATCAAAGCCCATGTCATAGGCCACCATCGCAACCGCGCCACGGCTTGGCAGAAGATAGGGGCGGCCTTGGCCAAGAAGCGCCTCGCGTGGCCGCTCGATGGTGAAAATCGGCTCTTACGACTGGCCGAACAGACCGTCCACGATCACAAGGTGCGGCCCAAGCTCGCCAAGTAAACCGAACAGCTCGTAAAGGTCGGTCACCGAATCCAGCATGTCGAAAAGGATGACCACATCGTATTGCCGACCTGCATCAACCTCGGATCGCAATTCTTCAAGCGGATCGGCACAGCGCATGTCAATCCGTTCACGCAGCCCCACATCAGGAAGCCGCATGAACCGCTCTACCTGGTCCGCGTTCTTTTCAATACCAACCACCTGCAAGCCGCCGGCAGCCGCAAGCGCATAACACCACGCGCCGTCTTCGGCCCCGATCAGCATCACAGTGGAATCGGCGATCGCATGGCGAAACGCATCAACCAAAAGGGCATGCCGTGCCTGTGTGCGATTGGCCATCATCGTAAGCCCATCGCCCATGAACCCCGCCACCCCATTTTCCATGACTGTCATTGAAGCGCCTCATCCTTGTATCGCCTTTCCCGGTTTTACATGCCAAAAGATACCGAATGATTAACCTCTGCCCCATCTCGCCCGAGACCTCCTCATGAGCACCCTTGCCCTCTCTCCCGCGATTTTGCTCAGGGCCTATGCAATGGGCGTGTTTCCGATGTCCGAGCACCGCAATGACCCCGAGGTCTTTTGGGTCGATCCGCAGCATCGTGGGGTGTTGCCGCTGGATGGGTTTCACATTTCCCGCTCTTTGGCGCGGCGGATGCGGCGCGGCGGGTATCGCGCCACTCTTAACCATGATTTCGAGGGCGTCTTGCGCGCCTGCGCCGATCGGCCCGACACGTGGATCAACGCGCCCATCCACCGCGCTTACGTCGCGCTGCATCACATGCAACACGCCCACTCCCTTGAAATCTGGCAGGACGGCGCGCTGACCGGCGGGGTTTACGGGGTCACTCTCGGCGGGGCCTTCTTTGGCGAAAGCATGTTTTCCCGTCGCACCGATACGTCAAAGCTGGCGCTCGCGCATCTGACCGATCACCTGGCGCGCTGTGGGTTTACCCTGTTTGACACGCAATTCATCACACCGCACCTCGCGCGGTTGGGAGCACGGGAAATTCCCCGCGCGACCTATCATGCCCTGCTCAAAGATGCGCTTGAGCGTGATGTAAGGATCACCGACAAGCCGCTTGAAACCGACCCGCGTCAGATTTTACAGCGCAACACCCAGACGTCATAGCGCGGATGCTCAAGCGCGTTGAGCGCGGGAGAAGAGGCAAGCATCCAGCCGGAAAACAACTCGCGCCCGCTGGCGGTCTCGCGAATCGTCATAAAGGCATAAGCATCCCCCGCAGGGTTGCCCTCGGGATAACGGCATTGCGCAAGTTCTACGGTAAGGCGGCCAAATTCGTTGGCCTCGCCGTTGCTCAGATCAATATCCCGGGCCTGTCCGTTGATCTTGTCAAGCCCGCGCAATACCGCGCCCACACCGACAGAGGCGACCTCCTGAGCGGCACCTGCCCCGGCGCAGAGCGACAGAACGAGCCCGAGCCAGGCGATTTTCATTTCGCGGCCCCATCCTCGGAGCCGGAAACGAATTTCATCAACAATGACACAAGGCTGACCGAGCCTTGGGTGAATTCGATTTCATCGCCTGCCGCAAAGTAAAACGGCGAACCGCCGGGCATGATCTCGACGTAGTTCCCACCAAGCAGACCTTCCGAGGAAATCGCAACCGCGCTGTCGTCGGGCACGTTGATGCCGTCGAGAACGGTGAACTTAGCACTCGCACGATAGGTAGCCGGGTCAAGATCAACGCTGGTGACGCGGCCCACCTTGACGCCGGCCAGGCGCACATCGGTCCCGACGCTCACGCCATCGGCGCTGCGGAAACTGGCGCTCAGCTGATATTCGCTGCCGCCGCGTGTCATGCCGGTGGTCTTTCCCGCATAGGCAAGAAATCCAAGAGCCACGGCAAGAACGACACCGCCGACGAGTACTTCGGTTTTATTCTCAGACATTTAACCAACCTTATTCCGGGGACCAGGCCTCGTAATCGCGACGCTCGACCGGGACCGCGTGACGGATCGACCCGGCAGGCGCATAGGCCAGCGGCGTGCCGGTGAGGTTTTCCTCATGCGGCTTCTCCCAGGCTTTGTGCGGCAGCGGCCTTTCGGTCGGCGGTTCTTTATAGGTGTGGTGCAGCCAGCCGTGCCAATCGGGGTCAACCCGCGTGGCCTCGGACTCGCCATTGAAAATCACCCAACGGCGCTTGTCATCCCGGGTGCGGTAAAAGATGTTACCCTGCGCATCCTCGCCAACCTTGACGCCCTTACGCCAAGTGTAAAGCTGAGTGTTGAGCGTCTGCCCGTTCCACCATGTGACCGTACGCAACAGCGTCGTCAAAATGCCCATCCAAACCTCCGACAAATGCTGGTCATGATATGGCGGATTTGGCGGCAAAGGTCCAGTGCTGCATTCCCTTCTTTGGCCATAGACGACGTTGCATACAGAGCGCCGAGAATTTTCGACGAAAATTCTTACCCGCGCCCAAACAAAAGGCCTGCGGTTTCCCACAGGCCTTGGCTTGTCCCAAAAGAGGCCGCGAAGGGATTACCCTGCGCTTGCGCCTTCTTTTTTGCCTTTGGTCTCCGCATAGATGATCAAAGGCGCCGCATCCGAATTGACGGCCTCTTCGTTCACCACAACCTCTTCGACATTCTCCATGCTCGGCAATTCGAACATCGTATCCAGCAGGATATCTTCAAGGATCGACCGCAACCCGCGCGCGCCGGTCTTGCGCAGAATCGCGCGCTTCGCGATCGCACTTAGCGCGTCATCAGTAAAGGTGAGCTTGGCATCTTCCAGCTCAAACAGCCGCTGGTACTGTTTGACCAATGCGTTCTTGGGCTGCGTCAAAATGGTGATAAGCGCATCTTCATCAAGATCTTCAAGCGTCGCAATGACCGGCAAACGACCGACAAATTCCGGGATCAGACCGAATTTCAAAAGATCCTCGGGCTCCAGATCGGTGAACACCTCGCCGACGCCGCGCAGATCATTGTCGCGCACATCCGCTCCAAAGCCCATGGCAGACCCTTTGCCGCGCTGCGCGATGATCTTTTCGAGACCGGCAAAAGCCCCACCGCAGATGAAAAGGATGTTGGTGGTATCCACTTGCAGGAATTCCTGCTGCGGATGCTTGCGCCCGCCTTGCGGCGGAACAGCGGCCACGGTCCCTTCCATCAGCTTCAAAAGCGCCTGCTGGACCCCTTCACCCGAGACGTCACGGGTGATCGAAGGGTTCTCGGATTTACGGGTTATCTTGTCGACTTCGTCGATATAGACAATCCCACGCTGCGCGCGTTCGACGTTATATTCGCTCGACTGCAACAACTTGAGAATGATGTTTTCCACATCCTCGCCCACATAGCCCGCTTCGGTCAGAGTGGTCGCATCGGCCATGGTAAAGGGCACATCCAGAATGCGCGCAAGTGTCTGGGCCAAAAGCGTTTTACCGCAACCCGTCGGGCCGATCAGAAGGATGTTGGACTTTGACAGCTCAATATCGCTCTTGCCAGAATTGTTCAGGCGTTTGTAGTGGTTGTGCACCGCGACCGACAACACGCGCTTGGCCGTGGCCTGCCCGATGACATAATCATCCAGAACCTTGCAGATGTCGCGCGGCGCCGGAACGCCCTCGCTTGATTTCAGGCCCGCGCTCTTGGTTTCTTCGCGGATGATATCCATGCACAGTTCGACGCATTCATCACAGATGAACACTGTCGGCCCCGCAATGAGCTTGCGAACCTCGTGCTGGCTCTTGCCGCAAAAGCTGCAATAGAGCGTGTTCTTGCTGTCGCCGCCTGAATTATTCGCCATAACGTACCTTTCGGGCGCTGCGCCGCCGTCTGCCTTTTGGCCATATCTGACCGGGTGTTCGTGTGTTTCGCCTGCCAGCTTAAGTCAGGCGCAAAAGCTCCACAATCGCAAAAACGCCCGCCCCACCAAGGGGGCGGGTTTATGCGTTACTTCGCCTCCTCGTCGCTCTTGGCGCGATTTTCGACGATCTCGTCAATAAGACCCCAGGCCTTGGCATCTTCCGGCGACATGAAATTGTCACGCTCAAGCGCCTCTTCGACCTTTTTCAGGGTCTTGCCGGTGTGCCGGACATAGATCTCGTTGAGCCGCTTCTTGAGCTTCAGGGTCTCTTCGGCGTGGATCATGATGTCCGTCGCCTGGCCCTGATATCCACCGGAGGGCTGGTGCACCATGATCCGGCTATTGGGCAGCGAAAAGCGCATGCCCGGCTCGCCCGCCGTCAAAAGAAGGCTGCCCATGCTGGCCGCCTGGCCAACGACAAGCGTGCTCACCTTGGGACGGATATATTGCATCGTGTCATAGATCGACAGACCGCTGGTGACCACGCCACCGGGGCTGTTGATATACATGCTGATCTCTTTGCTGGGGTTTTCCGCCTCAAGATGAAGCAGTTGCGCCACGATCAGGCTTGACATGCCGTCATGAACGGGGCCGGACAAAAAGATGATCCGCTCCTTCAGAAGACGTGAGAAAATGTCATAGGCCCGCTCGCCCCGGCTGGTCTGTTCAACGACCATCGGTACGAGGGTGTTCATGTAGGTATCCATTGGGTCTTTCATCGTCGCCCGCCTGCTCTATTGTCCGATCAACCGCGATCAGACCTTGTCAATTTACCCGATCTATATCGGCCAGTTCCTAAGGGAGTCTTAGTGTTGCGCCCAAGGGGCTGCAAGGGTTGCGCAAGATTTTGTAGCAGGCCAATGCCACCCCCGGAGGTTTTCGCGCGACACATCATCACAATTTCGCGCAATCGCGTTGCCATGTTTTGCACAAGTACGCAAAACACTCTAACAATCTTTGCAGGAATGAACACGAAAGTCCCGAAATGCCCCTGCCCGTCCTTGATGATGCGCTTGATCCGGTCGAAATGGACCGCATGCTCGAAAATGCGACCGCAGCGGCGAATTTCCTGAAGGCGATAAGTCACGAGGGCCGGTTGCTGATTCTTTGCCATCTGGTGTCAGGCGAAAAATCGGTGACCGAGCTGGAAACCCTGCTGTCGGCGCGTCAGGCGGCCGTGTCACAACAACTGTCGCGGCTGCGCATCGAGGGGCTCGTCACCACCCGGCGCGACGGCAAGGCAATCTTCTATAGCCTCGCCGACGACCGCCCCCGTAAAATCCTGGAAGTGGTCTATGACCTGTTTTGCGCCCCCGCCGAGGAGGGCGCAAAACCTTAGATCAACGTGATTGGCCTGCCAACGTCAGGCAGGCTCGACCTCTTTGCCCACCGCGAAGGGCGCAAACACATCATCAACATCCGTGTGATTGACGTGATTGGCATAATTCGAGATCGTCTTGACCGCGAGAGCCAGAATGATTTCAAGCACATGCACATCGCCATAGCCTGCAGCTTTGAACGCCTCGGCCTTGGCCTTGCTCGCAAGACCGCGTGCCTCCCACATGTGGTGGGTAAACTGGCGCAGCGCTTCAAGCTTTTCATCGGCAAGCGGCTTGCCGTCGCGCAGGGCCTGGGTGTGCTCGGGCGCAAGCTTTGAGACGTTGATCGCAAGCATTGAATGCGCCGCCGTGCAATAGTCACAACCATTAGCCTCTGACACGGTCAGGAACACGACCTCTTGCTCGGGCGCCGTGAAATGCCCCGATTGGCGAAACTGGTCATAGCCATGCAAATAGGTCGACAAAAGCCCCGGATCATTGGCCATGCCACGATACATATTGGGCACAAAGCCAAGCTTGGCGCGCGCGCCCTCCAACAAATCCTTGGCCTGACCCTCGGCCACATCATCACTCACCGGTTTGATCTCAACTCGGAATTCAGCAGTCATGGAACTCTCCCTTCGGTTTGCGTTCGCTAAGGAGCTAAGCGCTAAACTGAAGCAATGTAACCGCTGGGGCGATCACACAGCCGTGAGACCCGTTCGCCTGTGCAGACCTGCCTGTGCGGCGGCGCTCATCCGCCCTTACAGGCGGCCTCGCGGGATGTCGCGCGGTAAGAGGGAACGCCTGACAAGCGTTCCCTCTTACCCAAGCGTTACAGCTTTTCCTGCGTGTATTTGCGCAGCTCGGTCCGCGCCACCTGACGGCGGTGCACCGCATCCGGCCCATCCGCCAGCCGCAGCGTGCGCACATGGGTCCACATCGCGCCAAGCGGCACGTCCTGCGAAATGCCTTGCGCGCCGAAAAGCTGTACCGCCTCGTCAATCACCTTGAGGGCCACGCGCGGCGCCACCACCTTGATCTGGCTGATCCAGGGCGCAGCCGCGCGCGGATCGCCCTGATCCATCATCCAGGCCGCCTTGAGGCAGAGCAACCGCGCCTGTTCTATCTCCATCCGGCATTCGGCGATAATGTCGTAATTCGCCCCAAGCTGCGCGATCTTCTTGCCAAAGGCCTCGCGCGCCAGGGACCGGCGACACATCATCTCAAGCGCCGCCTCGGCCTGACCGATCGCGCGCATGCAATGGTGAATCCGTCCCGGCCCAAGCCGTCCCTGCGCAATCTCGAACCCGCGCCCTTCACCAAGCAACATATTCTGCGCCGACACCCGCACATCCGAAAACCGGAAATGCATATGCCCATGCGGCGCGTCGTCATGGCCGTAGACCTCCATCGGGCGCAGCTTTTCGATCCCCGGCGTATCGGCCGACACCACGATCATCGAATGGCGCTGATGCTTGGGCATGTCATCGCCGCCGGTCTTGACCATCACGATATAGACCTTGCAACGCGGATCGCCCGCCCCCGTCGCCCACCATTTCTCGCCGTTCAGCACATAGTCATCGCCATCGCGCACGCAGGACATCGCGATATTGGTGGCATCCGAACTGGCCACCCCCGGTTCTGTCATAAGATAGGCGCTTCTGATCTCACCTTCGAGAAGCGGCGCCAACCAGCGGGTTTTCATCTCTTCGGTGCCATACCGCTCGAACACCTCCATATTGCCGGTATCGGGCGCATTACAATTGAACACCTCGGCCCCCATTGGGGTCTTGCCCATTTCCTCGGCGAAAAACGCGTATTCCACAGTGCTAAGTCCAAAGCCGCGCGCACTGTCGGTCAGCCAGAAATTCCACAGCCCTTCGGCCTTGGCCCGCGCCTTGAGCCCCTCAAGGATTTCGGCCTGGCGCGGGGTGTATTCCCAACGATCCCCTTTGCCGATCTCGGCGTGATACTCGGCCTCCAGAGGCATGATCTCGTCGCGCACCATCGCCGCAACCCGATCCAGCAGCGCCCGCATCTCCGGGCGCATTCCCAATGTCATTTCCATGGCTTATCCTCTTCCTGTCCTGCCCGCCAAAGCGGTGCTTCCCCTCAAAATCAACTGTCGCGCGACTGGTCAATCAGTACCTACAACCCAAACCCCTCACCATCGGCCTTATGCCAGAACCTGACCTTTGAACGCCCACATTCACGCCACAAACGGCGCGCTAAGTCACCTAACGGCAACGCCTTGACCACCTATTTGACAGCATGAGGCGCGCCGCAACAAGCGAGTAGTAGTTTAAAAAGTATCAGGATTATCAATGTCCGTTTTCATTCGACCCAAAACCCAAGCCTCGGCGGTCACCTGTTTCACCCCCGGCACGGCGATCACGACCCTGACCGGCAAACATCCCGTCGAGACACTGCGCCCCGGTATGCGCGTCCTCACCCGTGATCGCGGCTTTCAACCGGTGATCTGGTCCGGACGGCGCTGCCTTGAGGCACACGACCTTGCCGCAAGCCCCGATCTCTGCCCGGTTTTGATCCGCAAGGGCGCGCTTGGCTCAAGCCTGCCAGAGCGCGACCTTGTCGTGTCTCCGCGTCACCGCATGCTGACCACAGCCCCCGAACACCGCGCCCTGACCGGCGAAACCGAAGCCCTGATCGAGGCGCGCGCGCTTCTTGGGCAACCGGGCATCACCCGCGTCGCCCCGTCGCGCCTGTGCTATGTTCACCTGGCTTTTGATCACCACGAGATCATCCTGTCGGAAAACACCTGGTCGGAAAGCTTTCACATCGGCCCGGCCACGGCCCTGACGCTCTTGTCCGATCAGCAATCCCAGGTTCTCAAGGCCTTTCCCTGCCCTGAAGGGCAAACGCTCGCGCGCACCTGCGTGGACACAGCCGCGTAAAGGCTCTCGCCTCGACAAGGGGAAGATCAGGTCGCCAAAGATGTCAGGATGACGATTGAACGCTCAGGTACCTAAAGGCGGCAGGTCAGCTCAACCGGCCTCAAGTCGCCAAAGGCGGTAGACCCACTGAAAATGGTGCGGGAGAAGGGACTCGAACCCTTACCGAACCCAATAATTTCAAATGGTTACGGTGTGTTTTGCAACCGTGTAACCGCCCTAAAAATGGGTTAAAAAACGCAACTTGGAAAGCTATGAACTTTAATCGGCCGACGCGATTTTGACAAACTTTTCCACAAGTGTCGTCTTGATCTAGGGCGAGCAACGTCCTGCTAGATCGGTAACCTTTGAATCCACTCAGCTTTTGCATGTCCGATACAGATACGATCGGTTGTTAACCCTTGGCCAAGTCGATAACGTCAGCACTATCATAAAAATAACCGAATAGGCCCCCATGCTTACAGGCACCATTCGCACGCAAATCGACCAGATCTGGAACGCTTTCTGGTCCGGCGGTGTTTCCAACCAGCTTTCCGTCATCGAACAGCTGACCTTCCTGCTTTTCATCAAGCGGCTAGATGAAATTCACACGCGGGAAGAGAGCAAGGCCGAGATGGATCGCCGAATCTTCCCTGACGGGGCCAACTATGGCATGCTGTCGCCCGTTGACTATGAAGCAGAACAGAAGAAAATGAACGAGGCGGGCATATGGGAAACTAGGTGCACCACAGGCTTGTGCCCAGCCAAGGAGTTCAAACTCCCATTTAGAGTAACCGCGCCATTGGCACCGCCTGCCTGACGCTGGGGCGATGATCTAAGATACGTGTTTAACGACGTCGTTAACGACGTCGTTAAACACGTATCTTATGCGGGGTCATCGATGCGTGGTGAATTTCTTGGGGTCGAGCGACGGCGTTTCTGGCGTGACGAGGGCAAGCTCGAGATTGTCATGTCGGTTGGGATAGACGGGGCGACGGTGACGCAGGTGGCGCACCGCCATGAGGTTACGCGGCAACAGATTTATGCCTGGCGGCATGACCTCAAGAAGAAGGGCCTGTGGACGCCCAATGCCGGGGCGCTTTTCTACCCTTTGGATATGCCAGTGCCGGCAGCGCAGCCTACGGCAGCTGATACGTCGCCACCAGCTGCAGTCGAATTGCGCTTACGGTGCGGCCATCGCCTTCATTTTGATAGCACGATAGACCCGGCCGCGCTGACGTCCTTGATCCGTGCCGTGGAAGCCGCATGATCGGCCCTGGCACCGGCGTTCGCGTGTATCTGGCCTGCGGTGTGACGGATATGCGAAAGGGGATCGCCGGGCTGGCGGCACTTGCCCAAGATGTGCTGCGTCAGAAACCCGCCAGTGGGGCGGTGTTTGCGTTCCGGGGACGGCGTGGTGACCGGCTGAAGCTGCTCTACTGGGACGGCCAGGGGCTTTGCCTCTATTACAAGGTGCTTGAGCGGGGACGTTTCCCTTGGCCGAGCGCCAAGGATGGGGCGGTGCGGCTGACCTCTGCACAGCTCGCGATGCTCTGGGAAGGCATCGACTGGCGGCGTCCGGATTGG